>NZ_JAHPJM010000006.1:0-351677 GCF_019042715.1 Paenibacillus sp. AK121
GCCGCCAGCGTTCGTCCTGAGCCAGGATCAAACTCTCCATTAAAGACCAACCGAAGTTGGTTATAGAAAGAGCGATTAGCTCATTTTGAAACTGACGAGATAAAATATCTCTTGTTTGATTTTGCGAACAAAATCATTTTACTCACTCGTTGTTCAGTTTTCAAAGATCAAATCTTCATTATGTCTCACTTTGTCTCACCACCGCATCTCAGCGGCGACTTAAATAATATATCACGTTTGCCTCATCTTTGCAACACTTTTTTTTCAGAAGAATTTTTTAATCAATTCTACTTTGTTTTTGTGTTGCTAACTATCTTGTAAAAGACAGCTATAAGAATATAGCACATGGCCATACTAATTAGCAACATCTTTTTTAGTGACATTTTTCATATTTAAGATTACTGCATTTAAACAAAGAGACTATCATTCTCAACTAGCAGAATAACAGCCTCTTTAACTTTATTCCTTTAGCCTTACGACTAACAAATCGGGACGCTACTAGTGTTTACCTCTTTCTTGTATTTATCTGCGTCAGTCATTAATCCATGGATTTTGACGTGCACGAGCACTATAGGATGAGGAGCGAGATCTTCCTCCAGTCGATTTACGGGATTTATGCTTCTTAATAGTATCATGCTCGCTTGAAACCTTGGCTTTGGATGTTTCTTCTTTGGATGTACTGCTAGAGATATCTTTTGATTTGCCTTTACGCGCGCTATCGTCTTTTTTTGAAGAAGAAGCAACTTCATTTTGAGATGGAATAGTCAGATTGTTACCTACCTCTTGCGTTCCCGGAGAGGCTGGCGCCGACTCGGTGTTTCCTTCCCGGCATCCACAGTCTGGCATAAACATATAGGGCGTGGTATATCCCTCTAATGGATACATAGGTGCATTTCCATGTGCGAACGGATGATATGGGTGATTCGCAGAGTGTTGACCTATTGGTTGGCTAAAGTCGGACACGTATCCACTTGCAGGCATACTATATTGTGGTCCTCCCCATGCGTTGCCCCACTGGCTACCCTGGACCGCACTCTCTGGTTGCTTCTGCGGGCCCCCTTGATGGATAAATGGAGGATAGACAGGATAGGATGTATTTTCAGACGCTTCATGACTCGGATAATATCCGGGGGTGCAGCAGCAATCTGAATAGGCAGGATAAGGTGTGGGATGAGCATGTATGGGTGCTGTCTGCACAGGCCCCCAGCACCATGGATGCTCACAGTCATGATGATAGCCCTGATCTGCAACTACAGTAGGAGAGGCATGTTCTGCAAAGGAAGTATTTACAGGAGCATTCCCCCAATTCTGAGGAGATCCAATCCCCGGATACCACGAGTTCGGCATAGCATTTATTGGCGGACTGTAATCAAATGCCGGTTGCTGTAATGGCCATGAGGAATTCTCCATCGGCTTCGAGCTGGTGCAGCCACAAAACTTTTCGGTTACGGGTTGCTTCTCAATATGAACTGGAAGCTGCGGTTTAGGTGCAATCGGTTGGGTGACTATAGGTTGCATTTGTTGAGGTGGGGCAGGTTGAGTAATTATGGGCTGCAATTGAGGTGGAGCAGGATTTACGGGCGCCATATTGACGGGTGCCATATTGACAGGCGCCATAGGAACTTCAGGCAGTTTTAATTCAGGAAGCTTAGGAGGATTCACTGTTTCTTTCGGCTGTGTCATTTCTTCTTTAGGACTAGGCATATTCTCCGGTTTAGGCTGTGTTAATTCCGCCTTGGGCTGGGTAAGCTCTTCCTTGGTTGGGGATTCAGGTTTAGGCTGTGTCATCTCTTCTTTCACTGCGGTATTTTTCTTATTCACAGAAAGATCAGATACGCTTTCTTTGTAGTGTGGAATATTAACTGTTTCTCCAACCAAAAGTGCATTCGGGTTTTTAAGCTGGGAATTGGCATCAATAATTAACTTAAGCGGTACATTCCACGCCTTGGACAACTTCCACAACGTATCACCTTGCTTAACTTTGTGTTGATAGACCGTTGACGGCTGTGTTTCCATCGTAACAGGATCTGTCGGAATTTTGATTTTCTCGCCGATGCTCAACTGATTAGGGTCTGCCAATTGGGGATTAGCGGCAATAACTTTCTCTAGTGTCACATTATACTTCTGTGCCAGTAAGTACAGAGTGTCACCTTTTTTGACGATGTGTATTTTCACAGGTCACAAACCTCCTAGACTTTCGTTCGGGCGGGATAAACGCCCGGCTTCTGTTATTACATCCTATGCACCTCCCAGGCGAATGACCCCCTACAAACAAAAAAATCCTCTCAACCGAATACTCTTACAAGCATTCAGTCAAAAGGATCTCGTATTCTTTTAGTCCTGCCACACTTTATAGCCATCCTGATCCACAATCTTCCGGAACTCGGCCAGGAGCTCTAAAGTCACTGGACCAGCAACACCGGAGCCGATCGTACGACCATCTACTTCATAAGCTGCAATCACTTCTGCAGCGGTTCCCGTAAAAAACACCTCATCCGCCACATATACATCATGCAATGTAAAAGGTTGCTCCTTAAGCGAATATCCAAGCTTGGCACACAAATCGATGATAGCATTACGTGTAATCCCCTCAAGCGCTCCCAAATAACAAGGCGGTGTATATAACACTCCATTTTTGACAATGAAAATGTTATCAGCAGAACCTTCCGTCACATATCCTTGGGAATTGAGCATAATAGCCTCACCTACACCAGCATAATTAGACTGGATCTTCACCAGGATATTGTTGAGGTAGTTCAATGATTTTATCTTTGGATTCAAAGCATCCGGGATGTTGCGACGTTGAGAAACAGAAATTGTCTTCAGACCTGTCAAATAAGCTTCTTCCGGATAAATGGTGAGCTGCTCGACAATAATGATGACACTCGCCTTTGCACAACGAAGGGGATCCAAACCTAGATTTCCAGCACCCCGGGATACAACCAATCGGATATATCCATTGCGCATTTCGTTAAGACGAATCGTTTCAGCCATTGCTTCCAACATTTCATCAGGAGACAACGGAATGTTCAACTGAATAGATTTCGCAGAATCATACAGCCGCTCTAAATGCTCCTTACATTTAAAAATATTGCCGTTATAAATACGAATACCCTCAAATATACCGTCTCCGTACAGGAAACCATGATCATATACAGAAACCTTTGCGTTCTCCTTAGTCACATGCTGTCCATCCAGATAGATCCATTGTTCTGCCATTACAACCACACCTCCGATTAATGTTCCTTCAAAATAGGTTCGATCGCTGCTTCAACATACTTGTAGCTTGGATAAGAGCCAAGAATACGTACATGGCACCCCAAAGCCTCGATCTCTGCAAAGGCTGCCGGAAGCAAAACGGAATGCAGAGATTCCAGAACTTCAATGTAAAAATAATAATTCCCCAATTGCTTTTTGGTCGGACGCGATTCAATACGAGACAGATTTAACCTGCGCCATGCAAATGCGGATAAAACCTGATGCAGCGCTCCTGGGAAATCCTGCGGCGGCGTAACCAGAATACTGGTTCGCTGGCCTTCAGGCGTACGCGGGAACCTTACAGGTTGATGTCCAATCAAGACAAAGCGGGTGAAATTGTTATCATGATCCGTCACTTTGCTGGCCAAAATATCTAACCCGTGTTTGGCAGCCGCAAGCTTGGTTCCAAGAGCGGTCCAACCTTTACCTGGGTTATGTTTAACAATTTCGACGGCCTCTGCCGTACTTCCTGCACTCTCCAGCTCGGCTTGAGGAGCGAAAGTTTGTATGAATTCTTTACATTGGGGAAGCGCTACAGGATGGGACATAATTTTGACCACTTTGATCAAATCAAGCTTGTCCTGATCCCCGAGAAATTCACTACGATGTCCAATAAGATTTTGAATTGAAGGATATACCCATTCCGCCTGCATTGGAATGTCTACCTCATGCACAAGCCAGTCCATATGCAAACTTACAGAGCCATCAATCGTATTTTCTATAGGAATTACACTATAGTCTGCCTGTCCCTTGTCTATTGCCTGAAATACGTCTGCTATATGCTTGTAAAACAGTAGTTCACAGGGTGTATCTCCTAACAAATATTTAATTGCTTCATGAGAAACAGTCCCCTCAGGAAGAAGTGCAATTCGCATCATATCGTAAGTTCCCCTTTAATCATATCCATAAAAGGGTGTGTACTCCCTTCCGTATATACTTTAGCTCCTTCAATCTCCGGGCGCAAATTTAAAACAGACGCCGTGATCCCTTCTTTGTTCATTGTCTCCGTTAAATACTGTTCAAGCTCCGCTTTACGATTTTCCCGTTGATCCGTCAATGCCAGCAATGTCGGTCCAGCACCGCTAAGGGCCACACCTAATGCACCATAATGGTACGCATTCTGTAGGATCTCTGTCATACCCGGTACAAGTGCCGCGCGGTAAGGCTGATGAAGCTGATCACGCATCGCTTCGGCGATTAGATCTGTTCGGCCCGATGCCAATGCCGCTACCAGCATTGAAGCATGGCTTATATTGTATACAGCATCCTTCAAGGATACATGGGTAGGCAGGACCTCTCTGGCCTTCGACGTGGACAGTTGAAAATCTGGAATAACTACTATTACCTCTAGATTAGCATCCGGTTCAATCCGTAAGTGCTTGGCATGTTTGCCATCCCACACAGCAGTAATAATACCGCCAAACAAAGAGGCCCCGACATTGTCCGGATGCTTTTCAATAGCGCTTGCCATATCAAATAGCTTGGAATCCGACAGAGGCGAGCCAATCAGCGTATTAGCAGTCACCAAGGCACCTACAATAGCGGAAGCGCTACTGCCCAAGCCACGGGTAAGCGGAATATCCGAGTACATCGAAATTTCCAGCTCAGGAACAGATACACCTGCTTCACGAAAAACCATTTGTGCTACCTTGTAAATCAAATTGGTTTTATCTTGGGGAACGCCATTCATTTGATCCCCGTACAGATGGAAAGCTGTCTGCTCGGCCTCTTTTAATTCAATCCATGCGTATAGAGACAACGCCATGCCCAATGTATCAAAGCCAGGTCCTAGGTTAGCCGTACTCGCAGGCACGCGCACTCTTGCTGTTTTCAAAACGGTCATACAGATGATTCCTCCTGCTTTTATTAACTATCCCTCTACCCGATATACACTCTTGATGCGGCGAATCACGTCCAAAGTTTCAAAATGCTCCAAAACCTTTTTCATACTTGCTTTACTAGCTAAATGAGTCACGATAATAATCTCAGCATCAGGATTAGTCTCATTCGGTTGCTGCACGACAGATGCCAAACTGACATTGAATTCAGCAAATACCTGCGTAATCTGTGCCAATACCCCTGCTTTATCATCTACGTGTAAAAGCACGAAATTTTTGAAATACACGTCTTCGTCATTGCAAATTTTTTTAGGATTGTAGGGTACGATTGCTTTTAGCCCATTTACGCCAAGTTTGAGGTTTTTCACTACAGCTACCAGGTCAGCCACTACTGATGTAGCTGTTGGCATTTCGCCTGCACCTGCACCATAAAACATGGTTTCTCCCACTGCTTCACCATGTACATAAACTGCGTTGAATACTCCGTTCACCGATGCCAATGGATGCTGCTTGCGCACCATAGTCGGCTGAACATTAATCGTAAATTCATCACCTTGGCGTTCTGCAATACCAAGCAACTTCATTTCATATCCTAGTTTTTTAGCAAAGGCAATATCTTCACTGGTTACCTTTGAAATACCGCTCACGCTTACATCCTTGAGCTCTACATTAGAGCGGAAACCAAGGGTTCCCAGTATTGCCATCTTGCGCGCCGCATCCAATCCTTCGACATCTGAGGTCGGATCAGATTCTGCGTATCCAAGTTCTTGAGCTTCCCTAAGAACCTCCTCGTACGAGGCTCCTTCCTGACTCATTTTAGTTAAAATAAAGTTTGTTGTACCGTTCACAATCCCCATAATGCGGGTAATACGGTCAGAGGAGAACCCTTCAATGAGTGTACGAATGATCGGGATACCGCCTGCCACACTAGCCTCATAAAAAATATCACATTGTTTTTCCTGTGCTTTTGCCAATACTTCAGAACCGTGCAATGCCATTAAGTCCTTGTTGGCTGTTACAATGTGTTTGCCTCTCTCTAGCGCTTCTAGAATGTACTCCTTCGTCTGATCAATCCCACCCATGACTTCGATAATCACATCAATTTCAGGGTCTCGAATGACTTCCCACGGGTCCTCAGTAAGTTTGGCGGTGTCTACTTCTATGGAACGATACTTATCTATGTTTTTTACAGCTATTTTTTCAATGATGATCGGTGAACCTACTTGTCTGCTCAAGTCTTCCTGATTGCCCTCAACGATTCGAACGACTCCCGTACCTACAGTCCCTAAGCCTAACAATCCTACTTTGACCGGTTTCATCCATTCCCCTCCTGCTAACTTTTATCTAACGAATTGAATCGCCTCAGCCTTGCCCAATCAGACGGACCCGCTTGACTCCAGAAATGCTTTCCAAGCCCTCCAGCAGAACACCCAATTCATCACTAAGCCTGGACATTTCGACTGAGATAACTACGTTGGCTCTACCTTGCAGTGGAATACTTTGCTGGATCGTCAGCACATTACCTCCGTAATCCGCCACTCTGCCGAGCACCCTGGACAGCATGCCGGATTGATGCTCTAGATCGATAGAGATATTGACAATTCGCTCACGCTCCAACTGGTTAACCAAATGTATACCATCTTTATATTTATAAAAGGCGCTTCGGCTTAGCCCAACTTGCTCCACAGCATCATGTACGGTTTTAACATCTCCCGAAGCCAGCAGCAGTTTTACCTGTATGGTCTTAACAATAGCTTCAGGCAAAATATCTTCCCGCACCAAGTAATAGCGCTCTTTCAAGAACGTCCTCTCCTCAAAGACTTATGTTTTTGTATAGAGGACATTATATCTAAACTCATGAAAATCGGCAAGCTAACAATACAAAAAAAACGGCTACTGCCTTCTATAGAATTCCCTATAGTGCAGTAACCGTTCAGGTTTTAAAGCTTTATTTAATTTTTAGTAGTAGCTGCTGCCTTCTACGAATTCGAACTCGAAATCAGCGATGCGTACAGATGTACCATCTGTGGCACCACGTTTGCGTAGCTCAGCATCCACACCCATATGACGCAACGTTCTTGCTAATTTCAAGATGGCATCATGCGAATTCATCTGCATGCGCTTCATCATGCGCTCAATTTTGGGGCTGTGCACCACGAATGTGTCGTTTTCACGTACAATCGTAAAGCCCTCGTCTTCGGTCGTATCCAACTTAAATACCTTGCGTTCATTAACTTCTGCTACTTCCTCAACAACCGGCTCGTCCGGTATTTGATCCAACAGATCAGCAGCCCGATAGAGCAGTTCCTTTACACCCTGACGTGTCAGAGAGGAAATAGGCATGATTTCAAGGTCAGGACGTATCGTAGCAATCTGCTCTTTGAAGTGAGCAAGATTTTCTTCAGCTTCTGGCATATCCATTTTATTGGCCGCCACAATTTGTGGACGCTCAGCCAGAGCTGCATTATATTGCTTTAATTCATCGTTTATTTTGGTCCAGTCTTCAAACGGGTCACGTCCTTCAGAGCCGGCCATATCCACAACATGGATAATAATTCGCGTCCGCTCAATGTGACGCAGGAATTCATGGCCCAGTCCAGTGCCTTCATGGGCTCCTTCAATCAAACCAGGCAAATCGGCCATCACAAAGTTCCGCTGATCGCCCACATCCACGACGCCCAGGTTTGGGGTAATCGTTGTAAAGTGGTATGCGCCAATTTTGGGTTTTGCAGAAGATACAACTGACAACAAGGTAGACTTTCCTACACTAGGAAATCCGACCAAGCCTACGTCAGCCATCACTTTTAACTCAAGCGTAACATAACGTTCTTGCCCCTCCGCACCGTTTTCAGCCAATTCAGGCGCTGGATTACTCGGTGTTGCAAAACGAATATTGCCGCGTCCTCCGCGTCCTCCTTTAGCTACAACGACCTGTTGGCCATGACGAGTCATATCTGCCAATACTTCACCTGTGTCATCATCCATGATAACTGTTCCCGGTGGTATACGGACAATCATGTGCTCAGCGTTGGCTCCGTGTTGGCTTTTGTTGCGACCTTTTACCCCACGCTGGGCTTTAAAATGCCGTTGGTACCGAAAATCCATCAAGGTACGCAAACCCTCATCTACACGAAAAATTACATCTCCACCGTTCCCTCCGTCACCACCAGCTGGGCCGCCATTAGGAACATATTTCTCACGGCGAAACGCAATTAATCCGTCTCCACCGTCACCGCCTTTAACAAAAATCTTCGCTTTATCTACAAACATGGTTACACCTTCCTTATGTCTGGCACTGCATTCGAATTTGAAGCATATCGCCCGTAGGGAGCTTCTCTGTTCGAAGGCGTTCACTTCTAAGTACGGATCTGACCTGCTTTAGTATATTTAAATCGGCAGGTATGTCACTTCCTTCAAACCGGACGATAACATCATTCTGATCCATACCGAAATAAAGTGTCAATCTGCGCACTTCTCCCCAGGACGACCGGCCCCCGCCATATTGATACGCACGCACCGTTTGTATGACGGCCGAGGCAAGCGACTCGCCGTCTTCGGGAGACATGACAGCGTCTAACTTTAAATCCTCCTCAACCTGTACCGACAATTGTAAATTTCCGGCGTTCACGCGAAAAGACTGCAAATAAAACACCAGCGAGGGAATACCCAGCTTAGATATTTTACTGTCTTCCGACACCCGCCCCTTTATTGTTTCCACATAAGCAGCTGATTTATCATGCTTATTCATACGAATATAGCCATAAAGCACCTGTAAATCATTCATCCAGTCATGCCGATGATGGTTAAGCGTTGCTATCGCTGTACGCTCAAAAGAACGCAAAGCAGCTTTCCGCTCATGTTCAACCTGTCTATGTGTATACCACATACCAAAACAAGCAGCAGCTACAGCCCACACAGCTAGTATGATAATCGTTAATGCTTTGGGATAGAGCAGTGAAAAAACCAAAGGAATCAGAATGGAACCCAACGCCAGATAAGGCGCTCTTATCCGCTGGAACATGGCTTCTCTCCGTTCTGCGATAATTAAATGGACTAGTCAACAACCTTTATCCAGTATAGCACAGACTAACTTTCCAGTTCATTACCATCATGCAAAAAAGCCTCCGACAAAAGTGCCGGAGGCTTTTTCAGCGTGTTTAAGCCGCTATTAAGCTTCTACAGTAGCTGCTACTGGAGCAACGTCGATCGGGTAGATGCTCACCTTTTTGCGATCACGGCCCCAACGTTCGAACTTCACAACGCCGTCCACTTTCGCGAACAGAGTGTCGTCCTTACCGATGCCCACGTTCGTGCCCGGGTGAATTTTCGTTCCGCGTTGACGAACCAAGATGCTACCGCCGGTAACTGCTTGACCGTCAGCACGTTTCACTCCAAGACGTTTCGATCTGCTGTCACGTCCGTTTTTTGTGGAACCTACACCTTTTTTCGATGCGAATAACTGAAGATCCAATGTCAATTTCAACATGATGTCTACCTCCTTCTTTGTTTATTTTCTATTTGAATATACTTACCGTATGATTCAGCAATGCTTGTCAGCATAATCACCATGGACTCCAACAACAGTTGAACCTGTGCGTTCGCATCATGATAACTTTCAGGAGAAAGATACGCGCTTAAAAAGCCGTTTTCCATTTCCGTTTCCATTTCAACGTCCGTAAGAGCTACAATCGAATTGACAGTTCCTACTGTTACCGCTGAAACACCAGCACATACGATATCCTCGCCAGATTTAGCAAAATTCGCATGGCCTTTAACAGAAAACCCCTGTATGCTGCCATCCTCCAGTCGTATAATACGCACGATAATCAATTATCGCACCCTCTTACGCTTGGATTTTTTCAATCGTCACTTTCGTGTACGGTTGACGATGACCTTGCTTCACATGGTAGTTCTTTTTAGGTTTGTATTTGTATACAACGACCTTTTGACCTTGACCATGCTTCTCAACTTTAGCTGTTACAGAAGCTCCAGAAAGAAGCGGTGTACCTGCTGTCAAGCCATTGTCGCCGGACACTGCCAGAACACGATCGAACGTTACAGTTTCACCATCATTAGCTTCCAACTTCTCGATGAACAATACATCGCCCTCTTGAACTTTGTATTGCTTACCACCAGTTTCGATAATTGCGTACATTTGCTTGCACCTCCTTATGTCTCAGACTCGCCTAATTGCAGGTGGCAGTTTCCTTAGGATACTGCACTTCAGTACCTGATTGGAGCGGTTACAGCATGTGCAGCCAATCTTACGCATCACACATACTAAATGATTGTAGCATAAGCTTCGTACACATTCAACCTTTAGTTTTGAAATAATTTTGATTACGCACGTTCTACACGAGAGTCTTTTCTTCACGCACTTTTTTGCGGGTCATTTCCAGTAAACCTAACCGCGTCCAACCGACAACATATGATTTAGTCCGGTCCTTTTTTAATCTTGCCTCCAGCACAGAAGATACTTCCCTACGATTCTCCTCTTGTTCCATATCGATGAAATCAATGATGATAATACCTCCAATATCACGTACACGTACCAGGCGAGCAATCTCTTCTGCTGCTTCAATGTTAGTCTGGGTCACCGTCTCTTCCAGATTACTGCCGCCCGTAAACTTCCCAGTGTTCACATCAACGACGGTCAATGCCTCCGTATGATCAATGACAATGTATCCGCCACCCTGAAGCCATACCTTTCGTGCAAAATCGCGCTCCAGCTGCTCATGAATGCCATAAGCTTTGAAAATCGTTTCTTCTGCACTGCGAAATATACTTACATGAGCTTTCGCAGAACCAATCTGCTGCAGCATTACTTCTGCATCCTTTGCTTGCTCCTCACTGTCAATGACCAGTTCATCCTGCTCAGGTGTAAACACATCGCGAATTAAACGCTGAACGATACTCAGATCTCGGTGCAATTCACACGGTGCGGAGTGTTCACCCGCTTTGCGCTGAATAGCCGCCCATTGCTTACGTAGTTGATTCAGATCATTTTCAATCGCCTCTATACTCATTTCCTCTGAAACCGTACGAATGATGACCCCTTCCTCACCCGTGCGCAGTTGCTCTCCCATGGCTTTCAAACGGGCACGTTCTCCCTCACGCTCAATCTTCTTGGATACGGCCACATAATCAGCACGGGGCATGTAAACAATCCAGCGGCCCGGAAGTGAAAAATGAGTGGTCACCCTGGCTCCTTTGCTACCAACTGCCTCTTTTAATACCTGTACTACGATTTCCTGCCCCACCTTTAACAGTTCAGAAATGGACGGCTTTACCTCTGGCTGCTTGTCCAAATGAGCATGAAGTACGTCATCCACATACAAAAAGGCATTCTTGCGCTGTCCAATGTCAACAAAGGCGGCTTGCATTCCTGGTAGCACATTGACCACCCTCGCTTTGAAAAAAGAACCTAGAATTCCCCGTTTTCGCGGTAGTTCAGCCGCATATTCAACCAATCGTCCCTCTTCCAACAGTGCCATTTGGGTCATCTGCTGTTGGCATTGTACAATCATTTGCTTCATGGTTTTTCAACCTCTCTGAATACAGCCTCTTCCTTATTTCATAAACATTATTTTGGTTTGGATTCTCCACCATTTGGCGGGCGTGCCGCAAAATAAGAACGTATAAGTCGTTGTTCCGGCAATACAGCTACAATCCGTCCCTGTTCATTCATAACGTAAACCATATGATATCGATCTCTTCTGAAAAGACGCAAAACAGGCTCCAAATGTTTCACGGGCAGGGATACAATAGGTAAGGCAATGCTTCCTTTAGCCGCTTCGCGGTAAAAAAGCTCGTCCCTCCCCAGCAAAAAACGTATAAAACGGTAAGGGATATTCCGATAATCCACAATATTAGAATAAAGCAAAAAAATCCCTACCGCCAGCAGATTTAAATGTAAAGGCTCATCTTGCCTTAATAACGGCGAAATACCATACAGGCAAAATAGCAGACTTGTTATGATACTGGCTCTAAAAGTCCATACTAATGTGCGGTGATAAGAGAAGAATAAGCTAATCAGCGACTGCAATATTTTTCCACCATCAAGCGGTAAAATTGGCAACAAATTAAACAATGCAATAACAGCATTTCCCTGAATTATATAATTTACATAATCATGCTCCAACCCACTCACATTCCTAAGCCACAAAAGAATGATGATCATGATTCCGTTTTGCAGGGGGCCTGCTAGGGCAATGACAATCTCCTTCCACGCATTGAGCTTCCCCTGATCCTCAATGACAGCCACTCCTCCAAAGGGTAACATCTGTATGGAAAGCAACCGCGCCCCCAACAACGAAGCAGCTGTCGCATGACCTAGCTCATGTATAAACACTAGTGTAAATAAGGTCATGATCTCGATGAAATGTCCAGTTAATACAGAGGTCAGCATAACCAGTACAAACAGTGGATGCAGTGATAAGGTCACCCCTCGGACATTAATCAAGGGCTACCACTTCCGACGGGTCAATGTATTGATCCCCTCTTTGAATTGCCAAAAATAAAGTCGCCGCCTCGCTACCGCCGTGACTTGCTGGCAATACACCGATCTCTTCACCCTCCTGAACCCAATCGTTCACTTTTAAGGTAGAGCGTGAGAGCCTTCCGTAAGTTGCTGTGATACCGCCAGTGTGACGAACTGTAACTGAAATCCCACTTTTGGGATGATTTAATACATCTAATACACGTCCTGCATCTATACTTTTAACAGCGATTGCCCCGTTATCGGTAACATTCGGCGTAATTTCTACTCCTTTAAGGCTCAGTACAAACGGCTGCGTTATATTGCCTTCAATCGGTGGAGAGCCCTTTCGACTTGCGTCTACCTGTTTCGTTTCATGCTCCTCGCCAAAAATCGGTAAGAAGGAAGGAGCTCCGTCAAAATAAGTTTTATACCATTGTCCGGCGGCTGCAAAATCCATGTCCTTATTCAAGGCATCCGCGACAAACATTCTCAAATTTACTGCATAGGGGATATCCCAGCGAAATAAGCCCCACACCACTCCAAATAACACTGCTGCTATGACAGTTCTACGCCAAAAGGAACTCCAAAAAGACGGACCACGATTTGCCCCAAAAGATTGCTGCCAACGTTGTCGATCATTTTTCCACTCGGTTTCTGGGTCTCTGGGCGAGTTGGCACTGACTACAGGCATCGATTTCATTTCTCTGTACCCGTACCTGTTCTGATCTATGCCTGAGGAATACGCCTCCGCTTTGTTTCCCTCGATTAGCTGCTGTATACGTTCTTTTCTGCGCTGCTTGATTCCGGAATTTTTGTCCATCCTGTTCAGCCCCCTCAGCGAGGTAAGTTTATTACATCTTATGAGGACGGGCTTCAACTTATGTTGTCCGGTTGGGGATTACATACCCTAAAAATCAAAAAAACCGGCGCTAGCGCACCGGATATGTTTTGCATTTATAACATTTATGTAATGATCTAAATTTACGAACCAGAATTATAGAAATTTAAAAAAGCAAACCAAAAACACTTAAATAAGTGGTGACTTATTTAAGTGTCTAGTATTACAAATGAATGCTACTGTAACACTTCCCTTAGAAATCAGTGAAAATATCTCACTAGAAAAGGCCAAGCAACCACCAGCAATAACTTCCTGTTTTCCTTATCCACCCATACCAAAAAACTTCTTAAAGCGTGTCATCACACTCTTTTTCTGGTCCAGCTGCATAAGAGGCACAGTATCGCCCAAGATTCGTCTCGCAATGTTCCGATAGGCAATCGCTGCCTGTGCATCCGGATTCATAACAGTAGGCTCTCCTGTATTAGCTGCTTTAATTACCATTTCATCATCCGGTACAATCCCAATAAGGTCTATGCTAAGCACTTGTAAAATTCCGTCAATATCTAACATATCTCCGGATTTAACCATACTATTGCGAATGCGGTTAACCACCAACTTAGGTGATATCACGTGCGAACTTTCCAGTAAACCAATTACCCGATCTGCATCGCGTACAGCAGCATTTTCTGGAGTAGTCACAACAATGGCCTGATCCGCACCGGCAATGGCATTTTTAAAGCCTTGCTCAATACCCGCAGGGCAGTCGATCAATATATATTCAAAATCCTTTTTAAGCTCCAAAATAATATCCTTAACCTGCTCCGGCGTAACAGCACTCTTGTCCTTGGTTTGAGCAGCTGGTAGCATATACAGCTCCTCAAAACGCTTGTCCTTAACCAGTGCCTGATTTAGACGGCAACGACCTTCCGCTACATCAACAAGGTCATAAATAATCCGGTTTTCCAGACCCATCACAACGTCTAGATTACGCAAACCGATATCCGTATCCACCAAACACACCTTTTTGCCGAGCAGTGCAAGCGCTGTTCCTATATTGGCTGACGTCGTCGTTTTGCCGACGCCGCCTTTTCCTGAAGTGACGACGATAGCCTCTCCCATGTGCTACACCCCTTTGAACACGTTAAAATCGCGGCCCAGACGCACAATATTGCTCATTTTATCTATTTGCATAGCGCCATCCTTGAGATACGCAAATTCCATGCCGGATTCACGCGTCTCCCATTCATCTGGTGGACGGCTAATCATTTCGGAAATTCGCAGCTGTGTTGGTGCAAAATAGGAGGCCGCGATAATCGCTTCACTATTTCCCTCCATCCCTGCATGCGCCATACCCCGCAGAGCGCCAAGGACATAGATATCACCGGTACAAGTTATAATTCCACCCGGGTTAACATCTCCCAAAAAGAGTAAGTTTCCATCGTGATGAAGCACTTGTCCTGAACGGATAATCCCTGTCACCGTGTGAATTGGGGGCTTGCCCTGCACTACCACAGGCAATCCGGGTGATTCTACAGACCTGATGAGCAGATTCCCCTTCTGCTTCAAAATCTCCAGAATACTTTCCTTTTGCTCCTCAGTTACTTCCCGACTTCCCAGTTTAATATCCACATGAATGATCGGACCAGTTAAAATATTTTGATGACTGTGCTCCAGCTTAAAACGCAGCTCACCCAGCAAATCCTCAAATTCGCATTGATCGTCCAGCAGGAATACCAGGCCATCTTTGATGCCTTTAATCGTGACATGATTCGATTTCACCGCCATTAGCCTGTCCCTCCTATCTCAATCATTTCGTCCCCGGGACGTCAAATCCCTGCTAACCCGGACAAAATGTGTGTAAAAAGACCTAGACAGTCTCTTCCTTTTTCACACGGGTACCCAAACGCTGCAATTGCTTGCGAACTGGGACATAAATGATGAGGGCGAACAGAAAATGGATAAACAAATCAGGAATCATATACTGAGCAAGTGCCCAATTGAAAGTCTGATGATTCAGTTGAAACAGCTGATCAATGGCAAAAAGCATAGAATCCAGCAGGAAACTACCAATCAATACGGCCGCCATCATAATGGGCATCGGTGCACGTCTAGCAGTAAACACAAGCCCTAATAAGTATGCAGACAACCCCATTGCAAAAGAATAAGGGCCAATGATAAACCCGTAGTACACTACATCATGAATAAGTCCAAAAACAATACCTAGCACCAACGCTGTATGACGGCTGTAATACACAGATACAAACAAAATTACGACATACACAAAATTTGGAACCATTCTTGAATGCCAACTATCCGGGAGAAGCCACGGAAGAATCGTTCCTTCAGCTATAAACAGGACAAACAGCAGCAGTATCAGAACCTGACCGCGCATCTTCATTATTCCGGTACCTCAGGAGTGTAGAGGACGAGCAGTTCTTTCCAATCCACAAAGCTGGCTGCCGGTTTAATAATCGCTGTCCGTGTTTTGCCGAACTCTCCAACCTGAATTTTCTCCACCGTTCCAATCATTAGGTTTTTGCGGAACTTCCCGCCTGCACCAGACGTAATAATCTGATCACCCTTTGCGATTGGATCTTTTTCTTCAATGCGAGTCATTTGAAATGTGTTCGTACCCGGATCATAGCTTTCAATCATACCAAACGATTGATTTTCCTTACCCAAGACTGTCGCTGCAATAGCATAAGAATTCGGATTTTTAGGATCCAATGTAGTCAACAGCGTAACGGTAGACGTAAAATTCCCCGTGCGGCTAATGACCCCAACAAACCCTTCAAGTGAACTGACCTCCTGACCGACCTTGGCTCCGTCCTTCTCACCAATATCAATCACGAGTGTTTTGGAATCATTGCTAACACTGTTCACTTGCGCAACACGATAATCATAATTATTTTTCGCCTTTTGCGTTTGGGTGAACTTCAGTTCATTCTGCAATCTGGCATTTGTTTCAACATAATTATGAGTCTGAATCTGGTCACGAGTCAGCTTGGCCACGGCTATTTTTAAGCGCTCATTTTCTTCGTAAATACTACGCATATTACCGATATCTTCAAAGAAGCCCGCTATTGCTGAAGCGGGCCTGTAAAAGATACCTTGCACAAAGCCAATTGAATCTCTGGCAAACTTCTCGGGCCAGGTTAAGGAATTTCTCTGTCCAAGTGTAATCCCCATAAGGGCAATAAACAGAACGATTCCGATCAATAGAACAAATAGTCTTTTATTGCCAAACAGCTTAAACAGTTCCTACACCCCCGATTCAACGTTTGGAACGGACGGCAGAACTGCTGCGCGATTTGAACAAATGGATATTTTCCAGTGCTCTACCCGTACCGATTGCCACACAATCCAGAGGATTTTCCGCTACGATCACCGGCATTCCGGTCTCACCTGCCAACAGCTTATCTAGGTTGCGCAGTAGTGCTCCACCACCAGTCAGTACAATTCCTCTATCCATGATGTCCGCCGCCAGCTCGGGAGGGCATTTTTCCAATGTTACTTTGACTGCGTCCACGATCGCATTAACGGTATCCGATAATGCTTCGCTGATTTCATCGGAGGTAATCGTAATTGTCTTCGGTAAGCCTGTTACCAGATCGCGTCCGCGGATCTCCGATGTTTCCACTTGCTCTAATGGCATAGCTGAACCAACTTCCATTTTCAGCTGCTCAGAAGTCCGTTCACCAATCATCAGGTTGTATTGACGTTTCACGTATTGAATGATGGACTCGTCCATTTCATCGCCAGCTACACGTACAGAACGACTTGTTACGATCCCTCCCAAGGAAATGACCGCGACTTCGGTTGTACCTCCACCGATATCGACAACCATACTGCCTGTAGGCTCCCATACCGGCAGATCAGCGCCAATTGCCGCTGCAAACGGCTCTTCAATCGTGTACGCCTCTCTTGCGCCTGCTTGCTTGGTCGCATCTTCAACAGCACGCTGTTCCACTGCAGTAATGCCCGAAGGCACGCAAACCATCACGTTCGGATGGCGCGGAAACAATGAACGTTGTGCTTGCGCCTGACGGATGAAATATTTGATCATCGTTGCAGTCGTATCAAAATCAGCAATGACTCCATCCTTCATTGGACGAATTGCACGGATATTTCCCGGTGTGCGACCGATCATTTTTTTCGCAGATTCCCCAACAGCCTCAATGGTTTTTGTATCTGTACGCAAAGCAACTACAGATGGTTCACGAACCACGATTCCCTTTCCTCTTACGTATACAAGCGTGTTTGCCGTTCCTAAGTCAATTCCCAAATCTTTTGTAAAGCCACCCAGCATGATGTTAATCTCCTTTTCTCTTCCCTGAAATCTGTTATCCCTGTATAAACGGTTTATTCAGGCCGGTTTATCCGGTCATGTTTAAATGTTTGATTTAAATATTATATTATATCAGACCTTGTTCCTTCAAACTTACAAAGGTCCCGTCCCCGATCACAATATGATCAAGCACGTCGATGCCCACGATATTGCCCGCTTCCATCAGGCGGCGAGTCAACTGGACATCTTCCGGGCTTGGCTTCGGATCACCGCTCGGATGGTTATGAGCGCAAATAATCGAAGCACTGCTGCACTTGATTGCAGCCCGAAATACTTCACGAGGATGCACGATGGCGGAATTCAGGCTGCCCATAGATAGCGTTTCCTGAGCAATGACATGGTTTTTGGTATTTAAAAACAGGCAAACAAAATGCTCTTTCTGCAAATAGCGAAGCTGTTCAAACAGCAGATCTGCCACATCCCGTGGGCAACTAATCACCGGGGTCTCCAAGTGGCGTGACAATGCTAATCGACGCCCGAGTTCGATCCCCGCTTTTAGCTGTATCGCTTTAGCATTTCCAATGCCCTTAATCTGGGTCAACTCGCTCAGACTCATATCCACCAGTTGACGCAAATTCCCTGCTTGCTGCAAAATACGCTGCGCTAAATGCAGAGATGATTCACTTTGTGTTCCTGTACGCAGTAGTATTGCTAGCAACTCCGCGTTGCTCAAGGCATCCGCCCCATATGTCATCATGCGCTCTCTTGGTCGTTCTTCATGGGGGAGGTCGCGAAGCATCAGTATTGGCGACTCCAGCATATGTTTATCCCCTTTTATGGACGCAGCACATTCACTCCAAAATCGGACAGCATGTCCGACAGCAAAGAAAGCGGCAATCCTACGACGTTAAAATAACAACCCTGAATAGATTCCACCAACGTAGCACCCATGCCTTGAATGCCATACGATCCTGCTTTGTCAGACGGTTCTCCAGTATTTACGTATGCCACAATTTGCTCTTGGGTCAGAGGCTTCATTGTGACCTCCGTTTGGCGATGTCTAACAAGCATCTTGCCGGTTCCGGTATGTATGCAGGCTACCCCAGTGTACACACGGTGTGTTCTTCCCTGCAATGCAGTCAACATACGAACCGCGTCCGCATGGTCAGCAGGCTTGCCCAATACCGAATCCTCCAGCACGACAATCGTATCACTGCCAATCACCAATCCAGCTTCCTCGGACTGTGCGGCAGTGCGCACGACCGCTTCGGCTTTGCGGGCCGCAAGGGTCTCCACGATTTGCTGAGGCGTCCAGCTCTCAGGCGTGCTTTCATCCGCATGACTCGGCACCACCTCAAAGGGGAGTCTCAAATATGCGAGTAATTCCTTCCTTCTTGGTGAAGTCGATGCCAGAATAATGCGGGGCGTAATTTTCCCGTCCATAAGGGAAGCTCCTTTTCATCAGTTAGAGCCTGCGATACAGCCAGAATGCGGCGATGATGCCGATCAGACTAAGCAGGCTCAATTCAAAATTTATCGTTATGTTGTAGCTGATAATATCCAGATCCGCTCTCGGCGACCAGGATATCGTAGTGGGGTGGGTCAGAAAGGAAAGGACTTTGACCGATTGAAGGGCCTTAGCAATCCAGGCACCCAAAAGCCAACCGAGCAACAAAAACAGTATAAGCATTCCTACATTTTTTTTCATCCTGATCTTCCCTCGCCATTTTTTGACACCTTCATTATTATACGGTGATTTGTACTGCAATACAAACAGAAATCCGGCATGGGGAACTATTTCCAGTTCCTTGCCGGAAAGTATGGTTAGTCTACTGTTTTATGAATTGGATAAATTCCTTCTCACGCAAAACATATTCCATCATGGAGGACTGAATCTCCCAAATGTGTTCCTTGGCTGTGTTCTTGTTATATTCTCCAAGTGCAGAGACTGCGCTGTTCATCGCCTTTTCAAGCGAAGTTGCGGTGGCAGCCGCTTCCTTCGGAAGACCAGTGGGAAGTGCAGCGATATTTTGTGTCCACTGCTGATGCAGGTCGTTCAGCTCGCTCATGTCGGAGGCTGGCACCGTATTTGGGCCTTCTTCTCTGAGCAAAGTTGAGGATAGTCCGCTCAGCTTGCCCACTAATGAGTTGCTTAACTGAAAAAAGGTAGTGAGTTTATCACCATTACCTCCGTAAGCCGCTTTTTCGAATCCGGGTAATTCGAGCTCGCGGACATACAATTCCACTCCTTGTGTCTTCAATTGATTACTAAGCAACTTGGCTTGCTCCCTATCCGACGATATTCCTGCATATACTCGGTTTTGATCCTCGCTATCCCCTCCTGCTGCAATGCCTGCCTTCAACAGTTCTTCCTTTGCCTGTAAAGCCCTCTCTGGAGTGCTGAAAACCCCGTATTGCAGCAAGTAATAGGTTTGTGGAGGCACTTGAGTCGCTACGATGGTAACAGGGGCAGCATTCTCTTTTGCAGACGTTGTATCGACATCAACAGATTCTTTGAAAACGGCTACAGCCTCATTATCCAAAGAATCAGATCCCGGGACCATACTACCTCCGTTAAACAGTAACAACATAATATATCCGAACATGCCCCCAGTCACCAACGCACTGGCTACAGAACCGATTAATCTCCATCTGGAAGGGTGAGGTGGACGCTTTCTATACTCTTGACCGGAATAATAGGCCTCTTCAACATCATCCTCTTCTGGACTTTCCGGTAGAACGTCTGCATCTGACCAGGAAGCTGCCGAACGACCAAAAGGGTCGTCCCATCCCTCTTGTACCCTCAATGTTGGAGTAAAGCGCCGAGTTGCAGTGCGTTTATTCGTCTCCACAGGTTTGCCGAGCTCTGGATGTTGTGTAGTTCGAGTATGTTTCTCCATACTACTAGTCCGTTCCATTCCTTTACGCTGGTTATCAGTTTGATAAAGCTCATCATCGTGGTGTAACTCCGTATCTCTAATCATGTCACGCTGTCCGTTCGTAAACGACTCATTTTTGTTCGGAAGCACCTGTAGCTTATCCTCCCGGCTTGTTTCCGGCAACTGTTGATCGAACCGGAATGTCATCTTGGCCTTGTTCATGGATGCACTCCCTCCTTGTCCCATACTTCCTCATAGTCTGTTGTATGAGTCAAGCTGAGGAAATATGCCACGGCATTACAAAAAAAGGTATCCCGAAACACTTTCGTGTTCGGAATACCCTTCAAAGCTATAATTCATTGGCGTAACAGCCCATGTTTATACCTATTACACTTGTTGCCCGCGAAGATGGCGTGCTAATGCGTCGCCAGCTTTCCAAATATCCCCTGCTCCCATTGTCAGCACTAGATCACCCGGCTGTAACCGATCTTTCAGCTCTTCGATCACGGCTTCTTTGGTCGGTAAATAGACTGCATTCGCATTGCTGTTTTGGACGATTAAATCCACCAGTTTGGAAGAATGCACACCTTCAATCTGTTTTTCTCCCGCTGGTGAATAAATATCGGTAATGATCACTTCATTAGCCTCGCTAAAAGCACGGCTGAACGCATCCAACAGGAAAAAGGTACGGCTGTAGCGTTGTGGCTGGAACACGGCAATAATACGCTTGCCAGTCGCTCTCGCTGCACTGATCGTAGCCTCAATCTCTGTTGGGTGATGCGCATAGTCATCAATAATCAAAATGTCATTGCCTTCACCTAGCACTTGAAAACGACGTTTTGCTCCGTGAAATTCCACAATAGTTGCAGCAATTTGATCAAATGGAATTCCTGTTTCCAAACATGAAATCACCGTAGCCATCGCATTATACATGTTATGTTTACCCGGTACAGACAATTCAATAGTTCCGAGTGCTGTTCCCTTACGACTCATCGTAAAGCTTAATCGGCGGTCACCTAGTTGGATATCTGTCGCCATGTAATCCGCTTCATGCTCTACCCCATAAGTAATGACCCGAGTTTGGAGCTGAGGCAACATCTCTCGGATGTTCTGATCATCTGCGCATACAATAGCTGCTCCATCCGGCCGAATTTGACTTAAAAACTGTACGTAAGCACTTTTCAGCCGATTAAAATCGCCATCGTAATTTTCCAAATGATCCGCTTCAATATTGGTTACGATACCCTGCCAAGGATGATATTGCAGGAAAGAACCATCGCTCTCATCCGCCTCGGCAACGACAAACTCGCTTTTACCCGCTTTGGCGTTCGTTCCCAAATTCGTGATTTCGCCGCCAATAATATACGTTGGATCAACGTTACATCTCTCCATAACCAGAGCGATCATGGAAGAGGTCGTCGTTTTCCCGTGCGCACCCGCAACCGCTATTCCCTTACGTTCGTTAAGCAAGCGAGCCAGCATCTGCGAACGGTGCAGTGTTGGAATATTCAATTCTTCCGCTGCCACCCGCTCTACATTGTCACGTGACAATGCTGTTGAATAGACAACAATATCTGCGCCTGCAATATGTTCAGGCGTGTGTCCAATATATATTTTTGCGCCTTTTGCCGCCAGTTTTTCTGTCAGCTCCTGTGATGCCACATCTGAGCCAGTCACGGTATATCCCATCTCCAGCATGACCCGAGCAATCGCGCTCATCCCGTAGCCGCCGATACCGATAAAATGAACATGTTCCGAAGTAATCAACAAATTTCACCAACCTTTTTCCGAATCGGTTTGATACATAAGGGTAGCCCGTACATCCGCAATAAGATACAGCGTGCCGGACACCACCCCCAGATCTTCCGCTTCCGTATGTGACTGAAACAGGCTTAAAGCCTTTTTCCAGTCACCTTCTACAATAATTTTTAAATCCGTTTTGGCATAAGACGGCCGCAGCTTCTCCACGAGATGAGCCAAATCAGCGGCATTCATTTTGCGGCGAAAATCGGGCTCGGTCAGGATAAGCGTATCCACTAGTGGCAGTATATGCTGCAAGTATGCCTCATGATGCTTGTTTGACAGCATTCCCATCATTAAAACCAATTTTTTGTACGAATACACTTGTGGGAGACTCTTGGCCAGCGTCTGAGCCCCTTCTGGATTATGAGCCCCATCAAGGACAATTCTCGGCGAGGTACTGACTTGTTCGAGACGCCCTGCCCAGGCAGCTTGCCTAAAGCCCTCCAGCAGATCCGCATCATCCAACACAAAAGCCATATACTGACGTAGGACTTCAAGTGCCATCATAGCTCCTGCCGCATTAGAACATTGATGCTCGCCTAACAACGTGATGTCGATTTCCATATGCCGGAAGGGTCCAGCGAATGAAAAGGTCTGACCTGTTTCATTCCCATTTAACCGTTCATACGTAAATTGTTCTCCTGCCAGGTACAAGGTAGCTCCTTGCTTGGCCGCCGTTTCACGTATGACCTGAATAGCCTCGGGCTGGGAAACACAACTGACGACAGGTACACCCGGCTTGATGATCCCAGCCTTTTCTCTTGCAATCTGTTCCAGTGTATCTCCCAAAATGTCCGTATGGTCATAGCCGACATTCGTAATAACCGAGACGATAGGACTCACGATATTAGTTACATCCATCCTTCCCCCGAGACCTGTCTCCCATACCACAACATCTGGAAAAGCTACCGTAGCATAGTACAAAATAGCCAACGCTGTGGACACCTCAAACATCGTGGGTGATCCCAACTCACTATCAGCGATTTCTTTCACCAACGGATACAAGCGATTGGCGAGTGAAACCAGCGTTTCATCTGGAATATCGGTCCCGTTGAATTGAAAACGGTTTGTAAATCGGGTGATGTACGGAGAAGTAAAGGTCCCAACATCGTATCCACATTTCAGAAGCACAGAGGTTAGAAAGGCACAAGTCGAGCCCTTACCGTTGGTTCCCGCAATATGAATAAATTTCAGATGTCGTTGGGGATCACCCAGTCTACTCATCAGCTGTTCGATTCGTTCCAGTCCGGGTCTAATGCCAAACGGAATCAACCCGTTAATCCATTCCACTGCTTCATCATAATTTTGTAAAGGGGCTATGTCGCCGCCCCTGATCGTATCTGACATCCTCTTCACCTTCAGGTCATTTTATTGTGAGTGAAATTATCCCTTGAGTTCTTCAATACGTGCGATAACTTTAGCGCGCTTATCTGAGTAATCGGCTTGCTTGGCCTTCTCTTCCTCGATGACTTTGGCTGGTGCCTTTGCCACGAAGCCTTGGTTGGAGAGCTTTTTCTCCACGCGCTCCACTTCACTGTTCAAATGCTGAAGTTCTTTTTCGAGTCTGCTAATTTCCTGGGCAATATCTAGCAGTCCGGCTAACGGCAGGTATAGCTCTGCGCCGCTAACAATAGATGTCATGGCTTTATCTGGAGCGGTGAACTCTAATCCCGCGTCGAATTCAGACGTATTACAGAATCGACGTACATACTCCCCATTGCGGTTAATGATATCAAGAACGGCTTGATCGCCGGGTTTTATGAGCAATTCAATTTTTTTACTCATCGGCACGTTGACTTCAGCGCGGATATTGCGCACAGCACGAATCACGTCGATCAGCAAATTCATTTCAGCGACCGCATCCTTATCCTCGAAAGCAGGATCGTAAGCAGGCCAAGCAGCTAGTGTGATCGTTTCTCCCTCATGCGGAAGATGCTGCCATATTTCCTCGGAGATAAAAGGCATGAACGGATGAATCATGCGTAGTGTCCGATCCAAAACATAGGCAAGGACGGATTGTGTTTTCTTTTTCGCCTCTGCATTATCGCCATATAGGGAAAGCTTCGCAAACTCAATGTACCAGTCACACAAATCATCCCAAATAAAGTTGTACAGAAGGCGGCCTGTCTCGCCAAATTCATAAGCATCTATTAGACGCGTGATGTCGCGTGAAGTTTCGTTTAGACGGTGCAGAATCCAACGATCAACGGTGCTCAAGTCACCGGTAATGTCTATATCTGCCGCAGTGACGCCTTCCAGATTCATCAGCGCAAAACGTGATGCATTCCAGATTTTATTGGCAAAGTTACGCGCCTGCTCCACACGTTCCCAGCGGAAACGAAGGTCTTGTCCAGGCGTGCTGCTGGTGGAGATCATATAACGCATAGCATCGGTACCATATTGTTCGATCACGTCGAGCGGATCAACACCATTGCCCAGGGATTTGGACATTTTTCTTCCGTCCGCGTCACGAACCAGACCGTGCATAAGTACGTCCTTGAACGGAATCTCTTCCGTAAATTCCAGCGCGGTAAAAATCATACGCGATACCCAGAAATAAATAATGTCGTAGCCTGTAACTAGAACATTAGTCGGATAATAGCGTTTGAGATCCTCTGTCTGCTCAGGCCAACCCAGGGTCGAAAACGGCCACAAAGCAGAGCTGAACCAAGTATCGAGTACATCCTCATCCTGTTTGAGCTTTCTACCGGCATATTCAGGCAAAGTGGTAGGGTCCTCCGCCGATACAATCACTTCTCCGGTTTCTTCATCATACCAAGCCGGAATACGGTGTCCCCACCATAATTGACGGGAAATACACCAATCTCGCACATTTTCAATCCAATGCAGATAAGTACGCTCAAAGCGATCCGGCACAAAGTTTACACCGTTGCCAGCCTTCTGTGCTTCAATCGCCTTAGCTGCCAGAGGCTTCATTTCCACGAACCATTGCGTGGACAGATAAGGTTCTACAACTACACCTGAACGCTCACTATGGCCTACTTGGTGTACATGCTCTTCAATACGAATTAGTACACCCTGCTCTTTCAAATCAGCGACGATTTGCTTACGGCAATCGCTGCGATCCAGTCCCTGATATTTGCCTGCTTCAGCATTCATGGTTCCCGTCTCGTCCATCACCGTAATTTGTGGCAACTGGTGACGTTGTCCCATTTCAAAGTCATTCGGATCGTGAGCCGGTGTGATTTTAACAGCGCCGCTACCGAAATCTTTATCCACATAGTCATCCGCAATGACCGGAATTTCACGCCCTATGATTGGAAGCACAAGCGTTTTGCCGATCATTTGCTTGTAGCGTTCATCTTCCGGATGTACAGCTACAGCCGTATCGCCCAGCATCGTTTCAGGACGTGTGGTGGCTACAGTAATAAATCCGCTACCGTCTTTCAGTGGGTATTGCAGGTGATATAGATTTCCATTCACCTCTTTGTATTCCACCTCAATATCCGACAACGCAGTACGTGCAGCAGGGTCCCAGTTAATGATGCGTTTACCGCGATAAATCAGGCCCTTTTTGTACAGTTTAACGAATACTTCGCGTACCGCTTTGGACAGTCCCTCATCCAATGTAAAACGTTCACGGGAATAATCGAGAGAAAAGCCCATTTTTTCCCATTGGTTGTGGATATTGTCCAGATAAAGATCCTTCCACTCCCACACTTTTTCCAAAAACTTCTCACGGCCCAAATCATAGCGAGTCAGGCCTTCTTCACGCAGCTTCTGCTCTACTTTTGTTTGAGTAGCAATACCTGCATGGTCTGCCCCTGGAAGCCACAAGGCATCATAACCCTGCATCCGCTTGGCGCGGATAATAATATCCTGCAAAGTAAAGTCAAGAGCATGTCCAATATGCAACATACCCGTAACATTGGGTGGTGGAATAACGATTGTAAAAGGCTCTGCCTCTGGATGTTGCCCGGCGCGGAAATAGCCCTTCTCCATCCACGTTTTGTACCATTTTTGTTCTGCTGATTTGGGATCATACGTTGTTGGCATTTCCAAGGTTGTCTTGTTGTCTTGTTCTGACATATCAGGATACCTCCATGATTTTTCAATTGGCAAATAAAAAAAGCCCTTCATCCTCAAAGGACGAAAGGCTGTTCTCTCGCGGTACCACCTTTGTTTCACCCCTAGTGTATGTATCCACTGATCCATTACACATGGTGTGACACTTTATGCAGATAACGGTTGCGGACCGGCCTTATTCTACCGTGAACCTCTTATCTTCCGAAGGAATGAAATGAGGAACCGTTCAAACAGGCGACTCCCGGGTGACTTCGGCCAGTAGCTTCCTGCGGAACCTCACAGCGCTGCAATTCCACTCTCTGAAGGGCTTGCTGCCTACTCTTCCCGATCTCAGTCTTTCAATAACTATACCACATCATACATTTCCCATTGACTATAGTCAACACCCATTTCTCATTGACTATAGCCAGCACTTCGTCGCATGTTTCAGCAACCGAATCAAGGGATGTACAATACTTGCCCTTCTTCTACATGATGCTCTGCCAATCTGTTATACAATTGAAGCTCCCGTGTGCTGAGTTGATAACGGTCTGCTATCGTTTCCAGTGTATCCTCGCGCTGTACAATGCATAACCTTACCTTGCGGAAAGGCGTTTCATCCTGTGTATGGAAAAAAAGATTTTTCCACTTGGCATCCTCACGCTCTTCGTCGACTTTCTGATCCTGACCTTGCGGTTCATGTTCCAGCTGCTGCTGGTGTTCCGCTTCTTTTACCGAACGGCTGGATTGAAGCAATGATGAGTAGACAACCGGGTCCGGCTCGTCTGCTCCTTCATCCTTTTTACTGTTAAAAGCCACGCGCATCTCTGGCTTTTCCTCAGTAAAGGTATCATGAACTTCATGGTTTACCTGTTCTGACGCCTCAGGCCTGAAGTCAAAGTCATTCCCCTGACTTGCTTCCAACTGCGGCTCCAAATAAATCTCCGACTCTGTGTCAGAATGCGGCTCCGACAGCAAAGAGTCGTATGCTACATTGGGAGATGTAGAAGATACTTTAGGCTCATCTCCTACCGTCCCTACTGCCTCTTGCTGAATTCCCCACACTTCCGGTGACTCCTGCTCATGCTTCACTTCGGAAGAACTGTCTTCAATTGCTTTTCCCGTCCATGGCTCATAATATCGATTCGGATCTACTATCGGGTCATAAGTCTGCTGCTCCAATGATGACTTCTGTTCAAGTTGATCCTCTGACGGCTGTTCCCAGTACGCTGACTCCTGTTGCTCTGCTATTGTGTATGAAGTTTCCGAGTCTGTATAGTTGTTGAATGCCGAGTCTTGGGTAGAATAGGCCTCTTCGTGACGATGCTCCCCATCGCCGGAAAGAGATGGAGCCGGATGTTCAGGTGCATGCACCACAGTAAACTCCTCATCCAGCCAAACCGCTGTCTCCTCTGCATGAGAGCTTTCCACCCCATGCAAAGAAAGAACCCCTGTAATGTTTAGACTGCGTAAAGAGAGCAGGTCCACATCAAAATTTTCAATCTCCACAGAGATATCTTCCAATCTTCCTACCCGGTTCAGCGGAATGGTAATTTCCACAGGGATCAAATGATGAAGCTCGCTCGTGATCTGTTCAGGTGTGCGGTACACGCCCTCCAGCAGCAAATGCCCTCGCAAAGCGGCATGGTCGCCGTGGGTTACAACCTGAATGCGTGGCAGAAGCTCAATTTCCTCCAACTCGGCAATCCCGGCAGCTTCCTCCGTCAAATGAATGCGTTCATAAATATCAAAACGCAAGCCTTGCGGCTGATCATTCTGTTGTTTATTCAAGGATGGCATCCTCCTTTGGGCAGCCTCCGCACATCCTCTGACTCGTGTCAGGCGCACGGAAACTCCATATTGCAAACCGTTTCTAGGTTCAAGTATATGCGCCAAAATAGAAGGCATGCCATCTTTTATAGCTGTTTGTGCAGCTTTTGAAAATCATCCGGCCAAGCATCCTCCACGGTTATCGTTTCGCCGCTCAGCGGATGACAGAAGGTAAGGCGCTCTCCGTGAAGGGCCTGCCTACCAAAATCAACAGCACGACCGCCGTATAATACGTCCCCAAGCAAAGGATAGCCAGCATGACTAAGATGTACGCGTATCTGGTGCGTCCGGCCTGTCTCCAGCGTCAGATACACGAGACTGACCGCACTCGGACCACTCCCCCATACTTCACCAACTTCCACATGGGTAACCGCCTTCTGCCCGGTTGGGGATACACGGCGGCGCTGTTTATGATGCCTATCCTTGCCAATCGGCCAATCCAACGTCCGCAGCGATGGAGGTACTTTCCCTCGTACCAAAGCTACATAACGACGACCGATGTCCTTAGCTCGCATTTGTTCGTCCAGCTTGAGCAACGCAAATTCATTTTTGGCATATAGTACCGGGCCTGTCGTGTCCACATCCAGACGATGTACATGCCGTACTGCTGTATGAATGTCGTTAATTTCATAATAGGATGCGACAGCATGATCCAACGTCAGCGGACCATCCTTTACACCACCGTCTGGATGGACCGCCATACCCGCTGGTTTGTGTACGACCAAGCAAAAATCATCCTCGTATAGTATCTTCAAATCATACCAGCGTGGGATGACGCCGAGGTCCACTACAGGAAAAAGGGCCAGCCGCAGCCGGTCCCCTGTAAGTTCAATCCCTTTTTCATGCCGTAGCCTGCGCCACAGCTTGTCTGGTAATCCCAGACGGTTCAACAACCAGCGGTCCACAGCTTCAGCGCGATTTTCATCAGTTGCAATTTCTCGCCCCGGTGTGACTTCCAGCCACGGTCCTCTTCTTTTCCAGGTGCCTTTCCAACTCATAGACGTTTGAGCGCGCGATAGTTCGCTTCAATGGTAGCATCAATATCCTCAACTGTATGCACACCTGATACGAACATGCCCTCAAATTGAGATGGAGCTACACTAACGCCCTCATTCACCATTTCAGTAAAGTAACGGCGGAAGTGGTCCTGATTACTCGTTTTAGCAGTGTCAAAATTGACAACCTTCTCGTCTGTGAAGAACGGACACACCATAGAACCTACACGGTTGATCGTGACAGGAATCCCCAGCTCTCGCGCGTTACGTTCGAATCCGGCCTGAAGTCGTGCTGCCCGCTCTTCCAGGCGATCATATACTTCTGGTGTCAGCAATTTAAGCGTCGAATAACCTGCTGCCATAGCCAGCGGATTTCCGCTAAGCGTACCCGCTTGATAGATGGGGCCAGATGGCGCGATTTGCTCTAGAATGTCGCGACGACCGCCATATGCACCTACAGGTAAGCCACCACCAATTACTTTGCCTAGACACGTAAGATCCGGCGTCACACCAAAGCGCCCTTGAGCGGAATGAAGTCCCACCCGGAATCCAGTCATCACTTCATCAAAAATTAGTAGACTTCCGTGCTGCTGGGTTACCTCACGCAAACCTTCCAAAAATCCATGCTGTGGCGGTACAACACCCATATTGCCGGCTACCGGCTCGACAATAATAGCAGCAATCTCTTCACCAAATTTCTCAAAAGCCAGCTTCACCGATGCCAAATCATTATAAGGGACGGTGATTGTATGTGTGGCCACGACTTCAGGTACACCCGGACTATCAGGTAGACCTAAGGTCGCAACACCAGAGCCCGCTTTAATCAGCAAGCTGTCCGCATGACCGTGATAAGAGCCTTCAAATTTAAGAATTTTGCTACGTTTTGTAAATCCACGCGCGAGTCGTATCGCACTCATCGTCGCCTCGGTTCCCGAGTTGACCATGCGAACAATGTCCATAGAAGGAACACGCTCACATACGAGCTTCGCCATTTCCGTTTCCGCCAACGTTGGGGCTCCGAAGCTGGTTCCTTTTACAACAGCAGCCTGTAAAGCTTTAACCACTTCGGGATGCGCATGGCCCATAATAAGCGGTCCCCATGAACATACATAGTCTAGATAGGATTGACCATCGATATCATATACACGCGATCCTTCTCCACGATCGATATATACCGGTGTTATACCTACGGATTTAAAAGCTCGAACCGGACTGTTCACGCCACCCGGAATATACTGTTTTGCCTCATCAAAAGCTGCTTTGGAACGCGTATCCTTGCGTACTGTTCGTTGTTCGTCGATCATTCTAATCACTCCTGTCTTCTAAAAAATACACTTATTGCTTCAACCATCTTGCCGCATCCTTGGCAGAATAGGTAATAATCATATCCGCACCGGCACGCTTCATGCTTGTCAGAATCTCCAGTACCATCGCTTTTTCATCAATCCAGCCTTGGAGGGCTGCCGCTTTGACCATTGCATATTCACCACTGACGTTGTAAGCCACCATAGGCAAATCAAATTGGTCCTTAATGGTGCGCATTACATCCAGATAAGAAAGAGAAGGCTTCACCATCAGCATGTCCGCACCCTCCATCACGTCAGACTCCGCTTCCCGCAACGCCTCACGTGCATTGGCAGGGTCCATCTGATAGGATTTGCGGTCACCGAACTGCGGCGCAGAATCAGCAGCTTCCCGAAAAGGACCATAAAAGGCAGACGCATATTTAACGGAATACGACATAATCGGAATATGTGAAAAACCTTCCAGATCTAGTCCTTGCCGAATCGCCTGTACAAAACCGTCCATCATATTAGAAGGAGCGATAATATCTGCACCGGCTCTCGCCTGAGAAACGGCTGTACGTACCAGCACCTCCAGAGATTCATCATTCAATACTTCACCGCATACCTCACCATCATGCTCATGCATGTGCACCATACCGCAGTGTCCATGGTCCGTAAACTCACACAAGCAAGTGTCTGCCACGACCAGCAGTTCGGGATAACGTGACTTGATCAAACGAGTAGCTTCCTGAACAATACCGTTGTCCACAAAAGCTGAAGTCCCTACACTGTCTTTGGTTTCTGGTATGCCAAACAGGAGCACAGCAGGAATGCCAAGCTCACTAATTTCTTTCAGCTCTTCTTCCAGCCGATCCAAAGAAAAACGGTATACGCCTGGCATGGAGCTAATCTCCTGTTTCACTCCAGTACCAAATGTTACGTAGATCGGTTGGATAAAGTCTGCCGGATTCAATACCGTTTCACGCACCATGCTGCGAATGGCAGCCGACTGGCGCAAACGACGATGTCTGGTAAAAGGGACACTCATAGTTACAAACCTCCATTTTTTTATACATTCATTTGTAAAAATTAAAATTTATAATGTCATAACCGTACTTGATTGTTTCCAGTCACATAGCGATTGAATTAGACTTTCAATGGTCGCCTTCTCTGACATCAAACTGACAGTCAAGCCAGCTTGGGTTGCTGTCTCACCAGTCAAGGGACCGATCACAGCGATCGTAACTCCCTCCAGCAGGGAGACTGGATCACTGATCCCCATTTGTCTGAGGGCTTCCAGGAAAAAGGTTACGGTTGAGGAACTGGTAAACGTAATCGCATGAATGGCACGCTCCTCCAGCAACTTGAGCAGTTCATCATCCTGTGTGTTGGCCGCCAGCACCGTTTGATACAAATCAGCCTCGGTCACACGAAGTCCCATTTCCCTCAGCTGATCTGGCAGCCAGGAGCGAGCGAGATCACCTCTTGGAAGAAATACGTTTTGCCCTGCTTGCAAATCTTGCTCAAACGCTTCAAGTAAACCCTCTGCCTGAAAAGGACCTTCGATCTGTTCTGCTACAATTCCGTGCGCCCGAAGCGCGTCTGCTGTAGCTGGTCCGACCGCGGCAATACGTGCTTTGTATAGCGCACGTACATCCTTGCCCTGTTCCTTTAAGTGAGTGAAAAAGTACTCCACTCCGTTAACGCTGGTAAAAAACACCCAGTCATATTCAGGAAGCCGCGCAAACGCCTCTTTGATTTTCTGTTTTGCCTGCTCGTCCGAAGGGACGACGGTCTGGATAACTGGGAACTCATAAGGTTCGCCTCCAAGCTCCTCAATCCGGTGAACCAGACTACTGGCCTGCGCGCGTGCGCGAGTAACCAAAATTCGCTTCCCGAACAAAGGCATATCCTCTGCCCATTTTAACTGTTCACGCTGATTGACCACTTCTCCGACAACGATGACGGCGGGCGGTTGGAAATTCGCTGCCTTCACCTTGGCTTCAATATCCGCCAGCGTGCCCACTAGCGTATCTTGCTCGGCGCGGGTCCCCCAACGGATCAATGCAACTGGAGTATCGGACGGCTTACCGTGCTTTATCAGCTGATCACTGATATAGCCGATCTTCGCTACACCCATCATAAAGATCAGTGTCCCCGTTGCGTTCGTTACTTTATCCCAATGAATACTTTTATCGAGTTTATCCGGACTTTCATGACCTGTAATAATAGACAGCGACGAAGCCATATCCCGATGTGTAACGGGAATGCCTGCATAGGCAGGCACGCTGATAGCTGATGTGATACCAGGTATGATTTCATAGGAAATGCCGTGTTTACGCAGCAGCCCGGCTTCCTCGCCAACTCGGCCAAAAATAGTGGGATCTCCCCCTTTGAGCCGGACGACTGTCTTTCCTTCCAAAGCTAAATCCACCAGCAGCTGATTAATTTCCTCTTGCTTCATGGTGTGACGATCTGGCAGCTTGCCGACATATATTTTTTGGGCCCCTGGCTTCATCAGCCCCAAGAGGCGAGGGCTTGCCAGTCTGTCATACACAATGACATCGCCCAGTTGAATGCACTCCCAACCCTTAACCGTAATTAATCTTGCATCTCCGGGTCCTGCACCTACTAAATATACCTTTCCCACCATTCCATTATCCCCTCACCTGCGCCAGAATCTGTTCCGCTCCTTTGGCTATCAAACTGGCCGCCACCGCTTCTCCCAGCTTCTGCGGATCATTTCCCTGGAGCGTTTCCTTCAAAATAACCTCGCCATCTGGCGAGCCTACCATCCCTGTGAGACTGATTTCTTGACCAGCCCAGACTGCATGAGCGCCGATTGGCACTTGGCATCCCCCATTTAACACACCCAAAAAAGTTCGTTCTGCCTCAACCGTAGCCGAGGTATCCTGGTGGTTGTAGAGACGCAGCAATGCCAACAGCTCTTCATCGCTCGCACGGCATTCAATACCGAGCGCTCCCTGTCCCACTGCCGGCAAACATGCCTCCTCTGGTATATAGGACGTAATTCGGTCTTTCCAGCCCATCCGGTGCAAGCCTGCTGCTGCCAAAATGATGGCGTCAAAACCTTCCGTCTCCAGCTTTTTCAGACGGGAATCAATATTGCCACGTACTGGCTCCAATTGTAGATCAGGACGCATGGACTTGATTTGACTGGCTCTGCGCAAGCTGCTTGTGCCCACCTTGGCTCCTGAAGGCAAATCCTCCAGACTCTTGGCGCCCAATGTGATTAGGCAATCGCGTGGGTCCTCACGGCGCGGTACAGCGCCATTGACAAGACCCTCCGGCAATTCGGACGGCATATCCTTCATACTATGTACTGCCATATCAATTTCACCAGCCAGCATGGCCTGTTCAATCTCTTTGACAAAAAGCCCTTTGCCACCCACTTTGGACAAGGTTACATCCAATATCCGATCACCCTTGGTCAGGATTTTTTTGATGACAAATTGCAAATCCAATCCATGCTCCGCGCACAGCGCATTCAAATCCTCAATGACATGCCCGGTCTGAGTTAACGCTAGAGCGCTCTGTCTGCTGCCTACCACAATTGTTCGCATGTTATTCCTCCTGATTTTGCGCAATCCATAAATCTATTTCTTTTTCGGTCCAAGCCATAAATTCATGACGTCGTATTTGTTCCAAAATTCCGCTATTAACCAAGCGTCTTAATAGTTTGGTCCTTTGCTGTGGGGAACTTATCTTGCGTTTGATGATCTGCCGCATATCGTGCATGAAATCCAGATAAGGCTCATATTCGCTACCGAACAACGTATCCAAGGCTGATCTAATATTAGCGGTCACAGCGGGGCCTGCCCCTTCTGTGGAAATACTAATCGTCAGTCTCCCTCGTCGGATGATACCCGGCGTTATAAAATCTCCCTCTTCCGAGCGATCCGCCACATTTACCAGTATACCCCTTTGTCTGGCCTCATGCGCAACCTTATTATTCACTTCTCTCTGGTTCGTAGCGGCATATACAAGAAAGGCTCCCTGGAGGTCACCCTCGCGATATACGCGATTTACCCAGTGGAGCTGCTTGTGATCGGCCAGGACCTGTAAATCCGGCGTTATATTCGGGCTAATGACGGTAATGGACGCCCCACTTTCCATCATCCCCTTAACCTTTCGTTCCGCAATCCTGCCGCCGCCTACAACACAACAGAGCTTATTGTTACAATTCAACGAAATCGGGACAAAATGCTGCAAATGGCTTTTCACTCTCCCGTCCACTGATGAAATACAGACCAGGAATTCAGCAAAAAATTAAGAATTAGTAGCGTGTAGCCAACCAAAGACCACTTTGCCATGACAAGGCCTGAACGCTGGTTCAATCTTTTGCTCACTAAAAATACAATATACACGCATAAGGCAATCGCTGTCATCAGCACTTTGGTATCTAGTAAAAGACGCCAGCGTTCCTCGGCAATAATAGAAATGACAGCCACGACAATAGAAACTCCCAGCAGAGGAGTACCAATTAACAGCGCCATATGTGTATACCGATCCATCATTTCCAGACTCGGCAGGCGCTTGATCGTGTCATTCCATTTCTTGACTTTCAATTTACGATGCAAAAACAGATACAAGCCCGAAAATACAGCCGCTACCGTCATCGCGACAAAGCCAAGATTAGCCAGCGCAATATGAATCAGAAGCAGCCCATGTACTGTATGCCAATTTCCAAGCGGGTTGTCGATCGGCTCCATCCATATATTATTAAGCACAAGAACAGCAAAGCTAATGATATTAAGCAGCAATACCGCAAATTCCGATCGCTGATAACGTGACAAAATCAAAGAAATCAGCACCAGAATAAATGAGAACAGAAACAGAAAGTCGTAGGTCACCAAAATGGGAAGATGCCCTTCATTCCAGGTTCTCATTCCCATAAAAACAAGCTGGAGCACTACAACGATAAGAAGAAGCCCTGTACCTGTCCGTTTAGCATTCGCATTGCGACGAATTCCATCCGAAAATACAAACAGAAGGCTCAGGGCAAAAACATAAATCATTGAATCATATATAAGCATGCCTGAGGCCATGTCTGTTCACCCACCTTTACAGGCTGGCCGGCGCAAACGACGCTGGCAAAGCCTGAGCCTGACCGGTTTTTCCATGAACACCAGCCTCCGGTTTTATCAACGCAGATGCATCGCTTTTATCTACTTTCTGAGCGGCGTCCTCCAAACGATCCTCCAGAGCAAAAATGTGGTTAAACATGTCTAACGCCTCATTTCCCTGCTTTTGGACAGCCAGTTCCTTAACCCGATTGATCGGATCATGCATCATCTGATTCAGCATACTTTTCGTCAAGCGGCTTATCACTTTACGCTGCCGTTCATCCAGCTCGGGAAGCTTGTTATACAAGCTTTCCAGCGTATCCTGATGTATAGACTCCGCTTTTTCCTGTAATGCACGAATCACCGGACGCACTCCCATCGTTTTCAACCATTGATAAAACTCGCTAAGCTCATCTTCGATCATATGCTCGATTTTTGCAGCTTCAGTACGACGCATTTCCAGGTTGCTCTCCACGATCCCTTCCAGATCATCAATATCATATAGGAAAACATTCTGCAATTCGCCAATAGCCGGGTCCAAGTCGCGCGGAACCGCGATATCAATCATAAACAAAGGACGAGACTGACGACGTTTCATACTGGCTTCGACACGGTTGCGATCCAGAATATACCCCTGAGCACCAGTCGAGCTAATCACAATATCCACATCCGCCAACCGATTCATGCCTTCCTCCATCGTAACTGGTGTTCCATTAAACTTGGAGGCCAGATCCTCGGCGCGGGACAAAGTTCGATTTGCTACAATAACCTCGGCAGCTCCGCCGCTGTACAAATGCTTAACGGTAAGCTCACTCATTTTACCAGCACCGAGGATTAGTACCTTTTTATCCGTAAACATCCCGAAAATCCGTTTGCCCAGCTCAACGGCTGCATAGCTAACAGATACGGCACTTTCTCCAATAGACGTCTCCGAATGGGCACGCTTGCCCAATGTGACGGCCTGCTTAAACAGCATATTAAACCACGTTGCTGTAATTTTCTGAGATTGAGCCTGGAGAAAAGCATTCTTTACCTGACCCAAAATTTGTGTTTCTCCAATGACCATGGAATCCAGACCACAAGTCACACGGAACAAATGCCGAATTGCCTGCTCGTCTTCATATATATATAAATGTTGTGTAAACTGATCACGAGGAATACCAAACCATTGCTCCATAAAACTGCGTATAAAATAACCGCACATGTGAAGGCGGTCGACCACAACATATATTTCAGTCCGATTGCAGGTTGCGACAACTACGCCCTCCAACACACTTTTGGTAAGTTTGAGTTGCTCCAGCGCTTTTGGCAAATCCTGTTCTGCAAATGTAAACCGTTCTCTGACTTCCACAGGCGCCGTACGATAATTCAACCCAACAACGACGATGTGCATTGTAAAATTCACCTGCCTAAACTGTAATAAGAATACTCATTGTTATCATAAACTATGTTAATTATATCACAGAAGTCCGAATCCCCTTCGGCTGTTTTATGAATTGTTTATGAAAATTGGATAGCTTTCATAAACATCCAGCACGTTCTGTATGTTTTAGTTTAGTTTGAACTACTTTTAAAACAAATAACCATGGAATTGTTCCATGGTTATAATATAGGACGCACAAAAGGCTCCATAAAAAAAGATTTATACCAACTCAGCTAACTTGCACTTCGGTGATTCCACCTGAAGTTCTCCCAAGCCGCGAATTAGCTTCTTCGCATATGTTTTTTTCGGTTTTAGAACGGATACCAGGTAATCAATAGCCAGCTGCGGATCAACAGTCTCACCGCAAGTATAACAATCAATAGCGGCAAACCCTCTCTCAGGATACGTATGAATAGAGAGATGACTCTCCGACAACAGTACAAGCACGGTAGCTCCCTGTGGTTCGAATTGCTTGGATTGAACGGACATCACCGTTGCTCCGCAAGCTTCAGCAGCTTCAACTAATTGAGCCTCCAGAAACTGCGCATCATTCAGTAATTCAAACTCAACACCCCAAGTATCTACGGCAACGTGTCTTCCGAAAGTTGAGTATTCCAATTCCATCTTTCGGTTCCCCCTTCCTAGGAATAAAATGTTTGAAAAAAATTTCATCCGCTAGGACCTACGTCATTCACTTCCCGAGGGATAACCTCTCGCAACATTCAATGTCCTGAGTGAATCCTGGTTCCTATATTCATTTTCAACGAGATTAAAAATAACATCTATGTGCAGCAAATGCAATCATTTTTTTGGAATAAAAAAGCCCCTTTCGGCAAAGAAAGGGACTACACTGTATAACAATTCATTCCATATATTCAGCCTTTTAAGCTTCCAGTGCAAATAATTTGGAGCAACTCATCCGAAGCTTATGGTCAATCTGTTCCAGCTCAGAGAAAGTACGCGCCAAATTCCGTTCGTCAAGTAACGAATTAATGAGGTTGTATATATCTGCTATTTCATTTTCGACGTTCTGATGTTGAAAAAGCTGCTGCAGTTCTTGCACTGTATTTCTATATTCAAACACCAGCCTAGAGCCTTCCGCATTCTTTTCCATAATTTTGCGGACCGCACCCTCATTATAAAAATACACCATAGTGAATCCTTGATACATGCGGTAAACAATACCTTCACCCTTAAAGCGAACAAATAGTTGGCGTATAAACAGGGTTAGCTGTGGATGAACTAAGCGGCAAGTTAATTCACAAACAAACGCTCCCTCTTTGGCTTCAAAAAATAAATGAACTTCCTCACCCGCAATATGCTCTAGAACGATTTCCTGTCTTCCGTTATCCAGAACTTTAATGCGGTAATGCACCTGGGGATCATCCACTGCCTGCAAAAATTCGTCCATTTGGGTTTCTGACAAGGTCAAAGTGGTTTTTACATACTCTGTGGCTAACCGCTGTGCCATACCAATCTCCTCAATTCTTTCCTGAACCTTTAGTGTAAGCTTTATACTTTATTATACATCAGACCTGTTGCGCTTTCTTGCGTATCAAATCATAAATATCCGCCATTCATCGAAGATAAACGGAAAATACCGGAATCGCAGCTGTATTATCCTCCATATGCTCACTTTTATGCTTAAATCCCACGATTTCCTTTGTTTATTATATATTATTCCTACCTTTTTAGTGAGTTTAATGTTTTGAATCCAACTTCATAAAAAAAAGGCGCCCTTAAGGACGCCCCTAACCTTACAATTCCGTCTGCTCTTCGTCGTCATTCTCGATATAACTGGAGATGACCGACCACAGCTCTTCCTTGCCCATGCCTTCTTCGGATGAAAAGGGGATAAACAAACCCCCGGGAAGTATTCCAAGTTCCTGCTTGATTACCTTATAGTGCTTTTCTCGACGTGTTTTAGGGATTTTATCTGCTTTTGTACCTACAACACAGACAGGAAGCCCGTTATGACGCAGCCAGTCGTACATCATGATATCATCCTTGGACGGTGGGTGGCGCAAATCTACCATTTGTAGCACCAGCTTGAGCGGCTCACGTTCCAGCAAATAAGACTCAATCATTTGTCCCCAAGCCTTACGTGACGTTTTGGATACCTTAGCATAACCGTAACCGGGAAAATCGACAAAATAAAGCTCATCATTAATCCGGTAATAATTGAGTTGCTGAGTTTTACCCGGCGTAGAACTGGTACGCGCCAAATTTTTACGGTTAATCATCCGATTAATCAGTGATGATTTTCCAACATTGGAGCGCCCCGCCAGAGCAATCTCTGGCAAAGCGTCCACAGGAAACTGATCCGGACCAACCGCACTTATTATAAATTCTGCTTTTGTTACTTTCATTGTGTCTTTAATTCCTCTCTAATGTACCCTTGCCTGCTCAACCAAAGCATGCTTTAACACCTGATCCATATGGGCAACGGGGACAAATTCAACATCCTGCCGGATACTGTCGGGAATATCCTTCAAATCCCGTTCATTATCTTTGGGAAGCAGAATTTTTTTGTAGCCTGCCCGATGGGCAGCCAGCGATTTTTCTTTCAAACCACCAATCGGCAATACGCGACCGCGCAGGGTAATTTCGCCCGTCATCGCTACATCCTTAGATACATGACGGTTGGTCAAAGCCGAAATTAATGCAGTAGCAATCGTGATTCCGGCAGATGGACCATCCTTCGGAATTGCTCCCTCAGGAATATGAATATGGATATCATTTTTCTCATAGAAATCCAATTCGATGCCCAGATCGACTGCTTTGGAACGAGTGTAGCTGAATGCCGCCTGAGCGGATTCTTTCATAACGTCTCCTAGTTTACCCGTAAGGATCAGTTTCCCGCTCCCAGGCACGACCGTCACTTCAATCATCAGTGTTTCACCACCGACCTCTGTCCACGCCAAGCCTGTAACCGTACCGATCTGATCCTCCAGTTCTGCTACACCGTAACGGAATTTGGCGATACCCAAATAATCTTTCAAATTATCCGGTGTGATTTCAATCGGTCCTTCGCCACCGGATACAACTGACTTCGCCGCCTTGCGGCATAGAGAAGCCATTTGCTGTTCAAGATTACGCACACCAGATTCACGGGTATATTCACGAATGACACGCAGCAGCGTATCCTCCCCAATAACCAACTGTTCCTCTCCCAAGCCATGCTCTCTCTTCTGCTTGGGCAGGAGATACCGATTGGCAATTTCCAACTTCTCCAGTTCGGTGTAACCGGGAATATAGAGCGTCTCCATACGATCCATCAGCGGACGCGGGATATTATGTGCAGCATTGGCTGTCGTTACAAACATCACGTTGGACAGATCAAACGGCAACTCAACAAAATGGTCACTGAACGTGTTGTTTTGTTCAGGATCGAGCACTTCGAGCAATGCCGCCGATGGATCGCCCCGGAAGTCGGAGGCCATTTTATCAATCTCATCCAGCAAAAAGACTGGATTAGATGTTCCTGCGGTCTTCATTCCCTGAATAATCCGACCCGGCATCGCGCCAACATAAGTCCGGCGGTGACCACGGATTTCCGCTTCATCCCGCACACCTCCGAGAGAGATGCGGACAAATTCCCGACCCATGGATTTGGCAATCGAGCGAGCCAGCGAGGTCTTGCCGACTCCTGGCGGACCTACGAGACACAGAATGGGTCCCTTAATGGTCTTCACCAGTTTGCGCACAGCCAAATACTCCAACACCCGCTCCTTGGGCTTATCCAGCCCGTAATGGTCGTTATCGAGTATTTCTTCTGCTTTGACAATATCAAGATCATCATCGGTGAACTTGTTCCACGGCAAGCTTAACAGCCAATCGACGTAATTGCGGATGACACCACCCTCGGCAGAGCTTGCCGGCATTTTTTCCAGACGGTCAATTTCCTTTTCGACCTTCTCCTTCACCGGAACCGGCAACTCTCGTTCACTTAGCTGGTTGCGTAGTTCTTCAACTTCTCCTGCGCGACCTTCCTTCTCACCAAGTTCCTTCTGAATCGCCTTCATTTGTTCACGCAGATAATACTCCTTCTGCGTCTTTTCCATCTGCTTCTTCACACGCTGGTTGATTTTACGTTCCAACTCCAGCACTTCACGCTCATTGTTTAAAATATCTAGAAGCTTCTCCAGACGCTGAGTTACGTCGATCGTCTCCAATATATCCTGCTTTTCCTTAATTTTGAGCGTCAAATGGCTTGTGATCACATCAGCCAGGCGTCCTGGCTCCTCAATATCAGATACCGCAGCGAGAGTCTCCGGTGTTACCTTTTTGGACAAATTGATATAATGCTCGAACTGAGTTAATACAGTGCGCATAAGCGCATCCGTTTCAGGCTGCACATTTTCTGCCTCGTGCAGTTCCTTCGCCATTACCTCGTAATATTCTTCATTGTCCGTATATTGAATAATCTCAGCACGTTCCAGCCCTTCCACCAATACTCGAATGGTTCCGTTGGGAAGCTTGAGCATTTGGCGTACTTTGGCTACCGTGCCGACTCGAAAAATATCCTCTTGTGTGGGTTCTTCAATATTAACTTCTGATTGAGAACACAGGAGAATCAAATTGTCTTCAACCATCGCTTTTTCCAAAGCCTTGACCGATTTTTCCCGGCCCACATCGAGATGCAGAACCATGCTCGGGTAAACCAGAAGTCCTCTTAAAGGCAGCAAAGGAAAACGACGACCTTTTGTCTTGGTGGGTCCCATCGCTTTCGCACCTCCAGTGATTCTCAGGTTCCGGATTTTACAATCCTCACGTTGTTATCTTTCATATTTTATCAAATGTTTTATAAAAAAACCAATGAAAGACTAGTTCATTAGCAAGATCCTGTATCTGAAATCGTCCCATTATGCGTTCCATCCGCCTGTAACAAGGAGGACTGGGATGGGCGAAAAGTCTCAATTGGCGCATGTACAGGCGCATCCGTCGTCATCTCTTCTCCGAACACATGACGGAACACTTCGGTCACCGACTGTACAGGGATGACTTTTAGGCCTTCAATGCTATCAAAAAGAGCTTGCCAGTTGTCCTGTGGAATGATCACTTTTTTGGCACCAGCCTGAAAAGCAGCTTCGACCTTGGCTAATACGCCGCCAATCGGCTTGACTCGGCCATGGATGCTAATCTCGCCAGTCATGGCAATTTCATGATCCACCGGAATTCCCCGCATTGCAGAGGCAATAGCTGTTGCCATTGCAATCCCTGCCGACGGACCATCTACTGGCGTACCCCCAGGAAAATTGATATGCAGATCGTAATTGGAGGGGGATAAACCGAGCGTACGCAAAACAGTCAGAACATTTTCTACAGAGCCTTTAGCCATGCTCTTACGACGCAGTGTTCGGGAGTTACCTCCGATCTCTTCTTCATCCACAACACCCGTAATATTATAGCTTCCCTTTCCTTCGGGAACCGGAACCGCAGTAACTTCAATTTCCAGCAGCATCCCCATGTTCGGACCGTATACGGCTAATCCGTTAACGAATCCGATTTGCGGCAAGCCCGGTATTTTCCGATCAGGACGGGGTTGAATTTGGCTGCTACCCGCTACCCATTCCACGTCCGAAGCATCGAGTCGTTCCCTTTTCTCGGTAAGTGCCAAACCAGCAGCAAGCTGGATCATATTGACTGCCTCCCGGCCGTTGGTCGCGTAACGCTGTACAACCTCTACTGCCTCTGGACAAGGACCAAAGCCTAGCTTGTGTACAGCATCTTCAGCAATACGAGCAATCTCCTGCGGCTGCAGGGCACGGAAATAAATTTCCATGCACCGGGATCGAATAGCAGGTGGCAGCTCATGCGGTGAACGGGTCGTCGCACCAACCAAGCGGAAATCCGCTGGCAAACCGTTTTGAAAAATATCGTGAATGTAAGCAGGCGTATGCGAATCTTCTGAATTGTAATATGCACTTTCCAAAAATACCTTTCGGTCCTCCAGCACTTTCAACAGCTTATTCATCTGCGTTGGATGCAGCTCGCCAATCTCATCAATAAACAGCACCCCTCCATGAGCCTTCGTTACAGCTCCGGGTTTAGGTTGAGGGATACCTGCTACCCCCATCGCTCCTGCCCCTTGGTAGATTGGATCATGTACTGAACCAATTAACGGGTCCGCAATACCACGCTCGTCAAAACGGGCCGTTGTGGCATCAATTTCCGTGAATTTAGCATCCCCTTTGAACGGGGAGGACTGATTCTTCTTGGCCTCTTCCAGCACCACACGTGCGGCTGCCGTTTTCCCTACACCAGGGGGGCCATAAATAATGACATGCTGCGGATTCGCACTGCATAACGCCGCCTTGAGCGCACGCAGCCCATCCTTCTGACCGACGATATCCTGTAACGTGGCAGGACGTGTGCGTTCAGCCAGCGGCTTAGTAAGTGAAATAGAGCGCAATTTGCGCAACTTATCCAATTCCTTCCGAGATTCCCGATCCACCGCACTACGGTTCGTTTTCTGGCTCCGTAGAAGGTTCCAGAAATACAGACCAATAACAATCCCAAAAAACATTTGCACCAATAACAATATCATAGTCAAGTCCATCGTATTCCCTCCGTTTCTCATCTCAGCAATTTGAAAATGCTGTTCTATGAAAGACAGTATTTCCTTTTCCACGAGAGCTAAACGGCTGTCTTTCAAAAGATCAGAGAGAAATACAAAAACACCGCGAAGAACAGTTCTGTAGCAGAGCTGCTCTCCACGGTGTTTAAACAATGACAATAGTTTATGATTATACCTATTTTTAAAATAACCGCTTATGCCTACACTTTCTCGGCAGTGTGACGCTCTTCACGTCCGGGTATTTTACCTGTTTCCTCATAAGCTTTGACGATGATATCAATTTCTTTTTTCAATTCGTCAACCATTTCAGCCTCAGGGACTTTGCGAATCATCTTTCCATAACGGAACAATAGACCTTCTCCGCGTGCTCCGGCAATTCCGATATCAGCTTCCTTCGCTTCACCCGGGCCGTTAACTGCACACCCTAGTACAGATACTTTAATCGGCACCTTGAGTTTTGCAATGTAATCCTCTACCTCGTTCGCAATAGAGAACAGATCAATATCCAGACGCCCACAAGTCGGACAAGAAATCAATGTAGCTGCGTTCGTGATCAACCCAAACGTTTTGAGCAACTCCCGTGCTACCTTCACTTCTTCTACCGGATCGGCACTTAGCGAAATACGCATAGTGGACCCGATACCTGCTGCCAACAGAGCTCCCATACCTGCCGCGCTTTTAACCGTTCCAGTAAAGAGTGTACCGGCTTCGGTGATGCCCAAATGGAGGGGATACTTAATAATTTCAGCTGCCTTCGTGTAAGCGGCAATCGCCATTGGAACGTCAGAAGCCTTCAGTGATACGATAATATCATGGAAATCAAGCTCTTCCAGTATCCCGATATGGTACAGTGCACTTTCTACCATCGCTTCTGGCGTAGGGTAGCCATACTTATCCAGTAAATGCTGTTCCAATGATCCGGCGTTAACACCAATCCGAATCGGAATCCCCTTTTCTTTACATGCCTTAACGACAGCTTCCACTTTTTCACGTCGTCCAATGTTGCCTGGGTTAATGCGAACCTTGTCAATTCCATTTTCAATTGCCAGTAGAGCCAGCTTGTGATTAAAGTGAATGTCTGCAACCAGCGGAATATGAATCCGCTTCTTAATTTCTTTAATAGCTGCGGCAGCTTCCTCATTGTTGACGGTAACCCGCACTATCTGACATCCGGCTTCTTCCAAACGAAGAATCTCGGCTACTGTAGCTTCCACATCTGCCGTCTTGGTTGTGCACATGCTTTGGATGATGACTTCATTGCTGCCGCCAATCGTCAGATTCCCGACTTGAACGGGACGTGTGTCTTGTCTTAAGAACATATACTTTTCTCTCCCATTAACGCCAAACCTCCACCCCATAAAACCTCATACAGGTTTCGTGAAGTGGAGATCTGGCTTCTCATGTTGTAGAGATCGCGAAGTATCAATCCTTAGGCGCTCTCTTCTTGTTTTTTATCCTTATCTGTACCACCGAGTTCCGGTGCAATTTTGTCTTTTACTACCTGCTCGTTGATGACGCAAGTCGTCACATCATCACGGGAAGGAACTTCGTACATAACGTCAAGCATAATACCTTCAATAATTGCGCGAAGGCCACGAGCACCCGTGTTACGCTTGATCGCCTCACGAGCAATGGCTTCCAGAGCATCTTGTTTAAACTCCAGCTGCACATTGTCCAGTTCCAGCATCTTCTGGTATTGCTTGGTCAACGCATTTTTCGGTTCAGACAAAATACGAACCAATGTCTTCTCATCAAGTGGCTCCAGCGTCGAAATGACTGGCAAACGTCCTACGAATTCCGGAATCAGACCGAACTTCAACAGATCCTCAGGCAATACCATGGAGGTATATTCGCCTGGTTTCAGATCTTTTTGTTCACTAGTCGCGTTAAAGCCGATGACCTTCTTACCGATACGACGTTTGATCATTTGCTCCAGACCATCAAAGGCACCGCCACAAATGAACAGGATATTCGTAGTATCAATTTGAATGAATTCTTGATGTGGATGCTTGCGACCGCCTTGCGGAGGTACAGAAGCAACCGTGCCTTCCAAAATCTTAAGCAATGCTTGCTGTACACCTTCACCCGATACGTCACGGGTAATGGACGGGTTTTCAGATTTACGAGCTACTTTATCAATTTCGTCAATGTAGATAATGCCGCGTTCTGCTTTTTCTACATCATAATCGGCAGCTTGAATCAGTTTCAGCAAAATGTTTTCAACGTCTTCACCCACATAACCCGCTTCCGTAAGGGAAGTGGCATCTGCGATAGCAAATGGGACGTTCAAAATTTTAGCCATGGTTTGCGCAAGCAACGTTTTACCCGAACCTGTAGGTCCAAGCATCAAAATGTTACTTTTTTGCAGTTCCACATCATCAATTTTGTTTTGTGTATTAATACGTTTGTAGTGATTATACACCGCAACAGACAGTGATTTTTTCGCTTGATCCTGACCAATAACATATTGGTCCAGAATTTCACGGATTTGCATTGGTTTTGGAATGTCTTTCAGATCTACTTCTTCTTCATGACCCAATTCTTCCTCCACAATTTCCGTGCACAACTCGATGCATTCATCACATATATATACGCCCGGTCCGGCAACAAGCTTGCGAACCTGATCCTGAGATTTACCGCAGAAAGAACATTTTAATTGTCCTTTTTCATCATTAAATTTAAACATAGAGCCACCCCTTTACAGATTAATCGGTTTAGACAGCACCTGGTCAATGATACCGTATGCTTTTGCCTCTTCCGCTTCCATGAAGAAATCCCGGTCAGTATCACGTTCGATTTTTTCGAGGGGCTGACCTGTACGCTCCACATAGATTTGATTCAGCTTGGCACGTGTTTTGATAATCCAGTCCGCATGAATCAGCATGTCGGAGGCTTGCCCCTGAATGCCGCCGAGCGGCTGGTGGATCATAACTTCACTATTGGTAAGTGCATATCTTTTGCCTGGTGCACCAGCTGTGAGCAATAAAGAACCCATACTAGCAGCCATACCTACACAAATCGTCGATACATCCGGCTTAATGAATTGCATTGTATCATATATACCCATGCCTGCAGTAACAGAACCGCCTGGCGAGTTAATGTACAAATTAATGTCCTTCTCCGGGTCTTCCGCAGAAAGGAACAATAGCTGTGCAATGACGAGATTGGCGACATCGTCATCAATCGGGCCACTTAGGAAAATGATGCGATCCTTAAGCAACCGCGAGTAAATATCGTAAGATCGTTCTCCTCGATTCGTTTGTTCCACAACCATAGGGACGAGACTCATCACGACCAACCTCTTTTCTTTATTAAAATGAACACCTGTATTCATCCGCTTCCTTATGTCCCATTAAAACGGAAGCGGCAATCATGAAACGTGAACACCTTACAAAATATTTTAACATGTTCAGAGTCTCGTGTCATATTTGCCTGCTCATATATGAAGTGCAGGCTATGTACAGACACCCTGCCGAGACCTTCTCATATTTAACCATGTTTCGTATGTATGTGCAAATGTACGGTAGTGACTTATGTAAAACAGAAAACACCATTCACAGCGCTTTCCATAAACGACTAAAATTTGGGTTGTCTAAGGTAAAAATAAGGCACGTAACTTTCACTACGTGCCTTATCCTTATCTAATTACTACGTTGCAGCCTGTTACAGCCTACACCGTATATTTTATCGTTTAAATTACTCAGCAGCTGCAGCTGGCGCTTCAACTTCTTTGCTGTTTTCCACCAGCAAAGCGATTGTTTTGCGCAGGGAGATCTCTTCTTTCAAGTTAGCGAACGAGCCGTTACTTTCCAGAATGCTGCGGATCTCTTCTACAGAACGTTTGTAAGTGTCAGCCATGTTTTGCAGTTCTTCATTAATTTCCGCTTCGGAAACTTCGATGTTTTCTGCTTTAGCCACTTGCTCCAGCACGAGGTTGTTGCGTACGCGCTTCTCAGCATCTGCTTTCATTTGCTCTTCCAGGTCTTCTTTGCTTTGACCGGAGAAGCCGAGGAACATTTCAAGGTTCATGCCTTGGCTGCGCAGACGGTTGTCGAAATCGCGAACCATGTTTTGCACTTCACTCTTGACCATTGCTTCAGGAATGTCGATTGTTGCATTTTCAGCAACTTTCTCCACTACAGCGCCCTCACGAGCTGCTTTAGCTTCGTTTTCTTTGCGCTCCAGCAATTGCTTTTTCAAGTCTTCCTTGAATTCAGCAAGTGTGTCAAATTCACTTACATCTTTAGCAAATTCATCGTCCAATTCAGGAAGAACTTTGCGTTTCAGTTCATGAACTTTCACTTTGAATACAGCTTGTTTACCAGCGAGGTCAGCAGAATGGTAGTTCTCAGGGAACGTTACTTCAACGTCCTTGGAATCACCAGTGTGCAAACCAATCACTTGGTCTTCAAAGCCAGGGATGAAGGTATTGGAACCCAGTTCCAGAGAATACTTCTCAGCTTGTCCACCTTCGAATTGTACGCCGTCTACGGAACCGTCGAAGTCAATGATAGCTGTATCGCCGGATTGAGCAGCATCTTCATCAACAACAACCAATTCAGCATGACGTTGTTGCAGGCGCTCCAGCTCTTGAGCCAGTTCTTCGTCGCTTACTTCGTTTTTGCTTACAGGCACTTCTACGCCTTTGTAATCGCCCAAAGTTACTTCAGGTTTAACCGTAACTTTTGCTTTGAATTTGAAAGATTCACCTTTAGCAAATTGATCAATTTCAACATCAGGGCTATCTACTGGGAAGATGTCTGTTTGCTCTACAGCTTGGCTGTATGCTTCTGGCAACAGGAAGTCAATTGCATCCTGGTACAGACTTTCAATACCATAACGTTTTTCAAAGATAGGACGTGGTACTTTACCTTTACGGAATCCTGGTACACTTACTTGTTTAACCACTTTATTAAAAGCTTTGTCGAGTGCAGCGGCTACACGATCCGCGTCTACCTCAACTTCAAGAACCCCAAGGTTCTTCTCTATTTTCTCCCAAGTTGCTTTCATTTTATGCTTTCCCCTCCAACAAAATCTTCACTTAGTTTTCATTACAATCAACGCACACAAAATAACCACTATAGTATATCTAACATTACTGTCTTTTTCAAGGGCAGCCCTTGAATGCTTTAACAGGTAAACGTTTCCGGTCATTAAGGAGTGTTCATTCCCGCCGCGACGAATAATCGCATCGACCGATACGCTTGCTCAAAACGGAAGCGTAGTGCATCTGTAATGCCATATATAGCGCGGGTTTCTTCCTCATTATTGTTCCCGTTCAAACTTTCCGAAACGGTCTGATGGAGTGCTGCTGCCCAAATATCCGGCATCCCGTCCTCTTCCACCAACATTGATCTATAATCTTTCGTACCGTACACTGCCATCACAAACTGTGACCATAGCTCCTGTGCAAAATAGAATAGTGTAGGCTCATGCACTTCAGTCTGGTCAGCTACCCGTTCCAAAATACGCATAATCGCCTCTGGAAACTCATCGGGCTGTAACGGAACCGTTTCAATATCGATTTCCGTCTTTTCATCACCCCGTCTGATTTCTATCGTCCCTTCCATTCCACGGCGTCTCATTGTCTGTAGAACACGGAATTGGAGAAGAGGATGGATTTCCCGTTCAGTAATCCAGCGAAGCAAGGCATCGTCGATCTCCGGCAGTTCCAAGTAGGATAGCTGTTCCAAAGCTAGAATCGTCTGTTCGGATAACGGTTGATCCATAGCCATCTGCAAAAGCTTGTTACCGTAGCCTGCATCCTGTTCCTGCTTAAAGCGTGCATGACGGCGAGCCAACTCAACTTCACTGACTTCGTCTTCTTCCACATTGTCCGTTGCCGCCCCGCTGTCAGCGTACTGTGGAAATGCAGCTTCCAGCCATTGTAACAGAGCGTTCCATTCATCGTATTGTTTCTGCTCCTGTCCCTGACACTGCATCAAAAAACGCAGCATCGCCATCGCCTCTCCGTAACGTTCGTTCTCAAGCATCACCGTAAGTTGAATTTGATAGTAGTCCAGTGTCTTCGGAAACAATACGATATTATTTTCTTTTGTCGTCACCTTGGAGTCCTTTATTTTCAAGGCACCCCCTCTCCTCCGCAAGCTAAAGTATTTGTAGATTATATGAGAAACAGCAGCCGAAGTTCAACCACTCGTCTTCAACATATTCACCTGTATTCTAACATACCCTTTTATAAGGCAAAAAAAACGATGTGTATTCTGAATTTATGTGGTGTAGAGGCCAAATAAGCGATATATGCAAAATAAGACTTGTATCTTTTTCATCCATATGATATATTAATATTCGCTTGAATTTTATGTCCCAGTAGCTCAGCTGGATAGAGCAACGGCCTTCTAAGCCGTCGGTCGGGGGTTCGAATCCCTCCTGGGACGTATAGCCGAAGCTTCCTGTTTAGGAAGCTTTTTTTATTTTCCAGCGAAATAGGACCCACTGTGGATGTTAGAGCCTAGCATCGTATTACAACCTACTTTAATGTAGAAAAGGCTGTTTCCGCAGCGCTGTTTGAGCGTTTGTCTGGGACAGCCTTTTATCGAGGGTATACCATTACACCGCTTGACTGCGTGGAGTAGTAAGGAGTTTAATCAAATGAAATTAATATCTTGGAATGTAAATGGCTTAAGAGCCTGTGTAACCAAAGGATTTTATACTTATCTAAAAGAAACGAATGCTGATATTTTTTGCGTACAGGAAACGAAGCTTCAAGAAGGACAAATCCTCATGGAGAACATGGAGGAATACGTTCAATACTGGAATTACGCTGAGAAAAAAGGGTACTCCGGCACAGCTATTTTCACCAAAATCAAGCCGCTCTCTGTGCATTATGGACTTGAAGAAAATGAAGAGCCAGAGGGTCGAACTATTACACTAGAATTCGAAAAATTTTACCTCGTCAATGTGTACACACCAAATACGAAACGAGACTTATCGCGATTGCCATATAGACTGGAATGGGAAGACCGTTTTCGCAGCTATCTGCAACAACTAGACGCTCAGAAGCCTGTCATCATTTGCGGAGACTTGAACGTGGCTCATCAGGAGATCGACCTTAAAAATGCTAAAGCCAACTACGGTAATGCTGGCTTCACACCCGAGGAACGAGACCGCATGTCACAGCTGCTCAACGCCGGATTTATAGATACCTTCAGATATTTTTATCCTGATCGGACAGATGTTTATTCCTGGTGGTCCTACATGCCAAAGGTGAGGGAACGGAATATCGGCTGGCGGATTGATTACTTCCTCGTCTCAGAGAGGCTTCGTCCGCTATTAATGGATGCGAGTATTGATTGCCATATTACAGGCAGTGACCACTGCCCTGTTATATTGGATTTGCAAGATATTTCTGCATAGATCCCCTACCTGACGCAAGGATTTATAAAATTAAAAAGCCGTTATGCTCTGTTTTACAGCATGACGGCCTACATAAATTGAAGCTATCGCTAACTTGCACCTGGTTTTCTGTTTAAAACCCGTTCTTCTCCATCATTTGCTTGAACCACAGCGCACTTTGTTTGGGGGTCCGTTCCTGCGTCTCATAATTGATATGTACAATACCAAAACGCTTGCTATATCCCCAGGCCCATTCAAAGTTATCAAAGAAAGACCAGACAAAATAGCCCTTGAGCTGACCTCCCTCCCGGATAAAGCGATGACACGCCTTTAAATGCTCTTCAATATAGCGCTGACGCCCGGTATCTTCAATCTGTCCATTCACCAGTTCATCCTTCATCGCTGCTCCATTTTCCGTAATCAGAATGGGTAAGCCCTTGCTAAAATCCTTCTCAATCCGCGTCAGCAGCTTATAAAAGGATTCAGGGTGAATCTCCCATCCCATGTCTGTTACTGGCTCCTCCATGTGAACCTGCTCTACTTGCAGCAATGAGGCGTCGTTAGTTGCTCGAATGATACTGCGGGTATAATAGTTAATGCCTACAAAATCTCCCGGCTGCTGAATCAGCTCCAGATCACCAGGCTGTACAAAATCCAATCCATTCAGATACGTTCCGTACCATTCCACCATATCTTCAGGATACTTTCCGTTAAACAATGGCTCAGCAAACCAACGATTAATAAAGCCATCCCTTCTGGCGGCAGCAGCAATGTCCTCGGGTCGCTCGGAAGCGGCATCCACATGTTCCATGTTTAGCGTAATGCCAATTTTACCTGTTAATCCTTTTTCCTTGTGCAAATTGATCGCAATCCCATGACACATCAAAATATGATGGGCGGCAGTAAAGGCTTCTTTCCAGTTCTCATGCCCAGGGGCATGCTCCCCTGTACCATATCCCAAAATAGAAGCGCAATAAGGCTCGTTTATCGTATTCCACCAGTTAATTCGCTGGCCAAATCGGTCCATGATTACAGAGGCATACGTTTTAAAATGTTGGATAATCTCTCGCTGCGTCCATCCACCTTCGTCCTCAATCCACTGCGGTAAATCCCAGTGATACAGAGTCAGCATTGGAATTAGCCCGGCCGACTCAAGCTCATCCAGCAGATGCTCATAGAAGAGCAGCCCTTGTTCGTTGACCACGCCGGGCGCGGGCATAATGCGCGGCCAAGCCACAGAAAAACGATAATGTAAAAAACCAAGCTGTTTCATTAATTGCACGTCTTCTTTAAAGCGGTGAAAATGGTCACAAGCCACATCTCCACAATCCCCTTCGATCACCTTCCCGGGAATTTGACAGAAAGTATCCCAAATGGAGGGCGTTCTACCGCCCTCTTTTGTGCCACCTTCAATTTGATAGGAAGAGGTTGAAGTTCCCCACATAAACGTATCAGGAAATACAAAGATATTCTCACTCATACTCGGTACCTTCCTTTCAGAAATAAAGACTTCACAGCTCCGGCCATTACACCGCCGACAATAAAGCGCTGGAGGAAAATATGCAAAATAACCAGCGGTAAATGCATTCATTTTTACGAAAGCGGTTTAGTTAATTACAGCTACTATTATGTATCGAATAACCTGTATTTGTAAATAGAGAATTATGAAATATCAAAAAAATATAATCACCGTTAAATTATCGTTGTTACTCCTTAAAATATTAGGATAAATCCTTTATTAACTCTGTTGACTCCCATCTATGAGGTAGCATAGAATACGAGTAATCATTGAATTTGAAATACAAAGTCAATTTAACTAAATCAGTTTAGTTGCGGAGGATTCCATGAATATAAAAACAATAGCTAGTATGGCAGGCGTTTCAGTAGCGACGGTTTCGAAAATCATAAACAATTACACAGATATCAGTGAGGAAACCCGGCAGCGAGTACTTAAAATTATGGAGGAAACAGGCTATAGACCTTCCTCCTCGGCTAAAACACTTGCTACCAAAAAATCCAATCTGGTAGGCGTTATATTCGCTGGCAAGCTGAATGTCGATTTTAGTCATCCTTTTTTTGTGGACATCATTAATGTTTTCAAAAAGCAGATTGGCTTGCTCGGTTATGACCTGCTGTTTTTTTCAAATGAAAAATTTCTGGATAATGGAGAGGACTATTTGGCTCGCTCGAAATATTTTTCAGTGGACGGGTGCATTATTATTGCTGGGGACGAAGTGGAGAAAAGTGTTTTCGATCTCGACGCCAGTCTTATCCCCTGCATCGGTGTCGATATTGAGCTAACCGGAGCCAGTTCCTGCTACATTATGTCCGACAATCAAAAGATCTCAATGAAGGTTGTTGAGCACTTTTACATGAATGGATACCGCGAGATGGGTTTTATAGGCATTGAACGCCCCTCCTTGGTTATTAAAGAGAGAGAGGAAGCGTTTATCGCTTCACTAAAGCGGTTTAGTCTTGATGTAAGACCTGAATGGATCGTGTATGGTAATGACTATGCGGCAGAGGATGGATACCAGATCGCGAAGGCGTGGATACAGCAAGGAGATTTACCAAGAGCTGTTTTTGCGGCTACCGACCTGCTTGCCTTTGGTGCCATCCGTGCTTTTAAGGAAAACGGCTTGAGGGTACCCGAGGATATTGCTGTAGTAGGCTGTGATGATATTGAAGCCTGTCGTTATACCGATCCTCCATTGACGACTGTAAAACAAGACAAGCAAAAAATAGGTCGTCTAGCCGCCATGGTGCTGTTTGACCTGATGAATAAACAAATGGATACGAAATGTATTAAAGTAGAGCCCGAACTAGTCATTCGTACCTCTTGCGGAGCCCGGCAAAATTGGAACCATACGAGGATCAAGGGATAGCATATACCTCAAAAAGGGTGACTCCTGTTGAAATTCAGAAGTCACCTTTTTACAGTTTAAATATATAGAGCCTCTTCGTTTAAGCTATTACTTATAGGCCATCGTTGCATTCACGGCCTTTTTCCAGCCTTCATACAGGCTGTCACGTGTTGCTTCATCCATCGTAGGGGTAAAGGAAGTTTCCACCCTCACTCGCTTACGAAGTTCATCTGTACTCTTCCAGTATCCAACCGCCAAGCCTGCCAGACATGCGGCACCCAGCGCTGTTGTCTCATGGATGACCGGCCGTTCCACCGTCGCATCCAGAATATCGCTCTGGAATTGCATCAGAAAATTGTTCAACACAGCTCCACCATCCACTCGCAACATCTTCACCGTAATACCTGAGTCAATCTCCATAGCTGTAAGCACATCCTTGGTCTGATAAGCGAGCGACTCCAAGGTGGCGCGGATAAAATGCTCTTTTGTGGTTCCCCGCGTCAGACCGAACATCGCTCCACGCACCTCGCTATCCCAGTAGGGGCTGCCTAGTCCGACAAAAGCGGGTACAAGATACACCCCTTCTGTAGAGGAAACACGGGCCGCATAAGGCTCACTGTCCTTCGCCTCACGGAACATGCGCAGCCCGTCTCGCAGCCACTGGATCGCCGAGCCCGCAACAAACACACTCCCCTCAAGTGCGTATTGCACTTTGCCTTCCTCCAGTCCCCAAGCGATGGTCGTGATCAGACCGTGCTTGGATTCAACAGGCTGATCCCCCGTATTCATCAGCATAAAGCAGCCTGTGCCGTAAGTGTTTTTGATCATTCCTTTTTCATAACAAGCCTGACCGAACAAGGCTGCCTGCTGGTCACCTGCTGCACCAGCGATCGGTACATTCTGACCAAAAAAATGATAATCCACGGTGTGCGCATATACCTCGGAAGAGGGCCTTACCTCAGGCAGCATGATTTTTGGAACACCCAGAATGTCCAGCAGCTCTTCATCCCACTTGAGCTCGTAAATATTGTACATCAGCGTTCTGGCCGCATTGGAGTAGTCTGTTACATGAGCCTTTCCGCCGGATAGTTTCCAGATTAGCCACGAGTCAATCGTACCGAAGAACAAGTCGCCTCGTTCCGCCTTTTCGCGCGCGCCTTCTACATGATCCAGTATCCACTTTACTTTAGTGCCTGAAAAATACGGGTCGATCAATAACCCTGTTTTGCTGTGAAACAACTCCTCATGCCCTTGCCGCTTCAATTCTTCGCAAATATCCGCGGTTTGGCGTGATTGCCATACGAGTACGTTATACACGGGTAATCCTGTATTTTTGTCCCACACGACCACCGATTCACGCTGATTGGTAATGCCGATGGCAGCAATTTGGTTAGCTTTTACACCCGATTCGGAAAGACAGGAGGCAATAACGCCCAGAATAGAGCTCCAGATTTCATTCGCATTCTGCTCTACCCAGCCGGGGTGAGGAAAATATTGCGGAAATTCCCGCTGGGCTGAGTACACCACATCTCCTTCGCTATTGAACAAAATCGCTCTTGAACTTGTCGTTCCCTGGTCTAGTGACAAAATATATTTTCCCATGTTCATCTCTCCCCGTGTAAATCCATCGTTTTTACGCTGTTAGCTTATGATTCATTTTATGATTTTTATAAGTACGACTGATACGGAAGGTAATCAAAAGTACCACCGCGATGACCCCTAATAAAATCCAGAAAGCCGAAGTTACACTTCCCTTAAAAATGGCCTGATAAAATGGCCCTGCGAAAGATCCCCCCAATAGCGGTCCTACAATGGGCACCCATGCGTATCCCCAGTTGGATGCTCCCTTCCCGGGAATCGGTAGCAAATAATGCATCAGACGCGGTCCAAAATCCCTCACTGGATTGATGGCATAACCCGTTGTACCTCCAAGGGATAAACCGATACTGACAACCAAAAAACCAACAATCAGCGGTTTCAGGCCGTCTGTAAATGAATTGGCACCAAACGACAGTAAGGCAAGGACAAAGATAAAAGTACCTATCATTTCACTAAGCACGTTGGCAAACGGATGATCAATAGCTGGTCCTGTCGCAAATACACTGAGTTTGGTTGCTGCGTCCTCCGTCTCTTTCCAGTGGGGCCAATAATGCAAAATGACGATCACTGCACCCGCCATGGCCCCAAAAAGCTGGGCCATAATATAGCCGGGAACATCCTGCCATGGAAAACTACCCTGAAATGCCAACGCGAGTGTAACTGCCGGATTCAAATGCGCTCCGCTGATTTGACCCACCGCATACACCGCAATAGCTACCGCGAGCCCCCACCCCATTCCGATCACAATCCAGCCGGAAGCGTGAGCAAATGACTTTTTCAGGGACACCCCTGCGCACACTCCGCCACCTAGGGCAATAAGAATCATTGTCCCTATGAATTCGGCTGCGTATGGCGACATACAACCAACCTCCTCAATAGATCCTCCGATTTTGATCGTTTTCATCGCGCAAAAAAAGAAAAGCCATCACAAACCAACCCTGTGCTGTACCATGGGATGTCTGCGTGGCTCTCTCGTCTCCGTCACGATTATTAACTTAAATTTGATATTATATAAGCATGTAAGCGATGTCAACTACGGATTTACGTCTTTTTGTATTCTAAAATAATCGTTGACCATGTTAGATTGCGCGATTTATGATGTAAAAAAATGGCTGGACGTAAGGATTTCAGGATGAATACGACACTCCCAAACTTGATGAAGAAGGGAAGAATGTTATGCTGAAATTTCTACAAAAAATCGGCAAGTCGTTAATGCTTCCAGTAGCTACTTTACCTGCCGCAGGGATTTTGCAAGGGCTAGCTCTCATTAATTATGAAACAGACATTCCGCTTGGTCCTGGAGTGGGTGGATTTCTCAATCATTATGTCACTCCTTTTCTGAACGAAGGGGCGGGTGCCATCTTCGGCAACCTGGCGCTCATTTTCTCCATCGGTGTTGCTATTGGCCTGGCAGGCGACGCGGTAGCCGCACTTTCGGCGGTCATTGCCTACTTGGTGCTGACCCGTATTTTGGCGGCCGTACCGGGTATATTTGCGTATATTCCAGACGACGTCAAGCTGGACATGGGCGTATTGGGTGGTATTTTTATCGGCGGATGGTCTGCTTACCTGTTCAAAAAATATCACAATATTCAGCTTCCAGATTGGCTTGGCTTTTTTTCGGGCAAACGTTTTGTCCCCATGATTACCGCCTTCACGACCATGATTCTAGCCATTCTGCTCGGCATGATCTGGAGTCCGATACAAGATGGAATTGCAGCCTTCGGCAACTGGATTGTCGGCTTTGGCGGAATCGGGTCAATGGTGTTTATGATTGCCAATCGGCTGCTGATCCCGCTCGGTTTGCATCATGTGTTGAACTCGATCGCATGGTTTCAAATTGGTGACTATACCAATGCTGCAGGTGAAGTTGTTCATGGTGATCTGACGCGTTTTTTTGCAGGTGATACATCGGCAGGTATGTTCATGTCCGGCTTCTTCCCCATTATGATGTTCGCTCTGCCTGCGGCGGCTCTCGCATTCATCCATACGGCCAAACCGGAAAAACGTAAAGCTGTCGCTTCCATCTTTATTGGTTCTGCGCTAGCATCGTTCCTGACCGGAATTACTGAGCCCCTCGAATTTTCGTTTATGTTCATTGCACCATTGCTTTACGGCGTTCATGCTCTGCTAACAGGGCTGAGCGGTCTGGTCGTATACCTATTGGATGTCAAACTCGGCTTTTCTTTTTCAGCAGGTCTCATTGACTATCTGGTCAATATGAAGCTCTCCACTCACCCTTTGCGAATGATCCCGATCGGGCTTGTCTTCGCCTTCGTGTATTATTTTCTATTCCGCTTCATCATTCTCAAATTCAACCTAAAGACTCCCGGGCGTGAAGACGATGTAGATGACAATCCCCTATCTGAGGCTAACGAATCCATACCCCACGGAAAGGCAAGCACTCTATCCGACACTCAGTCCAGTCATGCAGACAAGGTCCTAACCTATCTCGGCGGTTCAGACAACATCCAAAGCATTGATGCCTGTATCACACGGCTACGCCTTGTCGTCAAAGACGACAAAGTGGTTAACGATCAAGCTCTTAAGCAGCTCGGAGCGTCAGGAATTATCAGGCTTGGGAACGGTACCCTGCAGGTTATTTTCGGTACTCGGTCCGAAACTCTGAAAGATGAGATACAACGATTGATGTCATGAAGCTAATCCCCTGACTTAAACACGTGCGATCTTCCTATAACAGACGCACGTGCTTTTTTTTATGGATAAACGTTTCAAATTTTTTGTTTTTGGTTAAGGCAATGCACATAAATGGGTAACAGCTTCATATGATGGAGCTAAACCATTTTACAACTTGTTCAGTAGGCAGATTATTCAGACAGCAAGGAGGGAAATGACGTGAAGACAGTACAATGGCTGATATTATGTCTTGCTTTTCTCACTATGATTAGTGGTTGTAGTGGGTCCCTGTCCTCTGAAGGCCAATCATCTGAAACTAATTTGTCAAACGGAAAAAAGATAACGCTTACATTATGGTATTGGAATCGTTCTATTGATGATGAATTGCTCGCCCAGGCGGAAAAACAGTTCCCCGACATTGAATTAAAAACTCAAAAAATAGGCGGTGACTTTAAAGCCAAACTGAAGACAACGCTCGCAGCTCGTTCCGATGAACCAGACATCGTAGCTCTGAACGACTGGATGGTGGAGCTGTTCCCCAGTGCAGATCATTTTTATGATTTAAGGGAACTCGGAGCAGATCGCCTGAAGGATCAATATTTGGAATGGAAATGGAATCAGGGGATCACTCCTGATGGTAAAATGATTGCATTTCCTATGGATACTGGACCCACCGCCCTCTTCTATCGTAGCGACCTGTTTGAACAGGCGGGCTTACCTAGTGATCCTGAACAGGTCAGTTCCTCTATCCGTACATGGGATGATTACATGGCAGCCGGAGAACAACTTCGTCAGAAATTCGGAAGTCGTTCGTTTTTGGCTGATAATATTGTAAACGTTTACAATCAAGTGCTTGCTCAGCATACGAACCTATACTTCAAGCCGGACGGAAGTTATGTCGGCAATCAATCTCCTGACATCCGCCTAGGCTGGAAAACCGCTGTGGATTTCCATAGGAAGCATCTGCTCGCCAATGCGGATGGCTGGACTCCCGAATGGAACGCTTCGGTCAATAACGGTAAAATCGCCTCGTTCGTAGGGGCAATCTGGATGAAGCAAGTTCTCACAGAGGCTGCACCGGATACAACAGGCAAATGGAGAGTCGCTCGGGCTCCTGGAGGAGACGGCAATCTGGGAGGTTCTTTCATCTCTATCCTCAAATCCAGCCAACACCCCAAAGAAGCCTTTGAAGTCCTGACCTGGCTGCAAAACCCGGAACACCAACTGGAAGCCTACCACAAAATCGGGCTGTTCCCATCCACTCCCGGCGTCTATGACGATCCAGTCATGGAGACACCCGAGCCTTTCTTTGGTGGTCAGGCCACTGGTCTCATTTTTGCCGCCTCCGCACGTCATGTGAAAAGCAGCTATTTCGGCGAGCGCTATCCTGTCATCCATGGCATAGTGACCCGCCGTCTTTCCAATGTGGCCAAACAAGATGCCGATCCCGACGCATTATGGTCGGAAACGATGCAACGAATTGAACGGGAATTACAGCGGTAAAAAACAAAATCCAAAAAAGGCGTGTGGACAATATGCTGAGAGAAATCTGGAAGCACCGGGCCGTATATGCTGCGATCTCGCCATTTTATCTGCTGTTTGCCATCTTTGGCTTGTTTCCGATTGGCTTTTCATTGTACCTGGCGTTTCACAAATGGGACGGGATCGGAGACATGACCTATAACGGTTGGGGTAACTTTCGTTACCTTGTGACAGACACCGAATTTTGGCAGGCTGTAGGCAATACGTTTGTGATCTGGGTGTATGCCACGATTCCAATGCTACTTCTAGCCCTTATTGTTGCCTTTCTGCTTTATGCCCCTTTTGTGAAATTGCGCACCTTATGGCGAGTTGGATTCTTCCTGCCCAATGTGACGTCTATTGTTGCTGTTGCCATCATCTTCGGCGCCTTATTTGCCAACAATTTTGGATTTCTCAACTATCTTCTGCAGCTTTTGGGGCTACCTATGATCCAATGGCTCAATGTGCCGTGGGGTATCCAAATCGCCATTTCTTCCATGGTCGTCTGGAGATGGATGGGCTACAACGCCATCATCTATCTGGCTGGACTCCAGAGTATTCCGCATGTGCTGTATGAGGCCGCCAAAATAGACGGCGCAACCGGAGCACAGGTTTTTTTCCGCATCACCATTCCCATGCTGCGCCCAGTTATTTTATTTACGGTCATTACGTCCACCATCGGCGGTATGCAGCTCTTCACTGAGCCACAGGTTCTGGTCGGTAATGACGGCGGTCCCGGGGCAAGTGGCATGACCATCGTTTTATACCTGTACCGCGAGTCGTTCATCAACAACTATTTTGGATATGGTGCTGCCGTCGGATGGGGCATGTTTCTCATCATAGCTGTATTCTCCATCATCAATTGGAAACTCGTTCAAGGTAAAAAATAACGATGGAAGGAGCGTCACAACATGATGCAGACACGTGCAAAATCCATTGTTCTATATGCCGGGCTGTTGGTGGGGATCATCCTGTCGATGTTTCCGTTTTACTGGCTGATCGTCATGGCGACCCGTACAACCTCAGACATCTATCGTTTTCCGCCACAATTGTGGTTCGGTAGCCACTTCCTGGATAACATAACGAGAGTATTGCAGCAGATTGATTTTGCTGGAGCTTTTTTTAATACCCTTTTTGTAGCCAGTTCTGTTACCCTATTGGTGCTGTTTTTTGATTCACTGGCTGGTTTTGCATTCGCCAAGTTTGATTTTCCGGGCAAAAAGGGGCTATTCGTCATACTGCTTGCAACAATGATGGTCCCTTCACAACTTTCGCTCGTCCCCTCCTTTGTCATGATGGCTTCCTTTGGATGGGTAGGTACGTTCAAAGCGCTCATCATCCCAGGTATGATAAATGCTTTCGGCATTTTCTGGATCCGCCAGTATGCAGAAGAATCCATTCCCAAAGAGTTGCTGGATGCGGGGCGTATGGACGGGTGCAGCTTTTTTCGGCTGTACTGGAATGTAGCACTGCCGATTTTAAGACCTGCGTTCGCTTTTCTCGGCGCATTTACCTTTATAGGAGCTTGGAATGATTACTTATGGCCGTTAATCGTTTTAACGGATGAGCGCAAATTTACGCTCCAGATTGCATTGTCCCAGTTGAACGGAATTTACAATACGGACTATGCGATGGTCATTGCTGGCACCCTGCTGGCTGTACTCCCTCTTATTATTTTGTTTCTTTTTATCAGCCGCCAGTTTATTTCCGATCTTGCCGCTGGAGCGATCAAAGATTAGCTTCACTTGATTCCCATCTGGAAATACTGCCCTAAATGGAACACTGCAAATGAGTTACTTCGAAGACTGAGCTTCGCATACGATTGAATATGCACCGTCTGCCTGTGATCCATATTCCCCTGCAAACTTGTTTCCATATTTTTGTAATGATTAATAAAAAATCGCTTCCACTCATCTAACTGAGTAGAAGCGATTTTTTCAAAATTGATATTCTACAAACGTTGATCCTTTAATAGATCAACTCAAAGCCATATCATAGTTTGCACTACTATTCATTTGTCTATCAGGGCGACATTTACATGCACAATTCGAGCCATGTCCAAAATCATGAAGTATGTTATTACTACCGGAAGAACATATGCAAGATAAAGGAACAATTCCAAGACTATTTGCCATTAAAGGCTTCTTTCCAAATGGATTTACAATTCTCATTTATAATCCTCCTTCAACTCTACTTTGTTTATAGATTACACCAAAGTAATATGATTTAATGCTTCTAATAAATGTGGTTTGTTTTCCAAGATAGTATGATAGCTTATCAATGCATGTTCTAGCATATCTAAAGAACGCCTACAAGCCATTCTCTTTTTTTCAATATTAAATTTGTCACTATCGTAACATTCGACGTAACATACCGAACATAGACGTATAGCCCAACATTCAGAACATTGTGGTAAGCTTTCCTTACAATAGTCCTCTATATAAAGATCAATTAACACAGTTTCATCTAAACCACTGTAAACATTCCCAACTGAAGGTGATTTTCCTATGCGTTCGCATAAATGAAAATCTCCATTTGCCGTTACATAGATTCTTCTTGTCGCAGGTGAACAGCAGCCATTTAAATTATAATTCGGGTAAGGAGTTTCAGTTAAAATCCTATCATGTATTATTGAGAATTGTTTGTGTAAAAAATCGATTGTGAATGGGTTACTTTGTGATGTATAAGTATTATTTAACATCAGATCAGTTGTCCAGTTCCCTACAGGGTTATCATAACAATGTATAGGGTTTTCTTTAGTAATCGTTTTCTCTATGTCAGACGAGTGTCTCACATAAGAAATATTTTTAGTAATATCCTTAGGTACCCACGAAAGAGAATTAAAGAAATTTTGAATTTTTTTCATTACCGCATCATTAGTTGGTCTGGGTGTTACCATGCTTAGCGATATAAGGGAATTACTTTTTTCTCCATAAGCATTAATTAGATATTTAAGACCATGAATTGCCTTGTCGTAAGTGCCCGCGCCATTTTTAAATACCCTTCTACAATCATGTATTTCCTTTGGACCATCAATACTACATACAACTCCAAAGTTAGGGATTGTAGATAGATATTCTGCGATTTCAGCAGTCATTAAGGTTAAATTTGTTGTCATTGAAAAAGTTAGATCTTTACCAGCGCCATTTTCCAGAGCATAGGCTACACAATGCTTTAATAATTTAAATTCTATTAATGGCTCCCCACCATAAAAAGTTACCGCGACTTTTTTACCTGAGTTTTTTAAAGTATAATCAATTGCTAACTCTGCTACTTGCCAGGACATGTGTCTACGTCCAAACTCTCTGAAGTCTATGTTTCCTGAATGATATATGCAATAGTGACATGCCATATTACATTGTTCGGTCAACTCCAGTGTAACCTGTTCTAGATGGCTTTTTGCATTTTTTAAAACCTCATCTTCTGATAGTGCAAAGGATAAAAGAGGAGGAGCTTGGAATAAATGCTGCTCATGCGCAACATGTATTAAGTCAATTAGAATAGTCAATGTATCATCATTAACTTTAATAGGATTTATTACCTTCGCTATATCTCCGTACAATTGTAAGTTATTTAGAAATGTATACTCTATTTCATTACATTCCATTACTTTGCCTGTGCCCACATCATATAAATAGGATTTATTCTTTGTCTGAAATAACTTAAATAGTCGAGAATAATTCCCATACTGTTTTTCGATGTTTCTAAAGAACTCCATAACTGTGGAATCCAATATCATCACGTTCCTTTTGGATTTCGATATTCAGGATATGGTCACATGCTGCTAATAGTCTCTGGTCATGTGATACCACGATTGTTATCTTTCTTGACTTTTGCTTAGTCAATATTTCTACAAGTCCACTTACACTCTTTGAATCTAGGGCTGATGTTGGCTCATCAAGAATCGTTAAGAATGAATCTTTACTTAATGCACGAATCAAAGATAATTTTTGCTTTTCACCACCAGAAAAGTTGCTCCCATTTTCATTTATTAATATATTTTCAAGGTTAGATTTTGTTATCATCCCTTCAAGACCAAAGGCATTTATAAGCTCATTTTGGTTACTAGCAGTCTCTTTCGAAAAATTAATTCCAAATTTTAAATATTCCTCTATTGGTAGATTTAAAAACTCCGGATTCTGTTCTACATAAGAAATTTTAAAACGCCTCATATTAAGCATATCCAAATCTTTTATGGAGCAATTATTAAAAGCTATCTCTCCTGTGTAAAGATCACTATATAGACCTATCATAGTATTAAGTAATGTTGTTTTGCCTGAACCATTATGGCCACATATCCCGTAAATTTCACCCTTAGAAAAATCATATGAAAAGTCTCTAAATACGCTTTCACCAGAATATTTAACACCTAATTTTTTAATACTTATTTTCTCTAATTCTACAAGTGTTGCACTACCATAAATATCATTTTCAGATTTCATAATGTCATTTAACCGTTCTATCGATACTTTCGTCTCTTGGTATGAGCTTGCTAAACTTAATAAATATGAGGTTGACGAGATGATCATTGAAAGGTAGGTGTTAATTATAGTGAACTGCCCTACACTCATTTGGCCAATTACAACTTTATGACCTCCAATTCCAATTACAAATATATAGCAGATGATCAATATAAATTGATTTAGATTTGAGAAAATATAATTAGTTTTCACTTGTGAAGTCGCAACTCTAAATAATGAATTAAATGCTTTATTTAACCGCTCATTCATTTCATTAAAGAGTACATTCTTCTTTATAAAAACCAATTTGTTAATTTGTTCGACTTTTTTAGAGTAGTATTCATTTGCTTCTTTTTTGTATTTCAAATTTGCTTTATACAATTTTTTTCTAAAAACCACATATGTAAATATATAAAATGGAATAAGCGAGAAAATTATAACGCATAGTAGTACATCAGCTTTTAAAACAATAATACCGCTGACAATTATTGTTATTACTTGCAATACTAAGTTAGAAATATTATTTGAAAAAAAGTCAACTACTGTGGATGAATCATTATTAATTTGGTCAACTAAGTATGCATTATCCTTATCTTTGAAGACCGACAGTTTGGTTTTAAATATCTTTTGATAGATATCATTGCAGATTTCGTATAATAATAAATTATTCAATTTGGTAGAGAAAAGAGCAGTTAAATATTGTATGAGAATGTTTGCTATATTTATAATCCCCAGTAACAGTACAAAATATAAAATGATACTTATATTACTTTTTGATACTAAATAATCAATATATATGCCTGTGATGTAAGGCACAATAATTCCTATAATCCACAATACTGAAGTAACTGCAATGTAAAAAAATACATACTTGCGCGTTTTTGAAAGGTATTTTTTCAAGTATTCTAGGACTATCATATTCATCACCTATATTTCATATTAGGTAAATCTTAGCGAGATGCTGAAACAGCATCTCGCTAAGTAATGTTACTTCTCTTAAGCTACATCTTGTAGGAACAAGAAAGAGTACAGCCACTTGAACCGTGGAAAGGACAATGTGCACTTACTTGTACAGCACTTTTTACCAATACGTCCATGGTTTTTCCCTCCTTAAATTTTAATTTATATAAATAACATACAGTTGAAAAACTATATGCTACTTATCACTTTTGAGCTGCAATAGAAAATGCACTGTTTTCAAGCGTGATATTTATTTTTGCTTTACCTGCCCCATTTATATAGTTATATGTTAAGTTTGGTCTAAACAATGGCCATCCCGCAGGAACACTTAATGCACTTGCAGTCGTCTTAACTGTAACCGTGTAATCGGAAGCTCCTTTACTAAAAGTTAAGGAACCTGAACCTTTTGTATTGTCATAATTAATGGCTTTTGAGTATCCTACAGGCACACGAACTGACATTGAGGAACCATCTACACCTGTGATATCAAGATTAGTATTTAGCTCTGGAAGTGAAACTCCAGCCTTTGTACTTTCCACCGTTATTTTTTCATAACTTTTTTCAGGAATTAAAATATTAACTCTGTCGGAAATGCCGTTAACTGAGCCTTTCCCCTTTACTGTGATGTAAATTGTAGATCCACTTAATGTAGAAGTGACAGTATACAAGGATTTGTTATACTCATAACTAAAATCACTTGCTGAAGTTTTTGTAACGGTGACATTACAATTTATAGCCGTTAGATTGATATTCTTAACATCATTTGAAGCTGCATTACTTGAAGAACCTAATGGCATCCCCATAAGTAAGAAACCACATAAAACAATACACATTTTTTTTAGCATTAACATGATTCAGAAACCTCCTTCTTATTTTCCGTTAATTGTCCAGCCAGTAATACTTTCGTGCACTCGGTAATATACTCCTGCAAATTATAACGATATTGCTCACATATGTTAAAGTCCGCCATTCTATTGTGAGGACATCCTCCTAAACACACAGGTAAGTACTTACAGTCTGAACATTTTTCATCTTCAGTAGGATCATATAATAAATAACAACCAAGAAGCTCAGTATTCCATTTCACTGATGTATCTTCATTTATAATTCCAACACACTGCTCAATAATTCCAATATCGCTCCAACATTTATATAAATGACCAAGAGGATCAATAACGAAACTATTATACTTGTCCGCAGAACAATAATTACCTTTAGGTGCAGGATAAATATAACTAATTGGGATATCATTTTCCGACATAAATTTTAAATTAAATTTTGAATACATCTCGTCTGTCAAGCACTTAGTTCCCTCATACTTTCCATTCGTCGGCGTAACTAATCCTAGATAAGGTATTACATTTTCCAATAAAGAATTTTCCTTTAAGAATCCTACGATTTCATGTAAATTCAACCAGTTGTCTTGGTCAGTATTTATTCTCATAAATATCTTAATCATCCCTTTAATTTGCTTGAGGTTATTCATTATGACATCAAATGTCCCTCTTCCACTTACTAAAGGGCGTCTAAGATCATGTACTTCTTTAGGACCGTCAACAGTGACTTGAATATCATTTACTCCACATGAGATTAACGTTTGAACTGTTTCTTTATTTAAAAGATAGCCGTTTGTAATGACACTGGCCGTATATTGTATATTGTTTTCTTTACATATTTCCAAAAAATCTTCCGATATCCTAACTATCTGCTTCATTGCAATCAAGGGCTCACCGCCATACCATGTAACATTAAGAGTGTCAAGTTTACTAGCATTTGTTTTAACAAAATTGACTATACTTTGAGCTGTTTCTTCACTCATAGTTTTGTTATGATATTGGTCTTTCTCAAAACAGTATACACATCGAAAATTGCAGGCCATTGTAGGGGCAATTGTTAGCATTAAATTAGAAGATTCAAACCGATTTTTTAAGAGGTTTACCTTTACATATGCTTTTTCATTCATATTATCTTCTACGATATAGCCACATTCGATAAGATTTTTAAGATAAGTATCATTATTTATTGCCAATCCATTGTTTGTAAGTTCGCAAAACTGTTTATAGTACTCCGGTTCAAGAACTGCCAATGCACCTGTTCGAGAATTATAAAGTACCGTTTTATCGGTATTTTCAATAATGTCATTAAAAATAAAGTTATATTGCGAAGCTTTCATTTTAGCCCTCCTTAGAATGGATACGGTCCCTATGTAATTATGAATCGATTATTAATTAGTGACAAAATTCACATAAGTTTTAAAAATAAAATGTACGCTCATTTTGAGTTGCAAATTTCATTCTTGCAGTGCATCCTAGATAGCTTTTACTTCTCGGCTTTTAATGTAGCATAAGGCAAAAAGAAAAAATAAGCTTGTATCCTGAAATGCAAAAAAATCCATCTCAACGACCAAACATGTCAGCTTCATGTGATATTAATATTTTTGTTGCCTATATTTCTTTAATGGCAAAGTACGTTACTTGTTAATTCTTTGTTTATATGTCCAAAGAAAATAAAGGATTAGACTGCTTGAGACAGCAGCAAAGATTAAAAGCACTAGGAGCGTGCAGCTGCTTGTTCCTGCCGTTGTCGTAACGCGAACTTAACCAGTAGAGCTTTAGCTGAATACTTTTATATAGGCTGAAAATAAGGTTTCTAAGCAATAAAAAAGAACGTATCCATTCCCTCGCCTGGGCTACGTCCTCTCCACAGTATAAGTATGCATTTAAACTTTTACCAACAAAAATTCCATAACCTGATGGTAATTGTTTTCATATGTAAAACATCACTTCGAATAGACTTTTTTTACAATATACTGGATTTATATAACATATTTGAGGTGGTCTATTTGTTTCAAGTTGCTGTTTGTGACGATGATCCCGCAATGCATAAAATTTTACAACACTTTTTCATGTGTATGTCAGTAAGTGAATCCTTAGATTTTAATCTACAATTCTTTTTATCGGGGGAAGATCTAATCAAATCTTATAGTTCACAAGAGCGATACTCCTTTCATATTATCTTGTTAGATATTGAAATGAGGGAATTATCGGGAATTGAAACTGCAAAACTTATTCGCCTTTTTCCTGACCGAGAAGTTCAAATCATATTTCTAACTAACTATCCAGAATACATGCTAGAAAGTTTTGAAGTACAAGCATTTCAATATTTACTTAAACCCCTTACTTATAAACTCTTTGTAGAAAAGATAAATAAACTATGTCATTATATGCGTTCTTCAGTATCCCACTTTCTATCTGTGAAAAATAAAACTGAGCATCTTGTATTGAGACACTCTGAAATCATAGCCATCTCAAAAGGTGAAAACAATTACATCCATAATGAACTTTGTATTGCAACGGATTCACACAACTATTTTATTTCCGGAACGTTGAAAGCGGTTTATGAACAATTAAAATATCCGTTTGTGTTTATACATAGGTCAATAATCGTGAATTTAGTTCATATACGTAAGTTTTCAACTACTTCTGTTATTATGTCAAACCAACAAGAATTTCCTGTAGGTCGTTCTCACGCTAAATCGCTTCGTGAGGCGTATGCTCGTTTTATAATTTCTCGTTTTCAGGAAGGGTGAGTTTTTTGAATCATTGCGTTTACATTAATGTCACCTCGTTTTCTAATTACTCTTTATTTTTGTTTAGCACAACAAAGCAAAGTGATTTTTCCAATCCAATAGTTAACCTTTTTTTACTTTTCGCCTCTTTATACTTCATACTTATTATAGTACTATTCGTTCATTATTTAAAAAAAGGAAGAAAATACAAGATAGGGATTATGTATTATTTTGTAATATTAATAGGAACATCGTTTAACTTATTCATACATTATAGTTTATTTTCTTTAATGAAATATAATTCATTCCTTATAATGTCAATAATATGTATTATTGGAATGAACGTAATTATTGTCTTTCTAATGGACAAGCTGATAGAAAAGTCAAACCTCTCACGCTTTTTTCAAAAGCAAATGCTGATGCAAGAAAAACATTATAAAGAAACAACTCGATCTCTTAGTGATATCAAACGAAGTATTCATGATTTCAAAAAACAGTTAATATTTGTCCGTGCTTGTCTACAAGAACAGAGGACGGAAGAGGGTGTTAATCACATTAACCAAACTCTAGAAAATATAGAATCACCACGACTTCATATAACAACAGGACATCTTGTTATTGATGCCTTGGTAAATCACACTTTCAGCATCGCTGATAAAAGTGGGATAGCTTTCTTTCATCAAATCCATATTAACCCTGCAAACATTAGTATTGGAAGTCATGATCTATGTATTGTCTTAGGTAATGTTTTCGATAATGCTATTGAAGCTGTAAGGCAGCTTCCTAGAAAGAAAGAGCATTCAATTCATTTGGAAATTTTAACCGATAATTCTGCCCTATGGATTTATGTTCGCAATTCAAAAAGTAATTGTCTCAATACAGCATTCTCAACCAAAACATACAATTCCCCTTCAAAAAAACATGGGTATGGATTACTTAACATCCATCAAGTAATAAAGAAGTACGGTGGTTATTTAAATACAACAATTACGGATTCAAATTTTCAAATTACGATTATGATTCCATGTAATAACCCTTAGATTTGTAAACATTATGAATTAATGGCTATTCAGAATAAATAAAATGTCGGTAAATACCAGTCTTATAACAATTAAAAGGGAGTGTCCTCAAGCCTGTGATGGCTGAGAGCACTCCCTTTTATTATTTATGAATTGATCGTTTGTCCTTTTTCTTCTACTTGGATAGCCGCCCCTACATTGGCACCTGCAAGAATGCCCTTTTTCTTATTAGGATACAAAGAGTTCATATAGGTGCGAGTTTCGGCAACGACAATTCCCGACAAGCCGAGCAATGCAATCAGGTTCGGAAAAGCCATCATTGCGTTAAAAATATCTGCCAGCAGCCAGATGGCATCGAGCTTGATGAACGCGCCTCCGGCAACCAGTATGATGAACAGATAACGGTATGGTTTAATCCACTTGACCCCAAGCAAATATTCAACACAGCGTTCCCCGTAGTAGTTCCAGCCAAGTATCGTTGTGAACGCAAATAAAATAAGGCTAATCGTCACGAGCTCTGCTCCAGCCGGAAAGGCACTGGAAAACGCATGCTGAGTCATCAGACCTCCATCATCATTTCCACTCCATATTCCCGTAACCAGCAATGTAAATCCTGTCAAATTACAAATAATCATCGTATCGATAAAAACGCCCGTCATGGATATTAGCCCTTGTTCTGCGGGCCATTTCGTCTTAGCTGCTGCTGCTGCGATTGGCGCACTTCCCAAACCAGCTTCATTTGCAAAGATCCCTCTGGCAACTCCGCTTCGCATTGCCAGCATAATCGTGGCTCCGGCAAATCCACCCGTCGCAGATGTTGTCGAGAAAGCCCCTTGTAATACTAGTGCGATCGCATGAGGAAGCTCTCCTGCAAACTTAATGAGTACGATTAAACAAACCACGATATAGAGCCCCGACATGAATGGAACAATCTTTGTGGATACCTTGGCGATACTTTTGAGTCCTCCAATCGTAACAACAGCCGTCAATACGGAAATAATGATTGCTGTAACTACTGTTGGCACGCCAAAGCTACTTTCCGTAGAAGAAACGATAGCCTTTACTTGCGGAAAAGTACCGATTCCAAATAGTGCTACAAGAATACCAGAAAAGGCAAACAACATCGCCAGCGGCTTGAAACGGCGGCCAAGCCCGTTTTCAATATAATACATCGGTCCACCCGAAAATTGTCCGTTCCGGTCTTTAACACGGTATTTAACGGATAATAACCCTTCCGCATATTTGGTTGCCATCCCGAAAAAAGCTGCAACCAGCATCCAGAATAATGAACCGGGCCCACCCAGTTTGATCGCTGTTGCGACACCGACGATACTTCCCGTACCTACAGTAGCTGCGAGTGCCGTACTCAATGCTCCAAAGCTACTGACATCCCCGCTGCCTTCGTCCGGCGCTTTACCAATTAGCTTGAGCGCTAAGGGCAATCGAATAATCTGAAGCATCTTCAGACGGATCGTTAGCCACAACCCAGTGCCCATGACGAGAATTAGAAGCGGCGCTCCCCACATCCAACTGTCAATTGTTTCTAATAAATGTACCAAATTCATTTCAACCCGCTCCTCCAGCATATTAAAAAACAAAAAAGAGTCAAATCCGTTGATTCGACTCCTGGAGAGGTTAAAGGCACGAAAAATAAACCAATTTGTACAGGATTTTATCTCTAAAAAGCCTAGAGTATTCCCTGTCACAGGTTATTCGCGTCTCTGTCCTTTTGCCTGAGAGTTTAAGCAGATGATAATCTGCGGTGCACCTTCGGCGCCCAATTAAGGGTCTCTCCAGAGTTCTGTCCGTTTACGGTCCCTGCTTGTTGCTGTAAATCAGCTTAAGCACCTGAGAGTTTTGCCCCTTCGGTCGGAACTTTCGTTCCATCTCCCGCAAACATCAACCAGACATATGAAATTTTTATTTATTATACAGAAAACTTTCAGCGTATTACAAGTGAAAAATTTGTGAAGCCCTCTGACAAATCAATAGGGTGTCTATACAAAAAGCGGGTACAGCAGATTGCATCCTAAGGATTTTCTCTGCTGTACCCGCCAAAACGATATAGAATTACAATTCTTCACCATTGGTTGCTATCACATTTTTATACCAGTTAAATGAGTCCTTTTTGGAGCGTTGGAGCGTTCCGTTACCGTCATCATCCAGATCAACGTAAATAAATCCGTAGCGCTTGGACATTTCGGAAGTAGACATGCTCACAAGGTCGATAGGACCCCAGCTGGTGTAACCAATCAGATCAATACCGTCAGCAATGGCTTCCTTCATTTGGGCAATATGCTGACGCAAGTAATCAATGCGATACGTGTCATGCACAGAGCCGTCCTCTTCTACCTTATCGTACGCACCCAGGCCATTTTCCACGATGAACAGCGGCTTTTGGTAACGGTCATAAAACGTATTTAGTGTAACACGCAGGCCGATCGGATCAATCTGCCATCCCCAATCGGAGGACTGCAAATACGGATTTTTCACACCGCCAATCAGGTTCCCTGCTGCCTTTTCTCCTTCTGGACCTGCCGATACGGCCAAGGTCATGTAGTAGCTAAATGAGATAAAATCAACCGTATTATTTTTCAAAATTTCAGCATCGCCGGGTTCTGTCTGGATCACAATATTATTTTCTTCAAAATAGCGGTTCATATAGTTGGGATACTCCCCACGAGCATGCACATCCGTAAAGAACAGATTCATTTGATTTTCATGCTGTGCTTTCAGAATATCCTCTGGGTTACACGTATGTGGGTAGCTTTCAATGCGAGCCAGCATACAGCCGATCTGAGCATCCGGAATGATCTCATGTCCCCGTTTGGTCGCCAGTGCACTTGCTACAAATTGATGGTGCAATGCTTGATATATCGCTTGTTGCTTGTTTTCTACACGGTCAATAACCACACCGCCGCCAGTAAACGGACTCATAGTCATGACATTGATTTCGTTAAAGGTCAGCCAGTATTTTACTTTATCCTTATAGCGTGTAAATACCGTTTCGGCATATTTTACGTAATGATCTACGACTTCGCGTCCCAACCAGCCATTATACTTCTGTGTCAGACCTAGCGGTGTTTCATAATGTGACAATGTTACCAACGGCTCAATACCATACTTGCGCAGCTCATCGAATACATTGTCGTAAAATTGCAATCCTGCTTCATTCGGCTCGGCATCATATCCATTCGGGAAAATCCGCGACCAGTGGATGGACATCCGGAATACTTTAAAGCCCATTTCTGCAAACAAAGCAATATCTTCTTTGTAGCGGTGGTAGAAGTCCACTCCTTCACGCTTTGGAAAACGGGCGTTTACCTTCCCTGCCAAGATGTCCTCCAGTCGTTCAGACGAAATTTCTATAGCATGATCGTTTTTACGTTCTGCCTTAGGTACATAGGCTATCATGTCTGCGCTGGACAGGCCTTTTCCATCTACGTCAAAAGCACCTTCCAATTGGTTGGCTGCAGTTGCCCCGCCCCATAGGAAGTTTTGCGGGAATCCTTTTAGCGTCTTCGTCATGGTATGAAAACCTCTTTTCTTATCTAATGTTTTCACTCTAGTCAATAACCCATCAGGTGCTGCAATGCGAATCAATAACTAACGGTGACCGTTATCCTTTGAAATGCACCGATAGATGCTTTAAAATAGACGTAATGCCCTCATAAGCATCCTAATTGTTGTAACGCGTTTCATGTCAAGTATTTTTTTCTTAGGTGAGGAGAAGCATCATGTCGAATCTTGATCAAATTGCAAAACTGGCGGGCTTTTCCAAAGCTACGGTATCCAGAGTGTTAAATCAGTCCCCCCATGTAAGCCACGAAACCAGAACTAAAATTTTAAAAATCATGCAGGAATTAGATTATGTTCCTAATCGGAATGCGATTTCTTTATCCAAGGGCCAAACGCTTCAGATTGGTATCATCACATCAACTATTAATGAAATTGTTCTGGCATTTCTGGACAGCTTTGTAGAAATCGCAGGACAATATGAATTTCAAACCATTATTTATACTTCGGGAGAAGACAAAAAGAAAGAGCTTCAAGCTTTCGAGGATTTAAAAAGAAAAAGAGTCGATGCGCTGGTCATCATTTCCTGCGTGAATGACACTGATTTTTTGAGTACTTATTGCAAATATGGACCGATCGTGGCATGGCAACGAATGGAGCATACCGATATTCGCTCCGTCGCAATGGATCAGTATGAAGGATATATGTTAGCGCTCAAACATTTGATACAAAAAGGTTATACACGTATAGCCAATGCTTTTGGTCGTCCGAGCAGCATCAATACTCACAGCAGACAACGTGCTTATGAGCAGATCATGAGTGAACACAATCTGCCAGTGTTGCAGCACTGGAACTATTCTTCTATTTATAACATTCGTGACGGCGAACAGGTTGTGCGCAATTTATTACAGCATCGTGAGGAATTTCCGGAGGCTATTTTGTGTGCTAACGATTATGTAGCAGTGGGCATTCTCTGCGAAGCGCGCAGACAATTGCTAAAGGTACCAGAAGATCTGGCGATTGTTGGGTTTGATAACACGGAGCTGGCGCACACGATGGGAATTACAACGGTTCAAAATCCCATAATGGCTCAGGCACAAAATGCTTTTTTCATGCTTTCTCCTCAGCTGATTGGACGCCAAGTGGAGCTTCATTCGCTGGAGTACAGCCTCATTGAGCGTACGACCACTTAAAGTTACTGTTGACTCGCAAACTAGGCAAATGGGCCTTAATATAAAATATTTTTTTGTCGAAAGAGAATAAAATATATTGAAATCGCTTTTTTTTGTGCTACAATAGCACTATATCGAAGGATTGTGACCGGTGATGCGGGCAATGCCTGAGTTCAATTGAGTGCTATTGTTAACAATAGTATTGAATTGTGCTTGGGCATTTTTTATTGGTAAAGGATGGGAGGGGGGAACTTCAATGATTATTGAGAAGGTGCTCAATAACAACGTCCTGTTGACTAAAAACGATAAAGGCAAAGAGGTTATCGTCATGGGAAGAGGTATTTCCTTCAAAAAGGTGGCTGGCGACCAAGTCGATGATCATAAAATAGATAAGATTTTCATGTTAAATGAAAACGAGTTCACGGCCAGACTAACTGAGCTGCTGAACGATATTCCCGTGTCTCATCTGGAGGTCGTGAATGAAATCGTGACCCATGCAGCAGAAGTGCTGGATACGGAGTTAAGTGATAACATTTATTTAACATTGACCGACCATATTCATTTTGCCATACAGCGGGAAGAAAAAGGATTAGCACTCAAAAACGCGATGCTGTATGAAATTAAACGCTTTTACAAAAAAGAATTTGCAGTTGGACTGGATGCTCTGCAAAAAATAGAAAATACGCTCGGTGTAAAATTGGGCGAAGACGAAGCGGGATTTATTGCATTGCATATGGTGAATGCACGGATAGACGGTAACGAGATGAAGGCTACACTGAAAATGACCGAGATTGTCCAACACATATTGAACATTATTACGTATCATTATGGGATTGTGCTGGATGAGTCTTCTTTTAGCTATTCGAGATTTTTGACCCATTTGCAATATTTTGCAATGCGAGTGATTCGCAAAGAGGTTATTCACAGTGGTGAAGAATTTTTGTACAACCAGGTAAAGCAAACATATACCGAAGCTTTCGCTTGTGCCCAAAAAATTAATGAATATCTAGAAAAAACATATGATCAATATTTAAGCAAAGATGAATATGTATATCTAACGATTCACATTCATCGGGTAACTGAGCGTAATAACATATCAGGCTAAAAATTTCATATCCTCATCGTTCATGGATTGTGACTGGTAAGGCAGGCAAAACCTAAACTGATGGTGAAATCAACGTTCCCTCATAGAAGGAGTGCGTCGTTTTCACCACGAGTTTAGGTTTTTCTTGTTTACAAGGTTATAAAGATGCACGCCGGCGCATCTTAGCAACAGCTGTAAACGGTAAATCCTATCAGTAGCAAGAATAACACTTAAGGAGTTCTGAACATGAGTGATAAAGAGCTATCCAAAAAAATAGTGACTCTCGTTGGCGGCGAAGAGAATGTCAATTCGGTATTTCATTGCGCTACACGCTTGAGATTTAAATTAAAGGATCGCACAAAAGCGGACAAAGCTGCACTGGAAGCTACGCCTGGTGTCATTACAGTGGTGGAAAGCAGCGGACAGTTCCAAGTGGTCATCGGTAACAATGTAGGCCAAGTCTTTGAGCATATGATGGCAGAAACAAATCTGCAGGATGCGGATAATCCAAATGCGAAAAAAGAAGAATCTTCCGAAAAAACGAATTTTCTCGGCAAAGCGGTCGATATCATTTCCAGCATTTTCTCTCCTCTCTTGGGTGCTCTTGCCGGAGCAGGTTTGCTCAAAGGGATTATGGCCTTAATTGCGTCGCTTCATTGGATTGATACTGCAAGCGGTACGTATCTCATTCTGAACGCCGCTTCGGACAGCGTATTTTATTTCTTGCCTATATTTCTAGCTATTACATCGTCCCGTAAATTTAAGACCAATGCCTTTGTATCAGTCGCAGTTGCTGGAGCACTCGTGTACCCGGATGTTATTGCAGCGGTGGACAATCCGGCAAAACTGGCTTTTCTCGGGATTCCAATCATTCTGATAAAATACAGTTCCAGTGTAATCCCAATTATTCTCGCGGTATGGGTACAATCCTATGTGGAACGCTGGTTTAATTCCTTTGTTCATCAATCAGTTAAAAACATTATCGTACCTATGCTATCACTGCTGGTCGTTGTTCCATTGACGTTTTTGGCCTTTGGTCCAGTCGGTAACCTGATTAGTCAAGGCTTGGCGAACGGTTTTACATGGGTATACAATTTAAGCCCATTGATCGCCGGGGCTGTTGCTGGGGCATTCTGGCAAGTATTTGTTATTTTCGGCGTACACTGGGGCTTCGTTCCTATTATGCTGTCCAATATTCAAACATTGGGTTATGACACGATGCTTCCAATGCTTACAGCAGCCGTACTTTCTCAAGCTGGTGCAACACTGGGGGTATTCCTGAAATCACAAAATACTCAAATGAAGGCTTTGGCTGGTTCCTCTACACTGGCAGCTGTATTCGGGATTACTGAACCTACGATTTATGGTGTAACTTTGAAATTGAAAAAGCCGTTCATTTATGCTTGTATTTCTGGTGGTATTGGGGGCGCGATTATCGCTTCCGGTGGAGCGACTGCAAAATCCTTCTCCCTGCCTAGTTTACTGGCGCTTCCAACATATTTTGGAGCTGGATTCTTGTGGGTTGTCCTCGGCTTACTTGTTGCCTTTGTACTCGCAGTTGTATTGGTTATGATTTTGGGCTTTGATGATCCAAAAGAAGAAGCTGCAAAAACAGAAACAGCACCCGTAAAAAAAGAAGTAACAATCGAAAAGGAAATCCTCGTAAGTCCGTTGCAAGGTAAAGTGCTGCCATTGGAACAATCTTCTGATGTTGCTTTTGCTTCAGGCGCTATGGGGAAAGGAATCTTGATCGATCCTACAGAGGGTGTGCTGACATCTCCGGTTAACGGAACGATTACGACCGTATTCCCGACCGGACATGCCATCGGTATTACTTCCAATGATGGAGCAGAAATTCTGATTCACGTTGGTGTTAATACGGTGAAGCTGAAAGGACAATTCTTTGACAAGCGCGTCAAAGAGGGTGATGTGGTGAAGCAAGGGCAATTGTTGCTTGAATTTGATATCGAACAAATTAAGGCGGCAGGCTATACAACGACTACGCCGATCATCGTAACCAATTCCGCTCAATACCTGGATGTACTGAACACAATAGAAACGGAAGTGAAGCGTGAGGATTACTTATTGACTGTTGTAGTCTAACATTTAACTTTCAGACAAAAAAGAAGCTCTCCTAATGGAAAGCTTCTTTTTTATACATCATGAGACAAGTGTTACAGCGAAAAATGGAAATATCATATATTGTAAGTTTGAGATTGTAAAAAAAGGAGGATTTCTGTGAAGAAAGGATATATCGCCGGGTTAAGTGTCATTGTGTTGCTTATCATTGGTATCGCTATTTCAGCTGTAGTTAAATTTCAAGACCTAGAGCAGGTAGTTCAGCAGAAAGATAAAGAGATCCAAGCGAGCAAAAGCAATTACCCCGAAATATATGACCACTTGAATGCGGTTACAATTGATGGTTTTAAACAATTAATTCAGCAGGATCAAAGTGTATTTGTTTATGTTGGCAGACCCAGTTGTGGCGACTGCAACCGATTTGAGCCTAACTTTAACAAGATGATCGAACAGTATGATCTGGGCTCCAAAATTACGTTTTTGAACGTTCACAAAATTCATAAGGACAAAGCCCAATGGAATAAATTCAAAGCAGATTACAACATAAAATACACCCCCACGATTGCAGAATTCAGAAACGGCAAGCTGGTGGATAAAATAGAATGGACGCCGAAAAGAGACCTCAGTACAGATGCCGTAAAAGAGTGGCTAACCTCCAAAAAACTCATTTTATAAGCCTCTTTCCTATCCAATTCATTAAGAACAATACGAGTTGTTCATGCAAAAAAGGTATTCAAGCGAACAACGCATGAATACCTTTTTATTGAGCATTTCCAGCCATCAAGCTTGATTAAAAAATAGTTCCTAGCGCTCTTCACTGGCTTCAGATGAACCTCGTTCTTACCCGTTCGTTCCTATATTACAGGCACCTTTATACAGTACGAGCATCAATCCAATCGGGAAATTCATATCGGATAATATCCGTTTCGGATACGATATGTCCGATTTGTGACTCAATGAATTCCAAATCTCCCTCTACGGCTCCTATAAAATGCTTGGTACCAGGTTCTACAACGATGACCATACCGGGGCTGACGGTCTGTGTCATCCCATTGATACAGACGCTTCCGGTTCCTGAAACGATGGTCCAAACCTCTTTTCGAAACTGATGCTCATGATAGCTGATAAATCTCCCCTTCGAAATGACAACCCGTTTGGTGACCGTTTGTAACCCGCTTGCTGCTTGTTGATGGGATAAGACCGTTTGCTTACCCCAAAAGCGCTCCTCAAAACGCGGTCCAATTTCAATTTCTGCCACCATATCCTTAATCCCCGTTGATGATTGTCGATCCGTAACCAACACGCCATCCGGTCCAGCAACGACAATAATGTCTGGGACATTCCAGATGCTGACCGGAATCTCCAGTTCATTGATGATATGCGAGTCATGTGATGCTTCTGAAATATATCCGGGACCGCTCAGCTTTGAACTCACTTCCCGCACCAACGAATCCCATGTTCCTAAATCTCTCCATTCTCCATGATATGGGAGCACGGAGAGCTTACGAGTGTGTTCTACTACCGCAATATCAAAGCTGGTTTTAGGCAAGTCTGCGTAATTTGTCGAAAGTGTTTCATAATCGGCTGGTAAACCCATTTGCGTCAGCACATCCAATAAAAAGCCGATTCTAAAAGCAAACACTCCGCAATTCCATAACGCTCCTTCACGGATCAATACTTCGGAGCGAATCAGATCAGGCTTTTCTACAAATGAACTCACTCTATAGTATTCCTGGTCAGACAAAGGAGATGAAGGCACAATATATCCATATTTGTCCGAGGGCTCAGTTGGAACAGCCCCCATCAATGCGATATGGCTTCCTGATTGCTCTAATATCGAAGGAAGCCTGCGCAGATGCTCGAAAAATTCATCCCCCGCATAGCCATCCACCGGCATGACCCCTACGATTTCGTTGCGTGATGCGCCTGCAACATCATGCAAGTAAGCCGTAGCCAGGGAAATAGCCGGAAAGGTATCCCGCTGAGTCGGCTCCTCAATCACCACAGCGTCTCCGCCAATTTGCCCCTGAATCAGTTCGATCTGAGTTCCACTCGTAGAAAAATAAGCTTGATCTGCCAAATCAGCTTCATCTAACTGTCTCCATATCCGTTGCAGCATACTTTCCGGTCGCTCGTCATGACGTAGGATGGAAAGAAACTGCTTGGGGCGGTTCACATTGGATAAGGGCCATAGTCGTTTACCCGAACCTCCGGATAATAAAATCATTCGCAAAGATGCAACCTTCTTCCTTTAAATTCATATTTTCCTTACATTATAGGACTGTTTGCTTTTCGTGCTTTTGCCGAATACATAAGTATGTAACATCGTAGAACATACATAGTTATGCAATGTTAATTGTATCTTTGTCCGTACAGGAGATGTCTGTCATGCCTACAAAAATACTCATCATTGAAGGTCAAAAAAGTTTGGCTGATATGATTGCTCTTCATCTTCAAGAGGAAGGCTATCATACCGAACTAATCTATGATTGTAAACTCGCAATTCCTACATTAATGCACTTTAAGCCGGACATTATTGTGACCGCGCTAATGTTTTCCGGTAAAGTCGAATGTGAGCTGATCAGCCACATCCGCCAATTTACTACGGTTCCTGTGCTCGTCATCTCTAATAACACCCTGCTGAACACAAGAATAAAGGCTCTAGACGACGGAGCGGATGACTTTTTATGCAAGCCCTTCAGTCTGAGAGAGTTAAACGCCCGCATCAAAGCCTTGCTGCGCCGCAGTGGCAGCAACATGCTCACTGAGACACCAACGATAACCCAAAAGCTTAAAAAGGTAAGAGTCTGGGTGAATGATTACCGTCATAGCCTGTTGGTCGATGACCAGGAAATCGAAGTTACTCACATCGAATTTTCTATTATAAAAGAGATGTCCTGCAATCCAGGGAAAGTTTTTACCCGTAGCGAATTGATGGATCGGGTCAAAGGCGGCGATGGCGCTTATCTGGATCGTACCATCGACGTACATATCTCCAGCCTCCGCAAAAAAATTGAACGTGACCCTAAAAATCCTCAGCATATCCGTACCGTTTGGGGCAGAGGCTACAAATACGAGATGTAGCCGTATAGTAACGGTCTGGTTCCCTCTGGGCAGCTTGCTTCTTATGGAAGCTTCCGCTTTGTCCATCGCCGATAAGGAAGAAAACAAGCTGCTCCACCCAATATCCCTATGACAAACAATACCCAGCCAAAACGGTAGGCTGAAGCCAGAATAATGACAACCTTACCGTTTCCGCTGCCATTCGTTATGAATCCGGTCGTTACTCCATTCACAGACAGACGTGCTCGCTGATTTTCGCTACCCAGCCTGAACTCCCATAATGGATTGGGTGATTCTGTCTCCCGGATCAGCACCTGCTGATGTATTGGATTATATAGTGTAAAGCTGCGTTCCATGGAATTTTCACGAGTAGCCTGAATGCTTTCCGAAGCGTGTGGTGCCATAAAAAAGGTTTCCATATCCGTTCCCTCAAACAGCGTAAATTGATCCACTGTAATCATCGCTTGATAAGGGATGATGGAATATTGCCTCATTTGAAATAAGCCTGATTGCTTCTTGTGCGCATGCGCCAATATCTGAAACTGCATCAAGGCGGTTCCTGCTGGAGCCTTCACTATTTGATCATAATGATTCCATTGCTCCTTATCTCTCTCCTCTACCTCATCAATATAGGAGGTTTGAAGAATCTGGGACGCTTTATTTAAGAAAATGACCTTCATGTGCCGACTTCCAATTTGTTCTGATCGCGCATCCAACTGCACCACGTACTCTTGCAGCGGCTCTGCCTTCATTTTTTTGGACGCATAAATATTCCAGTCACAGGAATAGCTGGGTGCGTAACGGATAGACAGTTCTTTATCCTGGATGGACAGATTCGTCTGTCCAGGCCGAATATCTGCTACACATCCAACATCCGTGCTCAATGATTCCTTCGTGTCCTGCCCAGGCATTACCGTCACTTCCTGCCCGTCCATTCGATGAATATCTGTAAAATGGCTCAATGACGGCACCTGACTGTCCAGGGCAAGGGTTAAGCGATATTTTCCCTTGGTTAAGAATAAATTTTTGAACTCTACTCGGCCATAGTCGTTCAGCAGACCGGGAATTTGTATAATTTTCTTGGCAAAACCATCCTGATTGGGCACCGTTTCAATAACCTGCTTTTCGGATAATGAGGTAGCGGGTAACCGCTTATATGACTCACCCGTACGAATTGTTCTGGTCAGCACCTCTCCAGTCTCTTCATTCTTCCATTTCATTGTTAATGATCCTTCGTATCCGGCAGGTAGATTAGCCGAAATTGCTGTGGCATAGGTTCCCGTTTTGGCGACTTCCACCTCTCTGCTTAACGTCCCTTTTTGGTAACTGATTCCCCGTCCCATACTAAGTCTTGGTAACGCACGTTCCGTCTGCACATTCCCTTGGGCATTAAAATCGCTCTCTGCCTCCAAGGTGAAAAAGAGCTTGCCCCGCTTTAATGCCTGCTCCACCGGAAAGGATAACCGATCTAGTTGATCCACAGGAACAATCGCAAATTGATTGACCGCATTAAAGCCTTGCAGGTTATTAACCGTGACTGGGTTATCTCCTTTTGCAAAAACATGTTCTCCCAGATCGACCCATTGGAATTGGTTTAATCCCTCATCATGGGTCTTGATGTTAGTCACTCCATCCGGCAGTGTGACTTGCAATTTCCCGCCTGCCTTATTCATGAACACTCTAGCATATACATGCGAGGTTTGAGGCTGGTCCATCTTTTTATGCATCGTAAACGTGTTAGGCTTACTGTATTGCCCCAAATCACGCAGCTGAATATCGTGAATCCACCAGTAATTTTTTTGCTGCGGACGCTGGAGGGTTAACAAATCCATTCGCATCCAATAGCTACCAGGTGGTGAAACGTATTCCCCGTAAAATTTTACACTGTCAAAATTATAGCCCTCTGAAGGTGCCACAACATAGCTGACCCCCAGCTCACGCATTTGCTTATCATAAAACCTCATTTTTACATGCATTTTGTTCGTCCCACGGCCAGAAACGGTGATGTGGAACTGATATGGATTATTTTCCTTGGCTTCTAGCAATCCAGATCTGGCGACCTGCCATATATTACTCGGATCTCCCTTCATAATCTCGCCATGCAGAGTCGGCACATCGTTTGATTCCTCTCGGGGGTTAGCCTGCACACTGAACAACTGCGGATTATCAGGCTTGAAAAAGGTTTCCGTTCTCAGCATAGAGTCAAAATCCAGCACCGTATTCCCTTCAATGCTGCTCATCTGATACGGTGCTACATCCAGCTTCTTACTGGCAAAGGTGACTGCAATCCCTGCATCCATCTCCATATCAAACGGGAAGTTCCGTATATTTTGGGAGGATAAATACCACAACCAATCGTTGGTTGATGCAAAAGTTTTGGACCATTTCAAAAAAGCATTGCCATCCTCAATCGCATCAAAAGGCCGCAAGTAATTCTCTGCCGGGAGCTGTGACAACAGCAAGTCATTGAAGGAGACTGCCTCCACATAATCCCCTTTGTTGACCGTCTGAATGGTGTTTAGCTCAGGCTTCAACGCGCTGAACAGCACTCCAAAACGGCTGAAATCAAAACCAGGCAAATGACTATAGCTCTCCAGCCGGCTAAATCCGTAAGGTGTCACAATTTTACTTGCAAGGATATTCATATAGGGCGGTGCCTGATCAAGATTGAATATGGAAAATAAGTCGTTCTTATACGTACGTTTCAACCCGGTCTGACCTTCCAGCTGAGACAGGTGGAAATCCTGCCGCTTCTCCTGTCCCTCATATTCGTCATGGTAGACCAACTGGTTGACCCCAAAAGTAGAGAATAGCCAGCCTAATCGCGAGCTTAATCCGTTGTCCATAACATACTGCAGAAAATTCATATAGTATGTAATACCGGGATCATTGCCTTCATGATGAAAGATCGTATTTTTAGGAGAAGAGTATACCTGAAAATCTCCAGTCGCCTTCTCGGTTGCCGTCTTTCCTTTATTCCATTTGGGCGTCGCTACTCCGTTATAGCTTTGAATCATATTATCAGCAATTGGAAAATACAGTGCCTTGCTGTCAAAACGATCTGAGTCAGTCAGCTTTTCAGCCATTTGACTATAATCCTCCGGCACTTGTACCGGCTTGTAATACCCCTCAATGAACTGCGTACGCAAGGGAGCCAAATACACGCCCAGGCACAAAACGACGATAACAACCGCCAGCTTTTTATACCCACGCTGTAGCGGTGATGATCCAAACCATTCCATACATTGAATGACGCCAAAGGTCAGCAACACTCCGAAATTAAGGGAGAGCAGTCCAATAAATTTGTTAGGATCACGGAAAACCGAACCAATCACAGGGGTTTTCGTAACCAGAATGACAAACCACTTGGCAATGGACGGAAATGTCGTTCCAGTCGCTGCAACCATAAATAACAGCGTAAGGAGCGAGAAGATCAGAATGATCGGATTTTTATGTGAACGTGTCACCATCGCGTACCCGATCAATAGCAACAAGAATCCCCCACCTACATAAAACATCGCAGGCAGCGAGGAAAACGAGAACATGGGCCACCAATAGCTCAGTAAATAACCCACATTATATAAACTGCTGTTACGGCTGAATAGAGACAACGTATCCACGACGTTGATATTATGCTGAGACGCTTGAGCGTCCATCAACATGCTGCCTACATACAGGGACAACCAATAAAAACTGAGCAGACCGAAAAACACGCCAAAAATCATACCTTTACGCAAAAAATTACCGTATAAGGGCTGTAAATAGGCGCGCCCTGCCTTACGATGGGTCCAGGTCAGTTTGAGCAGGAGCAACATGGTGAACAATCCCAAATAAATCATCCCAAAGAAAAAATAATGAATGGCCGCAGCACTCACGGTGAATACTGCAGCCAGCAGGAACAGGTCAATCCAGTTCCGCTGATACAATTTATGGGGATGATAGTTTTTAATTTGTTGAATTTGAAACTTGGGGTCCACCGCACTGAAAAAAAATCGCAGCATTAACGGAAACAAACTATAGCCACAAAGCAAATAAATATGCTGGATGCGAAAAATAACCCACGGATTCAGTGCATAAAACAACGAACCCACCACAATGGCAAAAATACGGGTTTTCGTAAAGCTTGGTGAATAATACACGCTGACCAGTCGCTTGGCAAAGGCATACATCGAAAAAGCCGAAACAAATAACAAGCCTGTGATAAACGACTTGAGCAAGACCGGACCGCTTTCGTCAAATAATAATGAAAGTCCATAGAAAGGCAAGATGTACAGAATGCGTGGAGCGTTAAACAGGGTCGAGGTAGACCATCGTTCGTTCCATACCCCGGTTATTTCCTCCAGATACCGATGAGAGGTGGCTCCAAAGGCAATGTCACTGAACACGATTTGTCCAGGTCCATAGATGGGGGCAAGATACGCAACGATCGAAACCAGCATCCATATGATTGCCGCCATATCGTAGCGATAGCGAAATATCCACTTTTTCATGCTTGTCCCCCTCTCTTGAACTTCTTGTGTATCTGTTGGTTATCTAGGACCTATCTTCTCAAATGAACGATGGCCTGCAATCCCTGATCGGTATTACGCAGCTTTAAGCGACCACCTATAGTCTTCAGATATGCATCCATATGATACAGACTGAACGTATGCTCCTGCGCATTTTGGGAATAATCCGGCTGGAAATAGCTCCAACGCATCTTATCATCAATCCCGCCGCCTGTGTCTTCAATGATAATCATAATTTCAGCTTCCTCCAAGCGTGAGCTAACCTTAAGCATAAGAGATTGCCGCTTGGACCGCAGACCCGTTCGGCCCCGTTCCTGACCCTCTAGCTGCTCTCCATCTCGGTTCATGGCCTCTACTGCATTTTCCAGCAACCCCTGAATCGTTTTGTACAGCATAGGTGCTTGTGCTGCAATGGATGGAACTGGCTCTTGCCGCGTGATCACTTGAATGTGCTTCATATTCAGCGAACGGTTCGCCCATTTCAGTGATTCGGACAATACCTCGTTCATATCCGTGAAGCTAATTCCACTATTATCATGCATTTTCTCTTCCAGCTCATCACGTAAGCTACGGACACCTGTCAGTAACTCTCCAAGTGAGGATTCCTGTCTGAGACGGCCCTGGATGAAATTTTCATTCAGCTCGCGGAAATACTCCAGTTCCTCATGAGATGCTCCTTTTCCCTGACTGGAAGCCACTTCAAAGCGGTTGGCTAGATCTTGGTAAAATCCCAACAGCTTTAAATCATCGCCGCCCGTGAGACGGCTAGTCTGTTCTTGCAGCTCTTGCAGCTGCTGCTCAATCGTCTGCATTAACGGCAAATAATACGTGTCCTGCTGCTGTCGCATATCTTCATCCCGCCGCTGGTCACGCACTTGATTGTTCACGATGGCATCTTTCACAATCCGTTTGCGGAACTGGATGAGCATGGCCCACAGAATCATGAGTATTAGAGCCATCACCATCCACAACTGTTTGCGAAAGGAGCTAATTCGCTGGGCAGTGTCCTGACTAATATCCTTAACTGATATGTAAAGGGCCTCTTCCCCAATGCGGCTGAATCCTATTCCGTATTTCTCTCCACGATCTTCAACGATACCCGTATTGCCCTCCAGCAGCTTACGGGTTACACCCGTGATGTCCGTCCGGTTGATATCCGGAGTATTTCGGGAAGCTACGATCTTGAATTGACCGTTATAAAATAAAGTATCATGCTGATTCACCGGCTTACTTTTAATAATTCCACTAAGCATCTCAGCGTCAACCGTACGCACCATAAAACCGCCCGTCTGCGCCCCTTGAATCCTGCACGCTATGTACTGGGCAGGCTGATGATCCTCAGTCACAAAAGAGCTTATCGCACAACCATTTTGCAGCCACTTAATCTGCTGGACTGCACTCTTCATCTCACGATTGTCACGTCCGGCCATCACATGATACTGTTCATCCAGCACATAAAAAGACCCGCTTTCACGCTTAAACCCCTCAGCATACTGGCGTGTTCCCTGATTCAGTATCTCTCTGCCCAGACTGGACGACAGCTCTTTCAGTTCAGCCTGCCATGCGGCATAACGCTCCGTTATGCTGCCAGACAGTTCCTGTACCTCGTACTGGAGCTGCTCATTCTGAATCTCCGCCAACTGACCGCTGAATTGCCGCATGACAAACCATTGTAGCACAGCGGCCAAGAACACGGTCACACACAGGACGATCAGGTACAGGATCAGCTTTTGCCAGCTTGGTCTCAACAAAGCCCATTGCTTCATGCCCTGTCCCCTCCATTTTGTTCAAGACGGCTCAAAATTGCTTGCATCAGGCATTCCAGCTCGTAGCTGACCAGCGGTAGACGCGCGCATAGCAACCGGGGAGTGCGACGCTGGAGTGCGGCAAACCTCGCAGCGGTTTCCGTTGCCCCGTCCGTCAGCAGAATCAACTCGCATGTTTTTGCGATATACAGGCGATCCAAATCTTCCTCGCTGTATGCTCGCAAATCAACAACGTAAATATCATGACGGTCGTCCATATGCTGAAGTGCGCTGGAGACAGCCAAGGTCACCCCTGTATGTCGCGCAGCATGATATTCGTGAAGAAGACGCATCCCTTTTTCCCAGAGCGCATGTTCAGCCGAATCAAATCGTTCACAAAAAAGACGCAACGCCCGTTCTGTACTGACATCTTTCAAAAATGCCAAAACGCTGATATTATACATGTAGTTCCTCATTTCTTACTTCCTGATTGGAGTTGCGCAGTCCTTATGACATCCCAAAACATTCTATTTGTTGACGACAGTCCAATGGTTCTGTCCCTGCTTGAACGGACATTGATGCAAGAAACATTCACCTTACATACCGCTCACACGCCTAAAGAAGCCCTGCAAGTGCTAGAAAAGTATCCGATTGATGTAGTCGTTTCTGATCTGCTTATGCCTGGTTTGGACGGAATTACGTTCCTTCGTATGATTAAGAAGGATTATCCGCATATCGTACGCATCATTTTATCTGGTCACCTGCATACGCAGTCTATTTTATCGGCAATTAATCAAGTCGGCGTGTTCCGTTTTCTAACGAAACCGCTCGAGCTGGATGATGATACGCTAAAAAAGATACTGTATGAGGCGCTTGATCAGGCTAGGCTCAATCGAAATAACCTGTATGCAAACCAGAACGTCGCATCTGACCTATCGGTATTTATAAACAGCATTTTGAATGCTCCGTACCGACCGTATGTACTGCTGAATGATCAAGATATCGTAACTGCCGTACACATTGCACTTGCTGAGCTGTATCCTGTCGGCTGCTCACTGCGTCATCCTGACGGTGAAGGTATTCAGTTAACTCCGCATTCATTATATATACCGTATGAGGAGCCGGAATCTTCCGATCCCGACTTGTACTCGCTGGATACGCTGACCCTCGGTCATTCATCGTTACGCCTTATCCGCCTTAGCGAGATCGCCTGAGTGACGGGTGCCGCCCTTTAACATGGCGGCTACCCCAATCACAGTCAGGCAGGTATACATCCACAACATCCCCGCCGTCAGCAGCGGATGGCGGATGTAGTTTTTCACATTCCCCCATGTATACAACACCGGACGGAAGAAGTACCAACGTTCCAGCGTCTTTCGCAATCCGCCCTCTTCAGATGACATTGTACGATCCATTACCGAGAAGTAGTAGGCTTTTTTACGTAATACATCCTGCAGATATACCTGTTTTTCGTCATGATATACCCGTGTAAAAACCGCCCGGCGAATGACTCCGCCAGACTCTATATAGCGCAAGGTCGGCTGTATTTCTTCAAAAGCAATCTGCTCCGCATTGAATCCGCCTGTCGATTCGTAAGCGCTCATTCGCCAGAAGCGTGCTGCTTCAATGGAGCGTTTTCCCAAGGTCTCTCCCGCGTTGTTAATGACATTCCGCTCGAAAACTTTCACTTTGGAAAAAAAATTATTTGCTTCCGAATATGCCTCCTCTGGAACAACCAAGGCGCCAATATCTTGATGATTGTCAAAAAAGTCGATGCTCTGCTGAATCAGATGTTCGGCTAAAATCATATCGGAATCCAATACAAATATGTATTCAGCCCCCAAGTGTTTCGCTTCTTCAACCGCCCTGACCCTCGCAACTCCCCGCTCTCCATGAGGAAGCTCTAGTATCGTTACGGGTACCGAACTTCCTGCTGACAGCATACGAATCGTCTCAACCGTCCGGTCATTGGAGCCATCATCAGCAACTACAATATGCAGATCCTTGTAATTTTGCCCTAAACAGCTTCGCAAACAAGGCTCTATCGTACGTTCATTGTTGTACGTGGAGAAGAGAATGACCACTTTGTCCACTCTGTTCCGCCTCCTCTGCCCAATTCTCCATCAACTGCTCAAACGCGGCAGCTGTATGATCAAAATGGAATCTTAGCGCATATTGATACGCTCGCTCACGGATGGCCATGTAATCTTCGCCACCCTTTGCTGCTCTTTCCATTTGTTCAGATAATCCCCGAATATCGCCGTGAAAGCATAAATATCCGCTTTTTCCGAAATCCGTCGCATCCACCAGACCGGGTGAATTGCTGACAATACTGGGTGTTCCAACGGCTGCCGCTTCCGTAATCGTTAACCCCCAGCCTTCACGCAGGGAGGGAAACACAAGCGCATGGGCACGACTCATCAGCTCCAGCTTATGCTCTGCTGAAACAAATCCGTAAAAGGTAATATCGGCTTGGGATTGTCCTTGTTCATCCGGTTCTCCGTATGTCAATTCATACCGCTCTATAATCGGTAATAATTGTTCTGTCACATAGGTTTTATCGGTTTTTCCAGCAATCCATAACATAGCCTGGGGGAACTTTTCCTTGAGCTGCCCAAAGGCTTCAACGACCAGATCAATGCCTTTATATTTAACGAAGCGTCCGGCATACATAAAGGTCGGGTTAGACTCCTTCATTAAAAATTGTTCACGCGGCCAATGATCAAACTCAATGCCTTCCGGTAAAAGGTGAACACGATCCGGGTGAAAGCCCAGCTTTAGCAGATCATACCGGGTAGACGGGGATACGGTGAGCGTCCGATCCTTCCGAGCCAGCTTAAGCATCAGGGGCTCCATATGAAATCCAATCATATTTAGCGGAAATCGAGCATTTTCATACCATATTTCCCTTGTTAGCTGGTGTATGAAAAAGATCCGCTTGGATGCCTCCACCCAAAATCGGGTAAAGAACTGATGCGTATTCGCCTGATTAATTACATAGTCAATCTGCTGCCGATGAAGACGGTAATAGCGCATCGCATAATAAATAACACTGTATATGTTTCCTTTTCGAATATACGTAATACCGTCAATGACTTCATGCTCAGGCATCCCCTCAAATTGGGGTGAGAAATGAATGAACTGAAAACGGCCTTGCTGTGTGCGTTTTAGCATTTCATGGGTGAAAATTTCTGCTCCCCCGCTTTTCGGAGAACGAATGTCACGCCAGGAAAGCAATAGAACGACGGTTTTACCGTTCTGTTCAAGTATGGTATTCATGGGGTGAATCCCCCCTTATCTTTATTTTGAATAAATATATATAGGCATCTATCACAAAATAGAGAGACATTGCCCCATAAACAATGAACTCTGACAGCAAAAAATCTACTGGGTCTGTGTGAGACATATGAAAGGCTGCTACTAAAACAGCTGCTCCTGCTACCAGACTAAATATAAATTTGCGTCTGCCCACTAATACGTGCACATGCACAAAAAACATCACGATGGAAAATAGCCAGTACACCCACCCCCCCCATGGAATATAGACCTCAGCTGACTGGTAAGAAGCTCCGAATAATATGGGAATAGACGTTGGGAACACAAAGGTCGTGCCCACATATACACACAGCGCAGCAACAGCCATTAACCCAGCATAGATGGCAATTAACTTGCCCAAAGCCTGGTGGTCATGCCCCTGCGCACCGATCTTGGGAATAAAGGCCGCGATCAGGCTGTAGGAAACGTAATAGACCAATTGGCTGTACTTCAGCGCAATGGCATAGCTGCTGGCTTGCTCGGGAAAGTAATGCTGTACATACAACATGTCGATGGAGATACAAAATAGAATGAATAAATTCGTCATAAGGCTATCGGTAAAATCCTGACCTAGCGACTTCCATAACCCAGAAGGGATACGTTCTCCACTGTGTGTAGATAAGGATAAGCCACGAGCCGAAACGATCCAGCCGTGAAGCAGCGACAGCAACATTCCTCCGCAACTTGCCAACAGTAGCGCTTCCAGCTTTAAACCTAGTGCGGCCAGGACAAAAAACAGGCTCAGTTTCCCTAATACCTCAGTGTAATAATTCACATTGAGCGCTAGCATGCGTTCCCTACCCTGTAAATCTCCGCGACATGAACTCACGAGAATATGCAATCCGATCAAGGCATACAGCATGAACAGCGGGCCAGACTCAACACCCAATAGCGAGCGCAGCAACGGATAAACGGAAAGTAAAATGATCATGGCAAGCACAGTTAGCACTAGAGGTGCTTTTAGTAATAGAGAACCGAGCGGTAAGCTGCGTAGCGGAAGCTTCTTGTCACCCTTGGATACCAGCTTGGCGGTTAATAGCTGGATGGATAAGCCCAAAACGGACAGCAGTGCAAAGAGGGCCAGCAGCGCGTTCGCCTGACCATAGGCTTGTCCGGTAAGATACCAGCTCGCTGCAATGTGGAAGAAAAAATTAAATCCGTTAAGCAGCACATTAAAGAGGGGAAACATCAACGAACGCAGTCGGTTGTTCACGTGGTTATCTCACCCGCCGATCCAGTCGCCAAATCTCAATGATAGAGCGCAAAAAACGAATGGAATCTTTCCAGACATGAATGTGCGAGCCATCTCGGTCAATGCATTTGACGGGTAATTGCAGCACACGGAGCTGAAGTCGCTTGGCAATAAACATCATCTCCAGATCCAGCGCCAGTCCGAGTTGTTCCTTCAAATGTGGAAACATCCGCTTCACGGCAACCGAACTCATCACTTTAAGACCCGTCTGGGAATCTACCACACCTGTTGGTAAAAAGGGGCGAGAAACGACCCTTTTGCCAAAGCTGACGATAGATCGCAATAAAGAGCGATTCTCGGCGGTCATATCTTTGGTTCCAATCACAACATCATAGTAGCCCTGCTGAACAACATTAATCATTCTGGCAATGTCCTCAATAAAAAAGGAATCGTCCGCGTCCACAAATACGTAGTAATCCGCACCGATGGTCCGCATTCCTTCGAGATACGTCCCTGCCTTGCGCGTATTGCGTCCCAATTCCCTCGTTTGAAGCAGCGGACTCAGGTTCTGGTTAATCCGGTTTACGGACAAGTCCGTTGCCGCCTCCAGCGCTTTAATCAAGGCATTCGTGCCATCGTGACTACCATCATCAATGAGATAAATCGAACCCTCTATAATATGGCTGCGGATAAAGGTTTGCAGTCGCTCAGCAAAGGTTTTGACATGAACAAAACGTTTCTCTTCGTTATATACAGATAAGATGAATGCAACATGTTGGCTTTTGGTCGAATACTCGGGATAGAGCAAGCTTTGTATTTCAGAAATGATTTCTTCGGTATCATTGGCTTGCCAAAATAGCAGACGCAATCGGCCTACTCCGATAATTTGCACCATATGCTGATCACTGAACGGAAAGGTTACATCCGTCACCAATAGCAATGGCATTTGCGGAAATTGGCTACGGATCTGATTAGCTTTCCGCACGGCTTGCCCCGGCTCCCTATAATCAATCAGGCAGCAACATGCATCCTCGTAGACTGAAGCGGTCTCCGTGTCCTCGCACTGTATATATTGGTAAAAACAAATCACATTGGGATAATCAATAGCCCTGTTGTTATCGCTAAAAATGGCTATAGGTCCCTGCACACAAACCTCTCCTTTTCCTCCGAATAATTCTATTTTGTTGAAAAAGAATTAAAAATGTTTGCTTAGCAAGATTAAATTAATGTCCAAATACTTCATATTTTCTTAACAAAATAGCTCACATCCCTTGATATATAAACATTTAAGAGAAGAAAAATCTATTTTCATATTTGATAAAAACAGAGTATTTGGACCTGATTCATTAGGACTATAAACATGCGAATTACAAGATGAATCCGAAATTAAAATTAGTTCTATAGGATTAATAAGAAGATATATATATAAGGTCTTTTTGTCATAGATAAATAGAAGAATAAAACCAATTTGCATGTCCATACTATGGACAACATGTCATCTTTCATCATGAATAATTATCAAAATACAGGGAAAGAAGGTCTTTTTATGGAAGCATTCCATGTCAATCGTGATGGGTCATTATCTACTCCCTTACGAGGAAAGGACGTGCTAGCAAACCCTCTTTTGAACATAGGAGTGGCATTTACAGAAGAAGAACGCAAAGAACTGGGCCTGGAAGGAATTCTTCCTCCCACTGTCCTTTCATTGGAGAAACAGAGCGTTCGGGCATATCAGCAATTCTTGGCACAACCCACCATGCTGCGTAAAAATGCCTCACTTAACGACCTTCACAATCGAAATATCGTACTCTACTATCGACTGCTAACCGACCATTTGAGTGAAATGCTGCCCGTAGTCTACACACCGACTGTAGGAACCGCCATTCAAGAATACAGCCATGAGTACAACCGCCCTGGGGGCGTATATTTATCGATAGATAATCCGAACGGTATTGGACAGGCGTTTTATAATACCGGTTTGAGTAGTGAGGATGTTGACCTGATCGTCGTGACGGATTCGGAAAGTATTTTGGGGATTGGTGACTGGGGTGTCGGGGGAATTAACATTGCTATTGGCAAACTCGCTGTATATACAGCTGCGGCAGGCATTCACCCCGGGCGGGTGCTGCCCATTGTACTGGATGTCGGCACGAATAACGAGAAGCTGCTGAATGATCCCCTGTACATCGGAAACCGCCATAAACGAGTTCGCGGGGAAGCCTATAATCAATTTATTGATACCTTTATCAGCAAAACGTTAACACAATTCCCGAAGGCGCTTTTGCATTGGGAGGATGTGGGTAGCGTGAACGCACGACACATTATAGGGAAGTACGGTCAAAACATTCTCACCTTCAATGATGATATCCAGGGCACAGGAGCAGTGACATTAGCTGCGATTGTTTCGGCGGTAGGTGTCACCAAAACTCCGCTACGTGAACAAAAAATACTTGTCTTTGGTCCAGGGGCAGCAGGAATCGGTAACGCCGACCAAATACGGGGTGCAATGATCGAGGACGGGCTTCCTGAAGAAGATTCATTCAAGGCATTTTGGGCCTATGATTATCGTGGACTATTAACAGACGATATGGAAGATGTACTGGATTATCAGAAACCATATGTGCGTAAAAAGGAAGAAATCAGCTCATGGGCCCGATCGGAAGATGATAAAATACCGTTGCTGGAGGTCATTCGTCAGGTAAAACCCACAATCTTGATTGGAACTTCCGGTGTAGCGGGTGCCTTTTCTGAGGAGATTATCAAGGAAATGGCAAAGCATGTGGAACGGCCGATCATTATGCCCATGTCTAATCCTACCAACCTTGCTGAAGCGGTACCTGAAGATTTGATACGGTGGACTGATGGCAAAGCATTGATTGCTACTGGAAGTCCCTTCGACCCCGTCACCTATAACGGTACGAAGTTTGAAATTGGACAGGCGAATAATGCCTTTGTCTTCCCGGGGCTAGGTCTGGGCGCAATTGTGGTCAAGGCCAAAAGAATTACCCCTTCTATGTTTACCGCAGCAGCTGATGCCGTTGCCAACGCCGTAGATTCGAATGAACTTGGCGGTGCACTGCTGCCCCATATCCGAAAATTACGTGATGTTTCGTTCGCGGTTGCGGTTGCGGTAGCGAAAGCTGCAATTCAGGATCAGGTAGCTCAGGCACACATTTCAGATATTGAACAAGCCATTCGGGATGCGATGTGGAAACCGGAATATGTAAGGGTCAAAGCCGTGGAAAGTGTAATCCAGCACCCTCATTAATCCTTGACCGGAATCAAAGCAGTTTGACATAACCTAGGAACGAATGTACAGTATTAGTCAAAAGAATAGGAAAGTCCACTAGGGGAGCCACTATGGCTGAGACAAGAATGAATCTTGGACCCTTTGAACCTGATCTAGTTCGTACTAGCGTAGGAAAGTGGAGCCTTCGTATATAAGGTTTCAGGTGTTTTGCGCATTGAACCTATGTTGAAGTCGCTCCAGTTTTCGGGGCGGCTTTTTGGTGTTGTTCCGAGAATTGTATCTTACGGGACTTCTTGTTCTCCATTTTTATTGGAGGTGGGGAAATGAGTTTTTCGCAAGAACTTCGTCGGCAGGCGGATGGCATTTTTCAAGCCATTTATGAGCATCCCTTTGTGAGAGGTATTGCTGAAGGAAATTTAACAAGGGAGCAGCTGATTCACTATGTAAAACAAGACTTTGAATATTTGAACGCCTACATGCGGATTTACGGCATCGCGATCTCCAAAAGCACAAGCCGGGAGGATATGGCTGTATTTAACGAACAGATCTCTTTTATTCTCAACAGCGAGGTTCATCCGCATCAAAACTTTTGTGCTATCGCAGGTGTCACCTATGAAGAGATGCAGGGATATCCACTCGCTCCGTCCGCTCATCATTATATCCGCCATATGCTGACAGTCGCACATGAAGGTAGTCTTGGAGAAATCATGGCCGTGCTGCTGCCATGTCCATGGACATATCTTGAGATTGGGCGCAGGCTAATGGATGAGGTAAGACCGGACGAGTCTCATCCATTCTATGAATGGATTTGTTTCTATGGAAACCAGATTGAAGATGTAACATCCAAATATCGCGAGCGTGTGGATGCTTGGGCGAATGTCGCCACGGCTGCCGAGCAAGCTCGGATGATTGAGCATTTTATGCTAAGCTGCCAGCTGGAATATATGTTCTGGGATATGGCTTATAAGCAGGAACAATGGCCCGTCCAGATGCGCGCTACGGTCTTGGAATAATCAGTAGAGATGAGAGAGGATAAACATGATGAGTATATGGGAACAAAGTTATTCGGATCTCCTGACAAAGGTACAAAATAGCAACCCCCTCGTTCATAATATAACCAATGTGGTGGTCACCAACTTTACAGCCAACGGCCTGTATGCGCTGGGCGCTTCCCCGGTGATGGCTTATGCACCCGAGGAAGTAGCAGATATGGCAAAAATAGCGGGCGCCGTCGTGTTAAATATCGGTACGCTGAACCGCGAGCTGGTAGATGCCATGATCATTGCTGGACAATCAGCGAATGCTCATGGTGTTCCAGTTCTGCTGGATCCGGTTGGTGCGGGAGCGACGAGCTTTAGAACCGAGTCAGCACTGCGGATCCTAAAAGAAGTAAAAATCTCACTAGTGCGAGGCAATGCAGCCGAAGTCGCCCATCTAATCGGAGAAGTCCGAGAGATTAAAGGGGTAGATGCAGGCAACAGTGCTGACAGCAGTAATGTCGATCTGGCAGTTCGGGCTGCACAAACGCTCCATACCATGGTTGTCATCACTGGAAAAGAGGACGTCATCACCGATGGGGTCGAAGTACGATTGATTAGTGGCGGAGACGCGCTGCTTACGAAGGTAACCGGAACAGGCTGCCTGCTGACCTCTGTGTTGGGTGCGTTTGCAGCAATTGAACCCAACCTGCTGCTCGCAGGTACAGCAGGTTTGGCATTTTACGGTGCAGCAGCTTCCCGAGCCGCAGCACATACCGCAAAACTGGGGCCAGGCAGCTTCCAGATAGCCTTTCTCGACGAGCTTGCCAAACTACATACTGGTTCCCTGGAGGGGCATGTCACGATCCGTGAAGCTGGAACAAGTACAACAGGTGGTGCGCGATGAGAGACGTGCATGTACCGAGAGCGCTGACGATTGCCGGTTCAGACAGCGGCGGCGGAGCTGGAATTCAAGCCGATCTCAAAACCTTTCAGGAGCTTGGCGTATACGGCATGTCGGCTATTACAGCCATTACGGTACAAAATACCTTGGGAGTTCACGGTGTATATCCGTTGCCACAGGAAGCAACAGCGCAGCAAATCGAAGCTGTAGGATCAGATCTTGGAGTCGATGCCCTGAAGACTGGCATGCTGTTTGACGCGGGCATCATTCGCCTTGTGGCCGAGCAGATTCGAAAGTTCGGCTGGGAAAAGGTTGTCGTCGATCCTGTAATGATTGCCAAAGGGGGCGCAAAGCTGTTGCAACCGGAAGCGGTGCAGGCTTTGAACGACGACCTGCTCCCCTTGGCCCTGGTCGTCACACCAAATATCCCGGAAGCGGAAGCCTTAACCGGGATAAGCATTCGTACGATGAAGGATCGCCGCGAAGCTGCGAGACATATTAGCAGCCTAGGACCCAAGTTCGTTGTGATCAAAGGTGGCCATGATGAGGAGAGCGAAAACAGCGGTCAAGTTGTTGACCTGCTCTTTGACGGAACAGCCTTCACCGAGCTGGGCGGCAAGCGGGTGCGAACTGTCCACACACACGGAACAGGATGTACGTTCTCAGCAGCGATTACCGCTGAATTAGGGAAAGGCGTGTCTGTACCGGAAGCTATTTTGAATGGAAGAGCCTTCATTCAGGCGGCGATTGAAGATACGTTGTATCTGGGCCAGGGACACGGTCCAACCAATCATTGGGCCTACCGCCGTCGTCAGGAGATACTCCAATGAGCGGCCGAATATTACCTGAGATCATGCGGCGGCATTTACAGATGTATCTGGTTGTTGGAAGCGTGAACTGCCTCGCGGAACCAAGTCGGGTCGTGCAGGAGGCTCTTGCTGGCGGTACCACCATGATCCAGTTCCGGGAAAAGGGCCGTAGCGCGTTAACAGGGGTTCCTATGCTCGAACTTGCGCGTCAGCTACAAGATCTGTGCCACCATGCTGGTATCCCCTTTATCGTCAATGACGATGTGGAGCTGGCTCTTGAGCTCAATGCCGACGGCGTCCATATCGGTCAGGACGATGAATCGGCTGATTCTGTGCGTACGCGGATCGGAAACCGAATCCTTGGCGTCTCCGCCCATACGATTGAGGAAGCTCGTCGAGCCATTCTGCAAGGTGCGGACTACCTCGGCGTCGGCCCCATCTATCCCACCATCTCAAAGGATGATGCTCATGCGGTGCAGGGTCCAGCCATTTTGCATGAGATGCGCAAAGCGGGAATTGATCTGCCCATCGTCGGGATCGGTGGCATTACGATAGACCGTGTGGAGGAAGTGGTAAGTGCGGGTGCCGATGGTGTAGCGGTGATTTCGGCTGTGACGCAGGCAAAACAGATTCGAGCTGCTGCAGAGGAACTAAAGAAAAAGGTAGTGCTAAGCATCAACCATCCGGGGATGTCTCCAAAACTATAAAGTGCCTTTAATAGTTCACGCAAGAGCCTCATTTACACTAATAAAGTAGAGATGAGGCTCTGTATTGTCATAAATTTAATCTTTTACAGCTTGAATTCTTGTGTTCTTTTTCTCAGCAATAAGTAATCCTAGCAAAATGTACCCCCTGTACAATATCCCCATGAACAGAACAATACCAACGATTGAAACAAGAATAAGTAGAATATTCGCTACAAATAAAATAATTGCCATAGTCAAAATATCACATCCCCCAAATGATACTGATTTTTAAGCGTTCCTACCCCCAGTGCACTTGAGCTCGTTGAATACATGATTAACTATAAATATATGTCAATCGTCTTTTCTAATATTCGTATAACATTCTAAAGCAATTAAAAAACGAAACTTAATTATATTGATTTTTGGTTCCCCATTCACATAACCCTTCCAAAACAGGCAATAGTGTTTCCGCTTTTTCTGTAAGACTGTACTCAACTTTAGGTGGAACTTGGGGGTACTCTTTCCGATTCACCAGACCATCCGCTTCCAATTCTTTTAGCTGTGAACTCAATGTTTTATAAGTAATAGCTCCGATTTGTCTTTTCATATCATTAAAGCGAACCACTTGGTTTTCGGCCAGAAGATAAATAATAACCATTTTCCATTTACCACCAATAACTGACACTGTATAACCAAAAGGTGTATCTTGAATGTTTTTAACTTTACCTTTAAATTCAGCCATACTCATATTCACACTATCCTTTCGGGTAGTACCTATCAAATTAGTGCGTACTACGTTTTTATTTGCGTTCAGTTTATACTAACCGTAATTTGAAGTAAAGGAGAGAAAATATGACTAAAACAATACGCCTGTTAATGCCGCAGTGGCAAGGAGGAAACAATCCTAACTACTCTTTTGGCGCCGAACTGCTGGCCTGGCTAGCCCCAGACAATGCTCAACCCCTTATTCAAGTTCCAGTTCAAGCTTATGATGGAACTCCACTTGTCAACGAGAACGGTATGTATGGGAGAAAACAGCTACTTGAACAATTAGAGGCTGCTCAACATATCATTGACGCTCATAAGCCAGATCGCATAGTAATGTTTGGTGGTGACTGCTTAGTCGAGCAAGCCCCATTTGCCTATTTAAACGAACGATACGGCGGAGAATTAGGATTAATTTGGATTGATGCTCACAGTGATTTAGTTAGATATGTAGGCTATGATAACGGACATACATTACCGCTTGGTAACCTTTTGGGAGAAGGAGATGAGGAGTTCGCAAAACATGTGAAAATTCCTCTTAAACCTGAAAATGTCTTTATCGCTGGATTATCAGCTCCTACAGAAGAAGAAACAAAAGCATTTTCAGAGACATTTCAAAGGTTAGGTGTTACCACTACAGAAACAGATACTGAAGTAATTCAAAGATTAGGGATTCGAACTGCTGGGACCCAAGAGTTAACGACCAGTACCGAATCAATAAAAGAGTGGATTAAAGAAAGCGGTATCAAGCACCTGGCGATTCACCTTGATTTAGATGTACTTGATCCAAAAGCATTTCGTTCTTTATTATTCGCCAACCCTGAAGCTCCCTATAATCTTTCTCCTGCGGGAACCATGCAAATACCTCAACTACTTCATCTGATTAAAGAACTATCTGAAGAAACTGATGTAGTTGGGTTAGGTATAACCGAACATATGCCGTGGGATTCCATTAACTTGAAAAATCTGCTTGAGGAAATACCTATTTTAAATAATTAATTCTACTTACGAACTGTGCATTTATTCTGACGTTAATTTCGTAATGGAATTATGAGAGACCGATGAATTAGAGTACGTGCAAAGAAGGACTCCTCTGGAATTTATTCTATTATGGAGTCCCTTTTTTTATTTACTAATCCCTGAATAGCACACCGATAACCACAACGAAAAAGAATAACCAGGATATTAGGTGGTCGCTCGCTCTACTAATTTGAATTCCAAAGGATGTAATTCTTCATGAACCCCCTCAAGGGCATTTCGAATCATGATGAATGCATTTTCCGCTTGTTTGTCAATCGGGTAATGAATGGTGGTTAAATCAAGCAAATGCGAAATTTCGATGTTATCAAAGCCCACCACTGCAACATCATTTGGTACAGAAACACCGAGCCTACGTGCTTCAGTCAAAAGCCCTGCAGCCAAATAATCGGTAGAACAAGCGAAGGCATCAGGCTTATTGGGCTGTTCGCTCCACCAGTGAGCAATTTGTTCACCCGCTTCCATTGAATTTAAATCATAAAAATGCGGGAAGGCATCAGCGTTCAAATCATATTTTTTGCAAAAATCATGATAAGCCCGTATGCGCTCCTTCGTATTCAGTCCCCTCATATTCCCGTATACATTCACAATGCTGCGGTAGCCTCTGGCATACAGATGCTCCAGCGCAAGCATGTACCCCTGATACTGATCCATAAATACAGACGGGATTGCATCAATGTTTACACGCTGCCACGTCACAATTGGACCATATTTGGTATAGTGTTCAATCACGCTCCATTCATTGACGCGAATCATACAGACCAAGGCGTCCAGTTGCTTTCTCCGCAGCATTTCCAGTGCTTCAAGCTCCCGCTCCTTCTCTCCATTCGTAATAAATAGTGCCATATTAAAACCATGCTCCTGAGCATAGGTTGTAAATCCACGCACAAATGAACCCAATGAATCATTAAAAGAAATTGAAATAATTCCTATGAGCTTGGTCATGCCCTTTTTTAATGAAACCGCATTCAAATTAGGTACATAATCCAGTCGGTCTATGACCTCCTGTACACGCTGCCTTGTCGGTTCACTTACGTACGGATGGTTATTAATGACACGGGACACCGTTGCCGAGGATACGCCCGCCAGCTTTGCAATTTCATGAATATTTGCCACATTTCTCACCTCGTTCTTTCTATTTTAGCATGTTCGTGTTTAGCATGTTCGTGGTCCCGTCCCTACAATTGTCACCTTCCCCAAATAAGTTTTTTAAAAGCGCTTGACCTGTAATGCATTACAGGGATTACAGTGAATTTGAGCTTAAGAAAGCGGTTTTAAAAAACATACTCAGGAGGCACTAACCATGAAAAAAGGCATAAAGATCGCAACCATTGGCGGAGGCTCCAGCTATACACCAGAATTAGTAGAAGGCTTTATCAAACGCTATGCAGAGCTTCCCATTCGGGAATTATGGCTGGTAGATATTGAGGCAGGACGCGAAAAGCTGGAGATCGTGGGGGCCATGGCCCAACGGATGGTGAAGGCCGCAGGCATTGATTGTGAAGTACATTTGACACTGGATCGTCGGGAAGCCTTGAAGGGTGCCGATTTTGTCACAACACAATTTCGGGTAGGCTTGCTGGAAGCCCGGATTAAGGACGAAAGTATTCCGTTAAAACACGGCATGATCGGTCAAGAAACTAATGGGGCTGGCGGGATGTTCAAAGCTTTTCGTACCATCCCCGTTATCCTCAGTATCGTTGAAGATATGAAAGAACTGTGTCCGAATGCATGGTTGATTAACTTCACCAACCCTGCGGGTATGGTCACCGAAGCGGTACTTCGTTATGGTAAGTGGGATAAAGTCATCGGATTATGTAATGTTCCAATCGGCGCGATCAAGAGTGCATCGGCTGTACTGGACAAATCGGAAGAAGAGCTGTTCTTTAAATTTGCAGGAATTAACCACCTTCATTGGCACAAAGTTTATGACAAAACCGGAGAAGAATTAACAGAGCAAGTCATCGAAGGATTGTACGCACCTGGTGCAAAACCGGAGAAGGTTGTTGAAAATATTAAGAACATGCGCTTCCTGTATGATCAGGTTCGTCAATTGAAAATGCTGCCTTGTCCTTACCATCGGTATTACTACATGACCGACAACATGCTCAAGGAAGAATTAGAGGAGGCCAAAAACGAAGGAACTCGGGGCCAAGTCGTCAAACGTCTGGAAGAAAGTTTGTTTGAATTGTACAAAGACCCGAATCTGGATTACAAACCAGAGGAATTATCCAAACGCGGCGGTGCACATTACAGCGATGCTGCCTGTGAAATCATTAATTCCATTTATAACAACAAAGGCACTTTGATGGTGGTTAGTACACGTAACAATGGTGCGATTGATGATGTCCCTTATGATAGCGCCATCGAAGTAACCAGTGTCATTCGCGCGCATGGTGCAGAGCCTGTAAACTTTGGCAAATTCCCACCAGCACAGCGGGGACTGCTGCAAGTCATGAAGGCGATGGAAGAGCTGACCATTGAAGCGGCGGTCACTGGTGACTATGCGACAGCACTGCAAGCCTTCACCCTGAATCCGCTCGTTCCAAGCGGGGATATCGCCCAAACCGTACTGGATGAATTGCTGGAAGCACACAAAGAACATTTGCCGCAATTCTTTGCTCATAAGGAGAAGGCGACAGTATAAAAACAGAATCAATCATACTGCCGGGATACAAAAAAGCTTCCTACATGTAGGAAGCTTTTGCTATACGTCCCAGGAGGGATACTCTCCCTACGGTCGAGACTGCGAAGTTTATGCTAACGATGCTTAGCTCCGACGTCCCCCCAAGGGGTTCTCATCCCACTGGAACACAAAAAATCTTCCTAATATTGAATTAGGAAGATTTTGCTACGTCCCAGGAGGGATTCGAACCCCCGACCGACGGCTTAGAAGGCCGTTGCTCTATCCAGCTGAGCTACTGGGACAAGATGACAATCAATAAAACCTTATGTATTCAGTGCATTAATTATTATATCACATTTTGACCAACTGTCAAAAGCATTTTTTCATTATACAGGAAAGCAGGCTGCAAAAGGAATCATTTGGACGCTAACGGGGTATTATGTACAAAGAACGATGCCAAAAAGGAGGGGTGATCCGTGAGAGGCCTTTTGTCTTCACTTTGTTATTTCAGCATTTTTTTCGCACCTTTTCTGGTGCCGGTCATTGTGTGGATCGCAGTCCGGGATGAATATGTTCAGGGACACGCGAAAAAAGCCATTTTATCGCACATTTTCCCCATTATTGCGGCGATTCCGCTAGTGTATTTTATTATCACTGCCAATCATGCAGGTTCAGTTATCGGGTTTGTACTGCTATTTGTAGTGGTCTATCTCGGCGTTTTTGTTTATAACATCTACAAAGGGATCATGACGCTGCGTGAAGCGGCCTAATTCTAAAAGAAGCCTCCCATATTCGCAAATCTGACGAATACGGAGGCTTCTTTGGGATCAACTTTGATGAGTTGCTTTAGTTCACTGGTAGCTTATTTATTCCCAAAGCGTTTAGGACTTCTGCGTACTTCATGTCTTACGTTTTTCTCCAGCACTTCTTCCGCGAACTCATTGTTATGAATATAACTGCTGCCTTTGTTTTTCTTATACTTCGCTTTGCCGTCTATGATTTCCCCCTCCTTTCACGCTGATCCGGTGATGGCGCCGGTGCCCAAATCAACAAAAGCCGAGGTATAGTACACCATATTCTCATGTCCCGAACTCCTTGGCAAACTCTGTACTAAGCTGCCCATAGGAAAGCAATTCCCTTTTGAATTTTTCCCGTTCCTCACCAGCGGTAATGTGCGTAGAGTCAGTAAAAGCCTTGTCGGTCACTTCCTCAAATGCCGAATGCAGATTATTGTCGTACCAATCCAGCTCCAGATCGGCATCATTGCGGATGATCCTTACCATGTCATAGTCAGGCTGACCATCCTTCTGATTCGTGGCTGTGATATAAACCAGCAGCTCCGGGTCATCTGCGGCACCGGGACGCACTTCTACCTCAGCGCAGCGCACTCCGTCAAGTTCAGTGAAGCGGCGTATTTTGGCATCCTTGATGTAGTACATTGTCTCCCTCCTTCCTCACGAGTAAACGGGTTGCCCCATCTGTAGTTTTCGGAACGGACAGACATTTTATGCTTCTTTTCGGCATATATACTGATGAACTGGGGATTTAGTTTTTGATTCATTCCAACACTGGATGAACACGACAAAGAGAGGATGAATAGACATGTGCGGAATTACAGGTTTCATACAGTGGAACGGAGACTTGATGCATCAATCTGAGTTACTGCTAAATATGACGCAAACGCTCTCCGATCGCGGACCGGATGCTGCGGGTACCTGGATATCCAACCCGTGTGCCTTCGGACACCGAAGACTAAGCGTAATGGACCCGGAAAACGGCGCTCAGCCCATGATCCGGCAGCTTGAGGATATCACTTATACGATTGTATATAACGGGGAAATATATAACGCGCCTGAGCTGAAAAAAGAGCTGCAACAGCGCGGGCATTTTTTCCGTACACAATGTGACACAGAGGTACTGCTCGAATCCTATATCGAATGGGGCCCGGATTGTGTAGATCGGTTGAACGGCATCTTTGCGTTTGCGGTCTGGGATAGTGAGCGGGAGCAGGTATTTCTGGCACGAGATCGACTGGGAGTGAAGCCGCTATTTTATAGCCAAACCGAAGATGTATTCGTATTTGGCTCCGAACCCAAAGCACTGCTCCAGCATCCAGCCGTTGAGGCCGCCGTAGACGCCGAGGGACTGGCAGAAATTTTTATCATTGGGCCTGCACGCACTCCCGGACACGGCGTCTATTCATCGATGAAGGAATTGCGTCCCGGACATACCCTAACCTACAGCCGTGACGGCGTACGCATTCAAGCCTACTGGAAGCTCGAAAGCATTGCGCATGAGGATAACACCGAAGAAACGGCACTCAAGGTACGAGAGCTGTTGATGGATACTGTGGAGCGGCAGCTTATTTCGGATGTACCGGTATGTACCTTATTGTCTGGTGGGCTGGATTCAAGCGCTCTGTCCGCATTAGCTGTCGATTATTACAAACGTACCGGGCAAGGACAAGTTCATACGTATTCGGTCGATTATGTGGACAACGACAAGCATTTTAAAGCCCATGCGTTTCAGCCCGGAGCTGATGCCCCCTGGATACAGCGAATGGTCGATGAATTAGGGACAAATCATCACTGGATTGAATTCGATACACCAGAAGTTGTAGCAGCTCTGAACAACTCCACGCTAACGCGGGATTTACCCGGAATGGCGGACGTGGATTCGTCACTGTATCTCTTTTGCCGGGAGATTAAAAAGGGCGCTACGGTTGCTATTTCTGGTGAAGCAGCAGATGAAGTGTTTGGCGGATATCCATGGTTCCATCGGGAGGATATGCTGAACTCAGGCACATTTCCGTGGGCAGTTGCTCCCGATATGAGAGCGAGTCTGCTATCCCCAGAAGTGCGGGACTGGATCAAACCGCTGGAGTATTTGAACGACCGCTACTCAGAAGCAGTCGGAGAAGTACCAAAGCTACCGGGTGAAACAGGAAAAGCTGCGCAAATGCGCGTCATGTCTTATTTGAACATCACCCGCTTTATGCCTACCCTACTGGATCGCAAGGATCGGATGAGTATGGGGGTGGGACTCGAAGTACGGGTGCCGTATTGCGATCATCGGCTGGTGCAATATGTATGGAACATTCCGTGGAGCATCAAAATGACAGGCGGACGTGAAAAAGGTATTTTACGCAAGGCGCTGGAGGGTGTATTGCCGGATGATGTGCTGTATCGCAAAAAAAGCCCGTATCCCAAAACGCATAATCCCTCCTATCTTGCCGCTGTGAAAAAGCAGGCGCTGCAACTGCTGGACGATTCCTCTTCCCCACTGCTCAAGCTGATCGATGCGCAAAAGGTACGGGATATTGCCGCCTCACCGGAGGCATCCACCAATCTACCTTGGTTTGGCCAGCTGATGTCGGGTCCGCAGTTATTTGCTTACTTGACGCAAGTGGATAATTGGCTGCGCACCTACAAGGTGGCAATTCGATAAAATGTGCTAACTGCTTAAGTCGTAAAGTACGAGGTGGCAACCGCCCATCTTTCTTGATGCATACGATACGTGGAACAGAAAGTACCAAAAAAGGCTATCCGCAGCCTATGACTGACGGATAGCCTTTTTTTCGTATATGACAGGTATATTATTCGCCCTGCTACCAAACTATGCCTGCGGATTCCCTAGCTTTGTTGCTAAATTACGCAGGGCTATGCCCCGATGACTGATAGCTTGCTTTTGTTCCAACGTCAGCTCTGCCATTGTCTTTTCAAACTCTGGCAAATAGAACAGCGGATCATACCCAAACCCACCGCTGCCCGCGGTTTCAGTCGTAATCCAGCCCTCCACGGAGCCCGTCGATTCCAACGTCTCCCCAGTCTGTGGATTATACAGAATCAAGGTACAGACAAATTGAGCCGGGCTTAGCAAAGGCTGTCCGGTATCATCACCAAGCTGCTTCGATTCCAGAACGTCGAGTAGCTTGATATTGTTTTCGTGATCGCTGGCACCTTCTCCAGCATAACGAGCCGAATATACGCCCGGCGCACCATCCAGCAAGTCCACGCACAGACCGGAATCATCGGCCAGCACAGGCAATCCGAGCACATCTCCCACCGCTTTGGCTTTTTTTAACGCATTTTCGGCAAAGGTTGTGCCATCCTCAATGACATCAGGAATGTCGGGATAATCGTACATACTTCTGACTTCCTTGCCAAACGGCGCAAAAGCATGTGCAAATTCCCGTACCTTCCCTTTATTCTTCGTAGCGACAATGACAACCGGACCATCCAGTCGCATTAGGCCCCAGCTCCTGTACGTCCAGCACCAATCTTATCAGCAATCGGTCCGAGCACTTCTTTTTGGCGCTCAATCATTTGCAGAATCCCTTGTTCGCCCAAGCTAAGCAGCTGATCCAATTCCTGACGGTCGAATGGGCTTTCTTCCCCTGTACCTTGCAGCTCAACGTACTTTCCACTGCCAGTCATGACGAGATTCATGTCCACCTTGGCCTTGGAATCCTCTTCATAATTCAGATCCAGCAGCGCCTTGTCACCAACAACCCCTACGCTGACAGAAGCCAGGAAATCCGTAATAGGGAAAACGGGCAACTTGTGCTGGATCGCAATTTTATTTACTGCAATCGCCAACGCTACGAAAGAACCGGTAATGGAGGTGGTGCGTGTTCCGCCATCCGCCTGAATGACGTCACAGTCCAACGTAATCGTCCGTTCACCAAGCGCCTGCAAATTAACAACCGAACGCAACGCTCTTCCGATCAGACGCTGAATTTCCATAGTACGACCTGTCAGCTTGCCGCGTGCAGCTTCACGCTGATTACGGCTATGTGTCGCGCGTGGAAGCATGGAATATTCTGCGGTCACCCATCCTTTTCCTTGGCCCTTCATAAAGGGAGGAACGCGTTCTTCCACTGTAGCCGTACAGATGACTTTCGTCTCGCCAACCTCTATAAAAACAGAGCCCTCCGCGTATTTATTTACTCCTGCTGTCAATTTCATCGGGCGCAGCTCATCACCGTTTCGTCCGTTAGATCTACTCATGCTTTTTCCTCCTACGTCGTATGCAACCTGTTCTTATATGTTTATTTTACCAAAGTGTGCAGGCAAAAGCACCCCAAGGACGATTCCCTGTCCTTAAAGAGGAATTTCGTTAATGTGCTGCGGCTTGGCTACAGGCTCTCCATAATTTTGATTATTTTGTCCAATCACGCTTTTCTCACCATTCAGTTCAATCCGAATCTTCGTTTTGACCGCATCATCCGAATTGTCCGCCGCTGTCAGTACGACCGATTCCAAAAATTCAGCAGGTACGGCCTCTCCTTTGGCAAACATATCATCCGAGAGTGATACCGTAATGACGTTATCTTTGGAGCGTTCTACCGATTTCAGCGCCGTCTCCCCTGTCATCACTTCCTGCAATCCATCCTTGGTCTGTGGCCCTTGAATTAATTGATGCAGAGCTGACTGGACACGATCTTTTTCCGGACTGACCAGTCGTGTTACAGGTACATAATATTGTACCCCAGCAGGAGAAGATGAAGAGAAATACACGGTGACTGGACTGGAATCCAGGGGGGTCACGCCATGACCGACCTCCAAATTAATCCCTACTGCGCGCGTCAGCGGATGGTCGAGCGGTGTGCCGCCAACAGGCATTTCGTTCAGCTTTTTACCATCCACCCAAATCTGTACGCTCTTAATATCGGGACGATCGGTCAGGGTCCAGGTCAAGCTTTCCATTAATTTGCGTTCTTCCTGTGGCTTATAGTTGGCGAAAGATTTGTTAAATTCGACAACTGCCAGCTTGTTATTCTTGTCCACTGTCACACTTTTCACTTCTGTACCCTGAGGCAGTACACCTTTAAATCCTTCTGGTAATAATCCGGCATAAGGCCCGCCCTCAACCAGTGTTTCCAGCGCCGACTTGGCATCTGCCTGTACATCGCCTAAAGCAATCGGTAAAGATACAGGGGCCAGCAAGCCGTTATGATCTTGCAAAAAGACAGCCCTCAACTGCCCGGTCGTGGCAGGTGCTTTTCCAGTTACAGCCTTAATCATGGACTGCTCTGTCGTGGACGGCGGAGGGTCAATGGACGCGGCTTCGTTGCCGAAAAGGCTGCATCCGGACAACAACAGGGGCAGGGATAACAGCCCGGCTACAGAGGTCATACGCCATGGGTGTTTTAGGTTCATAAATGAAGTTCCTCCCTAACAATTTTGTACAGATTGTACTAATATGTATACGAGCCCCGCGTAAAAAATAACTATTTTTTTAGCAGACTGGACACACTGGTCATAATTGCAGTAGAAAATTAGGATCTACACGAGGAGGGTAACTTCAACTTTATGGACAAGAAAAAAGTACCTTACAGCTTGAATAGTAAAAAGGTAGCCGATGCCACCCGTGAGTGGCTGCACAAGCGTGGTGTAAGTATGACTGAAATTGCAGAACTGGTTATGCTTCTACAGAAAAAATATTACCCGAACCTAACGATGGAAGAATGTATAGAGAATGTGGACAAGGTGTTGATGAAGCGCGAGGTTCAAAATGCCGTGCTTACGGGCATCCAGCTAGATATTCTTGCGGAACAGGGTGCTCTTCTTCCCCCATTGCAGGATATGATTGAGCATGACGAGGGATTATACGGAGTGGATGAAATTCTAGCCTTCTCCATCGTTAATGTGTACGGCAGTATTGGATTTACCAATTACGGTTATGTCGATAAGCTCAAACCGGGTGTGCTGGAACGCCTGAACGATAAAAGCCTTGGACCGATTAATACGTTTTTGGACGATATTGTGGGTGCAATCGCAGCCTCGGCCAGCAGTCGTATCGCCCATCGCAAGCAGGCAGAGCGCGAACAGGAGCTTGGAGAAGAAAGCGCACCGAATACAACACGGTAAACAATGACACGCTAATTGCAAACAATGCGTTGGCGTACAATAGATATATACAAGGGTAAGAGGAGAACTAGAGACATGGCAAGCGTAACTGATGGATATACATTCCGTACGATGCAGGCTGACGATTATGATCAAGCTATTGCACTATGGAATGGCTTAGACGGGTTAGGATTGAGTGAGGCCGACTCACCGGAGCGGATTGCACGATTTTTGCAGCGAAATGAAGGCCTTAGCTTTGTCTGTGAGTACGCTGGAAACATCATAGGCACGATTTTAGCAGGCCATGATAGTCGCAGAGGATTTCTGTATCATCTGGGTGTAGCCACAGAACATCGTGGTCATGGGATTGCGCCCAGACTGGTAGATAAAGCGTTATCCGCTTTACTCAAGGAAGGCATTGATAAATGTCATCTGTTTGTGATGGAGCATAATATAGGAGGTCAACGCTTCTGGTCAGCTAACGGCTGGGAGAAGCGAGATGGGATTTTATTATATTCGCGAGATCTGGGATAGCATCTGAACGCTTGATCTATGTAAATAGGAACGCCGGGCCTGATTGCTTCTAGTTCAATTGAGCTGGAAGCAATCAGACCCGGCGTATAAAATTTCAGCTTATTGAGTGATAATCGTGACGATTAAGGATAGGCTATCTTGATTCATGAATTGCAATCAATTTTGAGGTCGTAGCGTACGTTCTACAATGTTAAGTGTGGATTGACGAGAGAAAAATCGGGATACTTGAGCTACCCAATAGTTTTGTCGACCAGATATCATATGACTGCGCCCTTTTTCAAATGCTTTCAAGGCATTATGGACGACAGTCTGGGGTGTTTCTCTGGAACCCACAGAGGCTTCACTGGAGCCTACTACATCAAAAAATGAGGTTTCGGTTGCACCTGGACAGAGGGCGAGCACTTTGAGTCCCCGTTTTCGATTTTCGGCCCACAGCGCTTCGCTAAACGAAAGTACGAATGCTTTGGTTGCTCCATATACGGCCATATAGGGATCAGGCTGAAATGCAGCGGTGGATGAAACATTGATGAGTCCACCATCCCGGTTACGCAATAAATCAGGCATAAATGCATGTGTGATATCGACTAAAGCAGCCACATTGAGCATCACTTCCTCATGCTGTCTTTCTCCTGAAACCTGCTCAAAGTACCCGTAGGTGGCAAAACCGGCGTTGTTAATCAGAAGATCTACCTTGAGTTGTTGGTACTGAACCTCTTGATGCAATGTTTGAGGAGCTCCTGGTGAGGATAAATCCAGCGCAATCACCGTAGCTTTTACGTTATATTTAGCGGAGAGTTCTTTCGCCAGTGTTTTTAATTTGGTTTCATTGCGCGCTACCAAAATGAGATTACATTTCTTAGCCGCGAGCGAATAGGCAAACGCCTCACCAATTCCGGATGAAGCCCCTGTGATGAGTGCTGTTTTGTTTGCATACATAAACATGATGATGACCTCCATAGTATCGTCGTTTTATTTCGGAAACATTGTTACCACTACTATATAATGAACTGAAGCCATCACGAAGACGACCTCAGCCACTTCATATTTACGCTGGAGATGACGAGGGTTTACATACATCGAGCGTATTCCTCAGTGTAAATGCATATACCTCTTGTGCCATGTCCACAGTCAAAAAATGACCTGCAAATTGTAGATGTATCACCCCGTGTAAAGCTGACCATAGCATTCGGACAACCAGTAGCGGGTCCTGCTCTTTCAGTGCTCCCAGCTCCATAGCGTGTATGACGGTTTGCAGGATTCGCGATAATGCCGTTGTGGTGCCCTCCAAACTCTGTTCATCTGGCTTAAAATCAGATAATGCCCCGCCAAACATCATTTTGTAATAGGCTGAATGAAGCCGCGCAAATTCCCAATATGCCCAGCATAATGCTTCCAGATCAGCGAGTACATTTTGGGTAACAGGTACTTGTTGAAAGGTTTCGGCCAATAGCCGGCATCCATCCAGATACATCTCATTGGCAAGACCATCCTTACTGCCAAAAATACTGTAAATGATCTTGGTGGAACAGCTTAATTTCTGTGCAACTCGCCGTACAGTCACAGCCTCAGGCCCTTCTTCTACAAGAAGGATGCATGCGGCATCAATCACATTTTTACGGAGCAATTGCTGTTGCTGTAACTTCACCTCAGAATAGGTTCTATAAGGTTGCGATGGCTCAGACATCATTCAATGCACTTCCTTTGCTTATCTCAGAAACACTGTTTCCTTATAGAACCATAGTATTCAATCCCGGAATGTTTGTCAAACAAAAAAGAGCGCAACATAAGTAGATACACTTACTGCGCTCTGGTTGGATGCTTATCAATAAAGCTATGTTTTGCGTTCCACGATCAATAGGCAATGCCCACCCTTGTACGGATAAAACCGCAACTCTTCCATTGACGATAGGTAAAATCAGCTGTATCCGCAGTGGTAATTTGTGAGCCGTCTTCGGGTAGAAAGTCTTTTTCCACGCGATATACACCTGTACGTCCGCCATCTGGCAGATAGGTCGGACATACGATTGTCCAGTCTAGTGCCGATTCACGCAGCAATTCGTACACCCGCCGATGCTCCTCGGCCGCACGGGTGCTGCGTCGCCGGGTATCGGAGGACTCGTATCGATACAGGCTCGGTTCGGTCCGGCTTTGCAAAATCCCTGCCGTTCCTACCGTTATGAGCCGGTGAATGGACTGCTCCTGCATCAGTCGAATCAGCAGACCTGTGCTAACGGATAAGGTGGTGGTTCCATCTGTATTCAGCGCACTGATCACAACTGCTGGCCCGCCCTTCAGCGCTTGTGCTATATCCTTCGCGTTGGTGGCATCACCCTGTACGATTTGCAGCTGTGTCCCGCATTGGGATGCGAAATCCTCCAACTTGTCCGGTGAACGAACTAGGGCAGTTACGGTATGACCATCCGTTAACGCATAATCTAATATAAAACGGCCCACACGTCCGGTAGCTCCCAGCAGCAGCAAATTCATAAAAGCCTCTTCCCCGGCATGCATGCCGCTTTGTCATGTTGTTCTGTCATGTTGCTTTGTCATATCGCTATATTCATTAACTTTCCGCCATTATGGACGGCAAAAGGAATGAAAGCTCGCGATGGGATTCTCCTCGCTCATAGAGGCCCGTTCACGGCGCACCAGCTCCACCAGATGGGCCAGCGTCTCGGACATGGCAAACCTTAGCTGGTGAATCCCCAGCTTGTCGCCGAACACGGCAATGCACAGCTCATAGGCTGTGCTGCCTTCCGGTTGGATCAGCTGCCAGAATTTCTCCAGCCGTTCTTCATGATGCGCCAGCAATGTTTGTGTCCGTTCGCGAAAATACCCAAACGGATTGCGATGCCCGGGATATGCCCAGGCGACCTCTAGCTCACCTAGGCGCTGCAAGCCGTCTATATAAGACTTCAGCGGCTGGGCATCGCTGCCCGGCAGCAGACTGATATTAGGAGAAATCTGCGGCAACACCGCGTCACCGCACAGAATAACGCCGCTATTCGGCTCATATAAGGACACATGCCCAGGCGCATGCCCTCCTGTCTCAACGGGCAGCCAGAACTGTCCGCCTAATTCCAGACGAGCGTCTATTCCGGTAGAGATGAAGGTAATCTCAGGCTGCGGATTCACTTGCAAATAAGCCTGCTGCATATGTGATTCCAAGGCTGATACCTGTTCCAAAGGAAAGCCATGCTGGACAAAAAAGCTAGGCAGTCGTTTCTCCATAGCGGTCGTCAATTCTGGAGCGTCCCACATCATCATCGCTTCCTTATGGCTGCGAGCTGACATATGTACGCGAGCCCGACCTTGCTGCTGCATCCACCCCGCCAATCCATAATGATCGGGGTGATGATGCGTCACCACAATGTCCGAAATATCCCCAAAGGACATACCCAGCTGTTGAAACACAAATGCCCATTCTGCCTCTGTATCCAGATTGCGCGGACCTGGGTCTACAATTGTAAAACCATGCTGTCCCTTGATCACATAGCTATTCACCCAGCGCAGCGGAAAAGACATGGATATTTTGACCTGAAAGCCTCCGTCTATTCGCTCACACGGCGTAAGCTCTGGCAATTTCATGGCTTCCCATCCGCCCTTCTGTTTCAAGCCCGCACACCGACAAAAATCATTCGGGGCGAAGCATCTTCGATATATTGATCTTCATCATAACTTCCGTGCACCTGCTCTACGGATAGCCCGGCTTGTTCTAGCAAATCACGGAACTTTTCATACGGATATAGCTTTACTCGCTCATAGTACACACGCACGGGTTCTGCGTCAGCGTGAGTGGTACCCAGCTCTGAGGCTGCTTCTGTAGTCGTCACAGATGCGGCTGACCGAATGGCAATTTGCTTTTTCACAAATCCATCTTCAATGACCCGGTGCTCCTCAATCCAATTTCCTTCATCCTCCCGGGACGAATGCGGTACCAAATGAGCAGCTACGTAGGAAGGGTTCAAATAATCTATAATAAAACGGCCTCCCGGTTTCAATAGACGATAAATTTCCTTTAATACTTTAAGCTGCTCCTCATCCTTTTCAAAATAACCGAAGGAGGTGAACAAATTCATCACTGCGTCATAACTTTCATCCAGCGGCACCTCTCTCATATCCCCTTGATGCCAACTTACCCGCCCTTCGGAATCAGCTGCACGAGCCTCTCTCAGTAGCACATTGGAAAGGTCCACACCTGTCACCTTATAACCTGCATCTGCGAGCGCAAGCGAATGACGTCCCATCCCACAGCATAAATCCAATACGCTGGAGCCTTGCGGTAATTTGAGCCAGGAGATCATTTTTTGCACTTCCTGATAGGCTCCCTGAAAGTCGCGATGCTTGTATACCAATAAATAATCTTCCCCAAAGCTTTGCTCGTACCATTCTGCCATATCGTTTCTCCTCCATGAACTCATTTCGCTCTATTACATACTATATTAGCTTTTTCAAACTGGAAACTCAAAAACATTACGAATAAGCATTTTTTTAAAGCACAAGGCTTCCTGTCATGAGAGCATGTTACAATAAACGTATTTGAGCTTAAATAATCATAGGAACTTCATACCAACTTCATGTGATTTACCCCATTTTATCATTAAAATGAATCATGGGAACGCCTTTACAGAGGTTTCATGCAGGAAAGGAGCGGCAAAGTTATGATTCAAATTGGACTGACGGGTTGGGGCGATCACGATGACTTATATCCAACGGGCACTAAAGCTAACCAAAAACTAAGTGTCTATGCAAGCCATTTTCCGATAGTAGAGATGGATAGTTCTTTTTATGCAGTACAGCCTACGGATCGTATGGCGCGCTGGGCGGCGGAAACTCCAGATTCCTTTTCATTTCTCGTCAAGGCCTATCAAGGCATGACCGGACACACCCGCGGCAAACAGCCTTACTTCAAAACGATAGATGCCATGTACGAAGCACTGCATGCATCCATACTACCTCTTCGCGAAGCGGGCAAGCTGAAAGCCGTGCTGTTTCAGTACCCGCCCTGGTTTGACTGCACACGTGAGAATGTCGCCATACTGCGAGACACGAAAAATAGGATGGGAGAGATCCCATCCGTACTTGAGTTTAGACATCAAAGCTGGTTCACACCAGATTTTCGGAAGCAAACGCTGGCATTTATGCTTGAGGAAGGCTGGATACATAGCGTATGCGACGAGCCGCAGGCAGGACCCGGGTCAGTTCCCATTGTGCCGCAGGCTACAGACAGCAACCTGACCATCGTACGTCTTCACGGACGGAACATATCAGGCTGGAATCAAAGCTCCGCGCCTAATTGGCGGGAGGTTCGTTATCTGTATCGGTACAATGAACAGGAATTGGCCGAATGGAAAGACAGATTGCTGGAACTGGAGCAGCAAAGCCGTGAGGTATGCGTGATATTCAACAACAACTCAGGTGGAGACGCCGCTGCCAATGCCAAGCAACTCATGACCATGCTGGGCATGGAGCCTAAGCCTTTTCCACCTCGCAAGCCGCCTGATGCGGATCACGGGCCAGAACAGCTTGAATTATTTTGAGGACCGGGCTGTGGATGAATGATTGGGGATTACCTTCCTGAGCTTGCGTTCGTTATCCAGCAAATGCGGATCATCAGGCAAATAACGTAAAGCGGCTTGGTTGTGCTCATACGAAGCTTCCAGCTTACCCATATGTGCATAGCAATAACTGAGCCGCACATGAGGTAACCAAGAGTAGCATGGCAGTGGGACAGGTCGCATACCAGGAAGGTGATGCTGTTGCTCCGTTGCTCTTTCATACCAATATGCGGCAGTATTCCATTCGTTTCTTGTGAAAAACCAGTCCCCGATCATGCAGCACAAGTCTGCTTGCGGCACCCCGTATCGAAAAGAACGTAGCAGACGATCCAGCTGTTGCTCGGGCTTCCCGAGATGGAGATAGCATTCAGCCGATCGCGCACAAGCAGTAATCCGATCCTCCCGGTAGCCGCTCGGCTCCTCCAGCAGATGGTCGAAGGCTTCTGCTGCCTCGGTATATTCCTTGCGGTCAAAGCATTCATTGGCGTGAAAATACAGTAAACGCCCTTCCAGCTTGCCGCTTTCGCTGATCCACCGGGCGAGAATACGTTGGTTACGGAGCGTATGGTCTTGCATTCGGCGATGTGTCACTGCCACATCCGAATGTACGATTTGCCCCTGAGGTATCACCAGATCCTCATGCAGGCGCCCTTCCCAGCGGTATTGTTGATCCCGCTTCACAAGGCGTATACGGCGTGAGGTGAACAACAGTTCACCCTGCTCACCCTCTGCCAAGTGAAGTGGCATCACCACCGCGTCGATATGCTTAGACAATCGCTGCTTTAAGGAACGCAGACGTTCACGATCGGGTTCCAATAGCACATCATCCGCATCCAGCCACATGATATAGGAACACGTTGCCTTGTCAAACGATTCATTACGAGCGGCGGCAAAATCATCCATCCATTCAAACGTATATATCCGATCCGTATAGCGCGCTGCTATCGTCTTTGTCTGATCCGTCGATCCCGTGTCCACGATGATAATTTCATCCATCAGGTCTGCGACCGAATCCAGACACCGGGCCAGTGTCTGCTCCTCATTTTTTACAATCATACACAAGCTGATGGTCATTAGATGCTCAGTCATGACTTCACGTCATCCCCTTTACCGTTGGCTGATTCTTCCGTTGTTTTTCCGGTAGACTTGCCATCAGTATATGCACCTCTCCTTTCAGTCTGCGTCTTGTCTATCTGTTCGGGACGCATAACCCTCTCCAATGGAAATAGTTGTTGCTCCATATACCGGATTCGCTGTACCGCCTTGTCGAGTGCAGCCTTTCGCTGATTCATTTTGCGAACATGCTGCTGCTCTACCCGTCGAAACTGCTCCTCATCCAGTTTCATCCACTCATTCAGTTGCTCTGCTCCTGGCATAGCCTCACGCAGCTCTTTTGGCTTCTTGTGACCTGCAAAGCACAAATATTTATGATGTACCTCCAGCGCTTGCTCTTTAAAGTAAGGATACAGCACACGGGAGAGACTTCCGGCATAGTAAGTCCGTTTGTGATCGTGAAATGGATGATATCCATAAGGTACAGACAGGACGAGCGTCCCCTTTTTATTCAACAAGCGGTAAGCATGGGCCAGCAGGGTGTCGGGATGCGCAAAATGTTCCAAAATCTCTCCTAAAATAATAGTGTCAAAACCACCGGGAGGACGTTCAAATTGTGAAATGTCCTTTAACTGAAAATGGACTCGTCCCCTGACGGGTGCAGATTCCTGACGAAGTTCTTTTTTTGCATAAGAAATACTGTCTTCTTCCAAATCAATGGCCGTTACCTCAAAGCCTTCCCGCGCAAGCAAAATGGACGTTATCCCCTGACTGCATCCAACATCCAGCACGGTACGACCCTGTACATGGCGACAAATCCAGTGAATTCTATTGCGGGTGGCTTCATGAGATTCCTCTGAATTAATCTGTCCGTAATAACGTTCGTTTACCTGATCACGGTTAGCCAACAGCGGCGCCCCCTCCGTCACCAGGATGCCCCAAAATCACGACATGTCCACCTGTGCAATGTGCAGTCGCATTACGTGTATCGAAGACCAGCCGAGCATGGTCAACCAACTGTTGGTAGTTCACCACAGAATGGTCTGTCGTGATGACCACAATATCTGCACTTTCCCACAGCTGGGCATTTGCCGTCCGAGATGGGATTTCTTCACCATTCAGCTTAAAACTCGATACATACGGGTCGGTGAAGCTAACCGAAGCACCCATTTTTGTTAGATGCTCGAACAGGACAAGAGCCGGGGATTCCCGAACATCATCAATGTCCTTTTTGTAGGCTACACCCGCCAGAATGATGTTGGCCTTGTTTATGGCTTTCCCTTCCTGAGCTAGCATGGATTCGATTCGCTCCGCGATATACAGTGGCATACGCCGATTCATGCGGTCTGCCAGATCCACGAATTCCAGCGGAAAACCGTGCTGCTCCGATTTCCACGACAGGTATAGAGGATCAACCGGGATACAGTGTCCCCCAATGCCTGGTCCCGGATAAAAAGGCATGTAGCCGAACGGCTTGGTTGCCGCTGCATCCAGTACCTCCCATATATTGATGCCAATTTTCTCACAGGCCGCTGTCAGCTCATTGACCATTCCAATGTTGACACTGCGAAACGTATTCTCAAACAGCTTGGCGGCTTCAGCCACGGTTGTTGAGCTAACCGGAACAATCTGATCCAAAAAAGACCCGTAAAAACCTGCTCCCGCTGCCAGACAATCCGGTGTGCAACCGCCGATCACCTTAGGGGTGTTGCGAATGTTAAAATGGACGCTGCCCGGATCGACACGTTCCGGTGAAAAGCACACATAAAAATCCTTACCCACTGTCCATCCCCTGCGCTGCTCTATCACTGGCCGAATCAGTTCTTCGGTCGTTCCAGGATAGGTGGTGCTTTCCAGGATCAACAGCGTTTGTCTACGCAAATGAGGTATGGCCTGATCAATAGCCGTCTCAATATAGGACGTATCCGGTTGATGTCCATCCGTCAGCGGCGTAGGCACACAAATCACGACGATATCCGCATGCTCTAGCACCTTGATATCCGTAACTGGATGCAATTGCTGTCCGATCAGACCTTCCAATGCATCATCGCCAATGTCTATGATGTACGACTTTCCTTGAAGCAGCTTGGCTACTTTGACAGGATCGGAATCCACACCATATACGTCATAACCAGCCTGTGCCATTTCCACTGCCATGGGCAGCCCTACATAACCGAGGCCGATCACAGCCACCTTTACAGTTCCTTTTGTGATTTTTCCCATAAGCTGCAAAATACCCACCTCTTTCATCGTTACTCCATACCTTGCAGTAACTCAGCAATTCCAGCGCGATCCATTAACTCATCGTCCGAACGATATTGTTCGAAGCTCACCCGCTCCAATCCACCATATTGACTCAACAAACGCTTGTCTGCTTGCTGGGGAAGAATAACAAAATAACGATCATCATAGCGATACGTGTGCGGCACCTCATAGGGCGAAATCAGCACCTCATGCAGCTTTTCCCCACCACGTATACCAATTTCTTTCACTTTTAACTTAGGCTGTCCTGCCTGTTCTTTCATCACCTCTGCCAAATCCGCAATATTGCAACCCTTCATTTTCATGACTAGCGTCTCTCCACCAATCGCCGTAACAGAAGCCTTTAGCAGCAAGCCAATTGCCTCTCCGAGCGTGAGGAAGAAACGTGTCATATCTGGGCTCGTCAGCGTTAAATTCTGACCTTCCGCGATCTGGCGTTTGAACAGGGGCACGACACTTCCACTTGTCCCTAGCACATTGCCGCCGCGAATACACACAAAGCGAGTACGCTCACTTAAGGCGTTGGCGCGGATCATCAATCTTTCGCCAATCGCCTTCGTCATCCCATAAACATTCACCGGGTCTACCGCCTTGTCTGTAGAAACATCAATGACCTTGGCGACTCCCTGCTCTATGCTGGCCCGAATCACATTTTCCGTACCATGTACGTTCGTCTTGAAAGCCTCTTCCGGCTGTTTCTCACACACAGGGACATGCTTTAATGCCGCCAAATGGAACACATAATCTACCCCGTGACAAGCCTCCTGCAATGCCTGAAGGTCCCGAATATCTCCAATCATGAAATTCAGCCGGGGATCAGACTGGAATTGCCGCTGCATGGCAATCTGCGCAAATTCGCCGCGTGAGAAAATACGAATTTCCGTCGGTCCCTCCTTCAGCAATTCAGCTGTTAGGCGTTGCCCCCAAGATCCCGTTCCTCCGGTCACCAGCAGTTTTTTTCCTTTGAACAATATAATCTCCTCCTGACCGTTACGAATTGGCAATGCCTGTGCCCAAAAATTCAGCCAGCACCGCGTTCATTTCATTTTCTGAGAGTCGATCCTTTGCCGGCACCTTTTTCACCGAAGTATTGGCGGCATGAATGACATTCACATAGTTGCGAAGCGGAATCACCTCATGTGGCAGCTCCGTTACATATCCGTGTGTGCCTTTCCCAGGAATAACGACACGGTAATCATTCAGAAATCCCTCTACTTGATAGCGAAACACATAAAAGGAAGGCGAGCGGTGAAACACCGGTGCCATCTGTCCCTCAACCGCATCCCATAAGTACCCCATTTGATTTACCAGTGCAACTGTATCCGGTTGAAACTTGTAATCATGCAACTGCTGTACAAATGACTGGTGGTACAAATCGTCGGAATCAATTCTAGCAATGAGCAGTTCGTCCGCGCCTTCGATATACGCATTGATACGACGTTTACTTTCAATGCTCGTACCAAAACGGATGTGCTCGGGAATTGGTTCACGTTGGGCCAGTTCCTCTTCCACAATGTTGCTGCATCCACCCGCCAACTTGACGACAGATAAAAAATCCGCATTCGTCTGATTGAGCAGACTCCGCAGTGTAAAGGTTCTGAATATATCCAATCGCTCGCTAATCCACTCACGTGTCAGGCGGTTGGGATTCATCCCATAGTTATTAAAGTTAATTTCAATCACAATCTTGCGATTCATTGAACTTCCTCCCTTTCATCCGTCTTCTCTCAAGTTATGAAGACGCTCCTGAAACGGCACGTACAGATGCAACAACTCTTGCAAAAATAGGTAGAATCGAAAAAGAATAGCCGTTCATACAAAAACCTTTTTACTTTCGACATATGATAGAATACGAAGTTTTTGGCTCTATTTGAAAAGTCGAACAAGCAGGACTGACAGGGAGGAAACAAGATATGACATATCCAAAATATCTGGAGATTGACGAGGTATTGAAACGTTTGAAGCTAGCACTCGATCAGCACCAGCCCTTCTCACTCATACGTATTGGAGATGGCGAAAATTTGGTATTGGCTCAAGACACCGTCTGGCCGATGGAAAAGGTGTTACAGGAACGCTGGGCAATCAAAGCCAATCTCGGCCAAAAGGGACTATTTCTGCCGAATACGGAACTACGAGACGCAGTGGCAGAGGCAGTGAGCAAAGCCAGCATAGCTGGCATTTTGCCTTATGATGACGAATCTATTAAAGCACCATCCTATATGAAGCGGGAGCTGACCGATCAGGTCTTTGCTCACTATGATCTTTCTCCCGCGCTGACTTGCCATGCCTGCCTGAATCGATATTTGGCGGAGACACCCGCTTTCTGGAACATCCTGAAAAATCGACGCATTCTACTGGTGACCCGGACAGCTGCTGAAGTAAAGCCTGTTCTTGAAGCCGATCCGTATGGGCTGCATATCGCGCACACGATCGCATTTCATCAATATGAACAGATGCCGGAAACACTCGGGTGGATCGCAGCACACAAAGATGACTTTGATATTGCGCTGTTCTCTTGTGGTGTCAATGCAGTGGTATTGGCGCAAAAAACAGCAGAATTAACTAGCAAAGTAGGTATAGACTTCGGCAAGGCGATTAATATCGTCATGTTCGGCAAAGCTAATTAAAGAATGAAAGTAATATCTGAAAAAAAATCAAATTCGGTAACTGTGCTCTGAATATCAAAAAAGCATCAGCAAAATGAAACCTGCTGGTGCTTTTTGCTATCCATTGCTGCCATAAAGTTCGTATTTGCTCAAAATCATTCATATAAAGCCTTGAACCCTGACTTCTTAAAATAGAATTTGAGATTCCCTGTTACTTCTTTTACAATATTACAGAAACTAGCATTCATTCGAGATCATGAGGAGGATGTTGAGTATGTCGCATAACAAGAGATTGAAGACATACCCACTTGCAAAAGCAAAGCATGTAAAGGTTCATGGCCGAACTACGCCAATACTTACACCTCTCACTCTATTTTGGACAGGCAGCGGCATTGAATTGAATATGAAAGGCTCAGAGCTATGGATTGAAATCGAAGCCGATTATCAGATCTATGAGTCTTGGATCAGTATTGTCGTCAATGGTGTCCCGATGAGTCGCCTGATGGTGACCGCTGGTCGGCATTGGATCTGTCTTTTGAGAGGTTTGAACTCTGACACGGTCAAAAATGTTCGTATCGTCAAGGATGTCCAGCCTATGAGTTCGGACTCACGCTGCTTGTTGCAAATCCATGCCCTGAAGGTTGACGGAGAATTGCTGCCGGTCCCTGATAAACCTCTTAAGATAGAATTTATCGGTGACAGCATTACTTCAGGAGAAGGAACAATTGGAGCAAAGGAAGAGACAGACTGGGTTCCTATGCTGTTCACGGCCCTACGCAATTATACAGCCATAACAGCCGAGGCACTGAATGCGGATTACCGAGTGTTCTCACAAAGCGGATGGGGTGTGCTAACAAGCTGGGATAACAATCCACATGGGAATATACCGGCATATTATGAGCAGATATGTGGTGTACTCACCGGCGAGAGAAATGAAGCATTAGGGGCCTTTGCCGATCATGATTTTACCTCTTGGCAGCCGGACGTGGTCGTAGTGAATTTGGCGACTAATGACGGTGGGGCCTTTTATTCTCCAGCATGGACAGACCCGGTAAGTGGGAAAGTGTATAAGCAACGTTTGAATGAGGATGGCACGTTCAATGAAGAAGATTTACAAGCTTTTGAAAACGCTACCAAACATTTCCTTGTCAAGCTTCGGAGCTGCAATCCTACTGCCCATATTGTGTGGGCTTATGGAATGCTTGGTACTCCAATGATGCCAGCGATCTACCGGGCGGTAGACGCATACAAGAAAAGAACGAAGGATCGGAAGGTGTCGGTATTCCAACTGCCTAACACGACAGAAGAAACGATAGGGTCTCGCAGCCATCCCGGACTTTCCGCCCATACTAAAGCAGCAGAAGAGTTGGCTAGGTATTTGCAAGAAATTTTAAAGAATTAAAAGCCGGGAAATACAATCAAACTTTATAGAATACACTCCGAGGGAAATCACAACAACCAGATCATTTGGGTTCTGAGTGTTGTGGTTAAAGATCATAGCCACAGCCTGCGGCAAATATCTGCCCCAGGCTGTGGCTGGTAGGCTTGAAGCGCAGCCGCCTAATCCCAGGAAAACCATGAATAGGTAGCAAGCCTGAACCAGGGAATACTTGTCTGATATATTTTACAAAAACGGAGTTGAAGCGATGCCCGTGAATACCTCAGGACCATTACGAACAGTGGTCGATACACCCGAAATATAAGAAGAATATACCGTTTGTATTGCCCAAGGAGCGGACAAATCCTGTGCATTAAAAGCTTGCGTTTCATTTGATCCTGTCACGCCCAGCACCCCCTCGGCGCGGTAGACTACCTCGCTCGGATCATAGTCGGCTCCACGCACGATTTCAACCGCATACGTATCACCAAGCTCACCGATCAGACCAATCGAACCACTAAAAGACACAATCGGATTCGGCACAAGAAAGGTTCGCAGCGTAATCATACCGAATCGCTCTGGTACAGGACCCAATTGAATATCGGGACCCTCCCCTGTTTTTGATGAATTGGTGGAGCTTCTCATATCTAGAAAAAAACCCATACCTTATCCCTCCAATTGCAAGATACTCCATGCTATGCAAGCAATTTCTTAGACGTATTGGACAAATTAGCAATAAATCTATCAATTCAGCTCGAAAAAACCGATAGTAAATACATATGGTGTAAGCTTTTGAAATGAATATATAGATAGAAAGCAGGGGTTTGATGAAACAACTGAAACGACTGAAAACTTTAACACTACGCAAGAAATTGACAGCAGCATTCCTGCTGGTCATGCTTGTTCCTAGTATTATTGTGGGCTCTTTCTCTTATCAGGCAGCATATAACCAGACTGATCGCCAATTACAGGACAGTGCGACATCTAGCGTTACCGCATCTGATCGTGCAGTTACTCAAACGATTCAAGCCAAACTCGCCGATCTGGAATATTACTCTACAACGTTGACGGCTAGTGATGACAGCGCTGAGGCAGATGATGCCATTCTAAAAAGATTACAAGTGTATTTGAAAATGCATGCGGAAGTTGTTGATATGTTTGTAGGAACTCCCGAAGGTAAACTTATCATTGGCAAAGCCGTAGGCTCCACAAACGATCCTCGAGAGCGTCCGTGGTATAAACAGGCCATGGAGAAACCCGGTCAAACCGTAATCAGCCCTGTCGGGCTCAATACGGCCAAGGTCCCCGTTGTGTACATTTCACGTACACTTCCCGACAACAGTGGTGTTCTCGGTCTTTCTCTGAATTTGAATAATTTAAAAGAAATCACAAAGCTAAGAATCGGACAAAATGGATATATTGTGATATTTGATAGTACCAAACGTATCGTTACCCACCCGACAGAAGTCAGTGGGAGTACCGAAATGGGAGAAAAAACGCCTGAATTGTTTGCCTCCAAGGAAGGCAGCTTCGATCACAATGATGCTGGCGTAGCTAAACATCTGATCTTCAAAACCAATGAGCTGACAGGCTGGAAAATTGCCGGAACGATGGACAAATCCGAAACCCGTGCCTCCGCCCAACCGATTCTTCTCACGACAATCGTAGTGTTGGTCATTGCAGCCATCATCATTGGTGTGCTCGCAATGTGGCTAATCAGCAGCATCCTTAAACCTATCCATAGATTGCGTAACTCTATGGATGCCATCAGCCAAGGTAATCTATCGATTAACGTGGCTACGAACAGCACAGATGAAATTGGTGAACTATCGAGATACTTCCAGCAAATGGTGGATAATTTGCGTAACATCATTAGAGAAATTCAGGCAATGACAGGCAATTTGTCAGCATCCTCGCAAGAGCTTGCCGCAGGTGCAGAACAAACGACCCGTGCCATCGAGCATGTGACCATAGCCATTCAGGATGTCGCTGCCGGCAGCGAACGTCAGGTGGACAGTGCTAAAGATAATCAGGAACGAGTTAGCGGCATGTCTGCTGACATTACAGCTATGACCAACACCATGGCAGAAATGACCACTTATTCCGCACAAGCTATTCAGGCGTCGGATGCAGGCAGTGAGCATATCGGCAATAGTGTCATCTCCATCGATGGTATTCGCACTACCGTGGAAGAGCTCGATACGATTATCAGCGCTTTGAGTGACCGGTCCGGACGAATCGGAACGATTGTCACCGTCATTACGGAAATTGCTAGCCAGACTAATCTGCTCGCACTGAACGCTTCTATTGAAGCAGCACGCGCAGGAGAGCACGGCAAAGGTTTTGCTGTCGTAGCAACAGAGGTTCGCAAACTGGCTGAAAACTCAGCTTATTCCGCACAGCAAATTCGTGAACAAATTCAAGGGATACAGAGCGGTGTATCTGAAGCTCTAATCGCTATGGAATCTGCCAAGGAACGTGTAACTGAAGGCATCAATTCCATTGATCTATCGGGTCGCTCCTTCTCGCGCATCCGTAGAGCGGTAGCTAAATCAGCGAAGCAGCTCGATAACGTGGCCGCTTCTACCGCCGGAGTTGCTAATGGAACGAATGCAGTCGTTAGCAGCATGGAGGAAATTACACGCATCGCTGAAGAAGCAGCCTCTCATACAGAGACTGTGTCCGCAGCCGCAGAGGAACAGCTCGCCTCCATGGAAGAGATCGGCTCGTCTGCCGAAGATTTGACCCGTCTGGCAGAGCAACTTCAAGATTTGCTGACACAATTCCAATTGGATGAAACAAAATAACCATTCCTACCGATAAATACAGAGAAAGCGAATTATCAAAATGAAGGAGGATGGAACATGGATATCGCAGCATTATCCACAGGTATGAGTCAGGCCAGCTTGGCTCAAGCCGTAAGTGTGAAGGTATTGGGTATGGCTAAGGATCAGGGTAGTGAACAAGGACAGGCTTTGGTACAGATGATGGAAAAAAGCGTACAACCACATCTTGGGGGTCAACTGGACATCCGGGCATAAGTACATCCTATTCATGATGAAAGGCGATTCTACTCAGGTCTGTACAGACCCGGGCAGAATCGTTTTTTTATCTCCCTATTTTTCGTTCAGCATAAAACGTAGTAAACTAGACATATCGTCCACGACCTCGGTTCGGAGGATAGCGCAATATAAACACAATTTACATTTAAAAGGAGGATACATAGTTTATGAGTTATACTGAATATTTTGAAAAAGCCAGAGAACAACAACTGGGCGAACTACAGGAATGGCTATCCATTCCGAGTATCTCCGCATTATCGGAGCACAAAAAAGACATTAACCAAGCAGCCGAATGGCTAGCAGCCAAACTGACTGCTGCAGGCTTGGAAAACGTTGAAATTATTCCGACCAAAGGCCACCCGCTGGTGTACGCCGACCATTTGCATGCACCTGGCAAGCCAACCATCCTCGTGTATGGACACTATGATGTACAACCTGTAGACCCGCTTCACCTGTGGGAAACGCCACCGTTTGAGCCATCCATTCGCGATGGAAAATTGTATGCGCGCGGAGCGACAGACGATAAGGGGCAAGTTTTCTTGCACATTAAGGCAGTTGAGGCCATTTTGAAGCAGGAAGGCAAATTGCCGCTGAACATCAAATTCTGCATTGAAGGCGAGGAGGAAGTGTCCAGTCCGAACCTGCTTGAGTTTTTGCACACTGGCGCTGAACGCCTGGCAGCCGATGCTGTACTGGTGTCTGACACCTCTCTGATCGAAAAAGGGAAGCCTGCGATTTGCACAGGTTTGCGTGGACTATGCTCACTGGAAGTCGCCATTCACACGGCGAACACGGATCTGCATTCCGGCTCCTTCGGTGGCGGTGTGCCGAATGCCCTGCATGCTCTGGTGTCCCTGCTGGCAACCCTGCATGACGATAAAGGCCGCGTTAGCGTCGAAGGATTCTACGACGATGTTGCTCCATTATCGGCAGACATGAAAGAAGAATTCGTGAAGCAAGGCTTCAATGAGAGCAAACTGCAACAAGATCTTGCACTTGATTCCCTCTATGGCGAAGAAGGATTCAGCTTCGTCGAGCGTGTTGGGGCTCGTCCTACACTGGAGCTGAACGGCGTATATGGCGGCTTCCAGGGTGAAGGTACAAAAACCGTCATTCCGAAGGAAGCTCATGCTAAGATCACCTGTCGCCTGGTAGCTAACCAGAATCCACAAGATATTCTGGACAAAATCGAGCGCCATTTACGCGCCCACGTTCAGACAGGAGCTACCCTGGATATTCAACAAGGTGAGAAAGCGAACGCCTTTAACATCGACCCGTCACATGCGTTTTTACAAGCAGCAGCGGATGCCTTTGAGAAGGTATACGGTGTACGTGCCCTATTTACCAAGGATGGAGGCTCCATTCCGATCGTGGAAACCTTCTCCCGTGTACTGAGTGCTCCAGTTGTATTGATGGGCTTCGGCTTGCCGGATGAAAACCTGCATGCACCAAACGAGCATTTTAATTTGGAGAATTTCGATAAGGGTATGCTGACGATTGTGGAGTTTTTGAAATCTGTGTAAGCATATGACAACTTCTAATAGCTAAGTTACAATAGAGAGGGCGAAAGCCCTTTCTATTTTTTTAGAGGAGCGCTGCACAATATGATTATTCAGTTCATTCGTTTACGGTAATGTGAGGTACAGTTCATGAAAACTCAACCATTTTTTTCGAGGATGGGTTGGGTTTATTTGGCTGTGCCTTTTTTCATTCACCCAATACGAATGAACGAGGTGCTTTTCTATGTCCAAATGGAATAAACACGAGATGAAGGCCAGCCTGATCGGGAAGCATCAACATCTTTTTAGTTGTCCTGTATGCTCTCAACCCATGTGTATGGTGGAAGGCAAAAGCCTCCTATGTACGAATCAGCATTGCTATGATCTTTCAAAACACGGGTATTTACATTTATCCGCCCGATCCCATAAAACCAAGTATGATAAACAACTATTTAACTCCAGAAGAATGATGTGCAATAACGGATTTTTCGATCCTTTAAATGAAGCCATAAGCTGCACGATGATGAAGTTGATGAAGCCACTGTTCGATCAAAAATCACATCTGTACTTGCTGGATGCAGGTTGCGGGGAAGGCTCCCATTCAACCCACATTCAGGACAAGCTTATCGGGAAGGGAATCACCGAGCTTACAAGCGTAGGTATGGATTTGTCTAAAGAAGGTATTGTGGCCGCAGCCAAAGCATATCCTCATACTCTTTGGTGTGTTGCCGATCTGGCTCATTGCCCATTTGCAAATCAACAATTTGACAGTATACTCAATATTCTGTCCCCTTCTAATTATGCTGAATTTAAAAGGATTCTTTCGGAGGATGGCTGCATCCTAAAGGTCATTCCCGAACAATATTACCTTCAGGAATTGAGATGCTTGTATGAACAGAAAAAGCCAGCTTATTCAAATGACAATATAGTAAGCCGATTTAAAGATCAATTTAATCTTCTATCCGCCGAACGAGTAACCTATCGCTTTATGCTAAATGCCGACCTCGTGGAGCCTTTGCTCCATATGACTCCCTTATCGTGGAGAGCTACGGAAGCAGACTGGCAGCGAATGCAGGCAATAGATTTACCGTATGTCACAGCAGATTTGCTCATCTTATGCGGTAAAAAATAACATACTAAAAAGCATTCACGGCATGTGATTATACATGCTTCGTGAATGCTTTTTTCGTTAATGCCGTCGCTTAAGAAAAACGAGTGTAGCGCAACAGGTGAACCAGCCGATTCAGCCGTTCTATCTCCCGATCCAACTCATGCAGCGGCTGTCCGGCCAAAGCAGCGTTCGCTCTCTGATCACGTAGCGGGTTTATTTTTCGACCCATGAGTTTTAGCACCGTGGCCTTTCCCATGTTATTGACCACCACATATTGCGTTAGCGGATCAAGCTCAAGCCACAATACATGATGCTCTTGAAAAAATGACAGTAATTGCCTTTTTAACTTCTCCAGCTCAAGAGGCTCACCTACAATATGTGGATGATGATGAAAAGCCACATAGCCCATCACACGCAGGTCACTTATGATTTGTTCCAAATGAAGCGTTTCGTTTATGTACACATGGTTCGTGCTCACGCGATTTCTTGCACCATTCGTATGATGTTCCCGGATGACGTTCACCACCTGACTATCATTTATTTTAAGGTTTATCTTTCCCCTTGTTCACTATAGCGCAATCGGCTTTGCACAAAAAAACAACCGGCTTATACGCCAGTTGTTTCCCGTTCCACAAAATACTTATTGGTCATATAATGAGCCTTGCCTCTGGAAGTATCAACCATTCCCTTTTTGTTGTCGAGAAAAACAATCTCCCGGCATTTGGTACAGTACCACTTGGTCCGCTTAAAGGGGGATTCTGTTACATACGATGTACCACATTTGCAATCTACTTTAATTAAGGTTTCTGTTGATTTGTAAGCTTGAGACAGCTCTCTTAAGCCAGTATCCGGCTGTTGAATCGGGATAATGACCTCCTGATAGCTTGAATACTGATTGTGCACTTTAAAGTCAGCCACCAGTTCCGCATGCAGTCCAAAGTACTCTTTGCCAATCTCGGTTACAAATTTCTTGCCGATTCTGTAACACTCAAGCCATTCCTGTATCTGTTGATTAGACAAAGGCACCGTGCCCTTGATACCACTATTTAATGTGTAAGTCATGATGTATAAAGTATCATCTTGTCTATGTCCGTACATGAGAAGCCTCCTTATAATACACTTGATAATGTACTACAAAGCGTACAAAACATCAATTTTATTATTTGGCAAAAGATATAGTAGAATTTCCAGGTATGGATTTAATATATCGTGAAATGCACCAAAGACACGTGCGAGTCTGTTAGAAAAGCAACTGACAATCCGTCAGTTGCTTTGTCTTTCTACATAGTATTTGTTGGTCATGTACCAGGCCTTGCCTGTATTCGTATCCACCATGCCCTTTTTACGATCCAGGAACACAATATTGTTGCATTCCTTGCATGACCACTTGGTTCTCTTATGAGGTGATTCTTCTATATAGGAAGCACCACATTTACATTCTACCTGAATTAATGTTTTATACTGACTATACGCTTCTACCAGTGGGTCCAGATCTACAGCTTTGTGTTCCATTACAGGCTGTATCATGGATATGTGCTCTCTCTGCTCCGAGTATTCATTATGTACCTTGAAATCTGCTACCAACTCAGGGTTTAAACCAAAATATTGTTTGCCCACAACCGTTACAAATTTGCTGCCAATTCGATATGCTTTAATCCATTCCTGCACCTGTTTACTGGTCAGGTCGACAGTCCCCTTTATACCGCTGTTCAGCGTATAAGTCATCAAGTGTTGGTTGGGTGTCATGTGTCTTATTGTTCACCTCCGATCAAGAATATACCACAGGTAGGCTCTAGGCAAAAACCTGATTCATCTTCCATCCTGTCGCCATGCTGAGTACTGCTTTTGTAGGGATTTATATTCTTAGACTATCACTAGATGCATTTCTATCTAAACATAACTTTGTGGTACAGCTTTCCACCTCAATTATTCATATAATTTATTGGCAAACACATGGTATTTTCTTCCTTATCTATATAGTACACCACTTACACACAAATTCCCATATATTTCAGCGGTTTAATCGCTTTTTTCGTTATATATTCACCTTTGCTAGTTTAGATATATTGTGTCAGCTAACTTATCACAAAACAAAAGCCTTCCCGACCATCCTTCATTGTTGAAGGATCATTGAGAAGACTTTGTACCCCGCAAGGAACGAGAGGTCAGATTTTTAATTCGCCAAGCCTGATTAATTCTACGACCGCCTGTGAACGACCTTTTACGTTCAGTTTCTGCATTACGTTGGAAATATGGTTACGCACCGTCTTCTCACTAATAAATAGTTGTCCGGCGATGTCACGCGTCGTTTTGTCCTGCACGAGCAGTTCAAATACTTCACGTTCACGGTGAGTTAACAAAAACTTGTTTTTCTGGTCGTTACCCTTCGTCAATTTCACCCCTCCTTGCTCGGGTTTTGTGTGGTGTAACAAGGTTAAGGGATACAGTCAACACATTTTATGTCATGTGCTCAGGTATGGTTCAATGTGCGGATAAAAATGGGCATAGGCACCTTACTTGCAGCTTTAATGACGAGTTGGACTTTGTGTCTAAAATATGTATTGACAGGCATATAGGGCAGCCTTATGATAAGAAAAAATGCGACTGATAATCATTATCAAAAAATGATAATTCGATATAGAGATCGCGCTATAGACTATGGTTCAGGGCCAGTTTGGCCAGAAAGGGTGTTCATTAATTATGAAACTACGTTATGCCGTGCCGGCCGGAGTGCTGGTCTCTTCTATTCTGTTTGCAGGTTGCGGACAAGCCGGAACTGCGGATCAGCAGCCCGTCGCAACACCCAAAGATACAGGAGCAACAACACAGACCACGACTCCTGCGGCGACTGCTCCCAATTTTGATCAAGCGGTTGCGGCTTATCGTACCTATGCAACTGAGCAGTGCGATACGTTTGTGAAAAAGACAGAAGAATTCACGAACGCAGTCAAAGCTGGCGAGCTGGACAAAGCCAAGGCTTTGTATGCTCCAGCACGTATGTACTATGAACGAATTGAACCGATTGCGGAAGCACTAGGCGATCTGGATCCGAATATTGACGCTCGTGACGGTGATGTGGAGGCAGCGGATTGGCGCGGTTTTCACCGTATTGAGAAAACATTATGGGAAGAAAACACCACCAAAGGGTTGAACGAGTTTTCCGACCGCCTGCTGAGTGATGCCAAGCTGCTGCGTGCCAAAGTAGAAACAGTTAACATTGATGCCAGCTTAATGGTAACAGGTGCAGTCGAGTTGCTGAATGAAGTATCTACCTCAAAGGTAACGGGTGAAGAGGAACGTTATTCTCATACAGACTTGTACGACTTTGCGGCCAATGTAGAAGGTGCTCAAAAGATTTATGACATTTTGAAAACAGATCTGAACCAAAAAGACGCGGCGTTGGAAAAACAAATTGGTGAGCGCTTTACAGCCTTACAGCAGGAGCTGGCTCCTTTCAAAGACGGCGAAGGCTATGTATCGTATACCAAACTGAAACCGGAAGAAATTAAAAAACTGAGCCAGAACCTCGATGCTTTGGCAGAACCGTTGTCCCAAATGGGGAAATTGTTAGGAGTGTAATGATATGAAAGGCTTTAAGCGGCAAAAAGGACAAGAAAAGCCGCAGTATGCGGAATCCCGTAATGAAGAGTCTGATCTGACAGAAAAGGATGCTCAGTCCGCAGATGATGAGCGATCAGGAAAAAGTAAATCCGTATCCCGTCGTGATCTATTGAAGCTGGCCGGGGTAGGTGGATTAGGTCTACTGCTTGGCGGCGGTAGCGTGGGCGCTGTGCTGTCAGCCAGTCAACGCCTCGAAAGCATGATGACGGAGGCAGATACCAAGGATGTGGTTCCTTTTTACGGCAAACATCAGGCGGGTATTGTAACTCCAGCACAGGATTTTATCTGTTTCGCTGCTTTCGATCTAACGACCCGCGACAAGGAACAGGTGCGAAATCTCTTCAAGGCCTGGACGGAAGCAAGCGCTACAATGACTTCTGGTGTGCTGCTTGGCACTGATAATGAAAATCTCAACCTCCCTCCTTCCGATACGGGCGAGGCAGCAGGATTGTCTCCGTCCCGGACGACGATCACCTTTGGTGTGGGTCCATCCTTTTTTGATGGACGGTACGGCCTGGCAAGTCTCAAGCCTGCCGGGTTCCGTGAGCTGCCTCGTTTTCAAGGAGACGCCTTGGATGAACAATGGTGCGGCGGTGATATCGGAGTGCAGGTATGTGCCAATGACTTGCAGGTAGCTTTCCATGCCCTGCGTAATTTGGCGCGTATCGCCAGAGGAACGGCGGTACTTCGTTGGACACAGGAAGGCTTCCAGCGGACGGCACAAGCTGATCCTGCGGGAAGCACCCCGCGCAATTTGCTTGGCTTCAAGGACGGCACGGGAAACCCGGACACGTCCAAGGCAGACGAAATGAACCGGTTGGTGTGGACACAGACCAATGACGGACCGGCATGGATGGGCAACGGTAGCTATATGGCTGTACGCCGTATTCGTATGCGGGTAGAGGTATGGGATCGTTCAACATTAGGTGACCAGGAGGATACCTTTGGACGCCATCGCAGCAGCGGTGCCCCACTGGGCAAAAGCAAAGAGTTTGACAAGCTGGATCTGGCGGCTACAAGTCCGGAAGGCAAGCCGCTTACGCCCCCTACCTCTCATGTGGCATTGGCTCATGGGAACGGGAGTATTAATATTTTGCGGAGGTCTTATTCCTATTCAAGCGGATTAGACAAGCAAACAGGACAGCTCGATGCCGGACTGCTGTTCATCAGCTACCAGCGTGATCTGTTCAAGCAGTTCGTCCACATTCAGGAGAAGCTTGCACGCAATGACAAGCTGAACGAATATATTGTTCACAAAGGCAGTGCGGTGTTCGCCTGCTTCCCAGGTGTATCGCAAGGCGGATATATCGGGGATACGTTATTTTAGCAGCAGGCAAGGAAGGGGATTTATATGAATCGGCGCAATAAAAGCTTGGGGTGGATGTTTGTACTGGTAGCAGCTCTGCTGCTGACAGTAACTCCCTTCATATCCGGCTCCGGGTCGGCCGCTTTCGCACAATCAAATGCTAAAGCTGTCTCTAATGATCAGCTAATGCCTGTGGTCGGCGGAGCACTGGTGGAGGCGGGACAAGACCAATGGACGGAAGCCTCCAAGGACCTAAAGGAATTCCGTAGTTTGTGGGAAGCCGCCAAAGCAAATGGCGGAGATTCAGCCCATATCGCGGCCGTAGATCAAGCTCTGACCGATGCGGAAAAGGCTCTTTCCCATGGCGGCGGGGATTCAGCGAAAGCTGCGTTATCTGTACTGGCGCGCTCGGTCAATGAGTTCGTGACTGCTGCCGAAGGAGATAAACCGGCTCCAGCCGGAGCCAAAGCAGCAGAAAAGCTGCTTCCTATGGCGAAGGGCAGTCTGACTGCCATGCAAAAAGGCGATTGGGCTGCTGCGCGGGTGGATTACGACCGAATCGTTAAAGCCTGGTATCAGGTGGAGACACCGATTCGTCTGGATCATTTTTCAGTATACAGTTCGCTTGAAACGAAAATCAGCCTCATTCGCATCTCTATGCAAGCAGAGCCCATACGTCAAGCACAGGCTCTCAAGGAAATGCAGGAGTTAACGACACTGCTGTCTGATTATAGTCAGGGCAAACTTAAGAACACAGATCAAGGAGCAGATGCAGGCAAAGCCGCTGCCGGAGCGGCGAATGGTTCAACAGCTTCCCTGGGCGATGCAGTCACCCTGCTTGAATCCGCACGCCAAGATGTTGTAGCTAATCAGCCAGAGCAGGCCGCAGACAAGGTAGGGCAGTTTATCGCTCTATGGCCTTCCGTCGAAGGACATGTACAAATTTCCGATCCGGCGTCTTACACTGCAATTGAAAATCAAATGACCGAGACATCCGGATATCTGCTGTCTTCTCCACCGAATACGGATAAAGCCTTGCAGACTCTTGATCAGATGCTGGACAGGCTCCGTCCGTTGACCGAGGAACGTTCTTATACTGCATGGGATGCCGCACTGATTTTGCTGCGCGAGGGCCTGGAGGCCATTCTCGTGCTCGCAGCTCTGCTGGCGTATGCCAAAAAAAGCGGCGAAGCCGTGGCTGGACGCTGGATATGGGCAGGAGCTGGTACAGGACTGGTGCTAAGCGGAATACTGGCGGTGCTGTTCACCTCGCTGGTGGCAGCTGCTGCATCGGGCAGCATGCGTGAGCTGCTGGAAGGTGTCACCGGGCTGGTAGCTGTTGTGCTGATGCTAACTGTCGGTAACTGGCTGCATAGCAAATCCAATGCTGCTGCGTGGAACCGCTTTGTGGAAAACAGCGTAGGCAATGCGCTGGCACGGGGTAGCCTATGGTCGCTCTTTGCGGTTTCTGCGCTCGCGATTCTACGTGAAGGGGCCGAGACAGCTATCTTTTATATCGGTATGGCTCCAGCCATCGAAACCTCGCAATTGCTGATCGGCATTGGCTCGGCAACGGTTATACTGGTCGTTCTTGCATTTGCAATCATCAAGTTCAGTGTACGGTTACCAATTCGCGCCTTTTTCCTGACCGCCACTGTACTGATTTACTATCTCGTATTTCGTTTTCTGGGTGAAAGTATTCATTCGCTTCAGGTGGCTGGCAAGCTTCCGGGACACACCGCGTCCTCGCTTCCATCCATTAGCTGGTTGGGAATGTATCCAACCTGGGAAACATTTACCCCACAAGCCCTTGTGCTGATCTTTATGGTATGGCAGCTTGTTCGTCAGGAGATACGCAGTTCCAAATCACGTTAAATCGATACTACAATACTGAAAATGAAAAAACGCCAAATCACAGATCCATTTGATACCGGATTCCATGATTTTGGCGTTTTTACATACTTACATTACATCCTCAGGCAACGCAATCATGCGCTGATGATGCAGAAGGTCCGTGCGATCACCGTGTTCACGAATGATATGCACTTTCCCGCGATAATCGAGCAGTTCCGCCGGAGTAGCATGTCCCAAAAAATATAATGGGCTGTAGCTCAATCCATAGGCTCCTGCATTCGGAAAAGCAATATAATCGCCCTCTTGAATCGGGGGCAGCTCCGCTTTTTTCACTATACAATCCTCGGGTGTACACAGCGGACCAACAATGCTTACCGTCTCCAGCTCCGTAGAAACCTCTGCTGATTGTCTGCGCATAATTTGCACAGGGTAATTGTCCCTTAAACGGCGTCCCCGAAAGGTAGCTGCGACGTAGTGGTTCATGCCGCCATCAGCTACGACAAACTTCTCTCCCTTGGATTCCTTGGTATACAACGCCCGGCAGACATACATGCCTGATTGAGCGACCAGATACCTACCGCTTTCGATGATCAGCCTAACCCCCGGCATGCGGGATCGGGTCTGTTCCGCGAGTGCATTAAGTCCATCAATGACGTGATCCATATCGAGCGGCTGCTCATGGGCAAAATAAGGTACACCAAACCCGCCGCCCAAATTGACCGTATGCATCGCCACGCCATACTGAGCCTGTACCCGTTCTGCCAACTGCAAGGTATTCGCAAATGAAGCTAAAATCTGATCCGCTTTCAGCATTTGCGTACCTGTATATACTTGAATGCCTTGAAAATATACGTGCGGGCAATCTTCCAGCACCTTAAAAAAGTGATCCAGCTGCCCTTCATCGACTCCAAAAGGGCGCGGAGCACCGCCCATTTTAATGGTTGCGCCCGACAGGTCATTATCGGGATTGATTCGAACCGCAGCCCTGACAAACACGCCCGTTTGGGCGGCAATGTCCTCCAGTAGACGCAGCTCTCTCACCGATTCGACATGAATGCAGCCGATCCCACAGGTTATCGCCTCACGCAGCTCAGCTATTGTTTTCCCCGGTCCAGCGTACAGTACGTCCTCCGCAGCATACCCGGCCTCCATGGCGACGAACATTTCTCCAGCCGAAGCAATCTCGACACCGCAACCTAACGAGCGCAGCAACCCAGCCAAGGCCACGTTACCATTAGCCTTGAGCGCGTAATGTACACGCACGGCCGGGTGTAGCCGGGCCAGCAACGAGCTGACGTGAGCATGCAGCGCGTCTCCATCATAATAATAAAAGGGTGTCGGATGCTCGCCGAATCGCTCCAGTAAAACTTCGTCCTTTTGATCCATCTGCTGAATCCCCTCCTCTCTTTGCTTGGATATTCCGTATTTTGCATTATTCAAATCTCACCGATTGAAAACCACGACCATACTTATACTGCATAGATCGCCTCGCCTGAACGCGCTGCTTTATGAATAGCTGCCAGCAGTCTGACGCGTTCAGCAGCCTCATGAAATGGAATAGGCTCCGTTTCACCCCGGATGATGCTGCAGAAGGCATCCAACTGATTGACATAATAGTTCATAGGCTCAAAAACTGTTTTAGTAGGCAAGGATGACTGTGATAACGCAGACCGTGCTTCCACATCCGATATATTCACCGCGATATCCTTCTTTATTTTCGTCTTGAGTGTCATTTTATAGAAACCCAAATTCGCTCGAAAGCAATCCTTTAAGGTGACTACTGCCGAATCAAAGGTCAGTACATGAGCACAGCGATAAGGACGCTCAAATGAGAAGAGGGCAGATGCCTCTAGTCCGCTCGGGTAACGGGCTTGCGCATGAAATGTCCAGTCACAACCATGAGGGCCAGCGAAATCCGATTGACTGTGGAATTCCGCCTGCTCCAATCCAACAACGGCCTGAAGAAACTGGAGCCAGTACACACCCAAATCCCAAAAGCATCCCCCACCCTGCTCCGGACGGGATCGGTAATTGTCCGCATGCCCTTCTTTTGCCGGAATGCATAGACTCGTTTCTATGGAGCATAAGCGACCATAACGACCTGATTCTATGATTCTTCGCAGTTCACGCTGCCAAGGGTGATGCTGCACCATGACTCCCTCCAGCAGATAAGCGTTGCTCTGTTCGACGATAGCCGCCAAGGGAGCCAGATCAGCAGTATTCAGGCATAACGGTTTTTCCACCAGCACGTGCTTGTGAGCTTGTAAGGCTCTGCCGATCCACTCAGCATGTAAGTCGTTGCTGAGCGCAATATATACAGCGTCGATGTCCGGGTCTTTAAGCATATCCTCAGCATGACCATAAACGACATTGACTTCATAACGCTCTGCCATTTCTTGGGCCTTGGCAACCGTACGATTCGCAAGCGCGGTCACGCGTGCTCCTGCAACATGTCGGATCGGTTCCAGCAACGCACGAGGGGCAATGGCAGAACAACCAATGATCCCGAAGCGAATATCTTGCATCGCAGGTTCTTGCGCAGCCGCGGCAGCGTTCATGATCCCTGCTCCATTCCTGATGACACTTGAATGCTCTTCACATAGGATTTTATATAACGTGGCGTCCGACTGCGCAGCTCTACGATTCTCCGATGCATTTCCTCCAGGATCTGGGCACTGCCGCCATAGGTTTCTATCCATGTCTCGTAGCGCATGCCTAACCCCAGACGTTCCCATAGATCCGCATTATGCTTCTCATGCGCACCAAACGGCTCCAGCATAATCAGCGGAGTAGCTGTAGCGAACGAATCGGTCAGGCTGCCGCCACCGGGCTTGCTGACAATGGCCTGGGCATGACATGCTCGGTCCAGCATGCAATGGTAATCCGGTCCGACCTGATACACCGTTTCATCACCTATTTTCACCTCTCCGAAAGGTGGAAATGTATGCTCCCCGGCTTCATTTCGCTGCCATGTTCTCCACTGCGGGTCCATCCGAAAATAGCGTATACTGTCCCGCTCTTCATCTGGTTGATCCTGATCATACAACAACAGATCCAGTTCCCAGCCCGCTTCTTCTAACCGTCCAACCTTCTCACGGTAGGTGCCCATCCCCCAACCGCCGCCATGTACGAATAAACGGGCTTGCCGTGCTTCAAAAGGGATATGCTCCACTGCCGGGATGTCAATATAGTGGTTGACTCTATTTTTATCTTTTTCAAAAAGGGTCGTTTCTCCACAACCATCAGCAAAATGCGGGTTATGCTTGGCTAGATTTTTCCAGGAAGGAGAAGGTGTCGAATCCATATACACAATGTCCACATGCACCGACTCCGACTCTCTGCACTTGCGATACTCCTCCAGTACATACATCCAATGACCGGATAAGCATATAAAATACCGCCGATCCTCTTCTATCCATTGGTTCAGCAGTACTTCCATCGCTGCAGGGTCCAGTGAATTACGCATATCCTGCGGAACCTTCTGCGACATTAAGGCCACTGCAAAATTGTCATGGTAAGCTTTCCGGCTTTTGTCGACCTTGAGTCGGGCCGATTCCGGCAGTACATTTTCAAATACATGGATCGCCGTATCCATGCCCAGCCTGCGAAGACCCGCTTGCAGCAGCAAGCCAGGGGTATAAAAGCCCAATCCGAAACCGGAACACAAAATCGTTACCTTCATAAGCTTCTCCGTACTCTTACGCATGCTTATACGCCTCCCGTTTAATTCAGCACTGTAAAATGTCGCTCTGCCAAAAAACGCTCCAGCTTGGTTGTCAATCGCATTTTTTCTTCATCGCTCGCAGCCACCAATTCCAAATAAAGCCGGCCTTTGCCTCGCGCCCGTTCGCTTCCAGCAGCTTCTTTTGTACCACTCAAGTCAGGCTGACTCATACCGTTCTCTTCTGCTCCGCCAATGCTGGCCCCAATTCCACTCACGCGAACCTGCTTGCCAGATGGCCTGCCCCCACGCCCAGTTGCATGTCTGCTTGGCGCAGTGGCGTGGCCTGCAATCCTGTTCTCACCGTCTCGTCCACCCGTGTTTACATATAATGTATTGGCTCCCAGGGGCATGACACCTTCCTCACGTTCACCTGTAAACAGCAATCCCTCGCCTTCCAGCCCTTCCAGCAGTTCTTCATAGGATAGACTGCCGTCATGGGACAGCGAATAATTCGTCAGCGTGCCACGCATATTTTTCCTGGCCAGATAGGTATCGAGCTGATGCTTGATCAAACTCATCGACTTTCTGGCATTTATTTCGATAATGGGCTCCAGCTTTCCACCACGAAGTGTCATGGAGTCTATGCATACATCGCCGTAATATCCATCCCGGTACAATTGCTGTCCCACATCCTGCATCAAGCTAAAATAACCCTCGTGCTCCAGGCGCTCCATAAAAGCCCTGTCCGGCGATAGGGATTCCCGATAGGCGAATTGAGTATTAGCCAGCCATTGCACAGATATGATGTCGACACGTCCATCATCACTAACCGTAAATTGGCATGAAAAATCCTGCTCTTTCTCCAAAAAAGGCTCCAGCAGGAACAGTACTCGTTTGCCTTTGCGCTCCTGTCCACGCAAATACGATACGACCCGGTCCAGCATTTGTGTCGAAGTGATGTGCAGATTGCCTTTGCCCGATACGCCAAAATCATCCTTGATTAAAAAGCTTCCATCCCGCAGCAGTTTACGCCCTGCTTCAGCGACATCCGCAAACGAAGTCACAATATGACCAGGGTTGCGCAGACCAAGACTGCGTTTCAACTCAGAGGAATAAGTTTTGGCATTTACCTTGCGAATCGTTTCCAGCGGTGGCTGATGCAATGTAATTCCCCAAGCACGCGCGGCCTCCTCCACATGCGGCAACCCCGCAAACGGGCTAAGTACACAGCCTTCCAGTTGAGGAAAACCTTCTCCGGCATCACTCTTGCGGCTACTCAGCAGCTCAAAAACGGAAGCGGCCGACACATTGCCCGCCTGTTCCATTCCGTCGGTCAAATCCCGTTCGTTTACAGCCGGATGAAAGCCCAACTGCGCAATATACTGACGATGTACGGGCGAAATGGCAAAACGTGTCAACAAGGCGTCTCCCGGCTGACAAAAGCTAAACAGCAATTCATCCATAGCCGCTACAATGGCAGAAGAAGCCCGATCAGGCAGGGCGGGCAGGGAAGCTAGCTCGGTATCTCGCCAGTAAGCCTCCGCTTCGAACGTTCCCATATATAAATGACGCTGGTTCGGTATCGCATTCATATGATTCGCTTCCTTTCCTGCTTCATTATGAACCTACTACTACACGGTAGCGCTACTGGCTCGCGCTCGTATAATCACGTAGAGCAAACTGCCATATCAGGCGAATAATCGCCAGCAGCCAGAGAGGTGCGAGAAATGCCCATAGCATCAAGCCGGGTTCCATTTTGCCGAGAATGAACATGGGCGGAAAATTACAGATGACAAACACCGGAAGCACAAACAAGCCAATACGCTGAATCAGGCTACTGTACACGGCCATTGGCACATAGTTCGTCTCGAAAATGCTGTTGGATAGCTCTGTAACACCATTCGTGCGGATAATCCAGAAGGCCAGCAGTTGGGGGAGCAAAAATACGGAGTATGCCGTAAGCACTCCGCATCCGAGCAGCACAGCGAATCCTCCTACAGTTTCCACATCAAATGGCAGTCCAAGACGATACCAGCCAATGCCTGTCATGATTCCACCGCCCACGACATTTGGTACAGTATAGCCCAGCTCAAATTGACGCAGTGTCACCATAAATTGCAGCGATACCGGCTTAGTCATGAGCACGTCCAGTGAGCCAGTTCGGATTTTGTCAGGCAGGCTTGTAAAATTACTGTAAAATAATCCACTGTAAAATCCGCTCATCATCGTAAACACGCCAATATATAAGAGTATGGCGTCAGGAGACCAGCCGTTAATGTCCGTCCCTGCCCGGTATGGAACCGAGGCGTACAACAGTTTGATCAGCAAATAAGCCGTTTCAACTAGAAAGGCTGTTATAAAATTAATGCGATATTCCATCTGCGACATGACGGAAAACTGGACGAACTTCCAGTACAATCTGAGGTAACGTCCAACGTTTCGAAAAACATTTTTCATGTTAACCTCCCACCGAGACAAAGCGTTTGACTCCGGCTTGCCACACCCAGCGTGATACGGCCGCCAGCACTGCAATCCAGATCCATTGCACGCCAATGCCTTCGGCGGCTTCCAGTACAGTCAGTTTGCCCGTCAACGCATTCACCGGAAAAAATACGGTGTAGCTGAACGGCAGCAAACTGAACAGACGGGCCAAAGCATCTCCAAAAATCGTCAGCGGAAACACGGTACCGCTAGCTACATAAATGACCAGCGACAGCGTGTAAAATAGTCCTGCCGATTCCGTCACCCAAAAGGCTATGCCGCTGAGCGCGTAATAGACCACAAAATTAAGCACAAGCGCTCCCGGCAACGCCAATATGTAAAGCAGGATATGCGACAGCCCGAAGCTGATTTGTCCTTCCAGACTAAGACATAACAGCAAAATAGCAGCCGCCAGCAGCACAACTGCGGACTGTATGACTTTACCTCCAATAAACCGGCAAAAACGGTAAGCAAAATAATGCACAGGCTGTACCATGAATTTTGCCAGTCCGCCTTCCTTGATATCTGTAGCAATTTCGTATTCAAAGCCCGTGGCAATCAGTTTTCCAGTTACACCTGCCATAACTACATACACCAGCATTTCCGGCAGAGAGTAACCCAGCACACTTGCTTGTCCCGAAGAACCGAATACCGCAAGCCAGAGAAATATTTGTGTCATGATCGGCAACATAAATCCAGCCATTTGAAGCCAATAATTGGCCCGATACTCCATTTCGTTTTGCATGCCAAGCTGGAGTACCTTTACATATTTGTTATTTCGCATCGGCCAGCCTGCCCCCATCGTACAAATTGGCTATCCCCTCTTCCAGCGGGACGTCCTCAATCGTAAAATCAACGACAGGCAGTGCATCTAAAATCTTTTTGGACCAAGTTAACGTATCGTCTGCATCCAGCTCAAATACCGCCTCCAGCTCCGAGTTGGAGCGAAGCTTGCCGAGCCCCGCCAACGCCAGACTGGATACAGGTGTCTCCAATCGAACCTTGAGCAATTTACGAGCACCGATGACCTCGTTCACCTTGTGCAAGTCTCCGTCATACACCAATCTGCCTCCACTGATAATGATGGATCTGGTGCATAAATCCTCAATATCCTTCATGTAGTGGCTTGTCAGCAAAATGGTCGTCTGGTGTGTGCGGTTATAGGCTTTGAAAAACTCTCGAATTCGCCGCTGAGAAACAAGGTCCAGTCCGATGGTCGGCTCATCCAGTAAAATGACCCGTGGACGATGCAGCAGCGCGGCGATCAGTTCCATTTTCATACGCTCGCCGAGCGATAGCCGCCGAACCTGCACATGAAGCTGCTCCTCCACCCCAAGCAAAGTGACCAGTTCATCCAGCGCTTCTTTATAACGATTATCATCGATTTCGTAGATAAGCTTGTTCAGCTCGAACGACTCGCTTGCGGGCAAATCCCACCAAAGCTGGTTTTTCTGTCCCATCACGATCGAAAACTGACGTTTAAACTCTTTTTGTCGCTTCCAGGGAGTAAAGCCGAGTACCGATGCCTCCCCTTCCGTGGGATGGAGAATGCCGGACAGCATTTTGAGCGTTGTTGTTTTGCCCGCCCCGTTGGGACCAAGAAATCCGACAATTTCTCCTTCCTCAATGCTAAAGCTAACGTTTTGCACAGCCTTCTTGGTCAGCTGTTCACGCTTAAACAAATTTTGTAGTGATTTGCGCACGCCCGGCTCCTTTTTGTAGTACGTAAACGTTTTCGACAATTGGTTTAATGTAATGGACGGCAATGAATTCCCCTCCTCTTTCCTCTATGCGTGATACCTGGATGAACGCGCCTGATATTACCGAGTGCTTTGGCTACTCAGCTGCTTGCTCTGTCAAAATCATCAGTTCTTCCAGCATATGACGCTGTCTTTCAATCAAATGCAGAGCCCGTTCTGTAATCTCAGGCATCCGATGCTTGCGCAATTGAAGTCCTGTTTTGTAAATATGCAGATTAAGCTTGTGCCAATCCACGTACAAAGCCTGTGCCAATTCAATGATATGCTGTGCTTGCGGCCCCAGCGTAGCTTGATGCAGCAGGCAATAATCAGCTGTATAATCTGCCAAATGAAGAGCGCTGCCCAAGCGCAGATTGTAATAAATTTCATGGCAGAACGTCCGAAACTCCTGATCCTCCATGTCTTCTAACAGATGGAAGTCACCGACAAATGCCCGGTAACCCGCATCTCCCCGCTTGACATGCTGGTCTGTTGTAACTTTTTCACCCGTCACATACTGACGAATATGGTAAGCACACGCAGCATGCATCTCCCTTGGCGAAAGCGGGACAGGCTGCTCCACCAGCCATGCATACTCAATAATGCCCTGCATGAGGTCGTCGAGCCGGGCTGAGCCCACATAAGTCATCGCATGTCCCGAGGAATCGAGCAGGAAGCTATCATTCACCTGTGCCATCCGTTCTTGCAAGTCCAGTCCGTACAACTCAATCACATGACCCCTTGGGTAATTTTTCACATATACATCGTGATAGGTTAAAGCGGTGCTCGATGTGTGCAGCATCGTACCATAACCAGATGTGAGCACCCGCAACAGATCGGTTTCATTGCTGACTCCTTCGACCCACGGTTCTACTCGAATAACCGGTCCGCCACTGGCGGCCATTTCTTGAAGCTGCTCCGGATATTTCTCCGGTCCGAAGCGCTTCAAATCTCCACCATACTCCGCGCACATACTCCCACACAGCATGAACAGCTCGGCTTCGGCCATGTTCACCCCATACCTCTGCAATGAAGTACGCAGGGAAGAATATACACAATGCTTCCCTGGGAGAGCATTTGCGATTTCTTCTGCACTATGATCAACCATGGAATTATGACGTGCCCCCATATCGGACTGCAGCATAGGTCTTGTCTGTTCAGCGCCCTTATGCATATTTGCCCAGCAGACGCTCAATGCCTTGCAGTGTAGATAGATGCTCCAGCACCAAATCGTCGTCCTCCATCGTAATATCAAGCTCATTTTCCAATTCTACAATTAATTCAACAGCGGATAAGGAATTCAGGCCCAAGGTTCGCAGGTCCTGATCCGGAGTCAACTGTTCCAACTCGCCGGGAGCCAGCTTCAAAACCTTTTCCAGCAAAGGTACTACATGGTATACGTCTGTTTTCATTCTCAATTTCCTCCTATTTATGAGCATCCTAATCCAGCAATGATACCTTCCAATTTGTGTGCATAAGCATCCGCTTCCTGCCAACTGTCTGCCAAAATAAGTGTGAAAATCCGGTTCACATAGCCCCGCTTTACAGGAATGCCAGACAAGGTACCCGCCGTATAAACAAATACCCCTTCAGGCCGTTCGGGTGTATAGAGCAAGCCTTCCTCCGCCAGCAACCCGCACAAACGGCTGTAGGTGAGAGGTGTAGCGGTCACGTTGCGGTAATAACGGGACAAGGTCTTATGCCGTTCTCCCAAGACAGAGGACAGGAACGAGATGTAAGTAGACAGGGTAAATCTGCCATTAATCTCGATCACCGGAATCAGCAAACCATCTTCGTCAACAAAACCGTCAATGGAAGCCATTCCCGTATACCCGATGGAATAGAGATACGTTCCCAACTGATAAGCACATCGTCTCACTTCTTCCTCCAGCGTCTCGCCAATATCAGCGGGAACCTGGGAGCCGATATAGACTGTACCGTCTACGTTTTGCCTTTTTAGCGAAAACATCGTCACACCGCCGCCCTCGTCAATGCAGAGCTGGTAGTTCAGATCCATTTGCTTATTGTGCCAGCGCTCCACCAGCCAGCCGCCAGAAGACGATGACGAACCGCCAAAGCGTCTCATCACACTCAGCAGCGTGTCCAGCTTGGACAGCTCGTCCAGCATATACATACCTTGTCCCGAGGCCCCGTGTGGCTGCTTGATAATCAGCTTCACAGGCTCGTCCGATAAGCCAGCCAGTCTCTCACATTCTCTGCGAATTGCCGCTTCGTCTGCACATACAGCGCCCTCGCTGACAGCAAAACCAAGCTTTTGTGCGGTCAGACGGCTAAATATTTTATCATTCACCTGGGCGCATACCGCAGATGGAGCACCGATCAACTCCAGCCCACAACGCTCCGCAATCGCTTCCTCCTGCGGTGTGACCGCATAGGGTACGAGCCACGCTTTGGCTCCGCCGCTGCTATGGCCTGCATCCGCAACCGCACGTAGTCGTGCCAAAAGTGCGTCATCCGCCAGTACTAACTCTGAAATCGGCGTTAGCGGATCAGAAGGCTCTGGCACCTCAATACGCGGCAGGCTGAAACCTAACCGCTGAAGCATGTCCAGAAATGCCTCATCCGGCTGTTCACGGAGTACAATGACATCCTGACTTCGGCATAGCAGGAGATTCATTTCCTCCATCCGGTTTACGACCTGCTGTTCATCCCGGTCTACCATGCCCCCCTTCCGGGGGGATGGATGCCACACTTGCTCTGCGCCGATATTAAACAGCCAAATCAGGACCCCATGATCCCGTTCATGAGCAAGTGCTTCCACAAGGTTAATCGTTTTAGTCGTCACGTCTTGTCATCATCCCTCTCTCTTCCATCTAGTAGCAAACAATATTCCATAGGAGATTCATAGGAAACTAAATGTATTTCAGAGAGCCTGCCCCATGCAGATACAGCACACTGCATTTGGAGCACACCGGCGTCAATCCTTCATGATTAATCTTTTGACGGGTTTTTTCATACGCATCCGAATTCCATATTTCCTTCAGACTGTGCTCACGCAAACTTCCAATCGTGAACTCACTGAAAAATTTGCAAGGCATAACCTTTCCGTCTGGTAAAATATCTGTTCTGGAGGTGAGCGCCAAACAATGATTGGAACAACGGCTGACCATTTCCTCGCCATGTATAAATTTATCAATTTCCTCATAATCCAAGCCGGGCTGATAACGCACGCGAATGTTCCATACCCGCTCATTGATCCGCTGTAATTCCTGCATCAGAGGGTCGATGTTAGCCGGGTTGATTTTATATTTAAAAGCATGCCAGCTACTAATATTTTTTTCTTCAAGTTGTCGGAGCCAGGAGAAATTACGTGTAAAATATTCATCCATTTTAAAGGAGGTTTCTTTGGAAATGTACCAGGGGAACGTTAGCAGCACCAGATCCAGCCTCTTATCCTCCAGCATTTGCAGAAATTCGTACATCCGTCCGATCATGTTATCGTTAATGACCGCATGGACAGTTACCCGTCCCTTGTACAATCCCTGATCGCGAAGTTCAATCAGCTTATCCATCTGCCGCATTGTTTTTTGAAAGGTGCCTTTACCGCGTATTAAATCGTGTTCTTTTTCAAAACCCTCAATCGCTATTAACAACTCCAGATTTTCGGACAAATCCAAAATACGATCCAAATATTTATCAATGAGTAGTCCATTTGTACAAAAGGTCATTTCACGCCGATCTTCCGCCAGCACGTCCAAAATTTCATCAAAGCGCCGGTGAAACATCGGTTCACCACCCCACATGTACAGTCTGGACTTCACTTCCTTCGTTTCGCTCAAAATCTGCCGAAGCATATCCGGGGCAAGATCCATATTCTGTTCTTCTTTATCCATTTGGTGATGATAGCCTTCCTCGTTCCATTCAAAGCAATGCGTACATCTTAAGTTGCAACGGTTAGTCAGCTTAATACCAATCGTCTGGGGCATGTCCGTTTTGAAAGCCGGATCCTGTGTTGCGTTACGATAAGACACGGAAGCGTTTTTCAGGTTACGCTTGATGAGCTTGAAAGCCTTCTCATCAATCAGCACATTGCTTTTGGGCTGCATGCTAACACCTCGTTTAATGGATTTTCAGGCAAAGTCTACCCTGCGTTCAGACTGTCTCCATACCTTCCGGGTGCGACACTTGCTCCGCATCGCTAACTCCTTGAATGTAACTGCAAAACGCATCTACTGAACGGAGATGTTCCAACTCAAAGGAATCAAAATCAATCTCCACATCAAATGCATCCTCCACTTGCAGCATGAAATGAACCAACTGCAATGAATCCAGTCCCGCATCATGAATAATGTCCGAATGTCCATTCAGCTTAGCGACCAATTCAGGATCTTCCTTGACCGCGCTGATCATTTCAATCACTTGGCTTTGCATAGCAAACTCCTCCTTGTGAATGAGATCCTACTCTTCCGTCCAACGATGCCCTTTGAAAAGCTCCTAGTAAAATTCCTTGATTGGAACTATATTCAATTATACTCCTCCATTGAAGAGACAAGTCAATAGGTTGTTTTGTAAGTAAAAGTCGCAAAATGTAAATTAATGTATGATAACTTCTACAAATTTTTCTGCATTTATTATTCATTTATAGAAGCTACACTTGAAAGTGATCAGCCTCTCCCCTCTTGTATGAAGTGCGTAATTATTTTACAATATACACGAAAATATTTTTCTTAATTTCATTTAATTAAATGATACTTTTTTTCATAAAAGCATTATATAGCTAAAGGAGCACAGCTCATGTCCCCCATTCTTCATACATTATCCCATCGACTGGAGCAGTTGCCTGTACAAGAGCGTAAGCTGGCGGAATCTATCCTGCAAGCCCCGGAGGATGTGCTGCATCTGGGTATTCGGGAACTGTCAGAGCGTTGCGGTGTGAGTGCCGCAACCGTTACACGGTTTTGCAAATCACTACATTTTAAAGGGTATCCCGATTTCAAAATGAAGCTGGCCGCCGAGTTGTCCCATTCCAACCTTACAGGTGAAGAATCCTATCAGGACATTGTGGCTGGAAATTCACTTTCCCGTATCGTGCAGGCTATTCAGGCAAACCATACGGCCTCCATTGCAGACACGACCCGGTTGCTGGATTTGGGCAAGCTAGAGCAGGCCATTGCATGGCTGTCAGCCACAAGCCGTATTGATCTCTATGGGATGGCAACATCCTCGATTGTGGCACAGGATTTTTACCAGAAGCTGATCCGTATTGGCAAGAATAGCACTGCCTTCGCAGATTCTCACATGCAGATTACCTCTGCCTCCTCGCTCGGAGCGGAGGATGTGGCCTTTGCCGTCTCTTATTCAGGAGAAACCCAGGAGACCATTGCGGCTCTAGGCTGTGCAAAGGAACAGGGTGCCAAAACATTATCCCTGACCTCCTTCGGAAACAATACGCTGGCAAGCCTTGCGGATATTGCGCTATTTTCCTCCTCATTGGAGGAAGGAATGCGACGTGGAGACATGGCCTCCCGCATCGCCCAGCTTCATATTATAGATATCCTGTTTACAGGTATGGTGAGCGCGAATTTTGACAAATATATTCCGAGATTGGAAGGTTCATATCAACAAGTGAGTAAGCTTAAAAAACAACCAGGGGGGCACTAAAGATGAACATTCGCATTTTGAACAGCCGTGAAAACCTGAACGCTACTGCTGCCACTGTGATCGCCAGCTTGCTGCTGTCCAAACCACAAGCTATGCTGGGCTTGGCCACCGGTAGTACGCCGATTGGCATTTACCGACATCTTGCGGATATGTACTGCAAGGGACAGGTGAGCTTTGCTCGCGCCTACTCCGTGAATCTTGATGAATATGTTGGTCTCTCCCCAGAACATCCGCAGAGCTACCGAAGCTTTATGAATGAGCACTTGTTTCAGCATATCGACATTCCCATATCTCATACACGCGTCCCTAACGGGAATGCCCTAAATCTCACAGCAGAATGTGCAGCGCACGAGCAGGCCATTCTGGATCATGGACCTGTGGATCTCCAATTGCTTGGCATTGGTCATAACGGCCATATCGGCTTTAACGAACCCGGTCACAGCTTGACCGGAGCCACACATGTTGTAGATTTGAAAGAAAGAACGCGCTCAGCGAACGCCCGATTTTTTGGCGATATCAATGCAGTGCCCAGACAAGCAGTGACGATGGGGGTTGGCACCATTCTTAAGGCGAAGCAAATTATGCTGGTGGCCTTTGGCGCAGAGAAGGCCGACATTATAAGGCAGGCTTTAACTGGACCCGTCACAACAGAGTGTCCGGCTTCCCTGCTGCAATGCCACCCCAACGTGCTTATTTTACTGGATCAGGAAGCAGGAGGATGGTTCAAATGAAGTCAGATGAAATGAACGGTAACATACCGCAGCTATTGTATGGTCAAGTCGTCGTTGGGAATGACATCATTCCCAACGGAGTTGTCATCATTGAGGGGCAATCCATTGTATACGCTGGTTCAGAGGAGGATATGCCCGTGGACTGGACCTCATTGGTCTTAGGCAATCCTGAAGAAGTTGCCACACAAGCGGCGAATGTTGTTCGTCAGGAGGGGGGGTACCTGCTGCCAGGCTTTATTGATATTCATATTCACGGCGGTAACGGTGAGGACTTTATGGACTCTGATCCGAGGGTGCTGGATGCAATCACCTCTTTTCACAGTTCGCAAGGAACGACGGCTATGCTGGCTACTACTATGACCGCGCCCAAGGAACGAATTGAACGGGTATTAAAAGAAGTTCACACATACATGGCATATCCCATGCCCCATGCGCAGTTGGAGGGGGTGCATCTGGAAGGACCTTTCATTAGTCCGAACTGGGCAGGAGCACAAAACCCGGAACATATCGTGCCTCCGAACCTCGCTTGGATGGCAGAATGGGAGCAGCGCTATCCGGGCCTTGTTCGCCAGGTCACACTTGCGCCTGAACAAAATGGCGCCCTTGAACTCATCGCATGGCTGCGTAGCCACGGCATTACCGCGGCGCTCGGTCATACGGATGCTACGTATGAAGAGGTTGAACAGGCAGCATCGGCGGGCCTGAACCATGCCGTGCACACCTTTAATGCCATGACTCCACTGCATCACCGCAAGCCAGGAGCTGCGGGAGCCGTACTCGCTGATCCGCGCATTGAAGCAGAAATCATCGCAGATGGCATTCATGTGCATCCTGCTGCTATTTCCCTGCTTGCCAAGTTAAAGCAGGACCATAATCTCATCCTCATCACCGATGCCATGTCAGCCACCGGGCTGGAAGATGGTCATTATACACTCGGCGATTTGCCAGTGATTGTACAGGATGGTGTTGCACGACTGGAGGATGGCGTCACTTTGGCAGGAAGCACACTAACGATGATTGAGGGCTTCCGTTATCTAGTTCAACATGTAGGCTTGAGTATCCCCGAGGCATCACAAATGGCTAGCCTGAATCCGGCTCGATCCCTGAACATAGCTGATCGAACAGGCTCACTTGAAGCAGGTAAACAAGCAGACGTCTTGTTACTGGATGCCGACTTAAATCTGCAAGGTGTATGGATTAAAGGAGTGCGCAAATCGTCATAGTTATATAATCCCCGCAAAAGAAAGAGCTATTCCATCAGCGTAACTCGCCGAGATGGGATAGCTCTTTTTGGGATATTCACAATTAAGGGTTTGAATTAGCGATGATTCATCGGTGCGGGCGTATTATTTTGTGGACGTGTTGGTGTTGTATTTTCCATTGGACGGTTTGTATCAGCCGCCGAAGTCGGGAATACACGTTCAATCACATCCACCATTTCATTGCTCAAGCCTCTGATCGGATGACCATTTTGTACACTGCGTGTAAAGTCAGAGGTTTGTCTAACAAAGTCCGGGTTAGCCGATACATGCACCTGTTCAATGGAAGGTGCAAATTGCTTAATCTTGTTAGCAATACGGCTCTTGACTGCATCAGTTGGTTCATATGCAGTTCTTGCTCCCTCGATGGTGTTGTTGCCGTTATCTGTGCGATTGTTGTTGTCCGTCAAGCCACGCAACATACCGTACGAGCCTGTACCCATCGTACCGAACAAACCGTCATCACGACGTGCAGGTGTTCCATTCCCGGTAACTCCATTGTCTGTCATTCCAGGCGTTGTAGTACCTGTAGTTCGATTTCCTCTGGTGCCATTAACGCCATTCACACTCGGTACATTCCCGTTACGCCCAATATTATTAGCACTCGGAGTACCGTCAATGCTTGGAGCACCGACACCCGTTCCGTTAGCTTGGTCTTTCAAGGAAACGGCTACATAGGCATGTCGTTCACCAACCAATACTGTCGCAGACTTTACATCCGGCATCTCGGATATACGTTTAGACAAGTTGCGATCGACTTGCAGATTACGGATTGGATGTCCGGTTCTGTTGCCATTTTCATTCAATGACATCCCGTCCATACCGTTGGATTTAACCCCATAACGATTCACACCATCCATACGGTTTACACCATCTAAACCATAACGATTCACACCATCCATATGCTGTGTGCTTTGCGCGTTATAGCGTGTACTGTTCGTACGAACGTTATGATCAGCATTTCCACACCCGGTTAAAGCAGCCATGCTGGCGAGTAAAGCAGCTGAAATCGTAAAACTGATGACTTTCTTAGTTCCTGGCATGAACTCATCCTCCATACATATAAAATGTGTGACGAGATTAGCATGCGCCATCAATCTTAGGGATATCCTGACTAAAAAATGACTGAAAAAATAAAATTTTAATGTAAATATGAAATACAATTGATGATTTACCACAAGATGGCATGTATAATAAGTTTGAAATACTTAATTTTACAAAAAGGAGGATTTACAGTTTGAAGAAGCTCACCGTTTTGATGCTCATTTTTTTGTTATCCGTCACTCTTATCCCCGCCGGTGCTTTTGCAGGCTCCACTACACCTGAAGCACCGAAAGCTCCCGCCGGAAGCTGGACAGAAGGCCCACCACCTAATCGCGTTGATCCTACCAAACCCGCACTATTGTTTGTACATGGTTTGAACAGTAGCGCCGAAGTGTGGACCAAGAATAATAATGATATGCTTCAGCAAGCACGTGACGCTGGGTACCAGACGGCCACCATTAATTTGTACGATGCGAATGGCACATCCCAGGATATGTGGGACAATGGCAAGCTTCTAGCCGACAAAATCAAAGTCATTAGTAATCATTTTGGAAAAAAACTCATCATCATCGCCCACAGCAAAGGTGGAGTGGATACTCAAACCGCTCTCGTGTATAACGGAGCAGCTCCTTATGTACAACGTGTCATCACCCTCAGCAGTCCCCATCATGGTTCACAACTTGCAGATCTCGCCTACAGCAGCTGGGCCGGATGGCTGGCAGATATCGTCGGCTCACAAAATCCCGGCACCTCTACGTTACAAACATCTTATATGAAGTATTTCCGAACCAAAACGGATGCACTCAGTAACGCGACTACAATTCCATTCTTCACGTTTGCTGGTGATAACTGGTCTGGCGGCACTGCTTCCTACATACTGGGTGGAATGTATCTCTCATCCTTCGGCAAAAATGATGGAGTGGTCACAGTCGACAATGCTAAGCTTCCCGGCGGACGTGTAGTTAAAATCGGTTCCTGGGATCATGCCAAGGTTCGTACCGGTTCTTACGTCTTCTCCCTGATCCTACCTTACCTCCAAGCGAACACTCCAGCATTGAATCAGGAAACTGAGGCATTTTCAGCAGCGTCTTCCCTGACTGCTTCTGCTGTACAATCCACCTATAACGAGATCGATAATTCATATTTTATTCGAGGCGGCGATTATAATGGAAAAGCCTCTAAAACCCTCACGGTTGAAAATGGTGTCCAATCCATTGATCTGGACTGGATCAGCGATAAACGTGTAAGTCAGCTTGAGCTGACCAAACCTGACGGTACTAGCGAATTGCTTAATGTGAAAGCAGGTCGTGATGAAGAAATCTTTGCTGGTGCCTGGCATCATAGTGCTGTAGTTACCAATCCCCAACCAGGCATCTATAAGTTGAACGCCGTAATTCCTGATCATGGTGCATATCTCCTGATTGCACGCTATCATGCCGCTCAGGTCCCTGAGCTCAAATACAATCTAAATGCAGTGGGCCCGAGACTAAATCTGAAGTCCCAGGATTCCCCAACCAGCGTTACACAAGTCACTTACCAAGTTCAATACTATGGTGATCCGCAACAAGGAATGACTACAGCGTTCAAAGGTCTGACATTGCAGCAAAAAACCGTTACTCCTACTGGGCAAATTGAGCTTTCCAAAGCGGACAAGCCAGGCATCTATTCCGTAACCTATGAAATTAACGGCACCACAGCAGCAGGATATCCTTACCGCCGTACAGCAGTTCAATCCATTTATATTGACGCTGACGGCAACAAGTATGTTGACTAAATAAATCTACAACCTAAAAAGCCTGCAAACACCTATCATAGTGTAGGCGTTCGCAGGCTTATTTATTATTCCAAACATCCTTTATAGAGAAATTACAGTGTAATCCATGTATTGTGTTCAATCCGTTGTCTGATTTCTCAGTTTATGAAGCCAATAATAGCGGTGCAGCTCCATAATAAAATGAAAAAGAACAAATGCAAGCATGGAGTATACACACATCAATACTGTAGCAACGAATTGTTGTGTAGCAAATCCGAGGGAAAGATTGGCTATCAAATAACCAGCCCCGGTAAATGTGGTCATTGTTACTACAGCTTCTCGCTTGTGTTTTTTCTTCACTTTTGGTTCTTTCTTCACTTTTGGTTCTTTCTTATAATTTGAAGGATTTTTGAATTTCGCCAGATGATATTTGATATAGCAGTACAAGGCGATTCCATAAGCGGCAAAAGAACTTATAAAATACCATGGAGTACCCAGACCCAACATACCATAAGCAAACTTTTGTGTCATAATCATGAAGCCAATAGAGCATACCAAACCAAATACACCACGGAATAAAACATAATTCAACTGCAATTTGCCTGGCATTATGACCAGTACAAGCGCCCAAATATTAATCAGAACAATCGGTGGCATCAGCACATAAACATAAACTGCAATGTAGGGATTTCCTATTAAGGGAATAGTCAAAAACAGATCTAACAGCAATAAAACAAGAATGATAACATTGGAGCGAATACTGTTAACTGGATACAACTTCATATTTTTTTCGAATAAAGCCCTGCTATCACTCATAAACATATAAGCCCTCCGTCACATAAGTTAAACCTACCGATAAGGATAGACAAGGCTACATCCATTGTCCACTTTTTCTATATCTCTGTCTTCAGCTCTTGACGTAGTTCTTCAATAAAATCAACCACGATACTTTGAACAGCATCTTCACGGGACATACGTATATACCGACTCGTCCTCTGAATGTCTTCCTCGAACAAATAAAGTATCCTGCTCATGGCCTCCTGATCCCCACTTTGTGCTAATTTGAGCCATTGGACGAACTCAGCATCCGAAATAACTCTTTGAGCATTTTCTTTTTCCATTTATTCACCGCCTGTTGGGATAGCTTTAACTCTTTTGCAATCTGTGCTTCGGTTTTGTCTAGTATGTAAAGGTCAAAGATGATCATTTTTCCGATCTCAGAAGATAGAGAGTTGATAAGCTGTAGTGTGTACATATTAGAGTTTGCAGATTCTGTAAAAGATGGAGCGATGACAGTTTCGTTCTTTTCCATTACAAATTCATGATTGGTTTGTACCCGAGCACGATACTGGATTCTCCAAGCAATGCGGTACAACTTCTTTCGGTATTGTTCGACCAATGTTAGCTGAGATTTTTCCAATATAAATCACCCTTTCTCTTTGGATTTGACTTTTTCTAAATCCTCATATTATAGGGTAATTTGCAATTCTATTTTACAACCAAAACAGAACACTTGTTCTTATTTATTATACTATTTTTACAATCAGTTGTATATGGTTCTTTTAATTTACCTTCCTTTATATATGGCTAAAAAGGAGGGAAATACATTGCAGATGGATGATGCTCTTTCTTTGGTTACCAACGTAGGCTTTCCGGCTGGACTTTGTTTTATTTTATTGCGGCACATCCTGCACACGATGGAGGAAAAGTTGGATAAGCTGGATCTCTCACTTCATGAGCTGATTCAGGTCATCCAAGATTTAAACGACAATAACAGCCCTTCTTCCAAAAGCAGCAAGCCTGATGAATAACGAACACAAAGAAGCTCCACACGACGATTATTCGCCGTTGGAGCCTCTTTGTTCAGCTATTATAAATGTAATGATTATTGGCTAGCCTTAGCCTGGTCATGACCACTCTGTTCAGCACGGTTCACATCAGAAGCGGACAGGCCATAAGCCCAGTTGCTTTGTGGCGGTACAACCCACACGGTTTCTGGATCATCGTTAAGTGTCCAGCCCTGATAGACCAGCGGGGAATCTTCCTTGCCCAGCGATATGCTCAGCGTAAAGCGGTGAACAGGCTTGTTCAGCTCGGAGGCTTTGCGCAAGGCCTGACTGCTAGCCAGGTTCTTGATTTGCTGTGAGAGGGAAGTTGCCGTATCACCGGCTACTGACTTGCCATTTAGCGTCCAAGATGCGGAAGCACTATCTCCAGTTCCACTGTTACCGGAGGATCGGAGCATCCATGAGGCATTCTGGCCTTCCCACTCTATTCCGCTCAGCTTGGTATCATCCCAATCAAACGGCGTTGTATCTGTAAAATCATCAGCACCCAGCAGCAAACCCGAAAGTGTATCTATAGGTACGGAAGCTATCTCTTTTTGGTCTGATAGTACATAGACAGCATCTCCGGAAGGCAGCGTTTCACCGAAGGCAAAGGTGCGAACGTCACCCTTCTTGGTCTTAATCTCAATCTGGTCATTGGTAGCGCTAATTCCATATTTGGCTACGTCTGTGGGGGATGATTCCACGACATCACCCAACTTTACATTTTGAATCGCAGCTAGCCAATTGTCTATTGTATATTGATTTAACGGGTAAGATCGTGGCTTACTCATGCTCCATTTGCCATCACGTTGATTAAGTTCCACTGACTTGCCGTCCTTTCCAGTGATCGCAAAAGACGTAATATCTCCTTGCGTAAGCTGAATGAGCTGGCGAGCCGCCGGGGCTTGTTCACGAAAGAAGTTTTGGCTCTTGGCATAGATTATACCCGCTCCCAATACAACTAGCAGCAGCACTGTGGGTATCCATTTTCTCATGCACTTTTTCGCCTCCACCATAATAAGATTCCGATCACCGCGAACAGCAGCGGCAATCCGACGACAGATATGGCCAATACCGTTTTCGCTTGTGCAGCAGTTAAATAAGCTACCTTAAAATCCTGCTCCTGACGAGGACGAATAGTGAGTCCATCAGAGTGTTCCTGCACATAATTCAAGCTATTCAGCACAAAGTCTCGATTCCCTCCTGTGCTGATCTCCGTGTCGCTTAGAAGGGCTGACGTTCCGAGAATAACCGCTTTGGGCTTGCCGTCTTTCCCTTCTACCGCGTAACCGAGATCAAGCGGCCCCTGTGGGTCCTTGTCGTCCTTCTGCGTTTCGTTGTTCAGCAGTCCCTGGATATTCGTTTCGCCATAGCTAGCTGCAGAAGATTTCATCAATAGTGTCGTCTTCCAATCCTTCTGCTCTCCTGCCTGCAAAGCAATAGACAGCGAAAGAACAGGATATAGATTAGAAGCCGCCAGTTTATCAGTAATCGCATGACTGCCAAAGGTAGGAACCGTCCATAGAGGGCCCAGCGTATTCGTCTGTTCCTGATCCACCACGATAGCATGAGTATCTTTCACTCCATAATCAGCCGCTAATGCGTCAAGATTTTTCCAGTTGGCCCCCATGTTCGGGTGAAATCCTAACGCCATAAAAAGCTTTCCACCATCATTCAGATACGTACGAATACTTTTCAATTCCGTCGCGCTAATATCCCGCTCTGGTCCAACAATAGCCAGTACAGACGCATCTTTGGGCACACTACCCGCTTGATTAAGCTGAACTTCCTCTGTTTTCACATTATCTTGCGCCAATGAGCTGCTTAATTCGGTCATTTGGGACAAAGGAATTTCCTCATGCCCTGTCAGAAAAACCACTTTTCCTTGACGGGTAGATGACAATGCCAGCAGTCCACTAGTCAGCTTTTCTTCCCCTGTAAATTGGTATGCCCCTTCACCACTCCCCTGGGCTTGCGTAAATAGGCTTCCAATATCTATAACCCGCTTTTTCTCTCCCTGCACCAGCACAATGGAGGCTGCAGTAACACTATACTGCTTAGCCAGTATCGGTTCCTGATTCAAATCGTATTGCTCGACTTTGAGCTTCTTGTTACGCTTGGCATATTCATTCAGCATATCGGTAACATCCCGGTTCAGCTTCTGATTCTGCGAAGTAGATACGGTAAAGGCAATTAATCGTATGTCTTCCTTTACACCCTGAATGGTCGTCAACGTCTGATCAGACAGCGTATACTGCTTGCCTGCCGTCAGATCCAGTTGAAAGCCTCCCAGCGAGCGCAGAAATAACGTCAATAGAATAAAAATACCTACAGCAGCAATTGATAGTACCATACTATTGGTATGACCCAGCCATTTTTTCATATTCATTACCTCCACCGTTTCCGTTCAACCACTTGGATGCTAAATAGCAAAAAGAGCGCCGCCACCGTCACGTAGTACAATACATCGGCTCCATTCAGCAATCCTTTGGTGAAACTATCAAACCGTGCAGTTAGTGAAAAAGGTTCCAGCCACTGCTGCAGCGCCGCAGATGCGCCCGTTTGTCCACCAAACGAATCCAGCATCCAGAAAACGAGTAAAAGAATAAAACTGACGACCGCTGACATCATCTGATGCTGTGAAAGCGTTGATGCGAATAAGCCGATTGCCATCATGGCTGCGCCAAGCATAAACAGGCCGATCACGGATGTAAATACCAGCGTCCAATCCAGCGTCCCATAAAAGGACATCACGACCGGATACGCCAGGCTGCACAATACTAATATGAGCAACATGCCTAACGATGCCAAAAATTTACCCATCATGATTTCCGTTACACTCACAGGTGAGGTAAGCAGCAGTTCATCCGTACCCTGCCTGAATTCCTCTGCAACCAGCCGCATCGTGAGTAATGGGACAACAAACACCAGCATGGACAATGTATCACCGAGTACCAGCCGATAGTCCAAAATACTAGGCTGATACATCACAAAGTTCGTGTAAAATAGTAACCCCGTCAGCAGCATGTACACCGCAAGCGCAAAATACGTCGTTGGGGTCCATAGATAGGCTTGCAGCTCCTTTTGACAGACTGCGAACAAACGCCTCATGACCGATTACCTCCTGTATCCTTGTCTTCTTCAACCTTGTTATCGCTGGCCGAGGCTTCTCCATGATCCGCCGTGATGACCGTTGCTTCATTCTTAGAGGTATGTAGATCATGAACCGCTGGATCGCCGCCCTGACCTTCTTCCGTCTCGCGAGTCGTTAACTGCTGGAAGATATTTTCCAAGCTTAGGTTTTCTTTTTTCATTTCCAAAATCGGAAGCTTCGCATCCGACAGCACAAAAAACAGCTCTTCGCGAAAATCCTCATCGGAAGCTCCTGTAAGCAACAATTCGGTCAAATCCTGCTCTGTGGCAGTCAGCTTCGTATTCACTGATGGCAGAGTAGGCGCCAAAGATTCAACTTGTACTTTTCCCCAAGCTCGTATAACATCCATTACCTGCTCACGCTTGCCTTTGACCTCCAGTTTCACCTTGAATCCATCTTCCATCGAACCGCCGAGCGCGTCAGGACGCCCGTCCATGACCAGTTTCCCTTCGTGAATGATCAGCACCCGATTGCACAAAGCATCCACCTCGGGCAAAATATGCGTGCTGAGCAATACTGTATGATTTTCACCAATCTCCTGAATGAGCTGACGAATCTCTAAAATCTGATTGGGGTCTAAACCCGAGGTCGGTTCATCCAACACTAATAAATCCGGATTATGAATAATTGCACCTGCCAGCCCCAGGCGCTGTTTGTACCCTTTGGACAAGCTACGGACCAATTGTTTTTCACGTCCATTCAGGCCCAGCCGGGAAATCTTCTCCGAAATACGCAGCTTCTGCTCTCTCACAGGCACGTCCCGAATACTAGCTACAAACTTTAAGTAGGATCTTACAGACATATCCCCATACAAAGGGGGCGTCTCCGGCAGATAACCGATTTTGGAACGAGCCTGTCTGCCTTTATCCTGAATCGGGATACCATCAATCGTAATTACTCCCTCGTTTGGTTGAAGATATCCTGTAATCATGCGCATCGTGGTCGTTTTACCCGCACCATTTGGCCCCAAGAAACCAACAATTTCACCGCGCTGCATTTCAAAATCCAACTTATGTACGCCCCGGTTGCCCTCATACCACTTGCTCACCTGCTGCACTTTGAGCACATGTTTCACCCTTTCTTTGTTCGTAATCTTCTCCCTGCTGTTCCTCTCCCCCAAAATGTTGCATGAGAAGCAGTCAGTAGCGAAGCGAGAGATTTGAAGCTGGAGAAGCGATAGCGTTCGCCTTTGCTGTAGGATTCTTACCTTTAAATATCTCATCTAATCCAAGAAGAATCCTACAGCAACAGCGATCGGAAGCTCAAACCCTTCGCGAAGCGGTCTCATTCCCGCTGCTCCCCTCCCCCAAAATGTTGCATGGGAAGCAAGTAGCAGCGAAGCGGAGGATTTGAAGCTGGAGAAGCGTCAGCGTTCGCCTTTGCTGTAGGATTCTTACCTTTACATATCTTAACTAATCAAAAAAGAATCCTACAGCAACAGCGATCGGAAGCTCAAAGCCTTCGCGGAGCGGTCTCCTCGCACTTCATGCTACACTTTTAAATTCTAATGATAATCCCCCACATATAGCTTCAGCTTAACATCACTTAAATAGAAGCTTAAAATAATGTGTCTAAAATGTGAACATAAAATACCACATCTACTATCATTACGTCTACCGTTGGGTACGCTGCGTGAATTTCCCAAAGAGATCGCAATATGAACTACTTGGGGCGGGATATATGTATCATGCCCGTTGGGACGAGTGCATCGCTACGCTGCAACAGCATCTTGCCATGCCGCAGGCGCGCTGGGCCGATAAACGCAGTGCACTATATGATCTTGGAGCCCTCGTTTGCTACGAGTTGGGTCTAATGCACAAAGCATGTGAGTTTGCGAAAGAAGCAACAGAGCGCTCCCCGGAAGATTCTCGCCTCAGCCATAATTATTCGCTGATTCGAGCCAGGCTTCCGTAGAAACCCACACCCCGTCCTGTAGGTTGAATAACTTGGTATAAGAGCTTGTGGTTGGCAAAGGAGGTTTTTGATATCAAAGTTCTATTTACTTTTTATATACCGAGCGGTGGCGTGGAAACCTTGAACCGTCAACGCTGTAGAGCGCTCATTCAGGACGGGATTGAATGTCATCTTCTCTATTATCGGCAGGGTACAGGGATGCAAAACCTGCACGGCGATATTCCGGTGTTCATGACTTCCTCTGAAGAAGAAATTCGAAATCTGGTGGAATCTCATCGGTACGATGCAATTATTGTCTCTTCGGACTATCCTATGCTCCCCAGACTGCGAATGTTGGGCTACCAAGGGATACTAATCTATGAATCACAGGGCTTTGGCACTCACGAAGAAGCAGCAAGGGTTGTCGCAGATGCCGTTCCGTATCTTCATAACCATGCCAATGCGGTACTTTTACCGGAAACAACTCACCTCGTACAGCTATTTTCCAGCATATGTCCATGGCTTAATCGTTTTGTATTCCCAAATGTTCTGGATACTAACGTATTTAATTATGTACCTAACACTCCCCCGGCTAATCCGGTCATTGCATGGGTTGGGCGATTGGAGCCCAATAAAAATTGGAGGCATTTTGTCGACATCTCTTACTGGATGCTAAAAAATCGTGCCGATCTTCGGATTTGGATGTTCTATGATGACACCTTGTCGCAGCCGGAGGATAAAATACAATTCGAGGACATGCTTGCTCAGCTTGGTATGTCCTCGATTATCGAGCGTCTTAAAAGCGTACCTCATGCTAAAATGCCTTTGTATTATTCCATGATTGGCGACTCAGGCGGGTATCTGCTCTCGACTTCGCTGGTGGAAGGATTCGGCTATGCGGTAGCTGAGGCGATGGCCTGTCGTTGTCCGGTGTTAAGCTCTGATTCAGACGGGGTACGAGCATTCATTGATCACAATGAAACCGGTAAATTTTATCAGCAGGGAGACATTTTACAGGCGGTACTGCAAGGACTGGAACTGATGAACAACGTACCTCATCGCGAATCTATCCGCCAGAAGGGGCGTACACGGATCGTTAACCTGTTGGCGCCGGATAAATATGTGCGCTCCTTCCGACAGATGATGAACTCGTTGGGGGTATGGTAACCTGTTATTGTAGTACATGCTGCAAAATCTGTTTCCATATTCAAAAAAGCTGACGACAACCCTATTTTTACACAGGGTTATCGTCAGCTTGATGAGTTATCTCTCTATTATTGTATTGGGAACTATCTGATCTTCAATAAGCGATCTCCTGCATGAATATCCTTAGATTCTTCAGCTAAGATATCTGTGTACACCGCAGTATTGGTCACTATAACAGAGGTGGTGAGATCATACCCTTCATCCACTATAGCTTTTGGATCAAATTCAACCAGCTTGTCCCCTTTTTGAATCGTATCTCCTTCAGACACAAAAGAAGTGAAATGTTTTCCTTTCAAGCTGACCGTATTAATTCCAATGTGAATGAGCAGTTCAACTCCATCCTCAGAGATCAGTCCAATCGCATGTTTTGTTTTGAAAACGGTAACAACAGTTCCGTTAAAAGGTGCGTAAGCTACTCCTTCTCGGGGGATAATCGCGACTCCCTGACCCATCGAACCACTGGAGAAAGCCTCATCTTTCACTGCGGTCAAAGGAATCAATTCACCGTTTAAAGGACTGAATACCGTTTTTTCTTCCTCTTTGCTTTCATTTGCAATTTTAATATCAGGCGAAGGTTTTGCATTTTTATAGCCGAAAAGATAGGTCAGTATAAATCCGACTACAAAAGCTACAACCAAAGATATGATAAAGCCTATGAAGCCTGTATCTATCCCCTTTGGATTAATGAATAAAGGTATACCAAAAATCCCGCCTGAAGCAAATCCATATGCTGTTGAGCCGAGTAAGCCCGCTACAGCTCCTCCTATACCCCCAGCGATCGAGGCTAAAATAAACGGTTTTTTGGTAGGTAGCGTAACTCCGTAAATAGCTGGTTCCGTAACCCCCATCAAACCCGCGATTGTGGCAGAAGTGGCAATGGGTTTTAATTTGGGGTCCCGTGATTTCAAAGCAATGGCAAAAGCCGCACCTGTTTGCGCAAACGTAGTACAGAACAGCATACCGTTAATCGGATCAAATCCGTTCGTAACTACATTATTCAGGAGAATCGGAATGAACGCCCAATGCAAGCCGAAGATAATAATGCCCTGCCAGAACCCGGCCAGAATGAGACCAGCTATAGCCGGACTTAACTGGTAAATCCACATGGAGCCTTTGGCTAACCCATCGCTGATTATAGTTGCTATCGGCCCGACAACCAGAAAAACAATCGGTGATATAATGACCAAGGTCAGAAAAGGCACAATGAACATTTTAATGGAAGCAGCTGCATACTTACTTATAAATTTTTCAACCTTAGCTGCCAAGAACGCCCCAATAATGATAGGTATAACAGAAGAAGTATAATTAATCAGAACGACAGGTATGGTCAAAAAGGACAGTGCCGTTTTATCCGTAAAGGCGGAAGTCATGGTTGGGTACACCAAGGCGGCCCCTAAAACAGCAGACAGATACGGGTTTCCTCCGAATTTTTTACCAGCTGAAAACCCTAGAATAACCGGAAAGAAATAAAACATAGCGTCTGCTGTTGCATATAAAATTTTATACGTACCCATCTGATCAGTCATCCAGCCCAGTGATGTGCATAAGGCCAACAGTCCCTTTAAAATCCCGACAGCGGCGAGCACACCAACAACGGGCATAAACACACCTGAGATTACATCGACAAATCGGCTGAACAGGCTCCCTTTTTCATTCTTTTGATCGTCTTCAGCAGCCTGGTCCCCAGGCTTTACTCCCATCGTATCCAAAAGAGCCTCGTATACTTTGGGAACCTCATTCCCGATCACCACCTGGAATTGGCCGCCACTTTCCACGACGGTAATAACACCGTCAATCTGTTTAATTTTCTCTTTATCTGGCAATTGATTATCCTTCAGTTTGAATCTCAAACGAGTGACACAGTGAATGACACTGTTCACATTTTCGTTTCCCCCCACCGATCTAAGCACTTCTTTGGCTGTCTTTTGGTAATCCATCATGATCACTCCTACTTGGATGCGTTATCTACTTTTCTACTCCACCTGTTGCCTTACTCCTATTCTTTTCCTGTTTTATTTCGTTCCGATGATCACAACATCACTTTCAAAACCATGCATATCAATGACAGATTGATTAGCCTGGACATCTACCTCCGTTTGGGCAAATCGTCTCTCCGCTAAATCAATGGTTGTAAACTTGTAGTCCTGCACATTCATACTTAGCCGCACCTTCGTGTTAACCGGGATATACAAGACGATGGTATTCTCGTTCCCCGCAGCTCTGATCTCCTCTGTCTTGTTTAAAACAATATCCAGTGGCTTTATGCCGATCAGATTGTACATTTCAAATAAATATTTAATAAAGGAATAATCCCATGCGCCCTCAAAACGCAGTGCCGTTCTCCAATCATAGGGACTATCAAAGCCCTCTCCTTCTACAATTCCGAACTTCTTGCCTTTTTTATGCCAGCTCCAAATGCCATGCGCTCCATAGGTAATTCCCGCTCCCCCGCCTGCGAGTAGACTCTGCCATGCTGCTTTTCTGGCATCCAGTGCGGTGTATCTACCATACACATTGCGGCTGTAACTGATCTGTTCATAGCAAGGTTCTCCATTGATGACGGGACGGATCTCCGGCTTGTGGTAAAAATGCTGGGCAATCTCGTGGGCGACATGCTGAAACTGAGAATTATGTCCTGATTGATACATATAAAATCCAAGACCCTTGTGTTGCTCAAAAGCTTCAGGAATTTCCCTCAATCTTCCTTGGATATGCAGTGCAGTTAGGCTTGCCGGGCTTAATTGCTGTACCGTTTCCAGCGCCTTCAAATAGTATGCATTAGCACGTTCTGTAGGAAAATCAGTATCCCCGCTGATCAAATAAACAGGCTTGAAGCGGGAATAGCGGTTTACAACATAAGTTACATAGCTTTCAACGCAATCCATCGGCATTTTATTGCCCTTCTGGAACATTTCAGCCCATGTATCCGGTACATAATTACACCACAGAAGTACCAAGGCTGGAATAAAGCCGCGCTCTACAGCCATCTGGATCATGACTTCTGCCCGGTCAAAATAGGCCGCGTTTAATGTGTGATAGTCGAAATCTCCATTTTCCAGTAATGCAAACGGTTGTAGATTCAGGTCTGATTCGCTGGCATCCCATTGCCGGAGCATGTTGATTTGCAAAACGTTGAATCCCTGCATCTTTCGATAGTCCAGGTAATCGCTCCACTCTTCAATCGTGGCGTTGGTAAATACGCTCCAGACGGTATCTGCCAAGTAAAAGAAAGGCTTGTCCTTTTCCACAAAACTTCTTTGATTTTTAGCAATACTTAAACTCAAACAAATCACCCTCTCACTCATAAACAAAACTAAACTAATGTATAATTTTATACGATATTGAATAAAATAAACTAAATAAAGCGTTCACAATTGAATATTAACATTATGTATCTGAAAAGGTCAACTCATTTTATGCGGCATTTGTTTAGTTTAATTTATAAACTAAACTTTATTATATAATCATGATATAATTTATATAGTTTAGTCCAATGGGAGGTTCCATGTTGAAAATAGATGATATTGCAAAGCTTGCCGGTGTTTCAAAATCAGCCGTCTCTTTAGCATTTAATAACAAACCCGGTGTTAGCGAAGAAACCAAAGAGCATATTTTAAGAATTGCCCACGAGCATGGATATAGACCACGTACCATGAAGTCAAATAAGGAATTTACGAAGAGTCACCATGTCATTCGTTTTGTTGCATGCAAAAATACAGGCATCGTGACCGAGCAATACGAATCACTTCCATTTTTCAATGAATTGATCCATCATATTACCAATCAAGTGAGAGAACATGGCAATACTTTGATTTTTTCATCATTTGATAGCCATAGCCTGGAGGCAGAGTTGTCTGCTCTGGAAAAGGACCAGCCTTCTTCAGGTATACTTCTGCTGGGCACCAATCTAACTGCCGAGATTATTCATTCCTTACAATCTATTCATTCCAATATCGTAGTTTTAGATACTTGCTTTGAACACGTTGATGCCAGCTTTGTATCTATTAATAACTATCTTGGAGGGTACCAGGCAGGCCAATATTTAATCCAGTCCGGTCACAGAAATATAGGATACGTACAATCCAGTACCAGAATTCTTAACTTTACAAAACGAAAAGAGGGGTTCATGGCTGCTTTAGAGGAGCACAATCTTGCCATAGGTCACGGGCTTACCTTTGATATGCATCCGATGCTTGTAATGTCACAGGAATCATTTAAAACAGCTATTCATGAACTGAATGAGCTGCCTTCAGCCCTATTTTGTGAGAATGATTATATGGCAATCAGTGCTATTAAAACGTTTCAGGAAATGAACATTCGAGTGCCTGAACAAATTTCTGTCATGGGGTTTGATAATATTCATGAAGCCAAGGTCATTAGCCCGGAACTCACAACCATTCATGTGAAAAAGGATATTTTGGCCCGAACGGCTGTAAATTTGCTGATGGAAAGACTTAATCACAATCAGGAGCATCATACTCAGGTTCTCGTGAATACAGAGGTTATTGAAAGAAGGTCTTGTATAGACGCAGAATTATAATCAAGTGAATAGAAAAAGGCCGCCTATATGGCGGCCTTTTCCAGCATCCGATTCACATCGAACATTTCAAATGCTCAACACTCGTTGAAATCTTCCTCTGTCAAATCCAGATTTACGCTCGCAGCAGTTCGACTGCCGTCGGCCGCAGCAAAAATCAACTGAGAAGGCATGAAGTACGAAGAATCCCCGGCAGCATATACACCAGGTATGGAGGTTCTCCCCGCTCCATCCGTTTGGATCCCGCCCGACTCTGTCCTTTCACAGCCCAAATCTCCTCCAAACGGTGTACTTTGTACAAATCGGGGGGTCACAAAGCCGCCGACTCTCGGGACTTGAGTACCGTCCGTAAAGGACGCATACTCCAGCTGCCCGTGGTGACCAATGAACGCTGCAACAGGCTGCTCCATGACCACGACTCCTTTAGATTGAAGTCGTTCTTTTTGCTCGTCCGACAAGAATGCCTGACCGTTCGTGCAGACAAGCAAATCCTTACTCCAGTTCAGGAGCAGTTTGGCTGTATGATATATAGCTGGCGACTCAGAGACGAGGACAAGCGGTTGATCCCGTAGCTCCCAGCCATCGCAATAAGGGCAATTAAACAAACTTTTCCCGTAGAACGTATAAAAACCTTCGATCTCAGGGAATACCTCCTTTACGCCCGTCGCCAGTATCAATTTTCGCGCTTGAACACGAAGGCCTGAAGAATCAAACACCTCGAATATGGATTCTTTTTTCGTAACCGAAATAACCTCGGTTGGCAGATGATGGACAGACGGATAACGTAGTACTTCCTCATAAGCTACACGGCGGAACTCGGTCGGCGTTACGCCGTCTCTCGTAATGAAACCGTGCGACGCATGCGTAACCGCATTTCTGGGTCGGTTATTATCGATCAAAGCCACACTTCTCCTTGCCCTGCCAAGCACAAGGGCTGCATTCAATCCGGCGGGCCCTCCGCCAATAATAGCGCAATCGTACAACATACATTCAGCTCCTTTTCAAGGATATTAAAGACTCTTTATATCTATAATAAAAACAAAAAAACACTTCACATCACTGACAACCACCCTCTTTCTATATCTAGCCGTTACCTTTATATTTGCGCTTGCTTTTGCGCCAAATCGACCAATTTTGTATTTTTAAGATGGCTCTCCATTTTCTCCTCCGCTTCCCTCATTACAGCTTGAATCAGACATTCTGATCCATGGACAAAATCACATTCAAACAAAGAATTCGTCCCTTCAATCGCATGAATGATATCCAAAAAGGTAATATCGTCTTTATTGCGGGATAAGCGATAGCCTCCATTGGCTCCAGAGACCGATTCGATCATCCCCGCCTTCACAAGCCTCGTCAAAATTTTTGAAAGATACGTAGGTGAGACTTGTTGCGCTTCGGCCAATTGCTGAACACCTATAGGCTTCACCGACGAATCCGTAACAAGCATAAGCATGGTATGCAGAGCATAATTGGTTGCTTTGGTAAATTTCATAACTACACCTCAATCACAGACTTATTGTATCTATAATATCTTTGAATATACTGGGGTGTCAAGATCATAGGTGATTTGTGCTGTGGTTAGTTCTTCTTTTGGTTACGCTCTAAGCATTGTATACTGTTCATCAGAACAGCTCAGAAAGGGGGTTCGTTTTGCGTATTTTTGATATTCTACATATATTGGTTGCTGAACAGATGATCAAGGGTGAACATTTGGCGAATGCATTGAAGGTATCTTCTCGAACCATACGAACAGATGTAAAGGAATTGAATGCACTGTTGTCACGGCATGGAGCGGCTGTCAAACCCCTTAAAGGAACAGGCTACAAGCTAGAGATTCAGGACGAACAAGCATTTCATCATCTGCTGAAGCAATTAAAGGACTATGAAAACAATGTGTCCCATCTATTAGCGAGTTCTTCTGAAGCCAGACATCGTTTTTTAATAAAAAAACTGCTGCTTACTCATGCATACGTCAAACTTGATGATTTAGCTGAGATGCTGTATGTTAGCCGATCTACTTTACAGAATGACCTCAAAGAAGTGCGCAAATTACTGTCAACTTATGGACTATCTCTGGAGAACAGGCCGTATCATGGTATTCGAATTAAGGGGAATGAGGCCAAGCTGCGTTATTGCATTTCCGACTATATATTTAACAGGACAGATCAAATAGGCGGGCAACAGATGCCCCACCCTTCTTTGATCTCTAACGATGAGCTGGAATTCATAAGAGAAGTGATTCTGGATCGGATTGAGTATCATGATATTCAGTTGTCAGACATTGCCCTGAACAATCTGGTCATTCATATCGCTATAGCATGTAAGCGTATTCGTGAAGAGAGGTATGTCTCGTATTATCCTCAAGAGATGAAAAAAATCGAAGCGCAAAAAGAGTTTAGGGTCGCGACTGAGATCGTATCTGCTCTGGAACAGAACATGAAACACTCCTTTCCACTTGTTGAAATTGCGTACATTGCTGTGCACTTGCTGGGTGTAAGGACCGTTGTCAGGGCCCATATGGATGAAGTAGAGATTAAAAAAATTATTGATAAAAATATTTACGAACTGACTCGAAATATTAGACCGAATCGATCAGCAGTTGAGCATGAACATTCAAAACGATCAAGAATTACTGATTGCATTTTGCCTTCATCTCAAACCAGTCATTAATCGCTATCAATACGGAATGAATTTGCGCAACCCCATGCTGGATGAAATCAAAGCCCATTACCCGCTTGCTTTTGAAGCAGGCATCATTGCTGCGGAAGTTATCAAACAGCGACTTCATATACACATCGAGGACAATGAAATTGGGTATTTAGCCATTCATATCGGAGTCGCAATGGAGAGAAAGAAAATGGAGGGCACACCCAAAAGATGTATGATCGTATGTGCTTCCGGACTCGGCAGCGCAAAGCTGCTGTACTACAAGCTTCAATCGGTTTTCGGTTCCAGGCTGGAGATCGTAGGAACCACTGAATTTTATAAGCTGAGGCAAATGCCGTTGGATGCATTGGACTTTATTATTAGCACGATCCCCATATCAGAACCGCTTTCTATCCCCATGATCCATGTGAATACATTTTTGGGCAGTTCGGATATTACTAAAATTGAACAAGCCATCTCAGAGTCAAAACTTCCTGCTGTACAGTATATTCGAAAAAAATTGATCTTTCTTCAGCAGAAGTTGGATAACAAACTGCAGGCACTTGAATTCATAGCCGAAAAGATACAAGAAGCAGGTCTTGTAAAAGGTCCTTTGTTGCAATCTGTGATAGAGCGTGAAGCTGTTTCCCCCACTTCATTTGGCAACTTTGTCGCGATTCCGCATCCGCTGGAACCTTTTGCTGATTCCACGTTTTGGGCCATTTGTACATTACAAAAAGCTATCGACTGGGATGGCAAGCCCGTACAGTTTATTTGCATGCTCTGCATACAGCGCACCAAATCAGAAGATTTACAAAGTATGTATCATATTTTGCTTAACATTTTAAATCATGAAAAGCTAGTCCAGCAGCTTATTCGCTGCAAAACATACACGGAATTCGTAGAGGTGCTGCATAAAAATAGTTGAAAATTAGCAGGATGCAAGTAAAGGAGAAATCAGAAGCCTATATGGCAGGGATTTCTCTCTTTTTATGTTTAGTAATAGAGATATCAACTAGAAAGACCGATTGATTTCCGTTAAGAAGAGGAAATAATATGCGTTATGTTGAAAGCGATTCCAAATTATAATGACGATACGAGCAAATGAATGAAAGGAGTCAAGAACATATGAATAATGATGAATCAGTAGAACACGCTGTGAACATGGAGGACATGGATGATACAGAGATCGTATTCCAAATTATATTATACGCTGGGAATGCGCGCAGCTCGGCGATGGAAGCGATTGAGCTTGCAAAGGCGGGCAAATTTCGGGAATCCAAAGAAGAACTGGCCTCAGCTAAAAAAGAACTGGTGTCTTCCCACAAAATTCAAACCAGAATCATTCGTAAGGAAGCAGCCGGTGAAAAAACAGAGATGTCCGTCATGATGGTGCATGCCCAAGATCATTTGATGAATGCCATCACCATTCACGATATGGCCTCAGAATTTATAGACCTGTATGAACGCATTGATCAGCTCGGATTAAAATCGTAGAGGGAGGGCGCTAGCCATGGCTTTCAAAGACAAACTGATCGATGGTCTCACCTCGGTGGCAAATGCAATTAACAATTTTAAATATATAATAGCAATCAAATCGGCTTTTATCACCTTAATGCCTGTTATTATTGTGGGTGCCTTTGCTGTACTGATCTCCAATATGGTCATGGACCCAGTCAATGGTCTAGCCCATTTTAAGTCATTCTCATTCCTGGCAGAGTACAAACCGATTTTCTCAAGCATTAACTATGCCAGCTTGAATATCCTCACCATTCTAGCTATTTTTATGATTGGTCTGGAGCTAGGAAAAATTAATGGAGAGAAAAATCTTTTTCCTGGTTTACTTGCCCTCATCTGTTTTATCTCTGTGACACCAACCACAATCGAGCTGATGGTTAACGGAGAAATGCAAAAAGTAACGGACGTCATCGCCCGTCAATTCACAGACACCAAAAGCTTGTTTTTGGGTATTTTCATAAGTATCCTATCCGTTGAGCTATACAACAAACTGGGCAAGTCCGATAAGCTAAAGATTAAAATGCCTGAAAGTGTTCCCAGCAATGTAGCCGTTTCTTTCTCCGCACTCATCCCTTCCATTATTACGGTAACTGTTTTCTCGATGCTTGGATTCTTTTTTCATAAATTTACGGGGCTCTACCTGTACGATGCTGTCTATAATGTGGTGCAACAACCTCTGGAGACCATAGTCCAAGGGCTGCCAGGTATACTGGTACTCATGCTGGTTGCGCAAACCTTCTGGGTGATCGGTATCCACGGAAACCAAATGGTAAAGCCCATCCGTGAACCTCTGCTGCTTGGAGCGATTACGGTCAACATGACTGCATATGATCAAGGGCTCCCCATTCCGAACATTATTACGATGCCTTTCTGGGATGTATACATGAGTATTGGAGGTTCAGGAGTTACGCTGGCCCTTTTGATCAGTATTATGATCGCTTCCAAGCGTGAGGATATGAAGGAAATTACCAAGCTTTCACTTGGGCCAGGTCTGTTTAATATTAATGAGCCTGTCATTTTCGGACTTCCGATTATGCTGAATCCATTGATGGCGATTCCTTTCATTATAACTCCACTCATCACAGGAACAATTGGTTACTTCTCGACGTTGCTTGGATTCGCAGGTAAAGCTGTCGTTATGGTTCCGTGGACTACACCGCCTATTATTAATGCCTACCTGTCTACAGGTGGAAGCATTGGCGCCGTTGTAACGCAGATTATTTGTATTATGGTAGCCATTATCATCTATTTTCCGTTCGTCAAAATTGCCAACAAGCGAACGACTGAATAATGCGCTACTGTAGAGTTACACCCGCAGAGGATCGCCTTGGGGAATCTATAGAATGAAAAGGAGAAGCATGTCATGGCTAAACACACAATACAAATTCCGCCGAATTTTATTATGGGGGCAGCGGCTTCCGCCTGGCAGACAGAGGGCTGGAGCGGTAAACAGGAAGGTCAAGACTCGTATCTGGACTTATGGTACAAAAATGACCGCTATGTCTGGCACAATGGATATGGACCCGCAGGTGCAACCGATTTTTATAATCGTTATGCCGAGGATATTGCCCTGATGAAGCAGATTGGGCTAACTCATTATCGCACTTCTATTAATTGGTCCCGCTTCTTAACGGATTATGAGAATATTGTGGTGGATGAAACCTATGCGGATTATATGGGCAGGGTCATTGACGAGTTGATTGCAAGCGGAGTCGAGCCGATGATTTGTCTGGAACACTATGAATTACCTGCTTATTTGCTCGACAAATATGAGGGCTGGTCTTCCAAGCATGTGGTAGAGCTGTTTGTGAAATATGCGGAAAAGGTGTTTGAACGGTACGGGGATCGAGTCAAGCACTGGTTTACGTTTAATGAGCCCATTGTTGTACAGACTCGCGTCTATCTGGATGCCCTTCGCTATCCCTATGAACAAAATACGCGGAAGTGGATGCAATGGAACTATAACAAAACGCTGGCTACCGCGAAGTGTGTACAGCTTTTCAAAGTCAAAAATTATAGTGAGAACGGGGCTAAAATAGGGGTAATTCTAAATCCCGAAGTGACTTATGCCCGCTCCAGCGCCCCTCATGACCAGTATGCAGCACATGTGTATGATTTATTTTACAATCGAGTATTTCTGGACCCGCTTATTAAAGGCGAATACCCGCAAGAATTGTTCGAGCTCATGAGCAAGCATGATATTGCCTTTGAAGCTACGGCGGAGGAACTGGCCTTGATTAAGGAAAACACCGTTGACCACGTTGGAATCAATCTCTATTATCCCCACCGGGTCAAAGCGCAGAGTAAAGCGTGGAACGAAAACATTCCTTTTCACCCCTCTTACTACTACGAGCATTTCGACCTTCCGGGTAAAAGAATGAACAAGTCACGGGGCTGGGAAATTTATCCTAAAATTATTTACGATATGGGAATGCGTATCAAGAACGAATATAACAATATCGAGTGGTTTGTTGCGGAAAATGGCATGGGGATTGAAAATGAAGCTGCTTTTAAAAATGAGGAACACATCATTCAGGACGACTATCGCATTGACTTTATAACTGAGCATTTATACTACACGTTACAAGCCGTAGCAGCAGGTTCCAACTGTACAGGTTATATGCTGTGGGCCTTCACAGACAACGTTTCTCCTATGAATGCTTTTAAAAATCGCTATGGACTGGTGGAAATTAACCTGGAAAATGATCGAAGTCGCCATTTGAAGAAATCCGGCTACTGGTATCAAGCTGTTATCAAGGAACGCTTGTTTGTTGCTAATCTGGATGAAGAGTATAAGTAGTTAAAATAAATTTCTGGAGGCGCTTTTGATATGAAAAAAATCATTCTGGCATGCTCTGCGGGTATGTCCACATCCATTCTGGTTTCCAAGATGAAAAAAGAAGCCGCAGCGAGATCCATAGAATTGAACATCGAAGCGATCCCCGAAAGCACTATTAAGGAAGAGCTGGAAGGCATGACAGAGCCTGTGATTGCTATTTTACTCGGACCTCAGGTGCGAATGCGTAAAAAGCCAGTAACTGAAATTGCAGCTCCCTATGGCATCCCTGTAGATGTTATTGACACGTTGGCTTACGGTAGAGGAAACGGTGCGGCTGTCCTCGATCAAGCCTTCAAGCTGGCTAGCGAGAACCTATAATTTTTGTTCAAACTGAAAAGAGGCTGAGAGTTCCCTCAGTCTCTTTTTTGATCCTCACGCTCGTTAGCCCTAGATGCCTTCTTTGTCTGTGCCCATACTGCTCACATACGTTTCCTTTAGACCGGCAGAGATGCCAAATAGCGGTTCCCAATGAAGCCAATGTCTGGCGACTGCGTTGCTAAGACAGCTATGGTGAATGTCTCCCGCCCGCGCCGGTGAATACACAGGCCGCACAGACGAACCGTGCAGCTTTAGTAAATCATAGGCCAGCCGATTGATGGACGTCGTTCGTCCCGTACTTACATGCACTGTGCGTTGATCCGCTGCATGTATAGCCGCCATATTGGCTCGGACTACATCCTTGACGTACACAAAGTCACGAGTTTGCGTCCCGTCGCCGTGAATGAGCAAGGGGCTGCCTTTTTTCAGCCGGTCCATAAAAATAGCGACTACACCGCCCTCTCCCTTCGCGGCCTGGCCGGGGCCATACACATTTCCGTAACGCAAAATCGTGTAGTTCAAGCCGTACAAGCGATAAAAAAGCCGAATATACGATTCTGCGGTCAGCTTGGACAGTCCGTAGCCTGAAATGGGCTCCACAGGATCGTCTTCCTGAATACATTGCTTTTGCAGCTCTCCGTATACGCCGGATGTGGAGGCAAATATGATTTTCGACACACCCGCTTCACGACAAGCCTGCAACAAATGGATCGTCCCCAGCACATTCACATCCGCATCCTCGTCGGGGTGATGGATGGATTGCTGCACATCAGCCTGTGCAGCCAAATGAAACACAATGTCCGGGCTTTCCCGAATTAGCAGCGTCCTGGCTTCAGAGCTGCGAATATCTGCAATATGCATGACCGCGCGCGGATCTACATTTGCAGCATTCCCGGTCGTCAGATTATCCAGCACATGTACTCTGATGCCCGAGTCAGCAAGCGCACGTACCAGCTGGGAACCAATAAACCCTGCTCCCCCGGTGACCAAAGCCTTCACTAGTGCCCCTCCTTTCAAACCTGAACGGGTCGGCGCTTGGGCCTTACCAGCAACTACGGAGACAGATGCATCCCTCACGTTGTTATGACAGCATGACAGGCCCATATGTGCTCCCCTCTTCGCATTATTTTATGCGTTGCTCCATAGCTTGGCGCAGGCGCAAGCACACACAGGCACCAAAAACGATCATTTCACACACATGAGTGCTCACATAAAAATTCAAACTGTTATATATGACTACCTTGCAATGAATAATACATGGGTGAATGGTCGTGTCGACAGATAGACATTGCTCATATAGTAAATTACCTATCCAAAGGAGGTGACAATCATACCCGAGAAGTGCATAGGGTATGTAGCCCGTGAGCGTAAAGTCTAAGGTTATGTTATTCTCACATATTTGCCATCCGGCTCGAATGTCGGGTGCCGAGAAATGGCTACTTTTTTTAGCTAAAACCCTTAGCGAGCAGTATGAGGTTGTGCTGGTTGTTCCCTGTTGCGGCATGCTGTCAATAGAAGCAGAAACTAAGGGGATACGTATAGCCATTCAAGATTCTCCACTGCTATGGTCTTTGTATGAATCATCGCCAGCTATGCATCAGGAATTTGCAAAACAAGAATCTTCTAATTACTACCAATCCCTATTAACACTTCTGCACGTTCACAGACCGGATTGGGTGATGGTTAACACATCGGTTAATGCATTGCCTGCGGCTGCGGCAAAAAAAGCAGGAATTCCCGTTGTTTGGATAATAGACGAAATCTTGTATCCAGGTGTACATCAGATTGATGCAGTACGGATGGTAAATCATTATGCAGATTGGATTATCGGTATATCGGAAGCAGTACTTGCACCTTTTAAGGGTTCAATAGTTAATAATAAAAATAGGCTTATATATCCTTCCTGGAATGATGCTGAATTGCACCCTGAAAGGTGGGAGGAAAATCGTCGTTGTCTGAGGGGAGCCCATAATATCGGCGACCACGAAACGCTAATAGGACTCATAAGCGGAATGATCTCCGTCCATAAAGGAATTGATCAATTTATCTATATGGCCGATATGCTAATGTCACACTTTCCTCAAGTGAAATTTCTTATTGCCGGAAGTCCAGAAATAACAGAATACTTCAATAAATGCAAAGCATTGGCGTATTCAACATTAGATCCATCTCGCATTATATTTCATTCGTTCGAAAGCCACATTGAACAATTATACCCTGCGCTTGATATCGTAGTCGTACCTAGCATGATTGATGAAGGCTTTGGAATGACTGCTCTTGAAGGGATGATATTCGGCAAACCAGTAGTTGCTTATGACTCAGCAGGACTTGGTGAGCTACTCAAAAATACGGGTAATGAGAAGTTTTTAGTGCCTAAAGGTGATGTGGGCGGACTTTGGCAAATAGTTGTTGACCTCCTTCAAAATAAAGAGCGCATGTTGGAAATAGGAACTAAAAATCGCAAGGCATCCATAGATTCTTTCGGCATAGATATATTCCAAAACCGGTTTAATAACTTGCTTCAGGAAATTGACGCTGCCGTTTATGGTTTGAACCAGCAATAAAAAGTTCAATCACCAATTAGATCATAACGTATATCTGTGCACTCTAATTTAAAAAAGGGGCAGTTACATTAATTAGATGTAAATTGCCTCTTTTTCCTTTAAATAAACTCCCCAAAATGAAGTACCACGGGCAATCGTCCACAATTATGAATTCGTTTTAACATACCGTATGATGGGGAGAAAGCACATGAAGATTGCGGGGTGAGGAAACGTGGAATCGTTGCCGAAAGTGAGTGTCATCATTCCCTTTTTCAACTGTCCGTACGTAGATCAGGCTGTAGCCAGCGTCTTAAATCAAACTTATCCGAATATCGAAATTATTGTTGTAGATGATGGGTCAACTATGCACCAGGAACGTTTGATCCCTTATATGGATCGCATTTATTATCTAGGAAAGATGAACGGCGGCACGGCAACTGCGCTCAATTATGGTATACAAATGTCCACCGGAAAGTATACTGTTTGGCTTAGTTCAGACGATATGTTTTATTCGACCAAAATTGAACGTCAAGTGAATTTTATGGAGCAACATCAAGCTGAGGTCAGTTTCACCGATTATCATGTCATTAACAAAGCAAACGAGGTAATATGTCACAATGCAACTGCCAAATTTACGACAGTACGTTCCTTTATTGAGGCATTTTCTTCCTACTGCCCGTTAAATGGCTGTACGGTGATGATGAAAAAGGATTATGTTCGTAACATTGGATACTTCAATGAGAAGCTGTTATACACTCATGATTATGATTTTTGGATTCGTGTAGTATTGAACCATACAGAATTTCACTATTTAGATGAGCCTCTCACTGCCTACCGTCGTCATGAACAAATGGGTACGGTCCAGCATTACCAAGCTATTGTACAGGAATTAGAAACCATCAGACAGACATATCAGAACCAATTACAAGTGGTTCTGAATACTCTTTAAGGAGAGAATTTTATGCTGGTCAGTATCGTTATCCTTACGTTAAACAACTGGAAACTAACAGAACGGTGTCTGGATAGCATCGTGCGCTACACTACCATTCCTTACGAATTGATCTGTATTGACAATGGATCGACAGACGGTACTCAACATCAACTACGTCGTCGGGAGAATGTACGTTTAATTGAGAATGAAACTAACCGTGGATTTGCAGCAGCTTGTAATCAAGGTATTAAAGCATCTATAGGGGATACTATTCTCCTGCTCAATAATGACACGATGGTATCTCACCATTGGCTGGAAAATTTAATTCATGCACTTTTTAGCTCAGCGGATATTGGCATTGTCGGTCCTGTGTCCAATATGGTGATGCCAATGCAACGCCTTCCCATGTCCTATTCAACCACAGAGACATATCATGAATTCAGCAAAAATTTTAATGTCACTAATCCCTCACTTTGGCGGGATGCAACGGCTTTAAGCGGATTTTGTATGTTATTCCGTCGTCAATTGATAAGTCAGATCGGGTATTTAGACGAAGCATTCCCGGGAGGTGGCTATGAAGATATTGATTTCGGGTATCGGACACTAAAAAAGGGATTAAGGCTCCTCATCGCAGGAGACAGTCATGTCCATCATGAGGGTAACGCAAGTTTTACACATAATTCAATCGATATAGTTGAATGGGGACAGAGAAATCGCCGAATATTTCTAAGAAAATGGAATTTTAACCCTGAACGCCTCATTTATACATTAGATGAATACTTTTTCCCCGGACAGTTTGCTGCGGGGCATCCGCACCATCGACCTAAGGATTCTTCCTTACCTAATGGAATACTCATTCGAGATTCCAAAGGAAATATTTATCAAATCGAGAAAGGACTGAAGCGGCCTGTCGAGTCGCTTGATACTTTTCATGCTCTTCATTTTCGTCTTGATCGGGTAATCCAGCTGTCGGATAGCACGGTGACCAGCATCCCCGACGGCAAGCCGTTACTGCATAATGGCCAACTTCGAGAGCATTTCCCAGCGGTTTACATCGCCAGAGATCCCATGAACGGTATGCACCTGATCAGCCATGGTCTGCGCTATCCCTTCCGCGATTTCGAATCGTTCCGTTTGCTGGGCTATGAGGTCAACGAATCGATTCCTCTTTCATTCGCGCAACTGGAGACTTTCCCTATTGGTCCACCTATTGATACCAATGTTTTCGAAGAGCATGAGCTGATCGATTACCGGTTGTATATGGGCCCGGATCACGGACTATATTATGCAGAGGGCGGATGGTTGCGACCCATTCCCAGTAAAAGAGAGCTCCATGTGTTCAGATGGCATACACAGCCTCCTATTCCCCTTCCGACGGATGTATTTAACCGAAGCCCACAAGGTCCAATGATCGTGGCTTTATGATGATTAAACTACAGGCTGGTTCTTTATAGAACCAGCCTGTAGTTTAATCATCTTTTCGCGACATACAGCGGTAATAAAAGTCGATGGGCAATGTTAATTGCGGGTACTGGACAAGCCGGAATTCCTTAATTTGTACTAAACACCTCTATATATTAACACACTCTATTACTACTCTTTCTTCATATATTGGTATTACAAGGAGGTGAAAAATATGGCCGTTTTTTCGTTAGGAGCCGTTGAAAACCTTAATCCAGATGGTAGTTTCCATTCGAGTTCTGTTACACTACGTATCACTAATACAACAGCTCTTCCACTCACTCCCATCGTTGTTACTGCTTATAGCGCACCTGGTAGTGCACCAACAGGCACAGTGGCAGTACCGTATTTTACAACCACATTTGCCTTGGGTGCACCAAGGGCAGTAGTCACACTTACGATTCCTACTGTAGTGCCAGCATATCAGATCAACGTTTCATCTCCAGCCTTAGCCCCCGCAATTATCAGTGATATTTCGATTGCGGCGCAAGGAAGAGACGCTGCTGGCAATTTCGTACCAGAGCATGCCTTCCCGTTCGGCGATTGGGCAGTTATTGCTACTGTATAACGGATTGAATCATGATAAAGTTATTGTTTTCTAACTAACATGGTCTCTCTCCCTATCATCATTAGTAATTTGTAATTGGCCTGTGAATCTGCGTGCTCTACACAGGCACTGCAGATCACAGGCTGAAAATTTTTCAATATTTTGATTTGTACTACATAGCTGCAAATCTGTTCAGCAGCTCAGTTAAGCTGGTTCTGTAGCGTGCCTGGGTAATTAAGTATTCCTGTTCAATGACGTGTCGATGCTTTTTCGTTCCCATCTCATCATGCCAGCGGTAGTTTACCAGCAGTTCGTTTAAAAAAGGAAACTCGTATCCTGCCAGTATAACTCTGTACCACATATCCAAATCATGGGTATACGTCAACAGCTCATTGAACAACCCTATCTGCGTAAACAGTTCTTTTTTGAACATAACCGTGCATCCGTTTACCGGGTTACCTTTCAGAAAAAAACGGTAAAATTCCTGTATCGACGGAAGTACCGGTCCCGCCTGGTATCTTGTGATTTGGCTGTATTCATTGATTAAGTTGAAGTTGGTGTGAGAAATATGTGCACCTTGCTCCAGCATAAAGGAAACCTGATTGTTAATTTTATCCTTGTGGAAGGTATCATCCGAGCTGAGCCACGCAATGTATTCACCGTTGGCATGTCGGATGCCGTGATTAAGTGCACTGGCCGTCCCACCGTTTAATTTACCTAAATAATAGATATATTTACGGTAAGGATGAAGCATTTCAGTATGTGTGGTTGAACCATCATCGACGACAATGATTTCAAGCGGGCCGTAGGTTTGCTCCAGTGCGCTTTGCACTGCCTGATCGACGTACCTGCAGTTATAAAACGGAATTACGATCGTTACACTCGGTCTCATCTCGTTTCTTCCTTTCTGGCTCGACTGTAGCCAATCATATCCTTCAGTGATTGCCCTAACGGAATGGTTGGCATCCAGCCCAGTTCCTCTAGTTCCTTTGCCTGATATACATCCGTGGTCGCCTCTTCTGCCACATCTCCCCATTGTATGGCAACAGGGATGTCTGCCAACGCAATCATGCGTTCTGCGATGTCCCCCAACTGCATCATCTTGCCTGAGCAAACAGGGTATACACGCCCCGGAACACCTCGCTCCAGTAGCACGCTATACGCTCGGACAGCATCGCGCACGTCCAGAAAGTCTCGCTGCGCATGCCGTGAAGAAACCTGAAACGGAGTCGGTGCAGAAACGGAAGTGAGGGCAGGGGGCTCTACATTCTGTACGTCTCGCACGCTCTGCTCGGTCCGTGCGATATAGCCTGCCAACAGTGCACAGAAACCGGTGGAGGGACCCGGGCCGATCAGATTGCAAGGCTCCGCCAGCATGACGGATTGATCGAACAGCGCACCCCACGAAAGCGCGACTGCCTCTTGAAGGCTTTTGCTGAGGCTGTACGGGTGCGGAGGATAATACGGTGCCTGCAAAGCCGTCTTTAGGCGAGAACCTGCCACTACAATTCGGACTTTGGGGAAAGAGCGCAGTACATCCAGCAGATACAATGTGGACAGTACATTGGATTCCATGTACAGCAGTGGACTTTGCCATGATTCAGGCACCGAATTTTTACCGCCCAGATGAAGCACATAATCCGGTGCAATTTGGCGGATTACTTCGCCAAGACGTTTCTTATCAAGCAAATCACATACATAAGGCGTGATACAGACGTGAGTGCAGACATCCGGACTAGGATACTCATCATCTCCAGCCAGTGAGGTCAGCTTTGATGCGGAAGCGGCAGTGCGAGTCAGCGCCGCCACCTCCCAGCCGAGCTTTGCAAAATAGAGGCAGGCGTGCATCCCGGTATAGCCTGCCGCTCCGGTAATGACTATGACAGGCCGACGTTGTTCCGCTGTGCTTCTGTCCATTCCAGCAGCTCCTTCAGCATGATGCTGTAGTGAGGAACATCGTAGAGCAGATCGGCCCGGGTAGAACGAAGCGTCCGATCTTGCACCGGCTCATCTTTCGGCACGATCCGAATATCCTCCCTCTTCCAGATGTCTTTGAACAGCAGTAGCAAATCATGTTTACTGATCGGTTCGGGGTGAACCAGATGAATGAGTCCGTCTAGCGGCTCATTCATAAGCACCTGTATCGCTTTAGCCAATTCCAGTGTCGTGACTCCGTTCCAAAAGACACGGCGATATCCGTCAACATCTCCGCTCTGCTGCAAAAACCAGTGCAGCAGACCAATGCCTTCCCTCCGAATTTCCGGACCGACAATAGAGGTACGAATAGTCAGATGCCCTGCCGCCTTTACTTCTCCGAGTATTTTCGTCACAGCATAGGCGCTTGTCCCGTCAGGTTGATCCGTCTCCTTGTACAAACCAGGAGCACGCTTTCCCTCGAATACACAATCCGTGCTGATATGAATGAGTCGGGCACCGATGCTGTCCGCCGTCCACCGGAGAAGATGCGGCAACAGTCCATTGATTTGGTATGCTGTAATCTGATCCTCCCCGGCATACTGATTCAGCACACCCACCGCGTTGATGATGACGTCTGGCCGCACACTACGAACCAACTGCTCTACCATAAAGCTGTCTCTTACATCCAGCAGCAGACCGCCTTTATTTTCGGGATCACGGGTGGTATAGAAGACGTTATGCCCGCCCTGATTTTGAAAATAATCGACCAGGACATGGCCCGCCATGCCGTTACCACCCAAAATAAGCAGCTTCATTTAATGAACCCCCCGCTCCGGAGGATAGTTCGAATTTCCTCTTTTGACATCAGATTGAACTCCGAGCTAAAGCTGCTAAATGATACCGGAGGACAATGACTATAACGGTCTCTTAATTGGGGGATGTTCAGCGTTGGGAGAATGACCAAATATTGCTCGTCATACACAACCGTTGTCAGACTTTCAAAGTTACTCATCAAAATCTCATGAATTTTTTCGCCGGGACGGACACCTTGCTCTACAATTTCTACGTTTTCCACGCCCGAATCTTCAATGAGCACCTCAGCCAAATCCAAAATACGACAGGTTGGCATGGTCATGATAAAAATTTCCCCGCCGACACTTTCCACCGAGGCTTTGAACAGGAGACTGATCGCATCACGCAGGGTCAGGAAAAAACGGGTCATTTTCATATCCGTAATAGAAACCTTCCCCTTTTGGCGAATCTGGTTTTGAAACAGATGCACTACGCTTCCGTTTGTGCCCAATACATTACCGCCTCGTACCGTCACGAACCGTGTATCACTATTCAGCAGATTGGCGTAGACAATCAGTTTTTCTCCAATCGCCTTGGTCATACCGTAAAAATTGGACGGATTCGCGGCTTTGTCAGTCGATATATATATAACTTTCTTTACCTGATTGGCGACAGCGGCCTCAATCACGTTTTGGGTGCCTACGACATTGGTTTTGAGTGCTTCATAGGGCTGATCCTCACAGACAGGTACGTGCTTGAGAGCCGCCAAATGAAACACATAGTCCACACCCTGACAAGCGGTAACCAGCGCGTCCTTATCCCGGATATCTCCAATACAGAAGCTGAGCCGTTCATCCTCAAACTGCCTGTTCATGGCAACCTGACTCGATTCTCCACGTGAATAGATAATGACCTCTTTGGGGTTACGCGGCAGTAACTGGGTAACCAGCTCATGCCCCCAAGAGCCGGTACCGCCGGTAACCAAGATACGTTGGTTTTCAAACATGCCGTTTCCCTCCAAGCAAAAATTTGACTACCTTATCCGATACATCTTCCGCCAGATAGCCTGCGGGACACTGCCACTTATGGTTCATCCCGGTCATTATAGCTACCGCATTTGCTATAACCTCGCCATCAAGACCGGACACGATATTGCTGCCGCAATCTACCGTTTCCGGCCGTTCGGTCGTACGACGCATCGTGACGGTCGGCACCCCCATGACACAGCATTCTTCCTGTACGGTGCCGCTGTCCGTCAAAGCGCAGCGGGCATGCCGCTCCAGCAGAACGAAGTCAAAAAAGCCGAACGGCTCGTGAAATTCTACCAGCGGATCAAGCTGGATCGGCGGGTGGCTTGCGATCCGAGCGGCGGTGCGGGGATGGATACTGCAAATGACCCGCTGCCCGAACTGCCGGGCTACCCGGTTAAGACCATCCAATATAGCCAGCAAATGCGGTGGATGGTCGACATTTTCAGCTCTGTGGGCAGTGACCAGGAAATATTTCCCCGGCGACAATCCTAACTTTTTCAAAATTTCGCTTCCAGTTATCTCTTTCTCATAGTGCTGCATTACTTCATAGATCGGATTTCCAGTCAGTATAATTCGTTGGCTTGGAAAGCCTTCACGCAGTAGGTGCTGCTTGCTTTGCTCTGTATACGGCATATTAATAGCAGAAATCGCGTCGATGACGCGCCGGTTCTTCTCCTCCGGCACATCCAGATCATAACAGCGGTTCCCAGCCTCCATATGCACAACTGGGTAACCCATACGTTCCGCTAGCAGGGCACATAAGGCGCTGTTCGTATCACCGAGCAATAGTACATGATCTGGGCGTTCCTTGTTTAAAATGTCCTCCATCTGCGAGTACATGGCAGACAGTTGTTTGCCCAGCGTTCCCGCTTTCTCCTGAAGCACATAATCCGGGGCGCGCAAACCCAGCTCGCGGAAGAATTGTCCGCTTAGGCTTTCCGTATAATTTTGGCCCGTATGCACAAGCACATGTTCATCTGCATAGTGGTCCAGCTTCGGAATAATCAGGCTGAGCCGTATAATCTCCGGTCTTGTGCCGAGCACGGTCAATATTTTCATGGTTTTGGAACCCACCTTTGCTGTCGTTGTTTCATTGAATTGTGGAGTTCAATGAATAATAGCCATCCAGCAGACTGGCTGCGCTCCGACTTATCGTTCATCTCAAGCGGTCCGGCGTATTTCACCCGGACCGTTGTTTGGAATGCTATCTGGCCTTGAGTGTGACTCGCTTCTGCTTGTGCGCTTTCGATCGCCTTGACTGGAGCTTGAATTTCCGCTTGAGCTTCTGTCTGGACTTGGATTTTCGATATAATGGGGACCCGTGAATTTTCTTGAGACGGCTTCTGCCAGCGCTTCTCTTGTACCTGCGACTCCGCAGTTTGGTATGCTTGCGGCCCTTTGGGCATCTTGCCCGAATACTACGTTTGCGGCGAGGCAACTCAGATGTTGGCTCAGGCAAAGGGGGGACTGGTTGTGGCAAACCCTGAATGGCTGCATATTCGATTGGCGGCAGACCCAGCACCGGCAGTTGATTAACGACCGATTCGGGAAATTCTCGAACGGTGTTGAGATAAGCCTCCGGTATTGCAGTGACCTGACGCAGGCCTTCGCCTTCCCTCGTCCATACAGGACCACCCGGCTGCTGAATCAACGGGAACCAATGCGGATGATGACATACCCATTGACTGACCATGACGTGCAGACTGCTTCGGTAGGAATCAGGTCCGTAGACACGCGTAGCCGCACTGTTGTTACGCACACCAATTCGTTCCGCTTCCTCGGAATGATCGAGCAGATAGCCTACTTTTTGCGCCAGCATATCGCTGTTGCCTGGCTCTACCAAAAAATCTGCATTTCCGGTCGCCTCCATTAATTCCACAAGTCCGCCCTGCGCAAAGGCTACTACGGGCTTGCCGTACACCAGACCCTCCAGAGCCGTCATACCAAAGCCTTCCTCCACCATACTAGGGATCACCACAATATCCATTGCGCTATAGGCTGTTGAAACAGATTCCTCGAATGAACTAAATTGGAAGCGGCGGCTATAACGAGACTGGCGAATCAAAGAGACACATTTTACGTAATACTCGGAATCCACTGAGCTACCGATGATCCAGAAACGGCACCGTGAATTGGTTTCACACAGCTTTAGAGCCATATGGACAAAAGGCAATAGCCCTTTGGCTTCGTAGATAAAGGAAGAAATATAACCAATGCAGATATGAAAATCTCGCAGTCCCAGCTTTTCACGTTTCCTTCTCCGCTCCAGCACATACTCTTTGGGAGACGGCATATTCATATCCCGGCAAGGAGGCAACATCGTATGCGGACGTGTCAATCCCCCGCCATGCAAAGGGCGCATAACAGCCTGCGAAATGCCAATGACCCACTGGCTATAACGCTCGATAATCGAAACAGAAATCGGCGTATGCGCATTCTGGTTAATGACCTCGGTTATTTTCCAGATAACCGGGATATTAAGCTCTTGGGCAACCATTGCGGGCATGACGTTCACACAGGTATTGACCAGCACCACATCAGGTCGAGCATGCCGAAGCATCTGTTGCAGTGGTGCATACGCCACATGGTTCCGCAAATTCTCCGCATCCTGCGCCAATCCCTCATAGGGGGTATACATGCCATGCAGCATGAACAAATTCTGAGTCTGAACAGCTATCCCGCGCTTGCGGGCCATTGAGGTCAGCCGCCCTTCACCAGGCGTTACGAGAATGCAATCGAAATACGTACGCATGTCTAGACAAAAATGCAGTAGCAGCTTTTCCGCCCCTGTAATACTGCGGACGTTGCTGACATGGCTGAATAGCATCATTTTCGGCTTGATTGGAGTTCACCTCCTTTAAAATAGCAACCATCGTCATGTGAATTATCTTATGGGAAGATGACCGATAGCATTTGGTCAATCCGGTGACCATACGTGTGCTCCCGCAGGGTTCGTTCCAGAGCACGCAGAGCAATCTCACGGCGCTCCTTTTCGTGCGTCAAATAAAACTCAACCTTCTCCAGCAGTTCCTGCTGAGAACTGTAAGTTTCAATCTCTTCCCCTGGCTTGTAAAAACGAGCCAGATCGTCTCTTGTATCCGTCAGTTGCAACGTCCCGCTGGCGGAAATTTCAAACGTGCGAGGATTTGGCGAAATCCCCGGAATTTTCAGTGAGTTGTTGTTCACCGAATCATCCTGATGGGAACGATGAAGATTAATTACGATTTTGCTGCCGTTATACGTATCATTGGTCTCGCCCGGAGACATCCAGCGGCCCAGCTCAATTTTGTCACCATACGACTGATAATCCGGAAGACGATCCCACCAGATTCCATTGATTTTAATGTTGCGGGCCATGAGCTGCGGCATAATCGGATTGAAGAAATAGATGCGATTCCAGTAGGCTGAGCCTGTAAATCCAATCTCACGTCGCACTGAAGCAGGCGAGCTGAGTGGAAAATAGTGAGTCAAAAATGCCCCGAATGGCAAGTAGTGCACCGACGTGCAGCCCAATTGACGATACAGTTCTATACAGTTCATTTCTAAGGTGAACACATAATCATAATTCGTCACCATTTTGGTCGTCGTATCGGTGTAATAGGGATCGTCCGTCAGCCAGATGGCAGTGGGAATGCCCAACTGGCGTACTGCAGCAACCTGCTCTAACGGTAGATCCATCCCATCCAGTGCCAGCATCAGATTCGGACGAAGCTGAGCAGCAATATCTCCTACCGGCTGGCGCGGGTCTGTTACGGTAACCTGAGCCGTCATGCTCTGCAATGTGGTAATGACCGCCTCATCCAGCGGAGAATACGGAAGGCCTTTGCCCGAGACGACATACAGTACATGGATCTGTCGAAAAGGGAACGTTGCTTTTGTTCGCGAGACAATCGCGTTAGCGCGTCCGCGCAGGTATCCCTCGTCGTATCCGTCATGGATCCCCGCAGCTCTCCCCTTCTCCCAGGAGGCCGCCGCCGTCTGGTGAACAGCTGGGTCATACGGTCCTGTCGTAGATATCGTCATCACTTTCACTCCTCACTGTTTATGGTGTTTACTTTAGGCCATCGCCTTGTCCAGCAATTCTTCCATACGATTCGAGTACCTATGCTTTTGCATGGTGGTGTGCAGTGCGCGCCAAGCTATGCGTTCGCGTTCCCAGTCATGCTTGAGATAATAGTCCAGCTTCACTTTCAGTTCCTCTGCTCCCGAGAAGGTCTCAATGTCATAGCCTGGTTGGTAATAACGGCTCAGATCCTTCCGCACATCCGTCATTTGAAGCGTCCCGCAAGCAGAAATTTCGTATGTCCGAGGATTGATGGACTCCGCTGACAACTGATGTGTATTCCGATTATCCAGTCCGGGGTCTGTCGGGCGGTGCATATTGATGACAATTTTGGAACCGTTATAATATCGAGCGGTCTCTTCCGGCTCCATAAAACCCGGACGGATAAAGCGTTCCAGCACATCCCGCCGGGTCAGCCGATCCCAGTGCCCACCTACGATCAGCACTCTTTTATCCGCCAAGAAGGGAGCAAGGTAGTCAAACAGCTTCACACGGTTCCAGAAGGCATTTCCAATGAAGCAAATATCATGCTGATGTTCACGTTCTACCCGCCGGGGATAAAAGATACGGGCTGACACAGCAAGCGGCATATAGTGGACCCTCGTTACTCCCTGATCACGATAAAACGGCAGACAAGAATTTTCATGCGTAAAAACGACATCGTAGGATTGACAGATCAACGCCGTATCCTCCGTAAAGTAGGGATCATCTACAAACCATATGGCCGTCCGAATGCCCATGGCTCGTATTTGTTGTACCTGCTCCAGATGATCGTCCGGAAACACATGCAGCCCATTCATGACCAGTACGAGATCTGGACGGTGAGCCTTAGCGTCAGCCAGCATCGTGGCAGGAGTACCGATGGCGCACGAGCTGCATATTTGGCTTAATGCCTCTTGCACACCTGTGTCTATAGCTACGAAACCTTGCGGAATATACAACACTTTCAACTGGCGAACAGCAGGTTGTATTGCCACGACCTGTGACAGAGCAGCCGTGCAACCGCCCATTCTGCGTCCTTCCCGATAGCCGCATCGGTATGCTTCGCGTTCATTTCCGCTTCGTTGATCATTCACATCCTTCACCCTGTCCTGTTGTAGGATAAACTTCTGTCACTCCTAAACTATATGCACAGGGGTCAAACGCATCATGGACGACTGCCACTGCCCGGACAAAATTGGCGTTTGCCCGTCCAACTGCCCAAACGCAAATAACCCCGAAGCTGCTAGGCTTCGGGGGTTAACCGTAATAGATGATTTTCATAGTTTACTGTGCCTTGTAAGCGACCTGGTGGCCATCTTCATAACCTTTGGCAAAGCCTGAATTGAAACCCTCATTGTAAGCAGCATCATATCCCTGCTGGAATGCCTGCGGGTCATGCTCTAATGCAACAGGAACGGGTTGTGGGTTCTCCGCAGAAGGAGCTGCGGCCGGGTTAGCTTGAGGTTTTTTCCGCCGCCGCAGAAGAGAACGTCTTCTACGTACTGAATTAAGCCCCCTTTTACGGCGTCTAAGAGCAAGCAGACGTCTTCTTCTCCGTTTTAATCTACGAATGCTAGAACGCCGGGCATCTTTACGTCTTTTGCGGGCTTTGTCTCGAGCTGTGCGTTCCCACCTTGTACTCATTTTCACTCCTCCTTTGCTTTCTCGTCTTGGTTTCATTTTTTTGAACAGGCACATGGAGCCATGGCTTCGTTGGTTTCCCATATACCTGTCTTCTCAAAGGAATACCCGCCAACATTTTCGTGATTTCTCCCTGGTAGTTGCTGAGTATACGGATGGTCTCTTCCAGACGGGGAGCCGACATATCCGCATGGGGCGTCAAGTCCGCAAGACTGGTCAGCATCCGGGCAACGGCGTGCTGGCTGGCAGCAATAGACTCCATCATATCCAGCTTAATCTCACGTTCACGCCTCATGCTCATTAGTTCATATCCCCCGAGCCCATGCCTCCCATCATCCCTTCCATTCCGCCACCCTGCTGCTCATCCTGGTCCAGCAATGCTTTGAGATTACTGCATAGTCCAGTCTGAAGCCGGGTTAATCCCTCCAGCATTTCCACCATCTGCTCGTGAATTTCCAAAGGCCGTCCCAACTGCTCTTCATCGGTGTCAAATGCGTGAGGCGCCAGATGGTTCAGCGTCCAATTACGCATTTTTTCTGCTTCGACCGCCTTGGCCTCCAGAATCATAGACACATTCCGCTGCATCTTAGAGGCTGCGTCCAGCATGTGAATCATTGCTTTTTCCCTACTCATGTGTTCACTCCCTACCCTCGATTGTTACACTACTCCTCTTCCGGGTATGCCGTCTCCTTCACGACACGAACGAGCATTTCAGCCATTGCTTCCTGAAGGTCGGCAATACCGTTCAAATAGGCAACAATGCTTTTGTTTACTTGTCCCGAGCTATCAATAATGCCCGGAATTCCATCAAAACGCGGCTCCTCATCCGGCAGTTCATGTATGATCTGTGCCATGCGCACGACCACCTGCCGTTCCGCATCCAGCAGCCTCGACATCTGCTGCTGCGAGTGCGAAATATGGATCAGCAAATCATCTAACTCGTTATGCATAAGCCCCTCCTTTATGTGTTCCGCCGTGCGGAACGCACGAAATACCTACGGGCTTTCCGCTACTACAGCGTATGCCGCAGCGAGTAGTCGGTTCCGCCTAAAAAAGCCTATTCGACATCACAAATGCCCTCGTAGCACTGGTGGAGCAATAATAGGTTGCTTCTCCGTCAATGCCGACAATTCTTCGGAGGACAAAAACTGAATTGGATAGTCCTCAGCCCGCCAGCTCATCACAGCGTAGAGGGTCAGAAACGGTCTTTTCCAACCGTTGCCGATTTGGTACAGTTGCCCACCTTCAGCATACAGTAACTCGATCCATCGCTTGCGTTGAGCCGGGATATGAAGTGTGGGCAACATGGACATGTTTCCCAGCTCAGGAGCCGCCAGCACAGGCAAGGGTTCCTCATGCGCCACAGCTACAGGGGGGGCATCAGCGGCGCCGGACACCATCGCCTCCGGCTCATCTGCCAAGGGAAGCGCCAATAAATCAAGCTGAGACACTCTAACGGGATGCACGTATTTACCTCCCGCAGCACTGGCTTCATGCAGCAGCCGCCTACTTCCCGGCTCTATCCGAAATACTGCGCCGGACGGTCCCTGAACAAGCGCTCCGACGGGATAAAAGCTTGCTGCTGATAAGTGTGCTTCCTTACTTGATAATCCTTGGCCGTCTGGCTCTGCTGTTCCAAATTCCGGGTGGTGGAACAGCTTATCCGCGTCCCCCCACTTTTGGACAAAAAAGGATCGGTTCCGGCTTCCTTCCTCCGTTGAACCGATTCTTTCGGTCGTTTGAGGAAAACCATAAACCGTATCCCGATCACTTTCTACAAAATGGATAAACGCATCTCCGGCAATTGTCATACGTATCCCCAACAAGCGTACGCGCAGCAACCAATCTGCATGGGCTTCCTCAATACTGTGGCACCCTTCATCCCAGTATCCCGTCTTTACCAAAGTTTCTCTACGTAGTAGTAGACAAAATGCGGCCAGGCTTTCAGTCTCTCGCCATGCATCCGGGTTGGGAATATTATGGGCCATGGCAAATGGACGCACTTCATTTTTATTCATATCAGGAACCTCAACCTGCTGTTCTCCGAATGGACCATTCGTTACAGGACCGACAACTCCCATACGCGAATCGCTGTATAAACAGCTCATCAACCGGTCCAGCCAGCCAGGAGTCACCATCGAGTTTGGGTCCAGTACGACAATAGTTGTACCTTTTGCCATCATCAGTCCCTGATTCAAACTGCCGATCATCTGAACATCCTTTGTTAACAGCGCATAGCGTACAGCGATGCTTTTACGGAGCAAATAGGTAGGTGTCCCGTCCGTCGAGCCGCAGTCTACCACAATAATTTCGTGAGGATGGCTCGTATTCTCCTCAATATGGTGAATGCAAGCACGGAGCTGTTGAAGCTGATTACAGGACGGAATGATAATACTTACGCCTTCAAAAATCTTGCCGAACGAAGCCTGCCCCAACTTCCTGCCTTGTTCCTGGCCCCTGTTATATCCTGACCAATAGCCCTTCTTTCCGAGCCGTTTGCTGTGTTTCCTTTGCGTACTCAGGCGTTTCATGCCGTTCACTCCTCCGGGTGGCATTATGCCTATACTATATGCCTGGCCCGGCTGAATGGTGTTTCAGTGAAATCAAGGTAGAAGTCCCTTCATTTTCACTCCAGCTTCCTGAAGGGAATCGAAGGTTCCTGCGTCGCTCCAGTAGCGCCGTAAAATATCGTATTCCAGCTTGCCTTCAGCAGCATAACAGTTGTTAACATCGGTGATCTCAAGCTCACCACGTGCCGAAGGCGCTATTTCCCGGATCTTATCAAATACGGCAGTATCGTACATATAGATACCCGTAACGCAATATTTGGACTGGGGATGCTGCGGCTTTTCTTCAATCCGCGTAATACTCTCCGGGCGCTCGGGATCAAACACGGGCACCCCGTAACGACGGGCATCTGCCACCTTTTTCAGCAAGACCCTGGCGCTCCCCGGTGGCTGTTGTTTGAAGCGTTCGATGACAGGTCCCAAGTCTTCCTTGAACAAATTATCACCTAGCAAAACAGTAAACTTCTCTTCTAACTGCATGTAGCTTCTTGCCAATTCGAGAGCTTGCGCAATGCCGCCCGCTTTTTCTTGAATCCGGTATGTCAATTGGACACCATAATCACTGCCGCTGCCTAAAAAATCAGTGTACAGTCCGGCCGATTGTTTACCAATAATAATGAGCATATCGGTAATCCCCGCTTGCCGTAGCCTTTCGATACCATATACGATCATGGGATACTTGCCGACTGGAAGCAGATGCTTGTTGAGTAATGTAGTCAACGGATGAAGACGCGACCCGGTTCCTCCTGCGAGAATAATCCCTTTCATATCTTCCTTCCTCCTTCGACAGCATGTTCAGTGCATGGGATCGCAGCGTTCCCAGTTTCAATGAACATTCTGGGATCTATGCTCCATTTTTCTATAAATAATCGATAGTTCCGCTCGATCAGCTCTTCGAGCCAAGAAGTTTCCGAGCGCGAGAAACTCGCATTTCCCTGGTGATAGACAAAACAGTCGTTGCACATGAGCAGCTTATAGCCATGTACGCGTGCACGCAGACAATAATCGTCATCCTCATAATGTCCGGGGCTGAATCGTTCATCCAGCCATCCAATCCGTTCCAGCAGCTCACGCCGGAACAACAGACAAAACCCGACTAGCCGCTTGACCTCTTGCCATCTGGAGGGATTGCTTATATTATTCTGCTCCGCATATCTCAGACAGCTGGCGAAATCTCCTTCTATTCCATGAATCTGCTGAATACCGCTGATGTAATTCGTCACCGGTCCCACCAGTCCCACTGTGCTTTCACTGTGCAAAGCAGCCAACATATTCGATAGCCATCCCCGTGTAACCGTCACATCATTGTTTAAAATGACGAATTGATCGCCCGAAGCCAGACGGAGCCCCATATTACAAGCTGCCGGAAAGCCCCTGTTTTCAGGAAGACGTATGCTGATTAGCCGCTCGGATGCACAAAAATCATCCGTCCCGTCATTCGAAGCGTTGTCCACAACAATAATTTCATACGGTGCATCTATCGTATGTGTTCGAATCGCCTCGATACACGGCTTTAATAAATGAAGGCCATTATAAGTCGGAATAATGATGCTCGTCAGACTCATCGTGCATTCCTCCCTTTGGCAACGTCTACCCGTGTTGGAACAGGCCCGAGCAGAGAATACCCGGCTACCTGAAACACTGCCGTCAGCGCCTCTGCATGATCGCCGATGATTAACTGCTCCATAGCGTTCCCTTTCCCGACATTGAAGGTCCGCTTGCGGTTTGTTTTAATCACATCGACAGCATGTACTGCTGCCACGATCATGCCATGCAGAATCGCCATCGCGTGGGCCTTCGGCGGTACCGCAAGCACGGCTGGCCCAAGTTGATTCAGCACACGCCGTGATAATGCATGCGGCACAGCGGTCAATGAGCTTGCTCCAAGATCCGACCTGCGCAATACTCGGTTCAGAAACCCTTTGCACCGTGTTACGCTGTCCTGTTGGGTATAAGGAGGCAAATGTCTGCCCAGATCATTAAGCGCCACATCCGTTCCCTGATCGACCTCTTGAAGAAAAGGCAGCAAATCAGACGCTGGAATCGGCAAATCTCCGTCCACGAACAACACAATATCAGCCTGCGTCAGACGTGCGCCTATCGCACGGCCAACATCATGCCCCAGGCGATCCGGTACGTCAACGAGAGTCGCACCAGGATGACGTTTGGCTACGGCGGAGCGCGTACCATCCGTACAGCCGTTCAATACAACAATGATATCCGCAAGCGGAAGTTTCTCCAGCTCGCCCAGTACCCGGTCAATCGTAGCCTCCTCATTACAGACGCTGACCACGGCTGCTGCAGTCCCCTGCAATACTATATCACTGGGGGCTTCACGTTCCTCGGTCAGATTGACTTCGGGTATTTCTTGCGCCCGAGGGGTGGGTTTTCTCACCCGGCGGCTATGCATCGAAGCCGTCGTTTCTCGTTTTCGCTGTACACGTCTTAGCCCCCAGCCCGGGTCTTCACGCTTTCTTCTGCGATACGCTCTAGTCACGTTTTCACCTCATCTCTGATCCGTTTGCGCTCCAAATCCGTATATCCCGCACGTGCTCCCAGACGTGATGTAAGCCAGGCAATGGCATCCAGGTGATCCTGGACAATTACACCTGCCAGCGGGTCCTTGCCGTTCTGTTTTTTACGTGTTGCGTTCATTCTACCGACAGCTATTCCATGTACAGTCACCACTCGCAACCCGGAGACGATGGACATCACTTGAAATAGCGGAGGTTTTTCCAAGGACTTTAGACCTATTTCCTTTAAAGCCTTTTGACTTATGGCATGTGGAATACCAGTCATAGAGGCTCCCCCTAAATCAGCACGATTCGACAAGATATTCAATACATGCTTTGCCTCAACTACAGGATGTATGGGCGTGCGATTCACAGGTCCATGGTAATCATTCAGCACCACATCCGCTCCTGCACATACGGCCTGTATAAATGGCCGAAGTCTGACGCAGGGAATGACGATATCACCATCCAGAAAAAGCAGGATCTGTCCGGATGCCGCCTCCGCTCCAATACGACGGCCAACATCATGTCCGAGCGGTTCCGGGAAGGAAAGTACACGAGCCCCCGCCGCCGCAGCTACCTTCGCCGTTCTATCGTGTGATCCATTCTCAACAACGATAACCTCTGTTTGTGGATGGACATGGCGCGCTTCGCGAATCACAGCTCCGATTGTTCTTTGCTCATTCATGGCCGGAATAATGACAGATACGAGAACCTTTCCCACTGATGGCGGTTCAGATGGCCGCGCTCCGCCGATCTGTGTCCCTCTCTCCGTATCGAGAACCTCGCTCTTATCAGGGGTTATCGGCTTCTTATCCATGTTCGGCATTCGGAATGGCAGCCACATCTTAGAATGATAGTAAGCCCTGGAATGCCTCCTCCGATTGGTCTTGAATCCAGCTCTTCCACGCTTTTTCATGCTCCCGTCTCACCCCCCTTGCTGCTGTATAGATGAACAGCATGATTAGGACAGTTCAACATAACCTATGCGGTCCAAACGCCGTGTGTAACGGCAAGCGTGGAGTCTTTTCGACACAGCAATTTTCGACTTTATTTTACAAAACTTATTATTCCTATTAAATAAATGAGTTTTTAGGGTCTAAAGAATCATTTTGGATAAATTTGTTACATAGATCTTCTCGTCCGTCATTCTCTGTGCTAATATCAGAGCCAGATGATGGGAGTTCGAAAAATCAACTTTTGTTTTTTTTGCATAAGGCAACTTTTTTCCATTATCCGCTTTTATTCCACTATCTTTGTATACGACAGGAAGGGAGGAGTTTGTTACCTTTTTAGGCTACTTGCTTCAAATGCAGTACCCTCTTTTCACGCACGCTTCATGAATAACACTTCGGTATTTCTCTTCATGTTCCATTCTTCTACCCCAGACGACAACACGACCTACATAAATGGCGTAATGCCTTATTTAAAACAGGATAATTCATCCTGACATTAATCGAGGAGAGTGAATTTTAATGAAAAAAGTATGGGTTTCGCTTCTTGGAGGAGCTATGTTATTAGGGTCTGTCGCGTCTGGTGCATCTGCGGAGAGTTCCGTTTCGGGGCCAGCTCAGCTTACACCGACCTTCCACGCCGAGCAATGGAAAGCACCTACCTCGGTATCGGGGGATGACATTGTATGGAGCTATTTAAATCGACAAAAGAAATCGTTGCTGGGTGTGGATAGCTCCAGTGTACGTGAACAATTCCGAATCGTTGATCGCACAAGCGACAAATCCGGTGTAAGCCATTATCGACTGAAGCAGTATGTAAACGGGATTCCCGTGTATGGAGCTGAACAAACTATTCATGTGGGCAAATCTGGTGAGGTCACCTCTTACTTAGGAGCGGTGGTTAATGAGGATCAGCAGGCAGAAGCTACGCAAGGTACAACTCCAAAAATCAGCGCTTCTGAAGCGGTCTACACCGCATATAAAGAAGCAGCTGCACGGATTGAAGCCCTCCCTACCTCCGACGATACTATTTCTAAAGACGCTGAGGAGCCAAGCAGTGTAAGTAAAGATACTTACGCCGAAGCAGCTAACAACGACAAAACGCTTTCTGTTGATAAGGACGAGCTGAGTCTTGATCAGGCATCTGTCCTGAAAGATAGCAAAATTGAAGCGGTGGAACCAGAAAAAAGTTCCATTGCCAAAATCGCTAATCTGCAGCCTGAAGTAGATCCTAAAGCAGAACTCTACTACTACCCTAAAGGGGATGACCTGCTGCTGGTTTATGTAACAGAAGTTAATGTTTTAGAACCTGCCCCACTGCGTACCCGCTACATTATTGATGCCAATGACGGCAGCATCGTATTCCAGTATGACATCATTAATGAAGCGACAGGCACAGGTAAAGGTGTGCTTGGTGATTCCAAATCGTTCACTACTACCGCTTCCGGCAGTAGCTACCAGTTAAAAGATACAACACGCGGTAACGGAATCGTGACTTACACGGCCTCCAACCGTCAAAGCATCCCAGGTACCATTTTGACAGATGCTGATAATGTATGGAATGATCCAGCTGGTGTGGACGCCCATGCGTATGCTGCTAAAACCTATGATTACTATAAAGCCAAATTTGGGCGCAACAGCATTGACGGGCGCGGTCTGCAACTTCGTTCGACGGTCCATTACGGTAGCCGCTACAACAATGCCTTCTGGAACGGCTCCCAAATGACTTATGGAGATGGAGACGGTAGCACATTTATCGCCTTCAGCGGGGACCCCGATGTAGTAGGACATGAACTTACGCATGGTGTCACAGAGTATACTTCGAATTTGGAATATTACGGAGAGTCCGGCGCATTGAATGAAGCTTTCTCAGACGTTATCGGTAATGACATTCAGCGCAAAAACTGGCTTGTAGGCGATGATATTTACACGCCAAACATTGCAGGCGATGCCCTTCGCTCAATGTCCAATCCAACCCTGTACGATCAACCAGATCACTATTCCAACCTGTACAGAGGCAGCTCCGATAACGGCGGTGTTCACACCAACAGCGGTATTATCAATAAAGCTTACTACTTGTTAGCACAAGGTGGTAATTTCCATGGCGTAACTGTAAATGGAATTGGCCGTGATGCAGCGGTGCAAATTTACTACAGTGCCTTTACGAACTACCTGACTTCTTCTTCCGACTTCTCCAACGCACGTGCTGCTGTGATCCAAGCCGCAAAAGATCTGTACGGGGCGAACTCAGCAGAAGCAACTGCAGCTGCCAAATCTTTTGACGCTGTAGGCGTAAACTAAATCATATCCATCCTCTTCACGATTCTCGTCCATTGAACCTTTGCCGTTGTGCAACTGTTACTTGGCCCTGCCCATACCATGGACGAAAAATAGGGGTGCAGTGTACAAGTCTGCACCCCTTCCCCCCCTTATTTAGGGCGCCCCCTCAAGGGGGCGCCCTTTTCTCTTACAAAAGTAATCCGGCATCTCTTGCTTTTTGCACGGCTTCTTCTCGATTGTTGACTCCCAGCTTGTCATAGAGAGTGGAGGCGTAATTTCTTACTGTGCCGTTGGATAGGTAAAGTTTCTCAGAAATTGTTTTATAACGGTTTCCTTGAGATAAAAGATTCAAAACCTCTAGTTCACGTTTCGTTAAGCCATACTCTTCTCCATCTGACCTCGGTCCGACTGACTCTTCTTCATCATTTCCGTCCCACATTCTATGGAACAAATCTTGGTTAATTACCGTGCCTCCCCGATAGACGAGGCGAATCGTTTCAGCCAGTTCACGCGACTCTATGGATTTCAGCAAATACCCGTCAGCACCGCTTTGCATGATTTCCTTCGCCCTCTCTGTATCCTGAAACGTTGACAGGATGAGGACACGAATGTCAGGCCATGTTTCCTTGATTATTTGGGTCGCACGAATCCCATCCTGATTGGGCATCTCCAAATCCATTAATATCAAATCTGGATTCAGGCTTCTGCACAATTCCACTGCTTGTTCTCCATCTTCAGCCACCCCCACTACCTGCAAGTCCTCTTGTCCGTCCAAGATGGTATGGAGACTGTCTCGGATAAACGAATGATCATCGACGATACACAAGCGGATTCGTTCATCGGACAATTGTATCAGTCTGGGTAACACACATGAGATGAACGTCCCTTCGCCCTTTTCGGAGTATACAGTGACTCTCCCTTGTAACTGTGTCGCACGTTCTTTCATTGCAGTTAATCCGAAGCCATCCTTCCACTCCTCCACTCCGCGACCATTATCCTGCACATCCAATCTTGTTTGTTGTGGCTCAAAATGCAGTGACACAATGATTTCGGTGGATTGTCCGTGGCGCACAGCATTAGTCAGCGATTCCTGCAAGCACCGATAGAGCGTCATTTTCGCTTGTTTGGAGACTATGTACTCTTCCCCTATTATTCGAGTGCGTACATTCACTTTTGCATGTTTCTGGAACTCCTCTGCTAATTGTTGCAAAGTAACAGTCAAGGGAAGCGATTCTTGTGGTGAATCTATTTGATGCAAATAGGCTCTCACTTCCTCCATACTGTTACGGGCTAATTGCAATAATGAGTCGATTTTCTGCTCTCCATCTTTTGTTGCTAATTCCGTACGCAATATTTCCAACCCCATAATGATAGAGGTATAGGAATGCCCCATCGTATCATGCAAATCTTTGGAAAGTCTGTCGCGCTCCTCTAACAAAGTAATCTGCTCAATCTGAGATAGGTACTGTTCCAGCACAAGCTTCTGATTGCGTATAATTTCATTTTGGCGGTAATTAGAAACTAGTAAGTGGAAGGAAAATCCTATCGCAAAAGCCAGACCGATTTGTGGGATAATCGCCCATAGATCTGTTCCTGGGGAAAATATTGCAATGAGCAATGGAAACAAAACAACTGTGATAGAACCCGACCAACGGAATGATTTATGAGCACTATTTGCCGCGATCATGAAAGTTGGCATTAAAAATGCAAGATATGCCGCCGGAAATAATAAGGTTAAGTAGAAGCACACTCCGCCAAACAAAACCATCTCAGTAAGCAGATAGTAGCGATAACTGAACATTAAACAAATCCAAGGTATTGAAAATGCGGCAATTTCCCAAAGAACGATGATCCAAAGGGGCACAGTTAAATGGTCTTGGTGTTGGATAGTAGTTATCATCAATGAAAACCAGATGACAAAACGTATACAAAGCAATAACCAATCATACCAGAGCCATTGTTTCCAGGTTGTAAACAAATTATCACCTCTTAATAGCTTTAAACATGGAATGCGTGTACATTCCGACTATTTGAACTAAGCTGTTTCCAATGCGAGTATTGATCCAGACGAGAATACACCCAGCGAGCATGACACATATAGCCTTTTCCCATGAATCTACAGCGAATCCCCATAAGTATATATCAAGATGTTGAAAAAGTATCGGTGTAACGATAAATACGATCGGAGCTATGTACAGTATAACGGCACATATAAGGCTGATCACCCCAATAAAAAATTTCTGCATAAGCCAAAAAACCGCCCTCCAATTACTACTATTAAGAATGGCTTCTCTCGCTTTCATCCATTTATCCCTTCCACTGTTTGTCCTTGTCAGGATTGGCTCTATCGATATATCCGTATAAACCTTCGTCTGAATGCGTTCATATTGGACAAACGTGTGAGTTGTTCGCAACACACACGCCAACAAGGGAATGCCCACGAAGATAACCGTCATCCCCAACGCAAATGTAATGCTGACCAAATAGAAGCAAAAATAAAACAGTCCCGATCCGAAGGTAAACAACAAAAAGTAGAAATCTTGCAACCTTTTGCGAGCTGATTCTTTCGTCATTTGATTCTCTCCTATTCTTTATTTTATTTGCTAATACGTTATGAATTGCCCTTCGAATCTAACTTGTTATCTGTCACATACGGTAGTGTCAAAGTGTCATATTTGTAGGTCATGACTATAAAACAAGCTGTACTAAGCTTTTTTTTATGTCATGCATTAGCTCCTTTACCTTCGCTCGATTTAGCTTTTGGCTATTATGCTCTGCCGATTAAAAAGAAGTAAAAAAACGCCATTCTTTCCTTATAATCATAGGAAAGAATGGCGTTTTTTCATTCCTGTTTCAGTGTCTGAGGTTGTTCTAACATTACCATAAACAAAAGCTGTGTATATTTATTATCTATGATGTCCCCATCGCAATCCAGAGAATCCACCCCTCACATATCTGACCCGGTTGTCTGCGTTCCACTGTAAGCACTGCCGAATGCCTCTGTCGTTGTGTGACGGACACTATCACTCCCGGTACGCTCGCATTGGCGGTGATTGCATATTGCGTGTCTATAAAAGGCTTATCAAACACAACGTTCACTTTGCTTGTAACTTCTTGTGCAGAAAGATAAAAAGAAGTGCTGCCAAATTGAGGTAAAGTCACTTCACTGTCAGTAGTCCCGTCATCGGTCACTGAGCCAACATGAATGGCATTCCGACCTAATTCTTTTTCAGTCTGAGAAACTAGATGGGTATCTTGCTCTGGCAAGCGCATTCGCTGCTTTGAACGCTGTCTTCCTTCCGCAATATGAATACTGGTTATAGAGCAATCCAATAACGAGTCTTGCTCGGTCTGACCTTCCGTCTTCATAGACGCCATGTCGTGATCCGTTCCGTATTCGGTATCTGAGTCAGGCACAGACAGCAGCAGCACAGATGCTCGATTCATCTGCATCGCTTCCTCCAGCGTTTTGGGAAGCTTATGCTTTTTCCATGCTGCTTCCTCTATAGCTTGCACCGGGGTATCCTTCTCTACGGGAACAGGTACCCTTGCCGTTCCACGCTGAGTGGGTCTGGGACTGCCAGCAGGCGAAGCCGTTTTTTCCTTGTTTACACGGGGAGAGGGGACTGTATTGGAAAGGTTACGCCGTGCTATTTTTTTATCCTTAGGGCTATGGTTCGTGCGATGGTTCATGATGACCGCTCCTTTGACACAGGAGTGAACCAGCGGTCGCTCCGCTTCATTCACCCAGGTGGGAATCATGGCCTAATGCCTATGAGATAGCCTATGCACGTAACCGCGACCACGTCACTCAGTTGCGCAGTCTGTTATAAATTGAGCCCAGCGTTGGGCGGAGTGCTGCCATAAAAATCGCCTCCGTACCTCGTCCAGCCCGGCTTCTCCCATTTGTCGCCGTAAGTCGTGCTGCTGGAGCAACCTGGTGATGGCGTCGGCCATTTCCTGCTCGCCGCGTGACGGATAAACAAGCCAGCCTGTCTTGCCGTGTTGTATAACCTCCGGAATACCACCGATTCGTGATGCTACCACAGGTACTCCTGCCGCCATGGCTTCCAGATTGACCAGCCCGAAGGCTTCAGCTTCAATAGAAGGAACAACGGCTACATCGGCTAACTGATATAACGAGGCCAATGCCGGATGCGGCACATAGCCGAGGAAGTGCACATGCCTCGCCAACCTTAGTTTACGGATCTGCCGATGCAATGCTGCGGTGTACGGCGTGAGGCGGTCGTGACCGTAATAGGCACTCCCTGCTATGAGCAGCAGCACGTCTGGACAGGTATGGACGATACGCTGCAGGGCCTTTAGCAGCCGATGAACTCCCTTTCCTGGCATCAGTCTGCCTGCATATAACACGATTCGGCGGCCTGACCAGCCGAAATCGTCCAATCGTGCCGACCTGATCGCTTCTGCTGCAGGAGTCCACCGTGGCAGGAAATCGCCAGGATGAATACCCAGCTTGTTGATGACGATGCGTTCTCTGACCGCATCGGGACTGTCAGAGGCCACGATTGCCCCCAAATACGCACTGTTCACAATAATACGATCCATCGACAACAGCAGCCTACCCATGTCCTTCCGTTTGAGGTGAGGCTCCCGGATGAACGTGGTGGAATGCAAAGTCAGCACAATTTTGCTATCGGGCAAAGCCTCGCGAATGGCATACGCAACTGCGGGGCGGTTGTGTACATCTATTACCGCAGGCAACCATCTCTTCAAATCAGCGATTACCTCGGGAATATAACCTGCCCCCCGCGTATAGCGCCTACAAGGAATTCCGTCAACATCGCCGTGATCCGGTGTTTCTGCTCCTCTTATGCCATAGATCTGTGCCTGAAGCTTATGGCTAGCCAGCGGTACCATACGAGCAATTACCCGCTCCACAGAACTGCTGCGGGGCGAAGGTATAACAAAAGATCCCGGTGTAATGACTGCTACCTTCAGCCTCTGCATCACCTCACCTACTTTCCTTACCTTATTCCCTCACCCTTCAACACTCATCTTGTATCATATCGTTTCTTGCTCTGAAAGGTGCTTGGCTTATTACTTTGGGCATATCGCAAGGCTAGCGTCCATGCCTGGCCGATCTTTGATACATATGATGGACTAGAATCACAATATGGTCAGTTGGATTGACGATAAGGAGGGCGGACATACTCATGTTGCATGTCGGCGTCATGCTCAACCCGGCAACTTACCGGGGCATTCCCGTCATGAGGACGCGTTATGAATCTATCGCCAATTACGAGGAAGCCGGGTTAAGCTACGAGCTAATCCCTTGCTTTCTTCGTCTGGAAGATATTCATATATCGACCGGAACATGCCGGGCTTTTGTTAAAAACGGTAACGAGTATCGGCAGATGACTCTTCCGTTGCCGCCAGTCATCCACAATCGGACTCTCTATCGGCAAAATGAAAATGCCCGCGATATCAACAGGCTGGTACACAAGGGATTCTATATTTTTAATGAACAAAACCGTTTCGGCAAAGACCATATACATGCAATTCTACAGGAAGATCCTCTGCTACATCCCCACCTTCCCAAAACATTGCAAGGCAACCTGTCTTCCATCCGTACCTTGATGGAACAAACCGGGGATGTTGTAATTAAACCCAGTAGCAGTAGCATAGGTAGAGGAATTATGCGGTTGAGGCATTCCAGCGGAAGCTGGACATTGCAATGTGCTCATCCAACGATATCTGAACGTTGGTCCACCCTACGGTTGAAGGTCGGAGAGCTCCCTTTATTTCTGCATAAGCGACTGATGCATGTGCCTCATATCGTACAGCAAACCATTCCGCTTGCTTTGTGCGACAATCGTCCATTCGATATCCGTGTGACCGTTCAGCGTGGATATGGCGGAATCTGGGGGGTAACAGGCATGTTTGCCAAAATTGCTCCATCCCACACTTTCGTCTCGAATGTAGCCCAAGGCGGTACAGCTTGTTCCCTACCAGAGGTGTTATCACGAACAGGGACAGTTCAAAACTCAAACATAGCCCGGCTGATGAATGAGCTAGAGAGACTCTCCTTGCAAATCGTCCACCGATTGGCACAACACTTGCCCCGTCTGGCCGATGTCGGACTGGATCTGGGAATTACCCATGAAGGCAAGATTGTTTTTATCGAATGCAATGGTCGTGATCAGCGCTATGGCTTTAGCCAGGCAGGCATGAGTAATGTCTGGAAAGAAACGTACGCTCAGCCAATGGCTTACGCACGTTGGCTTCTCGAACGAATGTCTTCGTCAGGCACTGAACGTTCACCAGGCCGTCCCCTGTATTGATTTACGTCACATTCTGTGTCAATATAGTTCAGAGCGGCCGGACAGGTTCCGGCCAAGACGGCTCGGAAATGAACAAGGGGGATCTGTAATGGCAAAACAGTGGCTGCGGCTTATGACGGAGCTATCATCGCGCAAGTGGGTGTGCCGGATTGTGGGCTCCTTCGCGCAAAGCGGTGCAAGCCGACTTTTTATCCCCACCTTTATACGTACGTACCAGATCCAGACGCATGAGGCGGAACAGGATTGGAAAGAATATCGCTCCCTGAACGCCTATTTTACACGCAAATTAAAAGCGGGCATGCGCCCGATTGATACGAACGCCGAGGTGATGACCAGTCCGGTGGATGCACGAATTACTTTTACCGGCCCAATTACGTCTGGCACTCTTTTGAATGTCAAGGGGCAAGACTATACGCTGGAAGAGCTTCTTAATCGCTCTCCGCGTCTTGAGAAGTACACACACGGCTATGCTTTTGTGCTCTATCTCAGCCCGTCAAATTATCATCGCATTCATGCACCGGTATCCGGTACACTGGTGGAAAAGGAGCATCTGCGCGGCAAAGTATACCCAGTGAATGACTTCGGCTTGCAGCATATGAGGGGAGTTCTTAGTCGCAATGAACGACAGATTACGTACATGGCCCACGAATATGGTGAGGTGGCGGTCGTCAAGGTTGGCGCAATGAATGTGAGCAGCATCAAATATACGGATGAAAAAGCGGTCTCATGGACAAAAGGTGACGATCTCGCCTATTTCGAATTTGGCTCAACCGTCGTTTTGCTGACTGAAAACGGCACATTTGAGCCAGACCCCGCATTGAAGCTGGGGGATGTGGTGAAAATGGGACAACGTCTTGGTAGCTTTCGACACGATCCTAAGGCATAAATGAAGGATTGTAACAAAAAAATAGCTGCACATTTAAGCATTCGGATCGAATGATTCAAATGGCTCATATGAAAAAGGACCCAGCGTAACTGCTTCGGTCCTTTTTGATTTATCCTTTATATTCGTCATGCGTTAATAGCCTTATCGAATCTCAGACGGACTTTTTCCTGTATACTGCTTGAATTGGCGGCTGAAGAAAAAGATGTCGCGGTATCCCAAAGCCTCCGCCACCTCAGTCACATTCATTCCGGCATGTAGCAGTAGGTGCTGTGCGCGCTCAATCCGCATGCTGATAATATGAGATTGCACAGAAACACCTAGCAACTCCTTGAATTTTATCGAAAAATAACGCGGTGACAGCCCTGCACGTGCTGCCAAATCCTCGACTCGATGAGGAAGTCCCGGATGCTGCCGTACGTAGTTAGCCGTTTCTCGAATGACCTCGGTGAGCTGGTTACTGGCCTGTTGCTCCTGCGGTTCCTTCCGGTCTGCACGCAGCAGATGAATCATCAGTTGCTTTAGGATCAGCCTGCCCTCCTCATCAGCCCCATAGGCACGCTCCAGACGCAGACGGACATATCTGGCAAGCATATGCTCCACCTCGAACGTTTCCTCCAGCATACGGTAGCTGGCTGGTATTTGCTTGGGTTGTTCGGTGAGATCAAAATGAATATAAGTAAGTATGAGCGGCTTTTGCGGATTATGTGTGGCACGGGTATCGTCTCCCGGTTTGAACAGAAAGCAGCTGCCCTTGCTCACCGGATAGGCTTCCCCATTTAATACAACCGTCCCTTCTCCGCTCCATACATAAAATAAATCATAGTTTGGCATCGGCTTCTCGCGTACCTGCCATTTCCAGCCCGGCTCGCACACAATTTTGGCAAAGGCCGGCAGCAGGATAAACGATGACGCAGATGTATCCAGCAAAATCTGCACCTCCTTTTGTTCATCTCTGGTTGTCCTGTTATCCCGTTATTTTATAATATAAGCGCAGCGCCACGATTAAGCAAAAAATACGCTCTTATGCCCCCTAATGCTTGTGCGTGACGCTTACCGTGTGTAATGCTATAATATGTAATCAAAATGACTTGGAAGGATGAAACGGGAATGAATCCACTGGCAGCGCAGTTAAATCAAAACATTCAGACAGGCAACGAGCATGTATATCAAATGCTTTCTCTTTTAGGTAAAGAGATTTATTTTCCAAAAGAAGGGATCTTGAGTCAATCTGCCGAGGCAGGGAAACTTGCTAAAAAATATAATGCTACGATCGGGATTGCTACTGAAGGCAATGGCCCTATGCATTTGGAGGTAATTCAGGAGAAGCTGTCCGCTTATAGTCCCAAGGATTTATATCCTTACGCTCCCCCTGCGGGCAAACCTGAACTTCGTAGCGTATGGCGTGACAAAATGCTGAAAGAAAATCCTTCGCTGGCTGGAAAAGGCTACGGCCTTCCTGTAGTTACGAACGCGCTGACCCACGGTTTGAGCATCGTTGCCGACCTGTTTACGGATGAAGGAGATGCTGTCATTTATCCAGATAAAAACTGGGAGAACTATGAACTGACTTTCGGTATTCGCCGTCATGGACGTTTGGTGAATTTTCCGTTGTTCACAGAGGATCACCGTTTTAATAGTGAGGGTTTACGCGAGGCGCTACTAGCGCAGAAAGAATACGGCAAAGCGATCGTTGTACTGAACTTCCCGAACAACCCGACAGGCTATACACCGGGCATTGAAGAGGGTAAAGCTATTGTCGCTGCCATTCAGGAAGCGGCGGAAGCAGGCATCAATGTCGTAGTTGTGACAGATGACGCTTATTTTGGCCTGTTCTTCGAGGACTCCCTGCATGAATCATTATTCGGTCAGCTAGCCGGACTTCATCCGAGAATTTTACCAGTCAAAATTGACGGAGCTACCAAAGAAGAATTCGTTTGGGGCTTCCGTGTCGGATTCATTACCTTTGCTTCGGAGCATCAGGATGTACTGAGTGCGCTGGAACAAAAAACACTAGGGATTATCCGGGCAACGATTTCGAGCGGGCCTCACCCATCTCAAACCTTCGTACTGGATGCCCTCAAATCACCCGATTTTGAGCAACAGAAGAATGAAAAGTTCCAAATTATGAAGGGGCGGGCTAATAAAGTCAAAGCGTTGCTCGATAGCGGAAAATACGGGGATGTATGGAGCTACTATCCTTTCAATTCAGGCTATTTTATGTGTCTCAAGCTGAACGGCTTGTCTGCTGAACGACTGCGCACTCATTTGCTGGAGCAATATGGGGTAGGCACGATTGCATTGGGTGAATACGATCTCCGTATTGCGTTCTCATGTATCGAAGAAGAGTATCTGGAAGACCTATATGACATTGTTTATCGTGGCGCACAAGATTTGTTAAACGCCTAATCTGTCTGTATCAGGTTAAATATATAGCATAACTAGCGGTATGCCAGATATTAGGGCATACCGCTTTTGATTGGCTGACTATTGTCCATCACACGTCCGCACAATTATCCTTCCGCAGCGAGCAGAGATTCCTGTGCCAGTGGCAGGAGGATGACGACCTCCGTTCCGACTCCGGGCTCACTTTCATAGCGTATACTCCCGTTCATGGCTTCAATAATTCGAAAGGAAACGACCGTTCCCAGTTCTGTTCCTACCTCTTTGGTTGAAAAAAACAATGTACCCACTCGTTCGAGATGCTCCTGGCTCATGCCTTTTCCAGTATCCCTAATACTTAGACATGCCTGCTCTTCCTGAACCGTCAGCTTTATGTATACCCTGCCTCCATCTTCCGCAGCTTCAATCGCATTTTTCGTCACATGTATTAACGCCTGTAGCAGCTGGTTACGATCTGTATGTATGTAAATTTCATTCCTTAGCTCTGTATACAGCCTTACGCCTTGCTTGTTCGCCATTGGCTTCAGAAGCAAAACGATCTGTTGAACCATGCCAGACAGATCCATCCGTTCTGTGTTTCCAATCTGCGGTCTGGATAAGTTCAGATAATCGCTAATAATTCTTTCAGCCCGATCCACTTCTGCCAGTGCCAAAGCAACATATCTGCGATTTTTCCCTTCTAATCCTGACTGGACCATTTGCAGGAACCCTTTTACGACGGTTAAAGGATTCCGTACTTCATGGGCCATAGAGGCTGCCAGTTCACCCAACGTATTCAGACGCTCGGCATATTTAATTTTTCTTCTCATTTCTTCTCGCTCCAAACTAAACTCCATCCAGAAAGAAGAAGCTCCAATACTTAGGAATTGAATCACACCGAACCAGAGTATTGAACGGATCAGCTCAATCTCATCCTCATCCAGTCTGCCATTGATCCAAGAATGTATTAAAAGAAAAATCAGCATGACCCCAGTAATCCATATACTCATTACCATATTCATGCCCATTCGAAGCAACATGCTTTTGAGCTGCATAAATTTGTTTCTTACCAAGAGAGGTCCCAAATAACACAACATCATGCTCGGAAGCCCCACCACCATAGACTCAGGGCCTACATACATGCGAGCCATTACCATTAGCGTCACATTCATTAGACCTGCCGTAGGACCAAAATATAAAACAGAAAGGATCAAAGGAACATAGCGAAGATCCCAATATAATCCGTACCAAATGTACGAAAACATAAGGCAAAGCACAGAAGAAACACCCAGCACCCCTCCCATAAGCAGCGGGGTATGCTTCCTATGCCGATGATCCGACAAAGCGCTATATACGAGTAACGGTACAAACACAAGAAATATGTTCACGAGCAGCTTATCTACCAGCATCTCGTCTTTCCCACTTTCCAAGTGATAATGATTACATACTTCTTCTATTCTCGATAATACGTACCTTTTCCTCTCTCATCTCCTGCATCTGATGAAAAATATAGGGCGATTCGGCAACACACCAGAACATTGGCCCACGCAATCCAAAAACCCAATTCATAAGATACGATGTATCCTTTATCACAATGACCGAGAGGAGAATGAGCATGGGAGCAGAAGAAACAAGAGGCGGTTACGGTGGTTATGGCGCATTCACAAGCACAGGAACAATTTTGGTGCTGTTCATTTTGTTAGTTATCATCAGCAAAACGATCTTCGTTTAAAGCAGACGGATATCTGCACCCACGACTACCATAGCAGCGAACGTACAAAAAAGGCTAATCCGCAGGCAGCTCAGCTTTTGCTGCTTGCGAATTAGCCTTTACTTTATGCACACAGATATGGGTCACACTTCTTCCTCATCCTGTCCGTCCAAACGCCATTTTTTGGCTTGAGTACCACGGAGCAGGAACACAACAAGGACTCCCCCAACCAATATAAGCACTGTAGACAGTAGATCCTCCGTTCCTTTTGCCAGAAAAGGAAGCCACAGCACCACCGCAGCCGGCAACGTCAACCGAACAACAAAGTCAAGAAAAGACGCACGGCGACTATGCGCAGGAATCGGATATAACTGAAGCCACAACGAATCCCTGTGATACTGTCTTAAAGAAGTGATCTGAACACCTATGAGGAATATAAAAAATAAATATACGGCAATACCAATCCAGCTAGCATGGGTGATATATATAATTAACAGACCCAGAATACCTAACCGAATGACAATGCCTGCTGGCTCTGTACGCAAGAACGTCTTAAACAGCAGGTAACGATACGCTCCCCTTCTGTTCCAAGGTATGTTACCACCCAGCCAGGACAGCCAGCGGCGCGGCGTCACTCTCTGCGTAAGGGCAGGCACATCGACAAACCAGCCCAACGTACGCATCACGCGGGCAGCCTGCATGCCCTCTGTGCGGATCAGTTTTTCCCAAGCCACTAGCAGTTTGACCGGTAAACGCAGAACAAGCACGTACACCACGCCAACCAACACGATAAATGGCACGCTGTGTAGCGGAGGCTGCCATAGCCATGCGGCTACCATCAGCACAGCCAGAACCCACCGCAGGAGACGATAGCCTACGCTCCCGCCAACCGATACCATGCGAAGCTCCTGCCAGCCGCCGTAGCTAAATAGCAGCTTCAGCAGCACGAACAGCAGCAGAGTCAGTAGCAGCGGCTTAGGCGCAGCATCACTGCGGATATACAGCGGCCACAAAATAATGGACAGCAGCAGCAAACCGAATATTTTATATACCACACCTCGAATCCGGCTGGCCTTGAAATACTGGGGCATCGCGTGCTCCTGGGGACGAAGGAAGACAATATCTGCCTCATTCAAATACGTTCGAAAGCTCGCATGCGCGATTGGAATAGCTACAATAAGCATGATCCAGCGGATGGGCAAATCCGGCGGAATATGCATCAGCAAGGACGTGTACCATGCGGCAAAGGCAATCAGCGCAAAGCCGAAGACCACTGCAAGGCCGCTCTGAATGACATAGCCCAGATAAGGCAGCACCTGTCCCCAGAACGCTAGACGTCTTTCTTTATGCAAACGTTGCAAATCCATGCTCATTCCCTGCCTTGTACCAGCTCATAAAATGCATCTTCCAGCGGCATGCCCGGCTTACCCGCCTGTGCTGTCACTTCGTCCAACGTACCCTGAGCGATGATGGCACCCTGATGAAGCACAATGAAACGATCGCAATAATTTTCAATCGTGGACAAAATATGAGAACTGAGCAAAATAGACGAACCCGAACGCTTCATCTCCAACATAAAGTCAAGCAGGGAACGAATGCCGAGCGGGTCCAAACCCAAAAAAGGCTCATCTATGACATACAACGGCGGCCCCGCTAAAAATGCGCACATAATCATCACTTTCTGGCGCATCCCTTTGGAGAGATGCATCGACATACTTCCGCTTTTATCCCGCATACGGAACAAGTCCAGCATTTGATCGCTGCGCGTCCGGAAATCTGCTTCGCTGACTCCGTATGCTCTAGCCGTAAACTCCATATGCTCCATCACTGTCATTTCAGGATACAGCTCTGGAGCTTCGGGTACAAAAGCAATAGCTCCCTGATACGCTTCGGGATTCTCATCCTGCTTATGCCCCTGTACGCGAATTTCTCCGGCCTGCGGTGTCATCAGTCCCAAAATATGCTTCATGGTCGTGCTTTTCCCGGCCCCGTTCAGACCGATCAGTCCCACCATTTCTCCCGGCTTCACATCGAGCGAAATCTGATGTAGTACCGGGCGTTTGGCGCTGTATCCACCGGTCAGTCCGTTAATTTGCAACACAGGCTGTTGTTCCATGGCTCCCCCTCTTCTCCCTTACTCGTTCGGTTTTGATCCTTTTTCCTTCAGCCATCTTGGCGCACCCTTGTTTTTACGATCACGCTCGCGCTGTGCCTTTCCTGCTTTGGATAAGGCTGCTCCTTTGCTCTTGCCTGGAGCTGAACCGTTCACGGAATTCCTGCCTGGACGCCCTGCTTCAGTCCGAACAGGTGTCTTGCGGTTTTCCGTCACTGTTCCATTGGAAATGGATCTAGTCTCAGATGGCCTTACAGGGGCACGCTTGGCATCCGCCGGGCGCGGCACTACAACTCGACCTCCGTACAACGCACGCTCTGCAATATCGATTCCCAGCTCACGAGAAAACTTACGCATGATGAACGTTTCGCGCTCGGTCACCACCGACACCACCAGTCCTTTGCGTCCCATACGTCCTGTCCGCCCTGCGCGGTGAACATAAGCTTGACTATCCGTAGCCGGGTCAAAATGAATGACCATTTCAAGCCCCTCAATATCCAGACCACGGGCTGCCACATCCGAAGCGACCAGCACTTTGAGCTTGTCCTCGCGGAACCGAGCCAACACGTTGCTGCGCGTGACTTTATCTGCATCTCCATACAAGGATGCCGTAGTTAGGCCCATGTGCTTGAGCTTGGCTTCAATTTCCCCGATGGCATTGGTCGTATTTACGAACACCAGCGCTTTTCTCGGATTAAAATGCCGTACCAGACGGCGCAGCATATCCACCTTATCCCGTTCTTCGGATACAAAGTAGTAATGTTCCAGTCCACTGGCCGTCTTCTGGTCAGGATCAATCCCGATTTCTACGTAATCAGGCATCTCCCGTTGTGCCAATGACTGAATTTCATTATTCAGCGTTGCGGACAGGAATACCAATTGACGATCACGCTGGGCAGAGCTTAGTATATTGGTCACATCGCCTGCTCCGCCGAGTTGGAACATCTGATCCACCTCATCAATGACAATAGTTGTAATATTGTGCATCTTCAGCTTTTTCGAAGCGACGAGTTCCCGTACACGTCCTGGTGTGCCTACCACAAGCTGTGGATGATCCTTCAGCTTCTCGATTTGGCGCTTGATTGCCGCCCCACCAATCAAACCTAGTACACGGATTCCACGATGCTCTCCGTAGCGCTGACCCTCACGTACAATTTGCATGGCCAATTCCTGGCTTGGAGCCAGTATCAGCTTTTGTGTAGCCTTTTTCTGTGGGTCAATGGCTTGTAGCAGCGGTAGCAAATAAGCCAGTGTTTTGCCTGTACCGGTTTGTGAGCGCGCCAATACATGCTTTCCCTTCATTATTTCCGGTATAGCCTCTGCCTGAACTGGCGAAGGCTGTGTAATTTCATGCTCGGTCAGTTTGTCTAACAGATCTTGTTCAACGCCGAGCGCTTCAAAATTCAATGTCATGAAAAGGTCCAACCCCTATACGTAAATTCGTTACTCTCCATTATATGCGAAAATAGCCCTGTTACCAAATCACCAAAATAAAAGATGTCCCTCACCACACCTAATGGCTACGGGACATCTATTATTTCTTATTCATCACACCATGCCCCAGCCTGTCGATCAGTCTGGGAGCTAATTGATACAGCTTGAGAAAAGGAGATACCCACTGCGGCAGATTAACCTCCTCCTTGCGGAGCTCCATCGCCCTTACGATATGCTGTGCTACCTTATCAGGTTTTAGCATAAACCAGCCAACATTCCGCACATAACCCCCTGAAGGATCTGCCAGCTCAAAAAACGGTGTATCAATCGGCCCGGGGTTAATCGTCGTTACGGTCACTCCACTTCCGCGCAGTTCTTGCCGGAGCGCATTGCTGAAACCGAGCAACGCATGCTTTGTGGCCGTATAAGAAGACGATTTGGCTGTCCCGATTTTACCGGCCATCGATGCTACATTCACAATCTGCCCATCGTTCCGCTCTGTCATTTGCGGCAGAAATGCCTTGATGCAGCGAACAACCCCCATATAGTTCACGTCCATCATTTGTTCAAACTCTGTCAGGTCGGTTTCATTAAAATACTCAAACTTTCCGTAACCTGCATTGTTGAGCAATATATCAACCCGTCCGTATTCTTCCAATACCCGTGCAGCAACAGCCTCTACCTGCTCCTGGCAGGTAACGTCCAATGGGATCAGCTCATGCCTGCCGCTGATTCCCGCAGATACTTCCTTCAATCGCTCCTGCGAGCGTGCTGTTAAAATAGGAATCGCGCCCTTTGCGCTTAACAACTGAGCGCAAAGGGCGCCAATCCCACTGGATGCACCTGTAATCACAATTACCTTATCCTGCAATGTACTCATGGTCATCCCTCCACATTAAAGAAACTTACTCCTTTAATATTAAGAGATCATCACCTGAATATCCAGCTCACCGATTCCTTCCACCGAAAGCGGAATACAAAGGGCGCGCTGGGGCACAAAAGTGGTCAAGTTTTCTGATTTCATGACCTGCGGAGGGGTGATATCCACGACAATTCCCTGACTGGACAAAATTGTACTGGCATTGCCACTAATCATATTGCCCAATTCCGAAATTGCGCTTTTGCCCATCTCATCAATTTCAGTCAACACAAATCCGCCCATCATCGCCGATACCATACGTAGCGCCACCTGCTCATTCAGGCCGAACACAATATTTCCGCTGAGCTGTCCGGTCATCCCGATCATAATCCAGATATGGTCGTCCACTAACTCGACATTTTTCACACCGAGATTTCCGGGTAAAGGAGATACTTGGATCAATTGTTCAATGACCCGTCTCGCCGACTCCAAAAAAGGATTTATCACTTCTGCCTTCACGATCATTGCGCCCCTTTACGATGGGCTTTTAGACACACAACAAAAGTCCCATATAAATTTGAATTTTTATTTAAATAATGCTGGATAACGACTCAACCTGCAATAAAATACTCTCTCTATCACTTATCGACAGCAGTCCCGCAATTTTTTATAGCTAAAGCACAAAAAATGTGAATAATGTCCTATATCTTTACTACAAGCCGAATCTAGACTGGTTATTTTTAAAGTATATCAGGACTTTAGTCTTTATCCCCCAATATACCACACTTTACGGTGTACTGCTTCGATTCATTGCCCTTCCTGCTCGAATAACCTATAATCTAATGAAATAAAGCATAACGATGGTTTTACATATAAACAAGTAGATTGGCTAAACTCAGTTTATACAGCTGCGACAAGCTAAAGAAAAGAGAGGAGGAACTTCATGAACATCAGTCAACTTGAAACACTTATCATGATTTCCAAAACGATGAGCTTCCGTAAAGCCGGAGAACTTCTCAATTTGACGCAGCCGGCGGTGTCCGCCCAAATCAAAAGTCTAGAGGATGAGTTCAAAACCATTCTGATTGACCGCAACCAGCCCGTCACCCTGACCGACCGGGGAGTTGTTTTTTTGGAACACGCCGAGCGCATATTGGAGGTTGTTGAGGAATTAAGACAGAGATTGTATGACTTGAACGAAACACCGCAGGGTCACATTGCGCTGGGTACCACAACATCCATCGCCATTCAAATTTTACCGCGTGTGCTCTCCTACTTTCAGGATCAGTTCCCTCTCATCAAAACCTCCATTCAATCCATGGCCTCCTCGATGATCTATCAACAGGTGGAGAACGGACTTATTGATGTTGGTATCGGGTATCTGATCGAACGTAATCCCAATCTAAGCACTTCAGTCCTGTATTATGATTCTTTTGAACTTGTCGTGTCTCCTACACATCCGCTGGCCTCGCAACCACACGCTACTATTGAAGCCCTTCGGGAAATTCCGCTCATTCTGCTCTCTCCCGATACGGTAGGACGGAAATTCGTGGACGATGTTTTTAAAAAGCACCAAATTGTGCCCCATGTCGTGATTGAGTTGTCCAGCAGTGAGGAAGTCAAACGGATGGTCGAAATCAATCTCGGAGCTGCCATAATCTCCAGACTGTCAGTCACTTCTGAACTGCGTACAGGCACATTAAAAATGATCCATATTCCCGAGCTGGAAGTTAGTCATCCGGTAGGGGTGATTTATAAGTCCGGCCGTTATCTAAACTCAGCAATGCAGCAATTTTTGAGCGATCTGAAGGGGATGCCGGAGACGAATTTCACCAATTCCGAATAACGTAATTCGCTATGAACAACATACACAATATAAACCTTGGTTACGAAAGGAAGACAGTCCATGAAATTTGATCTGCACACCCATCATTTCCGCTGCGGTCATGCAGACGGCAACATTCGGGATTACATCGAAGCAGGTATTCAATCAGGCTTACAAGCTATTGGTATTTCCGACCATTCCCCCTTCCTATGTAGCGAAAAGGATCAGGCTTTTCCTAAAATTTATATGGCCAAGTCACAGCTTGCTGAATATGTAAAAGAAGTACAGGAGCTTAAGAAGGAATACGAGGGCCGTATTGACGTGCTCCTTGGATTGGAAACGGATTATTTCCCTGATTTTGTTGAATTGTATCGTTCCACTTTGGCTCCTTATCCATTTGATTACCTTATCGGGTCGATTCATAATGTCGAAGGGGACAGCATTTTTAACCGCAATCGTTGGAAAAAATTAAGTGACGCTCGTAAAGTCGAGGTCAAACAAGCCTACTATGCGCTCATTCAGCAATCTGCGCGAAGCGGCATGTTTCAGATTTTAGGTCATATTGACGCAATGAAAGGGAATTTCCCTGCCTTTTCAGACATTCCTGCCGATGAAGCCATTGACGAAACCTTGCGAGTGATTGCGGAATCCAATGTGGCGATTGAGATTAACACTTCAGGTAAAACCAAGCTGAGTGGCGGATGGTACCCGTCTGCTTCTATTTTAGAAAGAGCGCACCATTTTGGTGTGGAGGTCACTTTTGGTTCAGATGCCCATAAGCCTTCGCGGGTAGGCGACGATTGGGAAGACGTAAAAGCGATGCTGAAGGATATCGGCTTCCGGGAATGGGTTTATTTTAAAGAAAAACGTAAAATTCCTGTGGCGCTTTAAAATGTATTAAGGGTGGGAATCGCTGTTGCAATGGGATTCTTGGGAAATCCTTATATAGGGTAACAATCCCATTGCAAAGGCGAACACTAACGCTTCTCCAGATTCAAATCCTCGCTCTGCTACCCATCGCCTTAAACCGTACAACTCCATTATTTTAAATAAACAACATCTTTGTGTGAGGAGAATTACATATGCAATTGGAAGATCCTATGGACAAGCTCAAAAAGCTAAAGCATGATATCACGCGATTTATGCTCATCTATAAGTTTGCACTCGACGAAATGGAAACCAAGATTGAAATATTAAAGCAGGAATTTCAAGCATTGCACGATTACAGCCCAATTGAGCATACCAAATCACGCCTTAAATCTCCTGAGAGTATCATGAACAAAATGCTTCGTAAAAATAGCGAATTATCGCTGGATGCTATCAAAGATTCTATCAAGGATATCGCGGGCTTACGTATTACTTGTTCTTTTATTTCTGACATTTATGATGTCAGTAACATGCTTCAGAGACAGAGTGACCTCAAGGTGCTGGAAATCAAGGATTACATCAAGAATCCCAAGCCGAACGGTTATCAGAGTCTGCATTTGCTGGTTCAAGTTCCTGTATTCATGTCGGACTGTGAGGAACTAGTCTGCGTAGAGGTGCAGATTCGAACCATTGCGATGGATTTTTGGGCAAGCCTGGAGCATAAAATCTTTTATAAATATAACCAGTCTGTTCCCGAGAGTCTGACACGTGAATTAAAGAACGCAGCGGATTCCGCTAATGCGCTGGATCTGCAAATGGAACGTCTGCATCGTGAAATCAAGGAGATTAAAGATGCCAGAGGTGAAGAAAACTCTATGGAAGAGCTTCGAAAGATTATGATTAATAATCAGCAAATTACGGTGCCAGCCAATTTTTTGAAGCTTCTAGGGGAATAATTTTAATCAACCAATAGCATGTTTATTCAAAAATTGAAGAATAGAATCATTGATTAAAATGGGCTGTTCTCTAAGCATGTGCGGTCGATGACTACAACCCGGAGCAACTAGATAACGTGAATCTTGGACCCATGAGCATAATTCCTGAAGCTGCTCTTCTGTGGCAAAGTCGTCATGTTCACCAGCGATAAATAATGCAGGGCACTTAATGCGGCTTAACTCATTACGTGTCAATTGCGGATATTGGCGCCAATCCTGAGCGCTCTGACGCATAAATTCCTGCCAATTACCTTGATGCGCTTCCTCATGGCGTTCCATCATTTGATGGATCATTTCATAACATTCGTTTTGGATGAGCCACTCCGGCTCAAACTCATCTGCCCCCTCAGGACATGCGACTCCACTACAGCCAATGGTGGTAAGGGTTGCGAACATTTGAGGGTGCTTCACCGCACAGTATAAAGCCACATTGCCTCCGCAGCTGTACCCAATAAGATGGGCCTTGGAGATATGTAGGGCCTTCATAAAATTAATCACATCTTCTGCAAGTTGAGGGGTACTCCATTTCAGGCTGTCACATTTCGTTCTGCCATGTCCCCGGTGATCGGGAAAATAACATGTATACTTTTGCTGAAAATCAAGTAATTGAGATGAAAAAGCTAGGATTCCTCTTGAATAATGACTGTGCAAAAATATGACGGGATCTCCTGTACCCATTTTTTCATAATAAATCTCTAAATCCTGAATTTTTACGTATGGCATGTGATCCTCCTCATTTTCATTGCGTCCTGTATCTTTTACATTCCTTCGTCCGTCTATCTTAATATAAATGAAAACCATTCCAGCTGGAGTGATGTAAGTATGTACATATCTCATTTATTCGTTCCGATGAAGCCGTAGATTTTCTGTTTTGGCTTGGGTCTGGTCTTGTAACAGGCCCTGTAAATGCTTGCTCCGACGGTACAGTAAGGATTGGAGATATCATTTCATTCATTGAACAGGTAACAGGGAAACAAGCTGTGATGCAAGAAAAACAGTAGATAAGCACATGTTTCCATTCGGTATTACACAATCGTGGTACATGGATACGTCCAAAGCCCAGTCAGAGGGATACTCCTTTCTCTCCCTAAATGAATGGCTTCCAGAGCTGGTAACCAGCCTGAAACGTACCTATGAATTATAAAAAAAAGAGGACCCGAAGCTTCGGGTCCCAGCAATTTATATGATTCAAAGGGGGTCATGTCTATGTTGTACCCAGTCTATATTAAAGTAGTTTTGCAGTTATATTTCATTTTTGTAACAAAATGAAATACAAATGAGCGCAGCCAAGGCAAGAAGGCCGCTCACCGCCACAGAAATAGAGAATGCCCTGATATAATCGGACAGATTAGCATCTGAAAGCGTGTGATTGAGCGAGGATAAGAACAAGATACCGATCAAAGCGACACCCAACGAATTAGCCAAGTACATAAAGGTCGTAAACAAGCCTGAACCCGTTCCTGCCTCCTCAGCCGATACAGCACCAAGGGCGACATGGGCCAGTGGCGTTGTGGTCATCCCGAGACCTAGACCCTATACACCTAGTAGCATGATATTTTGAATATGACATAAATGGATTGTATCTAGATGTAACGATCCCTTCCCTTACCCAAATGAGGCGGAATCGTGAGTTAGCCCTTCTTTCCTGATTGGTTCTAACTATAGGATAACAAAAAAAAGAGGACCCGAATGATCGGGTCCCAGCAACATATATTATTCAAAAGGGGGTCATGTCTGTATTGTACCCGTCCTGTGTTAGAGTTGTTTTGCAGTTATATTTCATCTTTGTAACAAAATATTCCAATGTTATTTCTACGCATAATCCCCTTGGGTCAGCGAAAATACCAATACACTCGGCACCTCTCCTGAGGGATCATAGGCACCAATGGTGCGCAGCAGGCGCATCTTATTTTTCATAAGCACACGCATAGAAGCCTGGTTATTCTCTTGGCAACGGCTTTCGATCCGCTTGAGCTTCAAAGACTCGAAACCAAATTTCAGCATTTCTCCTACGACTTCTGTAGCCAGTCCCTGTCCCCAAAAAGGCCGATCCAGAATATAGCCCAGTTGTGCCTCACCCGTTCTTTCATTCCATTGCTGAAAAGAAACAATACCGAGCAACGATGAGGAGGACCGTTCGTTGAATTCATCATGCAGATTGCTCTCTCCTGTAATTCTCCGATGACATTCCACCGCAAAATGCAGGGAATCCAGTGAGTCAGCTGATATTTTAATTTGCGCAACCAGGCGTCTCATTCTTGCATAGACTGGCTTGCGAATTCGATTCACATATTGGATTACCAATGGATCGGATAAGATCCGCTCCAGCGCAGGATAATCCTCCGCTTTTAGCTGGCGCAATCGGACTCGGCGAGTGTAAAGCTCCGGCAATCCGAGACGAAGCATTTCTCTGGTCAGCACAATGTTCCCTCCTGCGGATGGATTCTGCTTTTAGCCATGCATATTTCCATACTTAAACCAGGTCCTGAATTCCCCGGTAAATTCCGGTACGCAGCTCTCGAATATAATATGCCAAAGAAGGCACATCTGCCTCCTCTGCTTGTTTTACTGCCAATTCTATATCATAGGGTACGCGTACAAAATGAATGGAAAAAGGCGTGAGCTGCTCCTCTCCCCATCGCCCCTCTAAAATGCAGTAGGAAGCCTGGGTAATATCCAACGGATTCCCGACACTCCCAACGTTAAAAAGTGTTTTTCCCTGAAAATGCTGGATAAAGGCATTATGCACATCCCCATATCCCACAACCTCTGGAGCAAAAGGTACTTTTCCACTTTCTTCAGCTAGCGGATCGAACATGGCAAGCCTTTTGGCTGGCTCATCCCATGGCTGTACGCGGTGATACACACTTTGCGGCGAGGCATGCACCAAGCGGATACGACGTCCGCTCATTCTGAAATCATAATGAAACGGCAACTGCGCCAAATACTGCACTCGCTCTGCACCCAAACGTTCGGCTTGCCAGCTAAAATTGAGATCATCCGTTATGCTAACCAGCTCATCCCAATTGCCCCGAACGACGACTTCACAATGTTGACGGATAGCATCCAGAACCTCGCACGGGCTAGGCCCTTTGCCGATCAGATCCCCCAAACAAAACACACGGCTAATGCCTCGGGAAGCAATATCCTCCAGCACCGCCTCACAAGCAGGCCAATTGCCATGAATATCTGAAATGACAGCAATACGATCCATCTGAATCTCACTCCTTTGTCCGAAACGGCTACATCTCTACACTACATTCAAGCCAACATTATGTAGTTCCAACATATATGATGAAGATGAAAAAAAGATCATGACCTATTTGCCAGATTTTAACGTAATAACACTAAGCTCCGGTCTGCACATTACCCGTATTGGCAAATGTGTCATACCAATGCCTCGGCTGACATACAGTGGCATTCTATCCGGTCCCACATGAAATAATCCCTGAATGTACTTGCGTCCACCTGGGGGTGGCATCGGTGCTCCAATGACAGGCAAACGTACCTGTCCCCCATGTGTATGTCCTGACAATTGAAGATCAAAGGACATTTGTGCCGCCACATCTGCATAGTCCGGCTCATGCATCAGTAGCAGCTTGCACATCCCATCAGGCAGTCCGTGGATTGCACGCTGCGGATTGGGCTTGCCCATGATGTTATCCTCCAAGCCGACAATGGCCACACGTTGTCCCGCGCGCTCTACAACCGCATGCTCATTTCTCAGCAGTGTAAACCCGGTTTTTGGATATAGTTCCTGAACGCCGGCGGGTAAGCCTCTATAATCATGATTGCCCAGAATAGCAAACTTACCAAGGGTAGCGTGCATGGAAGCCATAACTGGAACAGCGGCCTTCATAGATACTGAAAAATCATCTACAATATCGCCTGTAAAACAGAGCAAATCCGGCTCCAGACCAGCTATTCGGTCCGCAAGCTCGCTCAGATCCTGCTCATCCATGTGAAACCCCAAGTGCACATCGCTGAAATGCACCACCCTAATTCCGTCAAATGCAGACGGAAGACGAGGGAGAGACAAGTTGAAGCGTGTAATCTCCAAATGATTAGGCTCCCATAAGGAGGCATATCCTCCAGCCAATAGTGCAGTTCCTGCTGTGGCTAAAGCCGCTTTTTTCAAAAAACGGCGGCGGGAAGGATTGGCTGGCTCATTTGATAAGGAACGCCGCGAAGAACCGGGAGGGATAGCGGCCTCCTGATGTGGGCCATCCTGACTCTCGCGGCGGATTTGCGGCGTCTTTTCCATATGCGTTCCCCCTTGCGATCTATTCCTCTATCTCATTTTCTCAGAATCCCCTACTGTTCAGAAGCTTTAGCGATGAGTGGACAACCACTGCTCTGCATAGTCAACCAAATCCCGTTGCCTTGCGAAAAAACATGAAGCCTCTCCAATGTTCACCCGCATAAAGGATGTGGGACATTCCCGTTCAAAATCAAGTCCCAGCTGCTCAAAATCATCCGAGGTAATATTATAATCCTGAAAAGACACCCACGTTTTGGTCCCATCCACCATCATAGGGGCTTGATGCGTGACAACTTCACGTCCATTGTAGGCTGTTCGATATTCTGCCAAATGTAAGGAGGTGTTGCTGTCATGTCCGCAGCCCAGCAGCAGTACATAGGCATCTGCCTCATACAGCTTCGCCAAGGGCGAATGCTCACCCAGCCCAAAATCAAGCTCATGCGCTTCCAGCAAGCCTATAGCAGCAGGTCCACATGCCGCCAGAGAAACGTGCGGATGTCCGCTGCGCACTGTTCCCGGCAGGCCACGGAACGTTTCTACAATGACGCCCATCCCTCCGGTCAACGTCCAGGCCGGATCATAAGCAGGCATTTCCTCACGTACCAGTTCCCACCATGACTCATCCAGAGGCGGGTTCATCCAGGTGGACGGATCTGTCAAGTCGTGTGACTGTGTTGGCATCACCAGCGTCCCTTCCCGGCCAATCGCTTCGGTTAATGCGGCAAGAATGGTGGAGGCCCCGCCTGGAACAAAGCGCCCAAAGCTGCGCATCGACGAGTGAACAAGCAATGTCATGCCGCTCTGAACTCCCAGCTCCTTTAATCCTTTCATTACATCCGACCTCGTGACAGGTCGATTCGTTATCGGTTGCACAGTCACCTGTCCAGCCTCCTTTTCTCCAAAACGATACACAATATTATAATTATACCATAAGTGCTGTCCCTCGCTCCTTCCTCCATGTTACCCTCCATCATTCCTGAGCGCAAAAAAACAGGCTTTCTCCGGTTGGGAAGAAGCCTGTTTGAGTACAACCTATGGGCTGGCTCTGCTACACAGTCAGCCAGCGCTTAAACATATGCTTAGTCGTTTGCTTGTTCATTTCGGCAATAGAAGTTGTCAACGGAATGCCTTTCGGGCAAGAGCGTACGCAGTTTTGCGAATTCCCACAGCCCTCTAGCCCGTCGTCCGTCATCAATGCATCCAGGCGCTCTTCCTGATTCATTTCCCCTGTCGGATGGCTGTTAAACAGGCGAACCTGAGATATCGCCGCAGGACCGATGAACGTCGTCTTCTCATTGACGTTCGGGCATGCTTCCAGACAGACACCACAGGTCATGCACTTGGACAGCTCATACGCCCACTGACGCTTTTTCTCTGCCATTCTAGGACCCGGTCCCAGATCGTAGGTACCGTCAATCGGAATCCACGCTTTGACCTTCTTGAGCGCGTTAAACATCCGGCTGCGGTCAATGACCAAATCCCGTACTACCGGGAATGTACTCATGGGCGCAATCGTAATCGGCTGCTCCAGCTTATCGACGAGCGCTGCGCACGCCTGACGTGGCTTGCCGTTAATCACCATAGAACAAGCTCCACATACTTCCTCCAGGCAGTTTGACTCCCAGCACACCGGAGCCGTCTCTTTACCTTGGCTGTCTACCGGGTTACGCTGAATTTCCATCAGCGCGCTGATCACGTTCATTCCCGGTCTGTAGGCCAATTCAAATTCTTCCGTATAGGAACTAGCATTAGGCTCATCCTGACGAGTAACCACGAACTTCACTGTTTTATTCGACTTCACTGCTTGCTCCGACATCTAAATACACTCCCTTCTGTTATTTGCTCTTGGAATAATCTCGAACACGCGGCTTGATCAGTGAAACGTCGACCTCTTCATACGAAATTTGTGGTCCTTCCGGTGTCCAATCTGCAATCGTCGTTTTCAGATAATCTTCATCGTTGCGATCCGGGAAGTCCGGCTTGTAATGGGCCCCGCGGCTTTCGTTGCGCAGTAGCGCCCCTTTGGTCATCGCTTCAGCCAGTTCCATCATATTCCACAACTGCCGTGTAAACGCCGCACCCGCATTATTCCAGCGCGAAGCGTCATTAATGTTAATGTTCGAGTAACGCTCCTTCAGCTCCTTGATCTTGTGAATCGTAGCTTCCAGCTTATCATTATAACGAACCACGGTCATATTGTTTGTCATCCACTCACCCAGCTCTTTATGAAGAACATAGGCATTTTCTTTTCCGTCCATATGCAAAATGCGCTCATATTTCTCCGTCTGCTGATTGACTGCCGCATCAAATACCGAAGAAGCTACATCCTGTGCAGACTTTTTCAAGCCCTTGATATATTCTACAGCCTTTGGTCCAGCCACCATCCCACCATAAATGGCCGACAGCAACGAGTTTGCACCCAAGCGGTTCGCTCCGTGATACTGGAATTCACACTCACCAGCTGCGAACAGACCCGGTATATTTGTCATTTGGTTATAATCGACCCACATGCCGCCCATTGAATAATGAACAGCCGGGAATATTTTCATTGGGATTTTACGCGGATCGTCGCCGACAAATTTTTCATAAATCTCAATAATGCCGCCCAGTTTTACATCCAGCTCTTTCGGGTCCTTGTGAGACAGATCCAGATAGACCATGTTCTCGCCGTTAATACCCAGTCCATCATCAACGCATACGCTGAATATTTCACGTGTCGCAATGTCGCGAGGGACCAGATTTCCATAAGCCGGATATTTTTCTTCAAGGAAATACCATGGCTTTCCGTCTTTATACGTCCAAATGCGACCGCCCTCTCCCCGTGCCGACTCGGACATGAGACGCAGCTTGTCGTCACCAGGTATAGCCGTTGGATGAATCTGTATAAACTCACCGTTCGCATAGCGAACGCCTTGCTGATACACTGCACCGGCAGCCGTGCCGGTATTAATGACGGAATTTGTGGTTTTACCGAAAATAATCCCGGGACCACCAGATGCCAGAATAACGGCATCCGCTGCAAAAGTCTTCACTTCCATCGTACGCAAATCTTGCCCGCAAATCCCTCGACAGATGCCTTCATCATCCAGTACAGCCTGTAAAAACTCCCAGTTCTCGTACTTGGTCACCAAACCCGCAGATTCCCAGCGTCGTACCTGCTCATCGAGAGCATACAGGAGCTGCTGTCCTGTCGTCGCACCAGCAAAGGCTGTGCGATGATGCTGGGTACCGCCAAAACGGCGGAAATCCAGCAGTCCTTCTGGTGTCCGATTGAACATAACACCCATACGGTCCATGAGATGGATGATTCCCGGAGCCGCTTCGCACATCGCTTTTACCGGCGGCTGGTTTGCCAGAAAGTCACCGCCATAGACTGAATCGTCAAAGTGAATCCAGGGCGAGTCTCCCTCACCTTTGGTATTTACCGCACCGTTAATGCCGCCTTGCGCACAAACGGAGTGGGATCTTTTGACCGGAACCAAAGAAAATAAATGAACGTGGACTCCCGCCTCTGCCGCCTTGATCGTAGCCATTAGACCTGCCAGACCGCCGCCCACGACAATAATATTGGATGCTGCCATTTCTGCTCACTCCTTCTTTTCAGGATTTGTACTAAATCCCCTTTTACCATTCAGAATAGAATCTCAACACAATGTATAATTTAAATAACTCGTTTACAGTAGCTGTTTAAAAGCGCTGCAATGCACCAAGGCTGTTGCCGTTTCCTGGAATTCCGCGCTGCGGAATGCAAGCAGGGAAGCAACGAAGCCGATCGACACCACCACGAACAGGGTCATACAGATATAGGAAGATACTTTTTGGGCACGTGGTCCCACAGTAATCCCCCAACTGACCATAAATGCCCACAGTCCATTAGCAAAGTGAAATGATGCCGAAACGACACTGATTAAATACAAAATAAAATAGACTGGGTTCGTCACTATGCCATGCATTACGCCGCCTAGCTCCTCATGAGTGACATTACCCAGGGCCACCTGAAAGCGTGTGTCGTATACGTGCCAGATAATAAATACAAACGTAATGACGCCGGAAATACGCTGGAACAAAAAGCGCCAGTTACGCGAATAGCCAAACCTTTTAACATTCGGATCAGCCTGATAAGCGATATACAAGCCATAGATTCCGTGGAACAGTAATGGCAAGTAGATGAATAACGTTTCTAACACAATAACCAGCGGCAAACCATTCAGGAAGGCCACGCTGCGATTAAAGCCTTCCTTACCGCCCTCCACCGCTGTGAAGTTCGTCACCAAATGCTCAACAAAAAATAGAGCCAACGGAATGACGCCAAGAAGCGAATGCAGCTTTCTGGAATAAAATCCTCTCATCTAGGTCATGCTCCCTTCTCCCAATAATAGCGTTTTCAATAGTAATATAACATATAAAATGACAGTTCCCGACAGGGAATGTTCAACAAGGTGTCCCTTATAAGGAAAAACAAAAGTGTGAACATCTTGTGTCGCTTTCATGTTACTCCTTTTCGGCTTATAATGGAATTGCAATATACGTATTAATTATTATGTCTTTTTTGCATATAGAGAGGAAGTGGAAGATTTGTTTGAGGATTTGAACGCTTTTGCCGTCGTTGTCGAGCAGTCCAGCTTGAATAAAGCCTCCAAACTGCTGAATTTGTCCCAACCCGCCCTGTCTCGCAAAATTGCCAAGCTGGAGGAAGAGCTGGGTGTCCATCTCTTTGATCGTCGGGGCAAACGGCTCGAAATTACATCGACTGGCCGATTTGTATATACTTTCGCGCTGGAGCAACGGCAACGTCAGCTTCGCTTCTTACAAAAGCTGTCACAGCACAAAAATGAAGCCCAGAGCATGCTTACTCTGGGCGCAAGTCTTACGACACTCCAAACGACGTTGCCTACCCTCGTCGAGGCTTTCATGAGCAAGCATCCTCAGACTGAGCTAAAGCTGCTCACCGGCAAAACGCATGAAATCGTCGCCTTTGTACGCGACAAAAAAGCAGACGCCGGCGTGGTCGGGTCTGCCATTCATGAAGCTGGATTACGCTGCATTCCGTTATTTGACGATCATTTGGAGCTAGTCGTCCCCATCGGACATGAATTAACTGTCAAGACAGGAACGGCTTCAATGAAGGACCTGCAAGGATTGCCGATGATCATTTTCTCCAAAGGAACCTGGTACCGCAGCCTGACGGATGACTTGTTCCAGCGCAGCGGCATTATGCCGGATATCCGCATGGAAATCGACTCCTTCGAGGCGATTGTACGCCTGCTTCCAACCTGCAAGGCATCCGCTTTGCTGCCCAAATCCTACTTGCGCAGCGAACTGCTGCGAGATAATGGACTTACTGCATTGTACTTGCCTGATTTGAAGGAGACACGCCGAACGACCTCCCTCATATACTCAGAAACGGCCGATCTCGGCCCGACAGCACGACGCTGGATTAGCGAGACACGTGCATCGTTTGCAGGCTACCGTATGGTGTAGAGAATTTAACCCTCTTCATTGACATTAACGACCTCATCCTCAAAGCGGCCGATATTGTCATTGGAGCCGATAATGACCATAATATCGTCTGCTTTCAGCCGATCCATAGCTGTCGGCGCGATCAAGATACCATTCGCCGTATGAAGTGCCACGATGCTGCAACCAAAGCGGGTACGAGCATTTAATTCTGCTAACGTTTTGCCATTCAGACATGCAGGCACATTGAGTTCCACAATGCTGTATTCCTTGGACAGCTCCAAATAATCGAGCAGATTAGGCGTGACCAGCTGATGCGCTACCCGAATACCCATATCTCGTTCCGGATAAATGACTCGGTCCACCCCAAGCTTCTCTAACGCACGCCCATGCAGTACAGATATAGCTTTGGCTACGACTTTTCTCACACCCAGCTCCTTCAGCAAAATGGCGGTCAGGATGCTTACCTGAATATCATCACCAATTGCAACAATGCCGCAATCGAAATTACGGATGCCCAGTGACCGCAACGCATCCTCATCTGTAGCGTCCGCCACGACAGTATGTGTCAGGATCTCACTCATACTGTCTACAACATCCTCATTCCGATCAATGCCCAGCACCTCGCACCCCATATCCACCAATTGCAAAGCCAGGCTTGAGCCAAACCGTCCCAGGCCAATGACTACAAACTGCTGCGTTTTCATATCTACTCGAAAACTCCCTTACCCTATAATTATTTTACCTTCTGGATGACGATACAATTCCTTACCCTTTTTCGGTCCCAGTGCATAAGCTAGCGTGAGTGGACCCAGCCTGCCTGCAAACATCGTCAGAGTAATCACCAGCTTGCCTACAACTGACAAATCAGGTGTAAGCCCCATAGACAGCCCTACTGTACCAAATGCAGACACTGTCTCGAACAAGATCATTAGAAAATGATGATCTTCGGTTGCGGACAGAATCATCGTCACCCCAATCACGAACAGCAGCCCCAGCAAGGTAATGGTCAAAGCCTTATAAATTCGTGCCTGCGCAAGTCGGTACCGAAACAGCACAATATCTTCCCGTCCCCGCAGCATCGAAAACACCGCTCCAATGAGCAGGGCAAATGTAGTGGTCTTAATCCCGCCCCCAGTGGAGCCAGGCGAAGCTCCAATAAACATAAGTATGATGATAAAAAACTGCGTAGCCTGCCGCAAGCCTGCAATGTCCAGCGTGTTGGCACCTGCGGTACGTGGAGTAACGGACTGGAATAAAGAACCCAGCAGTTTACCACCCCAATCAAGCGAACCAAGCGTCTTTGGATTCGTAAACTCAAATACAAAAATGACGAGCGTCCCGACGACAATCAGAGCAGCTGTCATGCTGAGTACCACCTTGGTATGTAAGGATAGTCTCTTACGCTTACGATAATCTGCCAGGTCTGACATCACTACAAAACCAATACCACCCGAAATAATGAGAAACATGGCTGTAAAATTAACAATCGGATCATATACATAACCTGTCAGGCTGCGAAATTCACCGAATAAATCAAAACCAGCATTATTAAACATGGAAATGGCATGCCAAATTCCAAAATAAATCGCCCTGCCGACAGGCATATCAAATGACCAGCGAATCGAAAAAATAGCTGCACATACGCCCTCAATCATCAGCGAGTACCATAGCACCTTGCGGATCAATCCAACAATTCCTTCGACAGAGGTCTGATTCATCGCTTCTTGCAAAATAAGGCGCTCCCGCAAGGAAATGCGACGTTTGAACACCAGCGCGATCAAGGTAGCCATGGTCATAAAGCCAAGACCACCGATCTGGATCAGCGCAACGATAACGATTTGACCAAAGGTTGTAAAAAAGAGCCCTGTATCCTTAACGACAAGTCCGGTTACACAGGTCGCGGATGCGGCAGTAAACAAAGCGTCTATAAACGCAAGTGGTTTTCCTGTTGTATTAGAGATGGGCAGCATTAACAATAAACTACCTATTAGAATGATAATGGCAAAGCCTGCAACGAATATCTGCGGTGGAGAAAGCCGAAGCCAGCGTGCATTGGGATTCATCTATTCATCACTTCTCTCCTAATCCTTAAAACTATAAAAACAGTGACTTAATACGGTGTAAGCCCGCTACGCGTTCCATTTATCTTCCGATCGTCGTTGCCCCTGATTTTTTTGATTTTCCAAACCTTAAGTAGCTATAATTAGCATTCCCTGAATACAGGAAGAATGCATGTCAAACACTACTCGGCTCCCTGTGCTATTGGCGAGCAGCAGCGAAGGGGGCAGAATTGTTCTGAAGAAGCGAAGCGTTTGCCTTTATCTCCGGATTTTAACCATTAAAGGGTTTATACAATCAAAAAAATCCGGGGATAACTGCAATTGGAAGAATAATCTGAACCCGCAGCGGTCTAACCAATCCAAACACTTTTATACACACAAAAAAAGACACCGGAAAACCGAGTGCCTGACTTGGTTCCTGCCCACAGCCTACGAGGTTAGCTGACGGATTCGGACAGCACAGTATGCCCTATTTACACTTCCGGTCCATCAGGATCGGCTGTAAAATTCACCCCAGTAACATGGTTCCCCCGTTTTCTCATAGAAATTCGGCTTAAATGTATATCATTACCCATATATTTCATAGGCATTGCCTCAAGATTATAATCCTTCTCTATCCAGATCACAAAACCGATTTCGCCGAAAAAACGTGAAATTGGCTTTAATTCGCGAATAGACATCGATTAATCACAGCTTATCTAATTTTATTAAAACTTTAAAGTGCTTTCACTCTATTTTCATGAATATCGCTGGTCTGTTGGCGGGAACCTGTGCAGTATGATATCTTTAATGGATGTTCTTATTTACAGATTAAGGAGGAAACTCATGAATCCTATCGGGAAACCGGTCGTGCTCACGGCCAACTTCAAAAAATTAGGCTTGCTGGGCGGGGTTGGCCTGATTTGCTTTTTTATCTTTCAATTGCTTATTCCCTCAATTAGCAATCCAAGTCCGGAATCATTGATGAATGCAAAGGTCATCAGCAAACAAGAAGCGGTCATACACGCCCTGGACTTTGCCCGTTCCGAGCTGGGCTATACGGAATCACAGCCAGAGAAGCCCGTCGTAACCTATCAGGCTGAAACAGATTTGTACGGTTATTTATCCAGAGAAAAATTGGTTCAAGAGTACGATCGTACATGGAAAAAAAATTATCCTTATGAAACCTTTCGGGTTGATTTGCCTGACTCCTCAGCGAAGGGCAAGCTGCAAATCCATGTGGATTTATCCACTGGGAAGGTCGTTAGCTTTAAACGGATCACCTCCAGCACCAATTACACACAGGCTGATGTTTCTACAGATGAACAAGCACGAAGCAGACTTGTACGTGTAGCTGAGGGTGACATGACGCTCGAAGCCAAGGAACAGGCTGCAGCAATATGGATCAAACGCTTTGGCTTTAAGCCATCTGAATTGAAGCTCGCGACCACTGAGGGGGAAGGTGGATTAAAATATACCGTGGACGAAAAGAAAATCGGCGCCTCGGTACTTACGCTGGCTTTTACTTTTGAAGACGGGGATGTTCGCTCGTTTACCCAAAGCTTTTCGGCCCCTTCGTCCTATACCGACTATGTTAAAAAGCAAACATACTGGGCGAATTGGATGACTTATGCGGGTTATGCCCTATTTAGCTTTGTCCTGGGCGTACTTGCCATTGTGTATGCGTCACTCACTCGACGACATACTTCATTTGTTCGTGGTATTATTCTGTCCATTGTATACTTTATTGCTAGTATAGCTGGGACAATGAACATGCTACCTTTATTGCAAGCTGAAGCAGGCAGTAAGGGCATGCTTTTATTTCTTATGGTATTCCAGGTTGGTGTTACCTTCTTCATGGCTGTAGCTATCTATTTCTCCTTGGTAGGCGGTGACGGGCTTATGCGTCAGGTTGGACTAAATGCATGGCCACGTGCTAAAGAGCCAGGCTACGGACTGTATGTGCTTCGCAGTATGTATGTCGGTTACTTGTGGGCCTTCATTTTACTGGGCGTACAATCCATTTTGTTCTTTGTATTGGAGCGCACATTTAATACGTTCTCCACTACAGACGCCACGCAGTCCCCTTACAATATGGCTTATCCATGGCTATTGCCGATTATGGCTTGGATGGCAGGTATTGGAGAAGAAACTGTTTACCGTCTATTTGGTATTCCGATGGTAAAAAAAATAGTCAAGAATACGTTTGTTGCTTGTCTGATCACTACGCTTATTTGGGCACTGGGACATACGCTTTATCCGATCTATCCGGTGATTTCCAGACCTATTGAGCTGACTTTTCTTGGTTTGCTGTTTAGTTTCGTGTTCTTGCGTTACGGCTTTATCGCTGCTATGTTCAGCCACGTTATTTTTGACAGCATATTAATGGGACTTAGTGTGATAAGTCTGGGAGACACCGTGAATGTGAGCGCCGGCCTATTCTGGATCTTACTTCCGGCTATTGTAGGCTACATCATTTACTGGTTTAGTCCCAAAAAGCCTAATCGAATCATGTTTGAACCCATGAAAAAAGAGGAGCCGTATTCTACGACTCCTCCTCCCGAAGGGCAGCTATAATTTGACGAGCAAGCTTATCCCCAATAGAGAGAGGCCGGAAGTCTTCGACGCTGGCCTCTCTTATTTTTTTGAGCGATCCAAAATGCTTGAGCAGCAACTTACGCCGTTTCTCGCCGATGCCTGGAATGGAGTCCAACTGGGAAGTTACCATAGATTTGCCGCGCTGCTCGCGGTGGAACGTAATGGCAAAACGGTGAACCTCGTCCTGGATCCGTTGCAGCAGATAAAATTCCTCGCTATTGCGTGCAAGTGTCACGGCCTCAAATGTTTCTCCCATCAGTAGTTGGGAAGTTCTGTGTTTGGCATCTTTCACCAAACCACACACAGGTATAAACAAACCCAACTCATTTTCCAATACATCGGTTGCCGCTTTAATTTGTCCACGCCCACCATCGACAATGATCAAGTCGGGACGTTCAAGATTTTCCTTCAGCACACGTTCATATCGACGCCGAATAACCTCACGCATCGTCTCATAATCATCTGGTCCCTGCACGGAACGGATCTTGTATTTTCGATACTCCTTCTTGGCAGGCTTGCCATCAATAAAGACGATCATGGCCGAGACTGGATCAGAACCCTGAATGTTGGAATTATCGAACGCCTCTACCCGATGCAGACTATCCAGCCCAATGGCACGTCCCAGATTGCTTGCAGCTTTGGATGTCCGTTCCTCATCCCGCTCGATCAGCTTAAACTTCTCATCCAGAGCAACACGTGCATTTTCCGTCGCCATACCCGTCATTTGCTTTTTCAGCCCACGCTGTGGCACAAGTACTTTTATATCCAACCATTCAGCCAGAGCGAGAGCTGCCGTAGATGGGTCCTCCAGTCCACCGGATAGTTGAGTTTCTGTTTCTGTTTCCCCGGTTTCTTGGTCACCAACTTGAGCTTGATTCGTTCCTTCTGCATAAGCTGCTCGTGCTTCGGCTACCCGCAGTGGGTCAGCAGAACGGTCTGACTCCGTTTGTACTGCTTCCTCATCTGTAATCCCGGTAGTCTCAGCTGTAGTTGCACTGTAAAGCTCAGTTTCTGTTGCAATCGGTTGATCAACATCAGCCGATTTTGCTTTCATCAGCTTAGGAGAATCCGGCAACAATATCTCCTGCGGTACTGCCGGGTTGTCACTGTAATATTGCGTCACATAGGACATAAAATCACTGTAAGCTTCACCGTAGAAAGGGAAAGTCGACATATGGCGCTCGATCATTTTACCCTTACGGACATATAGAATCTGTACACACATCCAGCCCTTATCTACCGAAAAGCCGAATACATCCCGGTCCTTCGCATCAGATGTGGTGATTTTCTGCTTTTCCATCATCGCGTCGATGCTAATAATCTGATCCCGCAGCTCCTTGGCACGCTCAAAGTACAATTCCTCTGCGGCCTCCTGCATTTTACGTTGGAGATCCTTTTTAATTTCCTCATGTCCTCCACTCAAAAAGGAACCAATCTCCTGACTGATCTGGTCATATGTTTCCTTCTCAACCTCTTTCACACAAGGTCCCAAGCACTGATGCATGTGATAATACAGACACACTTCTTTTGGCATCACACCGCACTTGCGCAGCGGATACATACGATCCAGCAGCTTTTTCGTCTGATGTGCCGCGTAGGAATTAGGGTACGGTCCAAAATATTTCGCTTTATCTTTCAGAACGCGACGGGTTACCTCCAGCTTGGGGTGTGCCTCGTTCGTAATTTTCAAGTACGGAAAGGTTTTATCATCCTTCAACAGCACGTTATAACGCGGCTGGTGCTTTTTAATAAGGTTGCACTCCAGAATGAGCGCCTCCATATTACTGCCTGTAACGATATATTCAAAATCACGAATATCGGCAACCAGTCGTTGCGTCTTGCCGTTATGGCTACCTGTAAAATAGGAACGGACCCGGTTTTTCAACACTTTGGCCTTGCCGACATAAATGATGGTGCCTTCACTGTTCTTCATCAGATAACAGCCTGATGCATCCGGCAGTAATGCTAATTTGTGCCGTATATTCTCCAGCGCCTTCTCCTGGTTCTGCAAGTCCTCCGCATAGGATTTCATTCGCCCGGTTCCTCCTTCCATTCTTAATGACTGCTCAACTAATACTTATATTATATAGGAATAATGCACAAAAACGCCCCCGGTATATATAACCGGAGGCATTGACTGTTCATGGCGCTCCACCAAGCCCCCGCAGGAGCATGGGTCACATTCCATGATTATTGGTGTTTAGTAAGCATGCTTTTCAATGCTTCTTTAGAGTTCAAGCCTACCACTTTATCAACAGGCTGTCCGTCTTTGAAGACGATCAGGGTAGGAATACTCATCACGCCGAAACGGGAAGCAGACTCTGGATTTTCATCCACGTTCACCTTCGCGATTTTGACACTATCGCCAACTTCTGTGGACAGATCCTCCAGAATTGGAGCGATCATTTTGCAAGGACCGCACCATGGCGCCCAAAAATCAACCAAAACGGTTCCTGTGCCTTCGACTTCTGCGTTGAAGGATTGATCGGACACGTTAACAATTGCCATTGTATGTTCCTCCTTTATAGAAAAGTCAACATTATTATAACCTGTAATGTCTGTTTCGACACCTTTTAATTATATCACAATAGTCTTTTAATTGTAAGATATCAAAAGAGCAGGCAGATAACCGCTTATCCTCGCTGATTTTTCCCCTTGACGGTAATGACATCTACAAAAGGACGAATCCGGTCCATCAAGCGTTGTCCCTTGTACATTTCCTCTCCGTCTTTGCTTGTAAAGCTAAGATGCTTCTCTAGCCCTTGCAGCGAGTAATTGGAAGTATAAAAGGTCGGTTTGCGGTTCATTCGGTAATTCAAAATGGAGCCCATTACATGGTCCCGTACCCATGGACTCAAATTTTCAGCACCAATATCGTCAAATACAAGTAGATCACAATTTTTAAGCATTTCAGTCGTTTCCTTGAGCTTCTGTCCATCCTGAATCATGGATTTTAAGTCCTCCACAAAATCAGGCATGTACACAATCACACCGTTGAAACCCGACAGAGCCAACTCGTGCAACAGATAGCCCATCAAAAAGGTTTTTCCCGTACCAAACGTACCTTCCAGGTACAGCCCTTTTTTTAATAAACCCTGACTTTTGGTTTCCTCAATATAGCGGAATACCTGATTTACTGCAGGCACGCGTTGCAAATCCTTGCGCGCAATTTCAACGGCATTATAGCCTTCCAACAGCGCGCGCTCATCTACATAAAAGCTTTTAATTCGCTCGCGCACCCGTTGTTCATGCTGAGAAGCAACCAGCTTGGCGCACGGGGTCCGAATGTCCACCATTTCCGCTGTTCCATTTGGGTACTCCACGCCCAGCTTGCAAAAGTGACCCTGAAAATCGTTAGGACACCGTTCCAGTCCCGGACAGTTGTCGCAATTTCGACGATCCCGGGTATACTGAAAGAGCATACTCATATTAAGTCGCAATTGCGTTTCGTCCACATCAGGATGGGCAGCACAAAATTCCTTCACCAGCGGATCATTTAGAACCTGATCGGCTACGCTGCGAGTGCGTTGGCGAAACGAGGGGTTCTGCATCTGCTGTAGCAAATCACCGAGTGATTCCAAGGACACTCCTCCTTTCTAAAATGTGCAGAGTTATCGAGCGGGAGAGACGCTTCGCTACCGACCGCCATAAAGTCGACACATTATTGAATTGGCTTCCACTATACCTTTTTTTGCTTGCCGGATTGCAATCGTTCGGCCAGGCGGAGCAGTTCATCCAGTTCTTCCTCGGATACGGATTCCTCGGAAGGTTGATCTTGTACGATCGGAATAGACGGCTTGGCAGGCGCATTGTTTTTGGCATACGTGCGGGATCTGCCTCCCGAAGAAGAAGCAGTAGACTGTTTTCCTTTTACCTTGGCTTGATCCCTTATATATTGAACGGCCTTTTCGTAAGTGTTTACCTGCTTTAGCAGCATGTTGGAGGCAACGGCCTCGACAAAGTTGCGGTTAATCCGTTGATCGCTCCCCGATACGAGCAGTGACATTAAATAATGGATCAGCACATTGATGACTTCACCAGGCAGCTTATAGCTGATATCTATCTTCTCGAATATATCCAGCAGGTTACCGGGAACCGTGCCGGGGAAAAAAGTTTGCAGCAAACGGCGATAAGGCTCGTTGCGCAGCATCATATTATATTGGTGAATGTCACACTTGGCTGTGAATTGTGGTGGTACCTCTACATAAAACTCCATTTCCACAGCCTGCTCTGCAGGCGGCTCTTCAGGTGTGGAAGTTTCCCTCTGGCGCAAGGCAACCACCTTGGCGGCCTGCACCTGCTGTTCCTCCTGACGCTTCCGTTCCTGCCTGGAGTGCTGGCTAGCCCGAAGCTGAAGCTCGTCGAGCAATAAGTCACCTGCTTCGGTAAAAATGCCGTCCTCATCCAGCAAGCGGCTAATATCCTGTACAGAGAGATCAAATTTACGTACCACGTAATTGACCATACCTAATTGCTCGTGTTCAAATCGAAGACGCTCTACGTGCTTGCGATTGGCGGATTCACGCGGAAAACGAAGAATAATATCGGCATAGTTCAATGCTTCCTCCGATTCGGACGCTAATGCTCCAGTCTGACGGCTCGTGGACACCTCGGACAGCGCCTGTTCCAGCTCATAATCGATAACATGGGTGTTCAGCTCAAACAGCTCATAAAACGGAACCGAAATATTCTCTTTATTATGGGAAGATTGCGACCATTCGCTAGATTCCCTGCTCCACAACGATTCTCTCAGAGAAAGCACTGCAAACTTACCGATTTTGTCTCTCAACAAAAGGGTGAGGTGCTGCGTTCTGAAAAATTCAGCAGGTGCGAGCGGTGGCTGCATCTCATATTCATACATATAATCGTCCGTTTCAGGCGCATACAGCCTGGACGTCTGCAACAGACCGACAGCCTCCAGCTTGGAGGTCTGTTCAATCAAATACTTGCGTCCCTTCTCACTTGGCTCCAGTCCCAGTGTCAGAAAAAGTCGACGTTGCTGTTCCAACGGCGAATAACCGATCTGTCCGACTGGCACATGCTGGAACAACAGTCGATATAGACTGACCGCAAATGCGCCTACCATCGGCTGATAGACACTTCCCAGCATCAATTCATCCAGTGCGCTCAAGCCAAATTCCCGATAAACGCAGTAGCGGTGGTTCTCAGTATAGTGCAGCAGGTTTTTCATCCGCATTCCGACATTCTTCCTTTCCTGACATAACGTTCTCCAAGATGTTTTACTATTCTATCATACTTGCCCTCGGGTGGGACCAACAAAATAAGGGCAATTGTCCTCCTTTTTGGCAGCCGTATTCGTCCGAGTTCTTCTTTTTTCGAGAATACTAACTATTTTATGACTTTTGTGACCTGCATCATGGAAAAATAATATTCTTCACACTTCTTTCATTGGTGAAAAGCTCCAAATTGAGCTACAATATAATGGTTAAACATCACGTATTGGATACTGGAACGATATACGGAAGTACACATATTTCGGCTAAGCCGATTACATTTACAGATCGTAAAGGAGTGTAGATCGTGAATCAACATCAACCTCAACAAACCCCAGCAACACCCAACGAAGTAACCTCCACACTGGAAGGCTGGTATGCGCTTCACGATTTCCGGTCCATCAACTGGACGGCATGGAAAACCGCAGACGATGAAGAGCGCGCGGGAGCACTGGACGAGCTTCAAGAGTTTATGAAGGAATGGAGCGTTACCGAGGAAGCAGGCCTGGGCAGCTCGGCTGTCTATACTATAGTCGGACAAAAGGCTGATTTTGTTATGCTGCACCTGCGTGAAACGCTGGAAGACCTCAATAAATTGGAAAATGAGTTCAACAAAACAACCTTCGCCAAATATACGACCAAAACTTATTCTTATGTAAGTGTGGTCGAACTGAGTAATTATTTGAGCAAGGAAGAAGATCCAATGCAAAATCCACAAATTGTCGCACGCCTGAAACCTGTATTAAACAAGGCTCGTTATATTTGTTTCTATCCAATGAACAAGAAACGTGATCTGGATGACAACTGGTACATGCTTTCGATGGACGAACGTCGCACCTTGATGCGCAGCCACGGTTTAATTGGACGCAGCTATGCTGGCAAAGTAAAGCAAATCATCTCAGGTTCCATCGGCTTCGATGATTGGGAATGGGGCGTAACCCTGTTCTCCGACGACGCACTTCAATTCAAGAAGCTAATTTATGAAATGCGTTTTGATGAAGTAAGTGCCCGTTACGGTGAATTTGGTTCCTTCTATGTCGGCAGCGTGTTGAACGAAGAAACATTTGAAGACATGCTGAAGCTGTAGGACTCTAATATATAGAAAAGAAAAGCAATAGAAAAAAGGTTTCCAGGCTCTGGTAGGAGTCGTGGAAACCTTTTTCTGTTCTTATTGTTTTAGGTGCATCTTGACTACTTGGATGAGATTAGAAAAATCGCCCTTTTTTCAATACCAGTGGAATGCCGCCAATGATGAACAGATAGCGTAGATCTACGATCTTTTTCAACTGTGCGGCCACCCAGCCTTTGATTTTGCGTTTACCTACTACGGCGACGGCTTCGCCCTTTCCAAGAGATGCAACTGTACCCTTATTGGAGAATACGAACTTGTGCAGCTCCTTTTTGCGGAGCGTAGCGGCCAGATTCTTGGCACAAAGCACTCCTTGCTGCATTGCAATTTGGGCAGTCGGTGGATAAGGGCGTCCTTCCGGATTAAACATCAGAGAACTGTCCCCGATAATGAAAATATCATCGTGACCCGGTGCACGCAGAAAATCGTCGACTTTCACCCTTCCACGCATCACTTCGAATCCGGCTTTCTCGATCAAACCGTTCCCACGGATCCCACCCGTCCAGACGACCGTGCAGGCTTCAATTTTCTCACCCTCACCAACGATTACACCATCCTGCAGGCATTCCTTAATCGGAACTCCAATACGGAAGTTAACCCCTTTACGTTTGAGGACATCCATCGCATACTCCACCAGTTCAGGATCAAACCCTGGTAATGCTGTAGGAGCTGCCTCAACGTTAATGATTTGAATTCGATTAAAATCGATATCGTAAGCTTTAGCCAGCTGTGGCAGACGATCCGCCAACTCCGCTACAAACTCAATGCCACTAAAACCAGCGCCCCCTACGACGAAATTTAGGCGACCTGGTTTACCATCATTTTTATATAGGGCCAACTGATATTCAATATGCTCTCGAATCAGGCGCACAGAGTTAATACTGCGAATCGTCAGCGCGAATTGATCCATCCCTGGAATACCGAATGTTTCCGGCTCCCCACCTAGTCCGATAACCAAATAATCGTAGGATAGCGAGCCATCCTCCAGCACGATTTTTTTCTCCGTTGGTATGATTTCCTTAACTGTTCCTTTGACTAAATCCACCTTGAACTCATCGATGAGCTGCGCAATCGGAATCCTCGAATGCTCAATCGTATCCGTTCCTGCCGCAGGCATGTGAAGATGAGTCGTAATATAGTGGTAATCATGACGGTTGATTAGCGTGACAGTTGCCTCATTGTGCTTGAGCTCCTTTTGCAATTGCTGAGCCGTCAATATTCCGCCATATCCAGCGCCCACAATGACAATTTTGGGAATACTGCTCATGCTTCTACCCCTTCCGATATACATAATCATTCAATATTCACAGCTTTTCTCTCAACACGGTTAATTTATACTCACAGGAAAGTCTTCATCAAATATTAATCGCTTTAACTTTGCAAGAGGAACCCGGCAGTTTATAATGATAAGCAGTGAATCATACGTTCGGCGGCTATCTGAACCTCTATGCGGCTGATTCAATATCTACAATTCATACTATCCCTTTCGGAGGTGTTTTTAGAGTGACAGCTCAATCCACAGGTGCGGAGATCCGCGATCTGATCATAATCGGAGGCGGTCCAGCCGGTATTTTCGCCGCTTTTTACGGAGGAATGCGTCAGGCATCCGTCACCTTAATTGAAAGTATGCCCCAACTGGGCGGCCAGCTTGCAGCCCTTTATCCTGAAAAATATATTTATGACGTTGCTGGCTTTCCTAAAGTGACTGCACAGGAACTGGTCAACAATTTGGTTCAACAAATGAACCATTTTAATCCAGAGGTGCAGCTAGAAGAGAAAGTTGTATCGTTAGAGAAGAAAGAAGAACGCCACTTCATCGTCAAAACAGACAAAGGTGGCGAGTATCATGGTAAAGCGGTTATCATTACCGCTGGCGTGGGTGCTTTCGAGCCGCGCAGACTGGAGCTTCCAGGTGCCGATCGTTTTGAAAAAACGAACCTGCATTACTTTGTCAGCGACCTGAGCAAATTTGCAGGCCGTAAGGTGCTAATCAGTGGCGGCGGTGACTCTGCTGTAGACTGGGCCCTTATGCTGGAACCGATTGCAGAACAGGTTACATTGATTCACCGCCGTGACAAATTCCGCGCGCATGAACACAGTGTCGAAAACCTCCTCGCTTCCAAAGTAAACGTTATTACACCAACGGAAATTGCAGAATTGCATGGGGAAGATACGATTACGAAGGTCACTCTTGCTCATGTAAAAACCAAAGAAACTCAGGAAATCGAAGTGGACGATGTCATTGTTAACTTTGGATTTGTATCCACACTTGGCCCGATTGCTGAATGGGGAATTGAAATCGAAAGTAACTCCATCGTGGTCGATTCTCGTCAGGAGACGAATATTCCTGGCATTTTCGCTGCAGGAGACATCACCACCTATCCAGGCAAGCTCAAGCTGATCGCGGTTGGCTTTGGTGAAGCCCCTACGGCAGTCAACAACGCCAAGGTCTATGTAGATCCTGACGCCAAGTTGTCTCCCGGTCACAGCAGTAACATGAAAATGTAGTTAATTTAGACTATGACAAAAAAGGGTATTTTACTCCAGGTTTGAATCTCTGGAGTGAAATACCCTTTTTTACGGTGTGCCTATTCGTTGCAGTGATTGTCCGTAAAGTCATCCGAACCCTGAATGACTTTACAGTCGCAGTACGAGAGCTTGTCCGGTCTAATGAAGGACTACGGCTGTATTCATCTCTAGATTTCTTTTGTGAATTTCAGCCAGCAACAGTGCAATGAAGTCACATTCAAGTTTAAGCTCGATTGCCATCTGATAGGAATCCAAAAGCATTTCATCCGTCAGCATAGCCATCCTCGACACAACCTTTCCTTTTATTTCAAAATCTATTCTATCAAAATACCAAAAACGGAACAAGCGTTCTGTTATCCACAGTCAATTGTGGAAATCCTGTGTATAAATTGTTGGTAAGTGTCGTTAACCCTTATATGTGACAGGGGATAATGTGGACAATATTTATACACAGAATTTTGGCGATTAAACGCAAAAAAAATTTTTTTTATGTTTATACAAATATATTATATTTAGCATCTTGTTAATAGATTATAATGGTAACTTTTTGAAAAAAACATGAATTTATTGAGGTCTTGTGTTTACCTCTAAAATCCATATCCGTCCATTCCAATCAAGCCCGTAATCAAATCCCAGTTGTCCGATCCCGGGAAATCTCCTTTCGAGTATAGGAATACAGTGCTGTGTAAGTTCAACGATCTCCCGCCGCTTTCGTATAGCTAGCCGTCGCGGATATATCATCCGAAGTGCCTCGGTTCCCTTCAACAAAGTTCCTCCTTTGCACAAATTCGTTATGACCAGTCCGGGGCGAGCATGACGCGCCACCACTGCACGAAACTCCCATTTTCCCCCTTCCTTTACGACTTTGACTCGATAGTCAACAGGTCTACCTTGGATACTTGCTAGTTGAATACCTTGCTGAATGAGATACGGACGTTGGATTCGGAGCTTATCGATTCCGACTACAAGCGCACTAAAATGGCTGAACCGATGTGTTTGTTCCATACGCGTACAGGTATAGCCCCTCCCCTCCTTTGCCACGCGCATGACTCCGCCCCCTCCGCCTCCTTTTACGGGTTTTATAAATACAAAAGCATGCCGCCGCAGCATCATGCGCAATTGTTCTTCACTATATAGACAGGTTTCCGGTATATAAACGGCGGTATGTGGATGATGGAGGAGGGCCTTCGTCTTTAGCCATTTGCTTGCAAGTTGTCTCATCTAATTCTCTCCTTTCGCCGTCAGGTATACTTATACATACTCAATAGGGGTGTGCTATTCTTGGATGTTTGTCAGGATCATGTGTCTATTTCGACAAGATCATGGTGAACGGTAGCATGCACCGGACAACACTGGTACAATGACAATAATCTGAATACCATTTAGAACGGAGCAGTTGAATTTGCTGGCAAATGGTTTCTTTCAACAAGGAGGTCAACTCATGAATAGCAAAATTGGCATCATGGACATTGGCTCAAACTCTATACGTCTCGTGATCTATGAAATGACAGAGACAGGAGCTTATCGAATTGTGCAGGAATGCAAAGAAGCTGCCCGGCTGAGCGAAAAGGTTGGGGCCAACGGTCGTATGGAACGAGAAGCAATACGCAGCATCGCTCCATTGTTACGCCAATTTATGGAAGTGTGCCGTATGCACGGGGTTGTCCGAATGCGTGCAGCAGCAACAGCGGCCATCCGCAATGCGGCGAATTCGGACGAAATCGTTCAATGGATTGCGGAAGAGACAGATCTAACATTGGAAATACTGAGCGGGGAGCAAGAGGGCTATGCCGGTTTTCTGGGCGTAGTGAATACAATGAATGTGAGTGACGGAATTATTATTGACATCGGGGGCGGCAGTACCGAAATTACGCTGTTCCGTGATCGGACACGACTGCATACAGTTTCATTTCCCTTTGGCGCAGTCAATATGAATTGGCGCTTTGGACGTGAGGTCAAGAATGGCGAATGGTCTCCTGGACAGATTGAGGAAATGGAGAGCTTTGTCCGTTCTTCACTGCAAAACCATGATTGGATCTTCTCCAATCCGGGTCTGCCGTTTATCGGGTTGGGTGGAACTCTCCGTACTTTGGCTAAAATCAATCAGAAACGTCGGGATTACTCGCTTCCTGTGACACACCATTACGAAATGACAATAGAAGATGTCGATTATTTCTATAGTAGTCTGCCTCATCTGCCCTATGAAAAACGCAAAAAAACAGCCGGCCTGTCCAAAGACAGAGCCGACATTATCGTACCGGGGCTCATTATATTGAAAACGATCTTTGAAGCTGCTCAAGGCTCCGCGTATTTGGTCAGTGGAGCGGGTCTGCGAGACGGCCTGTTTCATGAGCTAGTCAACGCTGAGCAACCTGTGGTGGCTAACCCGCTCATCGCGTCCATTCGCAATATCCTGTCGTTTGCTGTCCCGGTTAGCGAAGCGCATGTCAAGCGGGTTAACGAGTACGCCGTCCGGCTCTATGACACTTTAGCTGAGGGAACCTCAATCGCTATGGACAAACGCTTGTTACTAACTGCAGCAACTCTTTACAAAACAGGCGCAGCCTTGAATTACTATCATTTCCGCCAGCATTCCGTGTTCTGGATCTTGCACGCAGGCATTGGCGGTTTATCTCACCGGGAAACGGTGCTAGCCGCGCTGATCGCTGATTACCACCCCAAAAATCGGACCCCCCGCTTGCTGCGTACACATGCAGATATTTTGGAGCCTTCCGACGAAGAACGTGTACATCGGCTCGGCTCTCTGCTCCAGCTAGCAATCGGCATGGATCGTAGCGAATCCGGCATCATCACCAGCATCCATCCCACGACAGGAGACGATGCGCTGCATATTCGTCTGGAAAGCAGGAGTGAACCGATCCTGGAACAACGAGATCTGGTGGCTGTCGCAAAAGATTTCCAAAAGGCCTGGAATCTTACGTTGTCGTGGTCCATTCTTCCTTCTTCCAGTTTTTAACCTTCATCGCTTCGAATTGGCTCCTAATGGGAGCCTCTTCGTTGTTTCTTGCTACAAATTGATAGCTACCATTAGGTAAAAGCTGGCGCGCCTTTACATTATCTTTCAAGGATAAACGTAAAATATCCACCAGCATTTCTTTGATTCGGTCGTCATAAATCGGGCACATCAGCTCAATCCGGCGAGTCAGATTGCGAGTCATCCAATCGGCGCTGGACAAGAATAGCTCCGAATGACCTGCATTTTCAAAGTAGAACAGTCTGGAATGCTCCAAGAAACGGTCGACAATGCTGATAACCCGAATGTTCTCGCTAAAGCCCTCCACGCCAGGGCGTAAACAGCAGACCCCTCGAATGATTAAATCAATCTTTACACCTGCTTGAGAAGCCGCATATAGTTCATCAATCATTTCCTGATTGGATAAAGAATTAATTTTGGCAATAATACGGGCTGGCTTGCCTGCAAGTGCGTGCTCCGCTTCCCTGCGGATCAGCTCAAACAGCTTATTTTTCATTCCCGTCGGGGCTACGGTGAAAGCTTGCGGAGTCTTGAGCGCCGAGAAACCCGTGATTTCATTAAACAGCTCAGAAGCATCCTCACCCAGCACCGGATCCGCAGTGAATAACCCGATATCCGTATATACACGAGCTGTGCTTTCATTGTAGTTGCCAGTTCCCACATGCACGTATCGTTTGAGCACATTACGTTCATGGCGTACTATTAGAATAATTTTGGCGTGCGTCTTCAAGCCGACCAACCCGTAGACTACATGACAGCCAGCTTTTTCAAGCGTACGCGCCCAAGCAATATTACGTTCTTCGTCAAAACGTGCCTTCAGCTCGACCACTACCGTCACCTGCTTACCCGATTCGGCTGCACGTGCCAGAGCCGGAATGAGCTTCGATTCTCCATTGACACGATACAGGGTCATCTTAATGGCCATTACATCCGGGTCCTCCGACGCCTCAATGATAAAATCAGTTACCGCATCGAATGATTCATACGGATGGTACACGAGCACGTCACGTTTGCGAAGTACGTTAAAGATATCCTCTTGCGGAGGCAGTTCTTCCGGATACAATGGTTTGATTGCCGGAAACTTCAGATGCGAATACCCCTCCAAATGATCGGCAAAAGACGATAAAAACGTCAGATCTAACGGCCCGTCGATCTCAAATACATGATCGAACAGCTTGAATTCGCGTTGAAGCTCCATCAGAGCAAAGGGGTTAATTCCTTTCTCGACTTCCAGTCTGACCGGTGCTCCCCGCCGTCTTCGACGAAGCTCTTTTTCAATCTCTTCGAGCAAATCTTCGATCTCTTCTTCATTAATGGACAAATCAGAGTTACGCGTAACCCGAAAGGGATGAACCGCCTCGGGTATATATCCGGAAAACAGCGTTTGTATATGATGCTTAATCAGTTCCTCAATTAAAATAAATGATTTCTTCTTGCTATTGGAACGTAACGGTACCGAAACAACACGCGGAATATTGGAAGGCACCTGCACAATGGCAAAAAGCGGCTTATCCTCCTCCGTATCTCCCGGACGTCTCAAGACAACTGCCAAATATACGTATTTATTGTGAACTAGTGGAAAAGGACGGCTCTGATCGACCGCCATCGGTGTGAGCACCGGAAATATAATTTCATGAAAATATGCATCCAGCGACTTGCGCTGTGTCGTATTTAAGTCATTATATTCAAGTAGCAAAAGACCTTTTTTCGTCAATAGGCGAGAAATATCACGATAGGTTCGATATTGCTCGGATACCATCGAGACGGTACGCTTGATCAGCCGCTTGTACAAACCGGAGGGGGTATATCCCGTAAAATCCTTTTGCATAAAACCAGCCTTGATCTTCTCGCGCGTCTCTGCAACACGAACAGCCATAAACTCATCCAAATTGCTGGACACAATTGCTAAGAATTTGGCTCTCTCCAGCAACGGTGTATCTGCATCTTGAGCCTCCTGGAGCACACGGCGATTAAATTCAATCCAGCTTAAATCTCGGTTAAAGTAACGTTCTGACCCGGCTTTATCCTTCTTCTGACTCTCTATCAACATATGGCCTCCATCAATTTCATGCAGTATAGTTACCCTTTATTGTACTATTAGATGAAACGCACTAGCATCACAGAAGTGTAAACGCAATGTAAAATGTGTGTAAACACACAATGGATGTCGAAAAGGTCAAACGGATGCTTTACAAAAATAGCATTAAGCGGTACAGTGTTTACGTCTGTTTCATAGAGTAGAAGGACGAACCGTACCTTTTTCAGTTGTTTAAGTTCATTATGATGTCTAATAACCACTTAGTAGCCACGTTCAATTGCTGATTTTCAAATGGCATGATATAGGGAGGATTTACGTTATGGAACCCAAGAAAACGCCACGTGTACTGCAAAAAAACATCGAATTTTTTACCGCGGCGCTGTCTCAACACCTCGTTTCGGTCTGGCAAGAAGACCCTGCAGGCGTATACTGTGAGATAGGCTGTGGCTATATCGAATTGTTCAGCAGCGAGATGATTCGGGTGCGCAATCAGGATGGGACCCCAAGCCATTATGACCGCAATATCACAATGTTTCAGCTAATCACGAAGGATCAGCCGATATAATTATTATATGCTATGTCTGCGCTGTTCTTCCAGATTAGAATGGTTATATGTTTAAACTACCAATTTTCATATCTGTTGAATCTTGCAGGTTTCTCCGAAAAAGCGCCATAGAGCGCTTTTTTTGTCGACTTTTTTTGAACATCGTTTGGAAAAGCAGTATGATAAGAAAGCATATTACCTAAATTTAAAGGGGAATCAACCCATGGAGCATTCAACATCAGATGGGCGCATCCTGGTCATGACCGCGGTTGAAGGCGAACGGGAGGCTGTGCTGCGCGGCCTGAAAGGCGACACACGCTTTGTGGTCGAACTGGCTGGTGTAGGCGCTCCGTCCGCAGCGGCTTCAACCGCGCTGGCACTAGCTACAGGCGATTACCGTCTAGTCATTAGCGCCGGAATTGGGGGCGGCTTCGTGAAGGTCGCTGCACTGGAGAGCGTCGTCGTCGCTGACGCGATTATTGCCGCCGACCTGGGGGCAGAGACGGCAGAGGGTTTCAGCAGCGTGGACGAGCTGGGTTTTGGCTCCAGCCGCATTGCCGTGAACGCTGCCACCACGCAGCGATTCGTTCAGGCGCTGCGTGACGCTGGCCAGACGGCCGTCGCCGGACCGATCCTGACCGTCTCGACGGCCACCGGCACGGCGGCAACAGCGGAACGCCTAGCCAAACGCGTTCCCGGAGCTGCTGTCGAAGCGATGGAAGGTTACGGCGTTGCCGTGGCGGCCAACAGGTTCGAGCTGCCGATGATGGAGATTCGCACGATTTCCAATGCTGTTGGTCCGCGTGACCGTGCAGCCTGGCGAATCAAAGAGGCTTTGCAAGCGTTGGAAGCCGCATTTTCTACATTAACGGAGGTTATATAGATGCAAATTGCTTTTTCACCTTGTCCTAACGACACTTTTGTCTTCCATGCCTTGGCTCATGGATTAATTCCGGGCGCACCCGCGCTGGACATTACATTCGCCGATATCGACATCACCAACAATCTGGCGATCACACCAGACGGACTTGATATCATGAAAATTTCGTACGCTGCACTTCCTTGGGTGCTGGATGAGTACGCCCTGCTGCCTTGTGGCGGCGCACTGGGCCGGGGTTGTGGGCCGCTCGTGCTGATCAAGGAAGGTTCCACCGTCGAAGGTCCGGAAGCCCTGTCCGGCAAGCGTGTAGCTGTTCCAAGTGAACGCTCCACTGCTTATCTGCTGTTCCGCCTATGGGCGGCCAAGCATGCGCCTGGGGGTGTCGGCGAGATTGTCGTGATGCCGTTCGACCAAATTATGCCTGCTGTCCGTGACGGACATATAGATGCGGGATTGGTGATTCATGAAGCACGCTTCACATATCCGTCCTATGGACTTAGCAAGCAAGTTGATCTGGGGAACTGGTGGGAAGAAGATACAGGACTGCCAATTCCGCTCGGAGCTATTATTGCCCGTCGTACGCTGGATCTGGAGGCGATCACCAACTGGATACGCGCCTCTGTCGAATATGCTTGGAAACATCCCGAAGCTTCGCGTGAATATGTATTGTCTCATGCGCAAGAGCTATCACCCGATGTCGCCCAATCGCATATCGACCTGTACGTGAACGATTTTACCGCCAATTTGGGCGATAGCGGTTATGCCGCCATCGAAGCCTTGCTCGGTCGCGCTGCACAGGAAGGGCTGGTGCCTTCGTTTGATTTAGCCAAACTGCGCCCTACGTCCACAACAACACGTTAAAAGGCGCAGACATGCCATGCATGTTATCTCCTGAATAAAGCAGCTTAAACATATAAAACCTCCCGAACGAGCACATTGCCTAGCCATGCGCCCCATTCGGGAGGTTTTATGATTTCAATTCATGATGCAAATCTTCATGAGATCTCGCTTGATCTCTATTCTTAGCTCTGTTCTTGCTCCACGACCTCGGTCTTAAACACGTTATCCAGTTTGGTACCCAATCGTTTGACCAGCGGCACCTTGATATCCCGACTCAGCTCCTTGAAAAAAGCGTCCATGTCACAATTAATCTTATCCAACACGACCTTTACGGTGCCCTCTTCCAAAATCTGCTCATTCAGATCCTCAGGTACCGTAACCGAGATATCATACTTCTTGCATAACGTTTTAATGTAGCGGCTAAAGATTTCGATAAGCTCCTCATTGTTGAACTTCTCAACTGCAACTTGCCCTTTGTTCGTAAATTTCAAATTCACTCTCACGTTAGCATTTCCCCTTTTCCTTTTGACCATTTATTTTGGATAAACGTTGAACCCTTCAGAGGCTCTTCAAAGAAAGGGCCTTACCGGTCGTTTTAGACTCTTGTCCTTTGATATACTAAGTATAACACATTAAGTCCGTTTTCATTTCCCAACTTGTCGTTTTATGATAAAAAATGATACATTTTGCGCATTTTCAGCATAATTTCTTTCTTTTCATGCCAATCATTAGGAATAGTTTATACACAAATACACAAGAAAACGCCTATCTGGCAAAAGAAAGACGTCTCCATGTAGATGCTTAAGCAGTATGCATTTATAGAGGTTTCGTACATTCCCAACCGTGTGAACGATACTCACGCACAGCATCTCGTATATCCTCAATATCATCTGTATGCAGCAAAATGGAAGGTAGAATTACCCAGTACTCATTCTCCGCTAGATCAATAAATACGTCCTCGACATCATAATATTGCATATCGCCAAATGCCGTATCCCTGATTTTCTGTCCAACCAAAGGTGTAAAAGGGGAATCAAATGTTTTAATCACCTTCGTATATTCCTTCACACCCGTTGCCGAGATTTGCTGTGAAACAATGACGCTCAATGGTGTTACCTCCCTGACCTAATAATGCTCATTATAACCTTCTCTCAGACCTTCTACAAAACCTTGCGCGAAAAAAATCATAAAAATCAACAGGCCAATGCCAATGGCGACGGAGCTGATGACGATAATCAGGATGCCCTGCGTGTTTCTTTGTTCCATCTTTCTAGTCAAAATTCCGAAAACAAGGCCGATAAGCCCAAGTAAGCCTCCAATGACAAAAAAACTAAATACGAACCCCAAACCTGAAAAAATCCAGCCAAATAGAGCGAGCACCCAGCCTTGCGGCTGCGGCTCACTCTGTTTCATCTGCCAGCGTTCCCTCGCTGTAGGTGTGTATCTGTCCATTTCTTAGCTCCCCCGCTCAATTTACATTCCATAAGACAAAAATCTGTAATGCCCAGCATCGGATTAACGTTAGGTTCCTTCCTATTGCTGACCAGTGAGCTTAAAAATGCCGCCTTCCCGCTTACCAAGCGGATAATTTTGAACCGTCATTTCCACCTTCGTATTCTTATCCCATACCGGAAGCTTGTCAGATGTATTGTACTCTTTCATAGCTATGTTGATGACTTCCTCTGCCTTCTTCGTCAATGCAGCAGAAGACATATTATATTTGCCATAACCTTGATAAGCACCGCCAAAACCGAGATTAGGTTGGTTGTTCACATTCAGTAGCACACCCTTCAACTTGCCATCCTCTGCCACATTAAAAGTCACTTTTTCCAATACAAAATCATCAGTAACGACAGATGTCTGCTCTAACAGATGCGTTATGGATGACAGGTTGGCTGCTAATTTAACTTTTCCCAGTAGCGCCTCTGTATCATTTTGTTGCTTGGTTAAGACTTGTGTTGTCTGTTTTAGCGATGCATTCGCTATAGTTAAAGAATTGACCTTTGTATTCAGATTATAGTTCCATACCGCCAAGGCTATACAGCCTAGTACAGCTACTCCTGAAATGACCGTTGCTACAACTGCCAGCTACGAATAGACTGTGGTTGCGGCTCCACAGTCTGAGTATGACCACTTAACTCTCCCATACCAAACTTCCTCTCTATTTATATAGTCATATTTTACTATTCTCCCCTCTGATATTCTAGTATATTTTTCCTAATCCTATATTTCTAAGCATTTGTACAGGAATTCGTTTCATCAGCCTTCGAGCTTTGGTTCGCTCGCTTTCCGGGAGAAGCTGTATTTACCAAATACACACTACCTGCAATCAGCACCAACCCCACTACAAATGTCAAAGTGAGGGACTCTCTGAGCATGACCATACTAAAGAGTGTGGATAGCACCGGAATCATAAACGTATATGAGCCGACGGTTCCTGCATCCCCATTGTCGATTAGCTTAAAATAAATCATCCAGCCCATCGCAATCACGAATACTGAAATAAACAATAGAATCGCGATAAAGGAGGCTGTCCAGTGGATATCGCTCCATTTCTCGGTCGTAAACCCAATCCCGTTGAGTATGATCCCTCCCAAAATGAGTTGCATCGTCACCGCCCAAATGGAGTCCAGTTGTTTACTTTTTTTCTTCATATAAATCGTTCCGAGCGCCCAGCACAGTCCCGAGGCTAGCCCCAACACAATGCCCAGCACAGACAAATGACCTGCCATTCCGCCTGAGCTAATCACGATCACTCCGCCAAAACCGAGTACCAGTCCAATGACCTTCAGAGGAAACATACGCTCTCCCAACCACAACCAGGAGAATAATCCCAACAAGATCGGTTGAAGGAATACCAAAGTGGAAAATAATCCAGCAGGCAAATAACGCAGTCCTACCGTCTGCAAGCCATAGTAGCCTGCAATATTAAATATAGCCAGCACAAGATAAGTCCACACATTTTGTCTAAGACGTAAACCTTCGCGGTTACGTATAGCAAACAACAGCAGAATTACACCACCCAGCAGCGTGCGGATTCCCGAAAAAAATATCGGCGGCGTATCTGGCAAGGCCAGCTTGGTCAACGGCCAGTTGATCCCCCATACCATCACTAATATCAAGACAAGCCACAACGTAGCTTTAGGCGTTAATTTTTTCATAGATGTCTCTCTCCTTAAAATTTCATTGCGCATTGCTTACGACTAAAATCTGAATAGCCGTTTGCAAAGTTTTGCTTTACTAGCTTATACTGTGGTCACTAATAAATAAAATGAATGTTTTCAATAAGGGAGATAACTTTTCACTTATGACTATAACTCAGATTATGATCTTTGTTCGCGTAGCTGAAACACTAAACTTTACTCAAACTGCCCATGAGCTGCATATGACGCAACCTGCGGTCAGCCATGCCATCGCCAGTATCGAGAACGAGCTCGATGTCCAGCTATTGCTGCGCGATCGAAAAAGAGGCGTGCTCCTTACAGATATTGGACACAAGGTGCTGCTGCAATTTCGCATGATGCTGCAAAGCATGGAAAAAGTACAGCAGCAGGTGGCCGCTGAAAAAGGCTTGGACGTAGGTACAATCACGATTGGTGCCTTTCCTTCTGCCTCAGCCTATTTTCTGCCCCCCATTATTCATCATATTCGTCAGCACTATCCGAACCTTGTTTTCGATTTACATGAAGGCTCTACCAATGAGGTCAAGGAGTGGGTGCATACCAGAGAAATTGAAGCGGGAATCATCTTGTTGCCAGACCCTGAGGTAGATGTAATTCCTTTATGTCAGGATGACATGATTATTCTCTTGCCTGATGGTCATCCTTTTCAATCGCACGACAAGATCGCCATCCGAGACTTGAATCAACAGGAGATGATCTTTTGTAAAGGTGGACATGAGGTCGCCATTATGGAAGGGTTTGAACGCGAACAAAGTCAGTTGCAAGCACAATTTATTACTCACAATATCAGCACGCTGGTCAGCATGGTCCGACAAGGACTAGGTATGGGCATTGTCTCTTCTCTCGCCTTATCTACGTTCCCCCATGATCTGACCGTTAAGGAAATCACGCCTCTGATCACGCGTCAAATTGGTATCGCTGTGCCTTCTCTACACAATGCTTCACTTGCTGTACAGTTATTTGTGCGAACCGCGCAGGAGCTGTTTACGAATTTGAAGCAATAGAGCATTGGTCACGGGATTTCGGTAGGTGTATAATATTTCCTAAATATGACCTGAAACATTATTATAAGAGGTGTCTATTCATATGCAGAATAATCAAATCATCGAATACGAGGAAAAACTGCGTAAGGCGATGCTGGCCAGTGATGTGCAGATCTTGAACGAGCTAATTCATGACGATCTTATATTTGTGAATCACTTTGGACAAGTAATAAACAAAGAAGCAGATCTGGAAGCCCACCGTTCGGGTGTTTTACATTTTACGGATATTCAAGTTCTTAATCAATCAGTAATTCCGCTGGATGATACTGTCGTTACGGTGACCCGCGTTTCTTTACGAGGAACGGTAGGCAATGATCCCATTGAAGATGAAATGTGCTATACACGCGTTTGGCACAATATAGATGGTGCGTTGAAGATCATCTCAGGGCATTGTAGCACGGTAAAATAAGATTAGTCGCGAATCCGCCATGGATGCTAAATCTGACTAAGACAGGTGAGCAGCTACGGCAAGAATCTTCGTAATTAAATCAATGGCACGGTGTAAGCACAAGAGCACTAACCATTTTAGGGATAGCGCTCTTCATTTTTACAGTCTTGTTAAGTCACTTGGTTGTAGCATCATACAAACGCTGTAAAAGGGTAACAGCTTCAGCACGTGTGACCTGTGCCTTTGGGCGAAGGTATCCATTGTCAGCGGTAAGGACGCCCATCTTGGTAAGGGTGTAGAATGCTTCTGCCTTTTGATCCTGGAAATCTCCATCATAGGAGTACTCTTCTCCCGTTGTGTCGATGTACAGTACCGGATAGTAGGCTGAGAATTTGTCATTGTAATTTGCCTGACGAACTTTCATATCGTTGTACTGTGCAGCTGAGGAAATTACTTCGGCAATCTCAGGATGAAGAGTCTGATTGGTATAATCTGTTCGAACAGAAGCAATCATCATCATATCCCAACGGGTCAGCGGTTTGTCAGGATTGACATAGAATTGATAGTTTGGATATTTGCCCCCTACACTTTCAGCAAACGGCCATACATAATCCCCGTTGAATATAGCTGCAAAATCTTGATTCGCCCAGTGCTTGCGTGCATCTACAAACTCTGAAGATTTACCCGCTGAATAATTGACTTCTGGAAAAAGTTTATGAAACATATGTACAAATTCTGCTTTTGTTATGGTTTTGCCTGGCTTGAAGGTCCCATCCGTATAGCCGCTGACAACACCTTTGTCGACCATCGAATGAATGGATTCGGCAGCCCATTCATATTTTGTACCATTCACATCGGGAAACGTAACTGCCGCCATTGCGGATTGACTGAACAACAGTGCCACCGCAACCACAGGGGTAATCAGCCATTTCTTTTTCAACATCTTTTTCCACTTCCTTTAGGTAAATTTACGTAGAAAATAGTTCTCCAGACTCAATGTTATATCGGTATTTCCTATGCAAAAGATGAACCTAAACACAAAAACGACCTTCGCAACGAGTAAAATTCGTTACAAAGGCCGTTATCCGTAACCTAAACGTGTATCTTTAGGAATAATTCAGACCACCATTCGAAAAATTAACAAGGCTCTTCGTTTGGTTTTCCTGCATCTGTAGCTGTACGGAAGCTTGAACCGCAGCCACATGTAGCTACAGCATTTGGATTATGAATCGTGAAACCGCCGGACATACCAGACTCTTCAAAGTCGATTTCCAGACCGTCCAGATAGCGGATACTATCCTTTTCCACGACTACTTTCATATCTTGTACATTCATATATATATCTTGATCCGTCTCGTTGTCGTCAAAGCCCATGGCGTACGAAAATCCGGTACAACCACCTGGCGTAACACCCAGACGTAAAAACATATTCGGCGTTTCCTGCTGCTCCAGCATTTCTTTCAGGCGTTCAGCAGCGGAATCGGTGATGTTAATCATAGCTCCATCCTCCTCTTTTACTTCATGCTCCCCTTCAGTATACTCTCTTATTTGCAGGTGCTCAAGTCATGGAATGTCCTTCCGTTACAGGCTTAAACACCTCTTTTTCTACTCGTTTGTATTGAACACCAGTGGTGTGAGGTTTATAATAGGTAAAGAGTGTGTTAAAGAAACTGTCGGAAATTTGTCATTTCAAAGGCGAAATTAAGAGACATTCGTCATTGTAGCCTGGCATTGTAACATTTTTCACATATCGTATATCCGCGCTGCCGGATTCTTACCGACGGAACGGGACATCCTGTGCGCATCAAGCGCTTGTGCCGCTAATTTGGCGGGCAGCCTCGCACAGAGCAACTTGAAGGAGGAATAGGCATGTCCACATTAGTTACACCTTTTACAGACCGCAGAATGGCGGAAATTGTAGAAAAGGTACAAAACGGGATTCGTTTGAACCTCGAAGATGGTATATATTTGTATGAAACTGACGATATTCTCACATTGGGCCAGTTGGCTAACGAAGCTAATTTACGCAAGAACGGAAAAAAGGTTTATTTTATTGAAAACATGAGCCTGTACTTCACCAATGTATGCGAAGCGCGCTGCGCGTTCTGCAATTTCCGCAAGGATCAGGGGGAGGAAGGCTCTTATACGTTGTCCGGACAGGAAATGATTGATTATGTAGAGCAACATATCCATCCAGGCGTAAGAGAATTCCATATCGTCGGCGGTCATAATAATCATGTACCTTTCCAATACTATGTAGATTCACTGAAAGCGCTGAACGAAAAGTATCCCAACGTTACACTGAAAGCATACACTGCGGCGGAAATTGACTTTTTCACACGCATAAGCGGCTTGAGTATTAAAGAAGTTCTTCAAGAGCTGCAAAAGGCAGGACTTCAATCTCTGACTGGTGGGGGCGCGGAAATCTTATCTGATGAATATCGGAAGAAGATGCGTGTTACCAAAGCCAATGTGGACCGTTATCTTGAAGTACATCGTACGGCCCATAATCTCGGTATGAAAACTCATACGACCATGCTGTACGGTTCAGTCGAAACTTATCAGGATCGTATTGAGCATATGCTGCAAATTCGTGAATTGCAGGACGAAACGAACGGATTTATGGTATTTATCCCACTGTCCATGCAGCCGAAAAGCAAAAACGCCAACATCATGCGTCGCAACTCTGCTTACGAGGATCTCAAAACCATTGCGATCAGCCGCTTGATGCTGGACAATATCGACCATGTTAAAGCTTACTTCATTAATATTGGTCCACAATTGACGCAGGTCGCTCTTACCTTTGGCGCATCAGATGTCCATGGCACGATTGTGCGCGAGCAGATCAGCCATGCTGCAGGTGCGTTAACCCCTTCCGGATTGACACGTAAAGAGCTAATCTGGCTGGTCAAAGGTGCTGGACGCATACCTGTAGAACGTGACACCTTCTATAACGAAATCGAAGTTTTCGAATAAGTGTAACATCGGATTCAGATTTCCCGCGTGCATTTTATCCCCATTACTCACACCATGCAGCCTCAAGTTGCCCCGGAACACACTGGTCTGTCTGCCAAAGGCAGGCCCGCTTTTCCGGGTTTTACAACAACAAAAACTTGTGGCTAGATCGACAAGACACCAGACCATTGCCGGGGACACGGTAACGAAAGGACGGCGGATTTTGATGAAAAATTTCGTTATTCTGGGGGGCGGCTATGGCGGCCTTACCATTGCCAAAGAATTGCTGGATAAACACATTCCCGACAATATTCAAGTTATTTTAGTGGATCGGATGCCCTTTCAGGGCTTGAAAACAGAATACTATGCCCTTGCGGCAGGTACCGTATCTGATTTTGATTTGCGGGTACATTTTCCCGATGAACAACGCCTTATTCGCAAATATGGAGAAGTCACATCGATGGATCTTGAGAATAAAATGGTCCATTTTCAAGACGGTGAGCCTTTGCCCTATGACCAGCTTGTCATTGCACTAGGTTGTACCGACCGCTTTCATAATACACCGGGGGCAGAAGAATACAGCTGTACAATCCAGTCCTTTAATCATACTCGCCAAACGTATCTGCGCTTGAATGAAATCAAGCCTTATGGACATGTCCATATTGTAGGTGGCGGCCTAAGTGGTGTCGAGATTGCTGCGGAGTTACGTGAAAGCCGCGCGGATTTGAATATTACGATTATGGATCGGGGCGAGCGGGTGCTATCAGCATTTCCGCAACGTTTGTCTGCGTATGTACATGCCTGGTTCAAGGAGCATCATGTGAATGCGCTAAATCATGTTGCGGTTTCCCGTATTGAGCCAGGAGCTATTTACAACCGTGACGAGCAAATTATGACCGATGCGGTTGTATGGACAGCTGGGATTCAGCCCGTTAAAATTGTACAGGATTTAGCAGTTCCTAAAGACCCTCAGGGTCGCATCGTGCTAAATGAATATTATCAAATACCGGATCATCCTGAAGTGTACGTCGTCGGAGACTGTGCGAGCCTTCCTTACTCTCCAAGCGCTCAGGCGGCAGAGGTGCAAGGAGAGCAGATTGCCCACATTGTACGCGACCTGTGGAAAGGCCAAACGCCTCACCCGCATCCTCTAAAGCTACGCGGTACATTAGGTGCGCTGGGCAAGAAGGCCGGATTCGGTTATGGCTTTATGGGCAGTACCTCATTGCGTGGACGAGTGCCACGTCTGCTGAAAAGCGGTGTGCTCTGGAAGTCCAAACGCCATTTTGGCTAATTGGATACTCAACAAACAAAGAAGACCTGCTTCCACAGCTGGTCTTCTTTGTTTGTTGCATCTATGAATAATATATATTTTCTTCAAGAGAAGGCTGGCCCTGCGGATGACTTCTATTTTCAATCCAAATCCAGGTTGTCCCATGCTTCGGCTTCTTTAATTTTGTTTAGAATCACTTCGTACAGAAGCTCTGCTGAATCTGCGGATACAATTTCACCGTTAACCATCGCATAAGGCTCAGCGTTACACTGACCGCAATTGCTTAGGCAGCCGTATTCAATCACATCATAATCTGGATTTTGTTCCAGTTTAGCCATAATCTCATCGGTACCAAAATGCATGTTACTGGTGCAAAATTCAATAATAGGTCTTAACATTTTTTTCACCTGCTTTGGATGACGGGCATTTTAATTTGGCCCGCTTTGTAATATAATAAACAAGGTATAGGAAAGGAGTTGAATTCTAATGAGCGAAGCACAAAGCGTTCAGATGTATGATGAAGTAGCAGACGTACTGGATAAGCTCCGTCCGTTCCTGCAACGCGATGGCGGTGACGTTGAGCTGGTTGACGTTGAAGACGGCATCGTTAAGCTGAAGCTGGTAGGTGCTTGCGGCAGTTGCCCAAGTTCTACAATTACGCTGAAAGCAGGGATTGAACGCGCTCTTCTCGAAGAAGTTGAAGGCGTCCAAGAAGTGGTACAAGTATTCTAATGCTAGATGCATAATGATCAGAGAGTCTTGAGTTCGGTAACGAAGCTCAAGACTCTTTTTTGTATTACAGCGTCTAAAGCTCTCTCAAGCTTATATGGTTGGCCGAATGGGGTCCAATCCTCCGGACACATCCATAATATTGCCTGTTATAAAATCTGAATGCTCCTCACACAAATAGGCGATCACTCGCGCAATGTCCTCTCCGCTTCCTGGACGCCCACGCGGTGTCTCTTTATCCTGCATGCCGATGACATCGGCAATCGACTTTTCCTTGTTCGCTCCTCGGATATCCCCTGGACAGATCATATTGACCGTGATGCCATAGGGAGCTTCCTCTACAGCTAGTGACTTCGTAAAAGACACCAGCCCCACCTTGGCAGCTGCGTAGACAGCCCGATGCGGCCAAGCCCTTGCTTCTCCAGCATGACCAAAGCCAAAATGAATAATACGTCCCCATTGCTGGCTACGCATGTGCGGCAATACCAAATGATCCAGCAACATGGTACCGACCAAATTTCCCTGTATCATGGCATGAATCTCAGCTACACTGTAGTCCGCAAAAAGACGGCGTTCCCGGATGAAGGGTCCGGCATTGTTCACCATAATATCAACCCCGCCCAGACGATCCTGCACTTCACCGATCAGCCTGGTGATATCTTCCTGAACAGAGATATCTGCTTGTAAAGATAGACAGCGTACTCCCTTAGATTCAATTACCTGCTTAAGCGCTTCGGCTTCTACCTGGCTATGGACATAATTTAGTGCAATGTCACAACCTTCATCAGCCAAACGCAGAGCGGTCATTTTACCTAAACCTTTGGCACTGCCCGTTATGAGTGCGACTTTGTCTCTCAACAGTTTTCCTCCTCTTCACAGAGAACGGTCACCCTCAAGTATAAAATATTTAAGCAATCCCTACAACTCCAGCTAAGAAGAAACCCCAGTCCTCTTGTTCAAGAGAATCTGGGGTTTACGTTCAGCGGTTTCTTATTTTCTGCTTAAAATGCAGGGATAATTGCGCCTTGATATTTGTCTTCAATGAATTTTTTAGTTTCTGGAGATTGCAAAGCTTTAAACAATTTTTGGATCGCTTCGGAATCTTTATTGTCAGGACGTGCTACCAGTACATTAGCATATGGAGAATCTTTGTCTTCCAGTGCCAATGCATCCTTGGTCGGGTTCAGCTTGGCTTCCAAAGCGTAGTTCGTGTTGATTAACGCAATATCTACTTCAGGCAACTGACGTGGCAGCATAGCTGCTTCCAAAGTTTTGAATTCCAGATTTTTCTTATTTTCAGTAATATCTTTTACGGTAGCTTCAATGTTACTTGCATCCTTCAGCTTGATCAGACCTTGTTTCTCCAACAGCAGCAATGCACGGCCTCCATTGGTTGCATCGTTCGGAATCGCTACTGTTGCACCGTCTGGAAGTTCATCAAGCTTTTTATATTTTTGGGAGTAGATACCGAATGGCTCCAGATGAACGGCGCCAATAGATACTAGATCCATTTTACGCTCTTTATTCATCACATTCAGGTAAGGTACATGTTGATAAAAGTTAGCATCCAGTTGCTTGTCGAACAATTGCACGTTCGGCTGTACATAGTCGTTAAACTGAACGACTTGAAGGCGAACTCCTTCTTTTTCCAACTGAGGCTTGATCGCTTCCAAAATTTCCGCATGTGGCACAGGAGAAGCTCCAACTTTCAGTTCGACTTCACGTGGTGACCCGCCTGTATTTTCGGCCGCATTGTTTGTATCCGATGTAGTGCTTTTTGTACCGCAAGCAGCCAGTACCGCAATTAATGTCAAGCTCAATACAGCCAATACCCATTTCTTCATGTTGTTACCCCTCCAATAATTTGTAATATTCAGGATCAGACGTCCTGATCAATAAGGATATCTATATGTTTTCCCTATTTCCGAGTATAATGCCGCACAAGGCGATCTCCTGCCATTTGCAGCAATTGTACCAATACGACCATCAGTACGACTGCAACGATCATTACAGCCGTTTCGTAACGATAATAGCCGTAGTTGATTGCCAGCGTACCCAGCCCACCGCCCCCGATCATACCGGACATTGCCGTGTACGATACGAGTGTAACGACGGTAATGGTTAATGCGGCAAGCAGGCCCGGAAGTGCCTCACGCAACAGCACACGCCGGATAATTTGTCCTGTCGAGGCTCCCATCGCTTGTGCAGCCTCAATGACACCTTTGTCCACTTCACGCAGAGATGTTTCGACAAGACGTGCAAAGAAAGGGGCAGCCCCGATAACCAATGGCGGAATGGTTCCCAGCACTCCGGTCGAGGTACCTACCAACGATCGTGTAAAAGGAATAAGTGCAACGATCAAAATGATAAATGGTACGGAACGCAAAATATTAACGATGAAGGATAATACAATGTACATCACCTTCATCAGAGTCAACGAGGAGCGGCTCGCCAGAAACAACAATATACCGAGCGGCAAACCAATAACGAGGGTGAATAATGCAGATGCCCCGAGCATCTGAAGGGTTTCCAGAGTAGAATTCCCCAGCTCTTCCCAACTCACTTGCGAAAAATCAAGTTCGCTCATTGTCAATCACCTCCACATCAAGTCCTTGTCCAGATACTTCGCGCAGCGTATGCTCTATATCTGAATGGTTTCCTTCAAAACGAACGATCAGCTGTCCATACGGTACATTTTTAATCGTAGAGATGGTTCCCTGCAAGATTGCAAAATCAACACCTGTACTTCGAGCTGTACGCGACAGAATCGCATCATAAGTTTTACTGCCTAAGAAGGAGATACGTACCACCTGTGCCGATTCCCCGCTACCTGCAGCTGCAATCGCTGCTTGTAACTCCTCGGGATGTTCTGCCTCCCGCTGGATAAAGTCCTTAGTTACCTGATGCTGTGGCTTCAAAAATACTTCCGCCACCGGACCTTGCTCCACGATATTGCCCTGATGAATGACGCCAACTCGGTCACAAATGCTTTGAATGACATGCATCTCATGAGTAATCAATACGATGGTCAAATTAAAACGTTGATTAATATCCAACAGCAATTTCAGGATAGACCCTGTCGTCTGCGGATCAAGTGCAGACGTCGCTTCGTCACACAGCAACACATGCGGATCACTAGCCAGTGCCCGTGCAATTCCTACCCGCTGCTTCTGTCCACCCGAGAGCTGTGACGGATATTTTCCACTGTGTTCTTTCAGCCCCACTAGTTCCAGCAGCTCGCGAACTTTCTTGTCCATCTCCTGCTTAGGGGTATTTACTAGACGTAATGGAAATGCAATGTTGTCATACACTGTCGCTGAAGACAACAAATTAAAATGTTGAAAAATCATTCCGATTTTTCGACGTTGCTTCTGTAACTGGGATTGACTCACAGTGGCAAGATTAACCCCATCTACCCATACTTCGCCTGAAGTAGGGCGCTCCAATAAATTAATACAGCGGATCAACGTACTTTTGCCCGCCCCGGAATGACCAATCACCCCGAATATTTCTCCACGCTTTATAGAAAGATTCAACCCGGACAACGCATTAACGCGTCGGTTGCCTTTACCATAATGCTTGGTTAATTGCTTAAGCTCTATCAACGTGCTGCGACCCCCTTCACTTCTTCCTTACCCTTTTAACCAGTTGTCATCTCTCAGGATTGTATAAAATCGCTATTTATTTATACAAAAAAGAGCCCCTTTCACAGAATGAAAAGGGCCCCACCTTGCGAACCTTTTCTCATCTGCCAAAATCGCTATAACTCTAGCGGTTTTGTAGGAATTAGCACCATATGTTCCCTCCCGGTGCATTACACCGGGAAAGAACGGGTTGCCGGGCTTCATCGGGCCAGTCCCTCCACCTCTCTGGATAAGAAAAATATGTTAAACTCCAGCTTTAGCTGTCCGTTTAGTTTATATAAAAAAATAATTCAAGCATTTTTCTGAAACTAGGTTTCAGTATAGATAGTTTACATTGCTTTGTCAAAGGATATTTTCTGTCATATTTATGGGCGCACTGCCCGGTTCTCCCATTGTTTCGCAGTATAAGAAAATGCGTTTAATAGCGACCGGCATACCATTTCCAAGCCCTGCTGCAAATCTTCTAGATGGTGATCGAGGTCCTCCAGTTGGATTTTGCCATACAAAGCACGGTGACGTTGCCAGAGATCATCCTGCATTTCCGTGTTCATATAGTGTATCTCCGTATTTCGCCGCTTACGCAGGCGATTGATGGCATCGTTATATGTGTCCTTGATATCAATTAAATTATCGGTCAATATAGGATGCATTTTGAGATACTTCAGCTGTCGCAACACAGTAAAATAAGAATAGTGCGCCTTATACTGCCCTGTTTTCAAATCATACAGGTCATTCATCCAGTTACCCAACTTATCCAAAATAGAGAATACCCGCACAAATCCATCCTTATAAAAGAATACGTACAAGGCATAATCGGATTTTTCATCCTTGCTCATATCTTCAGCGTATCCGGCTTTTACTTTCATACGAAAAAAGGCGGCAGCATGATAGCTCTGCTCCAGTTCATCCAATGACGAGATTAGACCACGCGTCAAAATATCCGCCTTCCGAAAGTCATGAGTCGGATCACCACTGGCCTGGATTTGTCGTTCCAGCAAATGTAACATGTCTGACATGCTATTCATGGCATCCAGCAGGAAACCATTATTTACACGCGGGGGCTCGCCCAACAGCTTGCGTATCATGCTTCACGCCTCCTTCATATCTGTAAAATCCGGCTGTTAAGATGCTTTAATAGGCGTCAAGCGAAATAACTCGTCCATCGTTGATCTACAAGCTTAACAATATCTTCACGCGGCAGTACCTCATCAGGGTAGCCCGGCTTCATACGTGCATCCACCACAATCGGCAGCTTATAGTTCAGGTGATGCAAACGCACTTCGCTGTCGGCGTACATATCTGTAGCCGGGTTAAAGCGTGTGAATACCGTCCACAGGAACGAAGCTTGGGAGCGAACAACTTCTTTGGCATCGTCCACGATAAAGACAAGTGGCCACTCTTGCTCACCCGCAGCTAATCGCTCCAATACACGCGCAGCGAGTTCAGGATCCTGCTCAAAGGACGAGCCGGATACAACGAGGCATCCTCCGCAATAGGGTTCGATGTCACGAATTCCCGGCAGATCGCCCCCTTCATAAACGCGAGGCAATTCACGCACAGGCTCGCCTACTCCCATCAGAATCGCCTTACTGCCATGATTCAGCTTACGGCCCGTGTAATCGAGTGTATCGTGAGACGTATGGTTGAAAATAAACAAATCTCTGGCTGGATTAAATCGTTCCAAAATGGTTTCGAGCAGCAGGTTAAAGTCGGATAAATCGATTACCCGATCCGTCAGCATCAGGAATTTGGTCAACGACAATTGGCCTTGACCCAGAATGGTAAAGCCGGATACCAGCGCTTCACGGGAGTAGCTTTCACGTACGACTGCCGCTGCCAGCGCATGTACACCTGTTTCCGCATATGCCCATAACGACTTGACGGAAGGCATTACAAGCGGATAGGCGGGCGACAACAGACGTTGCAAAAACTCGCCGAGATAGTAGTCTTCCTGCCGCGGCTTACCTACAATGGTTGCCGGATAAATGGCATCTTTACGGTGATGCATATGTTTGACATGAAACACAGGGAAATCATGTTGTAATGAGTAATAGCCAAAATGATCGCCAAACGGTCCTTCCGGGCGGCGTTCATGAGGCGGCACATAGCCGCTGATCGCAAATTCGGCTTCTGCCGGAATCCGGTGACCTCCGAGCGGGTCTTCTGTCATGGGCAGCTTGCCCCCCATAATAAGGGAAGCCAGCAATAGCTCAGGCAAATTTTCCGGGGCAGGAGCAATCGCAGACGCAATCAGAGCAGGCGGGCCACCGATGATGATCGTCGTAGGCAACGGCTCATTACGCAGCTCTGCTTCATGATAATGGAAGCCGCCGCCTTTATGGATCTGCCAGTGGATCCCAGTCGTCTGATCATCATAAATCTGGATGCGATACATCCCCAAATTATGATCCTTGGACTGACCTGGCTTTTCGGTATACACGAGCGGAAGCGTAATGAACGGTCCTCCATCCTCGTGCCAGCTGGTCACTCTAGGCAGTGGAGCCAGCGGAGCATCAGTACGGCGAACGCCCAATACAGGAGCTTCGTTATGAGATACTGTTTTTAGACCTACTTTTAGCATGTCCTTAATCAGCCCACGTTCATTCCACAACGCTTTGGGGGTAGGTGGAAGCAACGTTTTGGTCGCACCTACAATTGCATCCATCAGTTGCTCTGGACGAGGGCCAAAAGCCATGTCCACACGGCGATTCGTACCGAACAAATTACTGGCTACAGGAAACGGGGTTCCTTTGACATTTGTGAACAGCAGCGCCGGGCCTTCTTCCTCAATGACTCTTCGGTGGATCTCGGCCAGCTCCAAATAAGGATCGACAGGTGCTTCTATAATTTTAAGATCATTTTCTTTACGCAGCGCTTCAATAAATTGGCGCAAATTCTGGTAGATCAACTGGATGATTCCTCCTAAGCAAATCAAGCCCTCGAGAAACTCGTGGGCCTGGTTTGTTTCTTATGATGTTATTATACGTGTTGCAACGCCTCTTGGGCAAAAATACGCTTCATTATAATCTACAAAATGCTTAGGTACGCTGTGCTTGGGTCGGAACAAGCTTGCGGTCCGGTGACAATTGCCATACACGATAGCTCAGATAAGCCAAAATGGAGAACAACGATGCAATCACCAGCATATGTCCCAGCACGATAAACATGTAAATTTCAGGTCTGTTGACGTACAGCAAGATAATGCCAATCACCACTTGAAGAATAATCAATACGACCGATACGACACCCAGGGTACGAATATCCCGGTGATTCGGGTGATAACGGTATGAGTAGTGACCCACAGCCAAAATAATGACAAACAGCAGACCGGCTGAAATCTGATGAAGCAGCAGTGGAGATATGAAACCCCCGATATTTACAACCTTCTGGATGACCGAATGACTAAGCAACGCTCCTGAATAGACAGCAATATAGGTATAAATCGTTGATAGCCATATAAAGTTACGATAGCCCCGACTGACACGCCCAGGAATCAGACGCGGAGTGTAGCGTGAATCCGCATGCTCCTGCCAGGCCCCCAGCGTCATCATGGTCGCACTGGCAAAAGCAATAAGTGCAAAGCCAAAATGCAGCCCCATGACTGCAGCCGATTGGGAGAAGATGACAGCCAATGCCCCCATCGCACCTTGTATGATAACAAACAATAGCGTGAGTAAGGAGAATAGCTGTAAATCCTTCCGATGCTTCATAAACAGCAAAAAGCCGACAAACGAGGCGATAGAAAGAATTCCGGCCATGGCACTGACGGAGCGATGAGAGAACTCAATAAGGGATGCGATGGTATGCGCCGGAACCAGCTTACCATTACAAAGTGGGAATTCTCTTCCACAGCCGAGACCCGAATCCGTTCGCGTCACGACACCTCCACCGAAGGTGGCCAAAAACATGACAATACATGTTACGAGTGCCAGCCATTTTAATATTCTGATTTTGTTATTCAATGAATTCACCCGTATCCTTCCAAATATAATATTTATTCACTTTATATGTTGTGAAATGATCACTTAAAGTAATTATAACTGATATATCGTTCCTTGACATACGAGCTTTGTTGACAAAATGTGAACGTGTCCGTAAGAAAGCCGCCTCCTTCGGAAGGAAGCGGCTTTCTGAATATCCTGATGATTAAGGTTCCCTGCGGAGCCCTCATACATACTATTATCCGTTATTTTGCCAAGTTAGCATGGACTTCTACAGCCCGGTCCAAAAACTGCTCGATTTCCTCGCGGGATTTACGCAATCTGTTCACCAGACGTACTAGTTCTCGCCCTTCACTGTAAGCGATAAAGCTAGGAATCCCTAGAACATTTTGCTCTTGGCTGACACTTTCGGCCTGTTCTACATCAATCTCAATTAATGTAAGCTTGTCTGCATATTGTTGCTCTACATCAGGCATGAATGGATCAATAAAATGACAATCCCCGCACCAGTCCGCCTTGAACACAGCTACCGTTACACCTGAAGTGGATATTGCCTTATTAAAGTCTTCATGAGAGACGATTTTTTGCATACATAATTCCTCCTTAAACTTCTTTTGTGCAGGAGATCCTGTACTTTCTATTGTAACGCCAAGTGAAGCTTTTGCACACTCCCCTATTATGCTCACATGCCGATTGGATGCCCTCTCATTGAGACATACTATAGGTATACTTAAGAATCCACATAGGCGACGACATCCCAATAGCATACCCAACATACTTGGTGGAATACGGGGATGCCTGCATTTGAAAGGAGGTTATTTAAACATGTCTCTCACCGAATGGCTCCATGTCGCATCTCGACAGCTTCAGGGAGGGCTAAAGTTACTGGGTTCCGTTCCGCGTGTTGCGGAGGAGGCATGGGAGGGCAAACGTGCGGCCTGGACCGAATCCCGTAAATTACGCTATCCCTTGCGTGATCTGCCGTGGGATTATCATTCGGCACAGGCCGCCATGAATGAAGCTGAAGCATTAATGCTGGTGAACAGACCCGCTACGCGTCCCTCTTCTCTAAATATGCCCTTATGCGAAACAGACTGTGAGCTGCTGGAGCGGATCAAGAACGATACAGCACAGGAGAATCGCAGCAACATCACGCGCACTGCCGCTTATCTTGAATGCTATCGTGGCTACCCGGAATTACACTGGGCATTACTGGCCCATCTGGTTTCTCGTAATGGCGGCTATAATATGACTGATCTGAAGGGGGAGCTCATTGGCAACCTGTTCGGCGAACAGGAAAAGGAGTGGCTATATCGGCTACTTGAGCGCTGTAACGCTCTTATCTTTCAAGACGCTTATCCACAGTTGCAGCTTTACATGCACAGCCGTCATTTGGGACGAAGTTGCTTCCATTTGTTGCCTCATTTTCACGTTTCGCCATTCATGAAGCCCTTTTGGGAACGTTTCTGGGCTTGGCGGGATAGTTCTCTTTTGACGGTAGCGCTCATTATTAATGAACAAAACTATATTGAAGGACGGGTCATGAAAAATCCGTACTTTCAAAAATTTGTGACACACAAGCCAGGTTTTTATTTGCATGACTGGCTTCAGCTCAATCAAGTTATATTTCCGCTTGGGCTAAACGGTGGACTTGCCGGACTTGTCATGGAGCGTTTCGGCCATCTGGATGAGCGGATCGGTTTTGGTAAAAGTCTTTACGCTATGTTATTTGGCCATCAGCAGGTACTGGATCAGGTATCCGCATTTGCTGCCAGCGTGCCGCATACCGGGTCTCGCAGCGACTATTGGCCCGGACTATTCACACCAAATGTACAAAAAGCGCTGCGCTCTCCAGAAGAGAGTGCAACGCTTTTAGCACATGAATGGCTCCCGCCAAGTCAACGTCTATACAGCCCGGAGCTAAACGCCGTCTGGTCAGATACAGCCTATGATCCGATTCCCCGTTATGACTGGTTTCAGGAGGGTTCTACACTTGGGCATATCAGTGAACCAAGACGGCCTCTGTTATTTGCCATGCGCCATGAGCATCGCCATGGCATTCAAAAAACAGCAATGGCCCATGATGCTCATAACAGCTTAAAGTCCTTTCACTGAACAGATGAGAGGGCTTTTTTAGCCTCGTTGTCCAGTGGACTCACGCTGTAGGCGCATTAACGGACGCAATACCTTCTGCAACACGCGCGGATAGTTACCCAGCTCGTCCCTGCGCAATACGCGCAATACAACCAGCAATACCAAGTAGCATACCAGTACAACCGCTCCGGCAATGCAGCACGCAATCAAGAAGGCTACACGCGCAGGCATCAGATGTACCAGCAAAATGCAGGCTTCATTTACTCCGTACCCGATAGCTCCCGAGACAACGACTGCGGTTAGGAAGCCTGCCCAGCGACGACCCATGATTGAGAAGGAAACAATACCTTTCAGCACACGCAAATTCAGCAACGTAATGACGAGAAAACATAATCCGGTTGCGGCAATAATTCCGTAAATCCCTAGCCAACCAGCCAGCAGCCAGCTCGCTGCCAACTTCACGACGATCCCAACCATCACATTGACCATTGAAATACGCGGCTTGCCCATACCAATCAATATCGAATTAGAGGTCATCATCGTAATCTGAAAGATCGTTCCGAGTGTCAGAACAGCGATAATCCCGCTGCCTCCAAGCGAGCTGAACAGCAGACCATTAATAGAATAGGCAGTCACACATAAAGCCAGCACAATCGGCATTCCAGTCAGAATAGAGATGCGCAAGGCCAGCGTCATCTGATTTTGTAAATGCTGTTCATCCTTACGGGCAAAAGCCGCTGAAATGATCGGAATGAGCGATTGACTGAGTGCAATGGCCAAAATCGGAGGGATGCCTGCCACACTCTGTGCCCTAGAGCCTAGATAACCCAACTGAGTAGTCGCCTGATCCAATCCCACTTGTCCAGACAGCAGTCTAACTACAATCGACGTATCAATAAAATTAACCGCCGGAACCGTCAGAGACGACAACACGATAGGAATAGAGAGCTTGAAAATATCTTTGTAAATGCGCATCATCGGTAGCGGGGAGCTTTCCTCTTGGAATTGCTCTTGACGATCCTGACGATCCTGACGACGCAATTTCACCGTGTAATACAGCATGACCCCCAGAGCGCCAAGACTTCCCATGACACCCCCAAAGGAGGCTCCCGCAGCTACCTCACGATCTCCATAGCCAAGCTTCAAAATAATAAAAGCGAGTAGAATTGCGGTGGCTACCCGTGCGACCTGCTCCACAATCTGTGAAATACCACCTGCGGTCATATTACCGCGTCCTTGGAAGTATCCGCGCATCATCGCAATGGCAGGAAACAACAGCAAAGCGGGTGCCAAAGCCTGAATAGCCAAAGCAGACTGCGGAACCCCTGCTACATGCTCGGCAAAATAAGGCGCTCCGAAATACAGCAGCGCCGTAATGATAACACCGGCCACGGCCGCGAATATCAAAGCTGCACGATACACACGTCGCGCTTCCGCAGGCCGATCCAGTGCGTAGCGTTCCGAAACCATTTTGCTCAGTGTGCTGGGAATGCCGGCCGTAGCGACCGTGAGCAGCATCAAATAAGCGTTGTTCGCAATGGTAAACGAGGCGTTCCCGACGGAGCCGAGCAAATGCTCCAATGGAACGCGCTGTACCAGACCAAGCACTCTGGCCACCAAAGCGGCAGCGGCTAAAATAAGCGTACCTTTAAGGAATGTTTCTTTATTGGACAAAATGCGTTCCCTTCTTTCTTGCTGTTCACATGCATGCAAAAGCCCCGCAACAAACAGTCATGGCCTGAGCCATCACCGGTGCGGAGCCGCATGTCGATTCTGTCTCTGCAAATCATAATAACGAATCTCTGGTTAAAACACCCAAATCAAGAATACAATAATCATGGCAAGCTGCAAAATTACTTTCATCACGGTGCTAGTAAACAGGCCCAAGACAGAGCCAAAGCCCACTTTTATAGCTCGATCCAGCGGGGCTTTACCAATCAGTTCACCCAGCACAGCACCGATAAATGGTCCCAAAATCAGACCGAATGCCGGAATAACGAAAGGGCCAATAATGATTCCTACTGTACTAAGGATCGCTGATAAACGCGAGCCGCCAAATCGCTTGACTCCCCACGCATTCACAGCATAATCCGCAATAAAAAGGGCAACGACGATTAGTGTTTGTATAATCCAAAACAATGCATTGTATGGAGCAAACGAGAAAAACCAGCCGTATACAAAAAATGCAAAATAAATGGCGAGCGCCCCCGGCAATACGGGATACACCGCTCCCGCCATGCCCACAATGAACAGTACAATGACAACAATCCAGCCTAAAACGTCCATGGGCCTCCTCCTTCACGTCTATTCATCTTGCTTGTGCACCATCATTTTATTACACAAGTACATAATCTCGAATCACTTCTACAATGCCGTCCTCATTATTCGAAGCCACAACCACATTAGCGGCTTCTTTTACCGTATCCTGAGCATTCCCCATCGCTACACCCAGTCCAGCCGCTTGAATCACAGCCAGGTCATTCAGACTGTCACCTACGGCAACCACCTGCTCCATGGTAATGCCGAGCAGGTCGCACACTTCAGCGATGCCACTGGCTTTGGATATACCAGCCGGGTTAATTTCCAGATTCGTCATCGAAGAATTGGAAATTTCAAGTCCTCCCATCTCCTGAAGCTTGAGCAAAATTTGATGGCGAATTTCGTCATTTTCCGTATTAAAACCGAATTTGAGCCATTCCTGTGTGTCCAATGTGGCCGGCCAACGATCTCTGTTGTATAACTCCTCGGTTGAGTAAGCCCAGAACCAGGAGCCTGTTTCTACGGCAATCTGGTGCATCTTGCGAATAAGCTCCTTATCAAGTAAATAGCGGCGCCACAATTCGTGAGGTGATTTCCATACTTCACTGCCGTTTACAGTTACCATTGGCGTCTCCAGGCCGAGTTGCTGACCGTAAGGTAAAGCATGCATCGCTGCACGTCCGGTGGACAAGCATACATGAATCCCTTCCTGAATCGCCTTATTAATCCAGTTAATCGTTTCCAAGCTTATTTCATGATTATCATTCAGTAAAGTTCCATCCATGTCGAGCGCAAGCAGTTTGTATTTATATTGGTTTTCTCCCATGGTCTCTCTTCCTCCTGTTGTCCCTTATGTCCAACGACATTTTACCATGAAAAAGAGAAGCCCACAAAAGTATTCAAGTCCTTATTTCGCTACCAGAGGCTTTTTAGGATTACCATCAAGCCCGTATACTTCGTCATACGCATCAAATATTTTACGCGCAACCGGTCCCGCGCTCGTCGCACCAAAGCCCCCTTCCGGGATGATAACCGCTACAGCCAGCTTCGGATTTTGGCGCGGGGCAAAAGCGATGAACACACCGTTATCTTTAACCGTACGTCCGACCACCTGCTGAGAAGTCCCCGTTTTGCGGGCATAATCATAGGGAAATCCGTTAAAGGCTTTAACATCGGTAGCCATGCCGCGAATCACAGTATTCCAATACGTATCTGAAAAAGCGACCTCATTCAGCACCTTCGGCTTAAACTCACGTACGAGATTCCCCTGGTCATCCACAATTTTACTGACTAGATGAGGCTGCATTCGCTTGCCCTTGGTTGCCAGCACAGTCGTATACTGGGCCAGCTGCATCGCTGTATATTTCCCTTGCTGACCAAAGGATGCCTGTACCAAACGTGTCAGCGCACTTTCATGCTTGCTCGTATACTCAAGTCTGCCTGCCCACTCGCCCGGCAGATCTACTTCAGTCGGAACGCCTAATCCAAATTCCTTCATATACTTGTCCCATATATCAATTCCCTGATGCATCCCTGCATTACTTCCGTATTTGGCATACAGTGGCTTGCCGATCATATCCACCATAAACGTATTCGACGAGACCTCAATTGCCCTGCTAGGTGTCAAAGAACCATACACATGTCCGCTAGAGTTCCCAACCCGGCTGGAGCGATTTTTGCCGTAATACGCACTTCCCGTATCCTGATAAGTCTGTCCGGGAGAAAACAGGTTTTCCTTCAACCCGATCAGCACGGTTAGCGGCTTAATGGTTGAACCCAGCAGAACCGAGGATTCCGGGTGCGGGCCCACTTTTCCACTAGGTACGGATTTAATTGTTCCATTTCCCATTTTGTGCTGAATTTCGTCATATACCGAAGGTGAGGTACTTCCACTTTTCCATACATTAGAGTCATAATCCGGCATACTGGCCATTGCCACGATATTTCCGGTCTCTACCTCCATCGCTACAGCGAAGCCAGTGGTTGCGTCTTGATGAAGCTTCCCCGATACGGCATGAGTATGAAGCCAGCGAAGCTGATCCATAATGGCCTGTTCGGTTTTCTGCTGAATTTCCTTGTTGATGGTGGAATATAAATGATGTCCTTTTTCAGGAGGAGTAATGGATTCAATGCCCTCCGGCATGCTGCGAGGATTGACCTCTACCGTTTTATATCCGTTTTTTCCTCTCAGCTCGTCCTGGTACTGAAGCTCCAAGCCATCATATCCGACCGTTTCACTTTCCGAATAAACCTGTGCCGGTTTTAAAACCTCCGAATTCGCTTCATAGAGCTCTTTATATTTGGGCCGGTTCGTTCGAGCTCCTTTGAACTTGTACATATATCCAATCGTTTGTACCGCCACCCGATCCGGGTCATAATGGCGTACACTTTCTTCTACAACCTCTACACCAGGGAACTCTGTCCGATGTTCCAGAAAATAAGCGATTTCCTCCCGACTCAGGTCGGATTTGACCAAACGTGGGGTAAATCCCCTATATTGATTATAGTCCGGGTCCAGTCTCTTTTTTATTTCCTCTGCATTAAGCTGCTCTCCTTCGGGACGACCCAGTTCGTTTAATTTGGCAGAAAGCTTGGCAGCAAAAGCATTGAGCTCAGGGAGCAGCTTTTCCCCCGGCTTGCGATCTTTCTCCGTACGTTTGCTATAATCCTTAGATAAAGTTACATACAAGGACTGTACTGGAGTCGAATACGCCAGCTTAACCGTACCTGTGGAGTCATAAATCGTGCCGCGACTCGGGGTTAGGGGAACATTTTTTGTATTTATGGATTGCTGCTGGCCCTTCAGCTCCTCTGATTGTATAAACTGCAATACAGCTAGTCTGGTAATGATCAGGGCAAACAGTACAAAAGCACTAAAAAACAGTAGGTTGGTTCGTAAAACCGTCCGTTTTTTTCGCGACTCTTCATTCTCTTCAACATTTTTCTTTTTAAATGAAAACTTTTTATCCAAACTTCCTCTGTCCATATTAGCTGGTCATTACTCCTTTCAGTTAGGTTTTTATATTCCTGATCCTACCATATCCAAAGCAATAAACGATGAATTCCCAGATGACAATTTTGTAAGAAAACGTAGAAAAAATACAAAAAAAGCTTCCCTTAGCCCAATGGCTAAGGGAAGCTTACCTAAAATAGTATCTGTATAAAAATAATTATGGCTGTTTGGCTGCCTTGGAATCGGCTGTCGCTGCATCCTTTTTCTTAGGAACACCGTCCAGACCGTACACTTCGTCGTAGGCATCAAAGATTTTACGTGCTACAGGTCCGGCACTCCAGGCCCCGAAGCCCCCTTCAGGAATAACAACTGCTACTGCAAGTTTGGGATTCTGACGCGGCGCAAAGGCAATAAATACCCCGTTATCTTTTAGTTCTCTGCCTACAACCTGCTGTGATGTCCCCGTTTTGCGAGCAAAGTCATAAGGGAAACCTTTAAATGCGCTGACATCTGTTGCCATCCCGCGTATGACTTCATTCCAGTAGGCATCCGGAAATTTCACTTCATTTAGCACCTTCGGTTTAATTGTTTGAACTACATTACCGTTGGTATCTTTAATTTGACTGACCAAATGCGGCTCCATCCGTTTGCCCTTTGTTGCAATCATCGTTGTATACTGGGCAAGCTGCATTGGAGTATACTTGCCTTGCTGGCCAAAGGAAGCATATGCCAGTTTGGAGAGGGCTGACTCGTCTTTTTTCGTATATTCTAAAAGTCCCTTGAACTCACCTGGTAAGTCTACTCCAGTAGAAACACCTAATCCAAACTCCTTCATATAACGATCCCATACGTTAACGCCTTGGTCTTCTGCTGCATTATTGATGTATTTGTTATATAAGCGTTTGCCAACCATATCGACCATAAAGGCATTGGAGGAATGACGAATAGCGGTAGCCGGGTCCATTGAACCGTACACATGACCAGAGGAGTTCCGCACCCGTGAAGAGTTGTTCCGTCCGAAATAAGCTGCTCCTGTGTCTTGATAGTACGTATTTGTTGTAAATAGTCCTTCTTCCAATCCAATAAGAACAGACAGCGGTTTAATAGTTGATCCGAGAAGCACGGTAGAATCTGGGTGCTGTCCAGATTGGCCTGAGCCAACGTTCTTAATTGTAGCGTTTTGATACACATGTTTTATTTCTTCATATTTGTCTTTTGAAATCGTACCTGTCTGCCAATAATTCGCATCATAATCTGGCATACTAGCCATAGCTACCACATTTCCTGTATCTACTTCCATGGCTACAGCGAAGCCTGTTTTCGCATAAGGATGAGTCTTGCCAGATACAGCGTGTGAATGGAGCCATCTCAATTGGTCCGTAATGGCTTCTTCTGTTTTGACCTGAATCTCTTTATTAATAGTAGAATAAATATTATTCCCTTTTTGCGGAGGAGTAACAGAATCTACACCCTCCGGCATATTGCGCGGATCAATCGGAACCGTTTTATAGCCATTTTTCCCTCGTAACTGTTCCTGATATTGATATTCCAGTCCATCAAAGCCCACAGATTCGTTATCCATATAGATGAGGCCCGGATCATTTTCAGCTGACATGGATTTTTGGATATTCTTATATTTATCCAACGTTTCACGCGCACTTTTATAACTTTTAATATAACCGACCGCTTGAACAGCTACCGTATCAGGATCGTAATGACGTACCGTCTCTTCAACGACATCTACGCCTGGAAACTCACTTTTATGCTGCATAAAATAGGCAACTTCATCTTTATTAAGATTCGTTTTAATCAGACGCGGCGTAAAACCGCTAAATCGCTGATAGTTCCGATCCATAGCGTCCATAATTTGTTCTGCCGTCATTTTTGGCTCATCTTTATTACCATATTGGGCAAATCGATTTGCCAGCTTTTGTGTCATGTTTTCCAGCTCAGGCAACAGCTTTTTATCAGGCTTACGCAACTGCTCCATGCTGTCACTATAGTTCTTGGAGAGCGTGATATACAGCGATTGTACAGGTGTCGAATACGCCAGTCTGTTCTGTCCGGTTGAATCATAAATCGTTCCGCGAATCGGCGTAAGTGGTACATTTTTGGTAACATTACTGGCCTCCTGCTGTTTGAGCTGAGGTCCATCTACAAATTGAAGTATCGCCAATCTTACAATAATGACTGTAAATATAATGAACGAGCTGAAAAAGAACAGATTGATCCGGAAGCTAAATCTTTTTCGGTCGGATGTCTCATTGTCTTTTCCTTGCTCGTTGTCCATCTTTCTCATGTGCCCTTTTCCACTCCTTCTTAAATCACTTTATCCTTGATATGTGTTTGGGCAAAACCTGGCGGGTTAAACCAGTCTCCACTTTGTGCCCAGGTCGGGTCCAGCGGTACCCACTGATCCTGTCCGCTCAAATATACCTCATTCCAGGCATGGGACCCGTATCCTCCCTGTCCGTTGTATCCAAGGCCTGTTACAACCTTGACCTGTAGTCCCTGCGAACGAGCCATCATTGAGTAAAGGCGGGCATAATCAATGCACACTCCTTTACGTGTATCAAACGTATCTCTGGGAGTCTGTTCATGCCAGTCACCACGTTGCTCATAGGCTTCCACCTTACTGTAATCATAGCTAATGCGGGTGCCTACCCATTCATACAACGCTCTGGCTTTTTGCTCGTCACCGCTAGCCCCTTCTGTAATCTTGGCCGCTGCCTGAACGATATCGCTTGGAATGTCCCGGTCGATTATTTCATATTTGCGCTGCATGATACCATTCAATTCCTTGGTAACAGCCTGCGTAAATACGGGCAGCTTATCCTTAATCAGAGTCCCGGACAACGGCTCAATGACCGATTGCGCACCTTGCTTATAAATCGGCGAAGCTTGTACGTAGCTGCTAAACCCGCTGTCTGGATACAGACTTACGCCTATGAACAGCAGGGCTATGATCATCATGGCACGAGCTCCACCAATAAGAGTACCTATGCCGGCCCCTGCCACTCTGCTGAAAAAGCCCGATTTCTTTTGATGCTCATGGAGGGAGGAATCTGATTTGCCACCTACCATCAACACATAAATGGCACGCAGTATAAACTGGGCAATAGCATAACTGAGCATGAACAATACGGCAAACCGCAGCAGCGGAAAGCCCTCTATCCCCGCCACAAGCGTATAATAAAATTGCTCAATCCCACTTAGTTTTCGCTGCGGCAAATGCTCCATGTAAGCTGCCAGCCATTGTTGCACCTTCGGTGAAAGCCACATGGCTAACCCGAGCGAGCACAAAATGCCCGCCACAGTGAGTATGCCATCCACAATGAGACTAAACAGCGCACCTACAGATCTGGAGGCCCCTCGCCTCCACCCCTGTATCAACGACAATGCTACGATGGCGATCAGAAACACCGTCACGCCATTCCAATGAAGAATAGACTCCAGCCAGGATGGGTTCATTGTGTTCCTCCTGTCTCTACGGCGACTGTGGCTGCTGTACAGCAGCCAAGTCTTTCGCGCTTTCGATATATTTCTTGACTGTGTCACTCATACTCCATTCGCCCAGCGACATTCCCTGAAACCATACCTTGACCTTGTCCCCCTCAAACGGACCCTTTACTTCCAGGTTGGAACTGGTCACTGTAAATGTACCATCTCCGTTGGAGGTGTATTTGGCGTTTTGCCCCTCTTTTATCATCATGTTCAAAGCCTCGCTCTGAACCTTGTTAATTGCATCATCCTTTGCCTGAGTCACGACCTTGCCAACCTGTTCAAAGGAAATACCACTGTAGACTAGCAAGCCTGCAATCACAACAATGACGATCAGCCATTTTACGAGAGTTCTTACAATCTTCAATATGACTAACAATAGGACAAGCCCAATCACTATATACAGCCAGTTATCCTGAACGATCTGCCAATTATGTTCCAAAAACTCTGACCAGACGTTCTTATCCATTCGCTACACTCCCGTTTCCAACTACATGATTCAAATTGCAAAATTGTCTCTGTAATTATACATGATTACGCAATGTCCTGTCAGCTTAGGTCTTATACATACCTTGTCATTCAATTCTTGTCCATACAAAGTGGTCTATGTTCGTCCATTCTGGCGTACAACTTAGGAAGGGCCATTACGAAGTAACATGGAAGTTTACATTAAGGAAAGGGGGTCATTCACATGAAAACAGCCCTCTGGCTGTATCTCTTCTTGTTCATTGCCTTTTTTGATCTGCATGCACAATATCCTATTTTGACACCATTCGCAATCTCTCTGGGGGCAGCCCCTACCTTTATCGGTTGGATGATGGGGATTTACTCTCTAACTCACCTGCCTGGTAACTTGATGGCAGGTCCCAAAGTCGACAAACACGGCAGTCGCCGATATATTATGTTCAGCCTGACAGCTGCAGGCCTGATCCTGATCATTCAATCGTACATCCATACACCGTGGGAATTACTTTTTCTGCGTGCGATTAGTGGCTATGTGTTGGCCTTTTTATCTCCAGCCTGTCTGGCCATGCTGGCGCAACTGTCTGATCATCCGGTTACCCAGGGCAAATATATGTCGGGACATGGTGTCGTCCACACGTTGGCCTCTGTTCTATCTCCAGCCGCAGGCGCATTTATCGTTGCCAGCTTTGGCTTTAGCGAGACATTTAGTTCCCTTGGTATCATTCTCGTAATCACGGGGCTTATGGCTTATTTCACCTTACCCAAAAAAGCACCCGCTCCGCAGGCCCAATTATCTGATGGTCATACGACACCCGCTCCACTCTCGCCAGCACAGACGCGGTTACCATTCAATTGGCGTTACCTGCTTCTACCTTTTGTTTTGGCGTGCGCACAAGGCATTTTATTTTACGAGATCCCATTACGAAATAATGGTTCTGCGTCCATGATGTCCACCGGATTGCTCTTTTCCATCATTAGTTTGGGAGCACTCTGTACGCTCAGTTTGCTTTTTCTGAACAAATATTCACCGATGGTAAGGCTACTTTGCGGCATTATTCTGATGTCTTTAAGCTTCTACGCACTCGCCACTACGCCCGAAGCGATAATAGGCATTATCCTGTTTATTTTGGGAACAGCCAAAGGCATCATTTTTCCAGCGCTGGCCTCTCTCTTCATACGGATTGGAGGTGCTCGATTGGGCAAAACCTTTGCCCTGCAATCCATTGCAACGTCTATCGGCTCCTTTGCCGGGCCTGTACTGGCGGGTCAGCTTCCGGATCACATATCTCCTTTTTTTATCGCATTTCTGATTCTGATGACTGGCCTGCTATTCGTTCCCATTCAGCGATTATCTCCTACACCACCACTGTCTGCCCCGGGTCCTTACCATTCCTAGTTACAACTAAGGGGACATGCTGAGATTCTACCTTTAAAGCCCAAAATAAGTTCTAGAGGGCATACGCACAGTACCTAATCCCCTACTCAACATAGACTAATTTGACTGAACAATTTATTTACAAAGGGAGGTGCAGCCCGTGAGCCACTGTCATCCTGTAAGCCCTTGCCCTGTTTTCGGCACTTCGACTGGTATCATTCTTGTTCTTTATGTTCTGCTCGTCATCATTCTTCGTACTTGCTGGATCTGATGTCTGATATGCCCTAATATGCTGGCTATGTACCCATGCCTGCCACTTCTGGCAGGCTGTTTTGTTGTTTTTTGCATGAGAACCCCTTTTAGAGCTAAACTATACACATATTCTTTCATTTCCCGGGGAATTTCGAGCACAGGCATCAAGCAAGGGGTGAGCAAAATGGCGATAACCGTGATCGTCGAAGGAAAAAATGACCGCAGTAAACTCCGCCGATTACTCGATCCGGAGGTCAACATTTTATGCACCTTCGGCACACTAAACTCTATAAAATTGGAATCCCTCCGCCAGCGGACTAAGCATGACGAAATATATTTATTTATGGACAACGACAGCTCAGGAAAAAAAATAAGAGGGGTGCTTGCAGACGCTTTTCCAGATGCACTTCATATGTATACACGCAAAGGCTATGCTGGTGTAGAAGGTACTCCGGATGAATATGTGATTGCCCAGTTGGAAAAAGCAGGGCTTGAGGAATACATTATATACCCTCCTGTTCTTTAGTCCTGTAAATAAAAAAGCTGTCCTCAGGTCAATTTCATGCCTGTTGGACAGCTATATAGTGCACCATTACCAATGCCTCTAAGATTGGTATTAGAACTTATGAACCGTATCAACAATCATCAGCAAGAAGCTGAGTGTCAAATGGTTAATGGAAAAGAAAAATACTTTTTTTGCCCAAGAATCCGTTTCTTCTTCCTTAATCGTAAAGCCCTTGAAGGCATAAAACGCCCAAAGCACGGACAATAACACGGACACGATCATAAAAATCATACCGGCGTATCCATAAGCATACATAAGGATGGGTACCGGAATCAGCAGCACAATATAAGGAATCATCTGAATCTTAGTCCGATGGATACCTTTCACGACTGGCAACAATGGAAATCCTGCTGCGCGATATTCCTCGACTCTGCGAATGGCAAGTGCCCAGAAGTGAGGCGGTTGCCATAAGAACAGTAGTGCGAATAAGAGCCAAGCGCCCATATCAATACGGCCCGATGCGGCCACATAACCAATTACCGGAGGCATAGCCCCAGAAATACCGCCGATGGATGTACTCCATGTAGACGAACGTTTCAACCAGAGCGTATAGATGCCAACGTAGACAATCATACCTAATATGCCCAGTAGCCCTGCCTTCACACCAGAGAAGGAGAATAAAACAGCCAACCCGACGATGCCCAAAATAATAGCGTATGACAGCACCGTTGTGGGGGTCAGACGCCCAGTCGGCAGTGAGCGGTTACGTGTCCGCTCCATCTTCAAATCCAACTCACGGTCAAAGTAGTTGTTAAAGACACAAGAAGATGCCATAACCAACATTGTACCTAGAAGTGTAAGAATTAACTTTATATAGTCAACGTCCCATTGCGATGCTAACCAAAAACCACCGAAGGCTGCAACCAGATTAGTACGAAGGATGCCTGGCTTGGTAACTGTAATAAAATCTTTCCAAGTGCCCGCCTTGCCGGGTGGTTTAGATTTTACAGAATAGGTAGCCGCATCCGAAGAAGTCTTATAACTAATATTATCCATTGTGAGTAACTCCCCCTTAGAGATGTATGAATTCGGGAGTAAGTTGAACTCCGATATAAATTTTATCATATACCTACCCCAAAAAGTTTGACAGAAAACGCACAAAACGTTCACAATTCAGATGGCAAATCACCCCTGTTGATCGTTTACAGTAAATTTGGGTAGTAATAAGTACAGGAAACAATACAAAAGGAGCGACAGATATGGATACAGCCACACACTTTGTCATGGGAGTCGGGTTGGCCGGGCTGGCCTATACTGATCCTGTCGTCGCCGGAGATCCCAAGCTAGCAGCAGTCATACTGCTCGCTACAGTCGTAGGGTCACAAGCTCCGGATTTCGATACCTTGCTTCGGTTGAAAAATAATGCAGCCTATATTCGCAATCACCGTGGACTGTCGCATTCTATCCCCTTCTGGTTGATATGGATCTTGTCCATAACGGGACTGATTTGCCTGATCTTCAGGGATGTGCCCCCGGGTCATGTAGCATTATGGGTAACGATCGCCGTCTGCCTGCATGTATTCACAGATTTATTCAATACGTACGGAACTCAGGCATTTCGGCCGTTTACGAATAAGTGGATATCTTGGAATATCATCCATATTTTTGACCCCTTTATTTTCGGCACTCATGTTGCTGCGATAATGCTATGGGTCACCGGATTGGTTCCGCCCGCTCCCTTATTTATTACGCTGTACGTCATTATTGGCCTGTATTACATTTGGCGAACCTGGAGTCATTTTATTACCAGAAAAGCGGTACGTGATATGGACAACAAACGTCAGGAAGGCGACACCTATTATATCATTCCCACGGTATCATGGAACCGGTGGCATGTGGTAAAAGCTCATCAGAATGGAAGCTATGACATTGGTGGATTAAATGGTAAGCATTTATTTTGGACGAAACACGCAACTCCATCCACACACCCAGCCGTAGAAGCCTCCACATCCTATCGCGATGTGCAAGCATTTCGCTATTTTTCTTCCTTTGCCGTCGCCGAGGTGGAAGAACTGGAGTGGGGTTATATTGTGCGATGGGGAGACGTCAGGTATCGACACCGGAGGCAATATCCATTCGTGGCGGTGGTCGCGATGGATAAGCAATTCGGACTGATCAACAGTTATATCGGATGGCTCAGTGACGAAAAAATGCAAAAACGTCTTTCCCTGCATACGAATTAAAAATATTTACAAGCTAACAATAAGCCGCAGTGACTTACAGACAGCAAGTCTCCCTTAAACGGGGGCTTGCTGTTTTTTTGACCATTCCCGTAAAAAAGCATCTCATGTAAGCGCCCTCTTGACGAAGCAGACTGACGTGATTCACAATGGTCATAAGCATGCGCAAAAAAATCCGGAGCATGATCGCTCCGGATTTCCTTCATCACAGCTGCTCATAATACAGCTTCCAAGATGGGAGTGTTTATGTGTATTACTGCAAGCGGCTGCTGCCCGACAAGGATTGTTCTGCTTGTTGGACCAGCTTTTTCGTGATGTATCCCCCAAGAGAACCTGTTTCGCGGGAAACGACATTACCGAAGTAACCGTCCTGAGGGATGGTGATGCCCAGTTCTTGAGCTGCCTCATATTTTAATTGTTGTAAAGCGGCGTTGGCCTGCGGTACTTGCAGGTTGTTTGAACGACGTCTGCTCATATTTGAATCTCCTTTCAGTTCTTTGTGAGTGAGGTTCATTGCAAGCTTGCAAGATTATTATGGCTCACTTACATCTACTTATTCCTGAAATTCAACATTCGAAGGCTGGAGGTTTTTACCATGAGCAAAGGTCTATCCCTATGGTTCGCCGTTTCATCCATTGTCCTGCTGACAGCAGCCGCTATATCCATCAGCTATTCTGCATGGCTTGCTATATTACTGGGGCTTTTATCTGTCGGCAATATCGGCTGGGGCTTCGTAATCAAGGCCCGACAACGTCGCTCTTAAGTCAATTTGTAGAAGACCCCATCTGTCTTGTCTTCAATAGGCTCTAGCGTACACGTGGCAAAAAGCCCATACGCTCTTTGACCGCAGACAGCGTGACTTCAGCAGCTTCTTGAGCACGCTCTGCGGATCGGGCCAAAATATGTCCAATTTCACCGGATTCCCGGATATCGCGATAGCGCTGCTGAATTGGTTCAAGCATAGCTACAACCGTCTCTGCCAGTTCTTTTTTAAATGTCCCGTACATTTGGCCTTCATAACGATCCTGCACTTCTTGGAGCGACAAACCGGAACACTGGCTGTAAATGCTCATTAGATTACTAATTTCCGGTTTATTGGCCGGATCATATTTAACTTCACTGCCCGAATCGGTAGTGGCGCGGCTGATTTTTTTGCGTATAACTTTCGGATCGTCCAGCAGCGCAATAAAACTGCCTGCATTCGGATTACTCTTGCTCATTTTTTTGGATGCATCATCCAGGGACATAATTCTCGCCCCTACTTCAGGAATATACGGCTCGGGAACAGTAAAATAATCTCCATAACGGTGATTAAAGCGGCCCGCCAAATCCCGTGTCAGCTCCAGATGCTGTTTCTGGTCATCACCTACTGGGACAAGATCCGCATTGTAGAGCAAAATGTCGGCTGCCATTAACGACGGATATACGAACAGCCCTGCTCCTACGGAATCCTTGCCAGCAGACTTGTCCTTAAACTGAGTCATACGTTCCAGCTCGCCCATATTCGTCAGTGTCGTCATCAACCATCCCAGCTCAGCGTGCTGAGGAACATGGGATTGTAAAAAGACGTTGGATTGCTCTGGGTTAATACCCGCTGCGATAAATAATGCCGCCACCGCCTCCGACTGCTCGCGTAATTGAGCTGGTTCCTGCGGTACGGTAATCGCATGAAGATCTGGAACCATAAAGTAACATTGGTGATCCTCTTGCAATTTAACAAAGTTTTTCATTGCGCCGATGTAATTACCCAAAGTAAGTTGTCCACTAGGCTGAATACCTGAAAGTACGGTTTTCATATTCTTCCTCCTCCGTTTATTTCAATATTTTAGAACGCAAAAAGGCCCCGCATCCTCAAGGGACGCGAGACCGTGGTACCACCCTTATTCATTGCCGTCAGCCTATTAGTTGTCGGAGCTATCCCCCGTGGCCGCTGCAATCTTAAAGCTCCGTTAACGGGGAGCAATCGGCCGTCATACTGAGGAAAGCAAAATCCTGTTCTGTGCGGCACTCCAAGGTCCATTCAGCAGTGCAGGCTCACCGGTTCTCATCCACCACCGGCTTTCTGAAGAGCTTATGCAAAAGCTTACTTGTCCTCATCATCGTGTTATCCATGTCATTTCTTTCTAAGCTACATTAATGATAATTCCGCTTACTGTTATTGTCAAATGGCGATTGTGCCATATGACCAAAAATCTGTTATCATAATGACACGAAGCTTCAACCGATTATAGTGGACAAAGGAGCATGAATATGAAACAAGTGACCAAAGAACACTGGAACGGTTACGACACGTATGTTTTACATAGTGGTGAATTGGAAGTTACAATGATCCCTCGTCTCGGGAATAATATTATTTCCGTGCGTGATCTGAAGCTGAACCGGGATATCGTACGTCGACCTGGCGAGGAAGAATTGGCATTTTATTTACAAAAGCCATATCATTTTGGCTTACCTATTTTGATTCCTCCTGGCCGAATTCGCAAAGGACAATTTGAGTTTGACGGCGTCCCATATCAGTTTGACCGTAATACAGCCAACGACAATCATATACACGGTCTGCATCGCAATCAATCCTGGCGTTGCAGCGATATTGAAGAGGATGAAGATGGTTGCAGCGTAACAACCGAGCTTCTGACAGAAAGTGATCCGCACTGGATGGAACAATACCCCATTCCTTTGCGGCTGGAAATGACGTATCGTTTGCAGGGCACCCTATTAAGTCAAACGCTGCGCGTCACAAATCTAGGTGAAAAAACAGCCCCATTCGGCTTGGGATACCACACTTGGTTTATGGTGGATGGAGAACCTGAGCGCTGGCGCCTGAAGCTACCGGTGAATGGAGTATACGAACAGGATAGTGAGCAGCTGCCTACAGGTGTCATTACTTCTTTAGATCATTTGGAACAGCTCTCCTCAGGTCTATCTCTGAAAGGAACAAATTTGGATACTGTGCTGCGAGCAACGGAAGGCCCTGCTGAAGCTGTTTTGACTCGTGATGATGGCTATCAAATCCGCTACACAGCAGATGAGCAATACTTTAAATATTGGGTGCTATATACCAAAGGGGAATGCGATCAGTATCTTTGCATTGAGCCTTATACCTGGCTATCTGATGCTCCCAATTTTCCAGACCCAGTCGGAGATGGTGGGTTGATCCGTCTGGAGCCTCAACAATCCATCGACCTCAAAACTCAGATTCATATCATATATCCGTAATTTCCCTATAGTCACTTTTCTTCCTTCGGCGCATATTTTCATAACTCTGTCGCATACTAACCTCATCACAGCCGAAGGAGGTGACTACACATGTATGAAGCCAATCAAGGCAGAGGACGTCGTAGTAATACTCTAGTCGTTCCTCAAGCCAACAACGCATTGCAACAATTGAAATATGAAGCTGCGCAAGAACTGGGCATCACCATTCCGGCAGACGGTTACTATGGTGATATGCCGTCCCGTGAAGCTGGGTCTCTGGGAGGCTATATCACTAAACGCTTAGTACAGCTGGCCGAACAGCAATTATCCGGTCGTTCAGGTCAATAAGCGTCATTATTCCACATGAGCATCCCGTTATCGTAATTTACCAAAATACGTTATAACGGGTATATAACAAAGGCGGTCTTCATAAGAAGACCGCTCTTTACTTTGCTCTTTTTAATGTCGATGATTATTCAGATTTAGCCGCGCGATATGTAGGCTTGTTATAGCGGATCATGAGATTCGCCATGTTGTAGTTGGATTCTAAGGTTGCATCTACCAAGATTGTTCCTTGTCTGATGGCAAAATCGAAAGCAATCTCACCATGAGTCCAGCTACGCTTGTGATTTAGCGTTTCCAGAGCCATACGCCGAAAATGATCCCGATGCTGTACAGATAAGCCTGGTTCTACTGCTGCAAATGTGCCACCTTTGCCTGCAATTGGATTATGCCGAATCCCAAATTTACCAACTACATTATTCCGTATTTGTACAAATACGATGCCTGACGATAAACCCGCCAGTTCATTATCCAATTCTTTAAAAACGATATCCATCTGCCTCGCCAACGACAATTGACCTACTTCATCCATCAAAAAACCCTCCTATATACCTTGTATTAAAATATTTAATAGGTCTTACGACTCAATTATATGCGAAGGTTTTTAAGCTTACAATCAAATTCAACATAATTGGGTATTTATAACTATTTTCTAAGTATATCCATCATTTTAAATTTCGCTAACAGGTAGTGTCAATTACACTTCGACATTTTGCGACTTTATTCATCATCCTCTGCAAAAATCACAAAAAAGGCCCCCCTTACGGGAGACCTTCTAAAATAACTCGGTTATTTTGTCATTTGCAAAAATTGCTCAATATCCTGAACAGTAACTTGTGCGGCGTTACGCCAGAAGTCAGCCTGTGTTAAATCGGTACCCAAGTGCTTGGAGGCCAGTTCTTCTACTGTCATGCGACCTGTATCACGCAGCAAAGCATCATATTGGTCGGCAAAGCCATCCGAATTTTCCTTCGCAAAAGCGTAAATCCCTGCACTGAACATATACCCGAATGTGTATGGGAAGTTGTAGAAAGGAGTTTCCGTAATATAGAAGTGCAACTTGGAAGCCCAAAAATGAGGATGAGCCTCATCCAGAACATCACAAAACGCTTCACGCTGCGCTTCTTCCATCAACTCACTTAATTGCTGTGCTCCTACAACACCTTTTTTCCGCAGTTCGTAAAAACGGGTTTCAAATAGGAAACGGGCATGAATATTCATGAAGAAGGCTACACCACGCTGAATTTTATCCTCCAGCAAAGCTACCTTCTCCTGACCCTCAGCAGCTTCCAGCAAAGCATCTGATACAATCAGTTCTGCCAGCGTCGATGCCGTTTCAGCCACGTTCATAGCATAATTTTGATTCAATGGATGCAATTCATTCATCACATGCTGATGATAACCGTGTCCGAGCTCGTGGGCCAGTGTCGAAACGTTGGATGGTGATCCGGCATAGGTCATAAAAATACGGGTTTCTTTGCTTAGACGCAAAGATGTACAAAACCCGCCTGGACGTTTGCCTGGACGATCCTCTGCTTCGATCCAGCTTTTCTCAAAAGCCATCTGGGCAAAGTCAGCCATTCTCGAACTAAATTTACCAAATTGCTCAACAATCGTTGCGGCTGCATCGTCGTAAGGGATTTTAGTGGTTGATGTTCCCAGCGGAGCTTCAATGTCATGCCAGGACAGTTTTTCTAAGCCTAGAAGCTTGGCTTTCCGCTCCAGGTATTTAACTACAATAGGCTTGGTTTCATTAATCACTTGCCACATCGTGTCCAACGTTTGGGCTGACATACGGCTGATTTTCAGCGGTTCCTTGAGCACGTCTGTCCAGCCTCGGTTTTCATATAGCTTGAGGCGGAAACCTGCCAGATGATTCAGTGTATCGGCGCAATAGTCCTCAACCTGAGTCCATGCCTCTTCCCAACGTGCAAATACGTCTTTACGTACGCTGCGATCTGCTTCATCCAGCTTATTAGCTGCCTGACCCACAGACAAGTTTACAATCTCACCATTTTCAGGCACAGGGATCGTCATATTTTTGACAATGGTATCATAAAAGTCACCCCAGCCATGGTAACCATCCACTGCCAAATCCAATGCAAGGCTCTCCAGCTCAGGAGCCATTTTTTCACGCGCTTCGTTCCGGTATTCAGTCAGGACAAAAGAAATCGGCTTGATCGCTTCGCGCTCCATCCACTTCTGCCAAATGTCTTCACTGGTTTGTGCCAGCAAGTTCTGAAAAGCGACTAAAGCACTTTTCCCTTGGGCATATAATGAATTGACACGCGCCCCCAGTTGAACAGCCAGCTTGTCATGCTGATTTTGAGCAGTTAAACAAGATACAAAAGAACCTGCCTGCGATGCTCCATTAAACAGCTCCTGTATGCTATTCAGAACACTATCCAGACGCTCGGTATCCAACACCGTTTGTGGCACTTTGGCTACTTTAAGCTGGGATTGCAGCTGTTGGACCTTGCTCTCCAGTTCTTCCAAAAATGCATGAAATGAGGCAGAGGAAGAGCCTCCGCTAAAAATAGATTCCAGATCCCAAGTTTGCTTTAACGGTGTTTTCATAATAGTTCCACCTTTCTTTTTTGGCGAATTCATGTGGTTTCATATACAATAAAGCTACATCGTGATGATACAATCACTACAATTAGGAGGAAAACAGGATGAGACCCTTACAAATTTCGCCGGAAACGGCTGTGAAATTATCCGAAAAACTCGGCATTCCGCTGGAACACCTTATGCATACACCCCAGCACATTTTGATGCAAAAGCTGGCCGAACTGGCTAAAGAAGACACCGCTGGCTCGAACGGCGGAGAATCGGACAAATCATGATTCCTTTTGATAAAACCTGGCCTTATGACATTGTCATGGGAGATGTTTATGTACAGTCTTGTCCGTTTTGCAATCATGATAACGTCTTGCTACCCCTGAAGCCCAAAGAGCTTAAGCTCATTCATGAAGGCATGAAAAAGCTGCTTGTGTTTCCATGCTGCCATAACAAGGTTACTTTGGTGGATTGTGACGACGATTATTTGCTGTCAGATACCACGTTGCGCCATCATTAACTTATGAGGCAGTTGCAAGATAAGATAACTCGTTTTACAAACAAGGTGTGAACCATGAGCCTAGATCGCTCATAGTGCACACCTTTATTTCTTCAAGAGGAGCTTGCGTTCTGCATTTCCTCAGGTAGCTGGAAGTTTTTTGCCAGCATTTGTTCACGCAGGACAGACCACTGTTCACGAGAAGCTCTAATCATCGCTGCATCCATAATTTTCTTGTCATTAATGACACGCGAAAACCAGCGCACTGCTTCGTTAAAGTTACCCGTACGTCGATGCAGTTCACCAATCAGATAAAGCAGTTTGGCATTATTCGCACCGACGCCCTCCAGCTCATAGACTCGAACATAGGAATCCAAACTAAATTTGAGAAAGCGAAGCTCCTGCTCCTCATTCCCCTGGTATCTGTACATCCATGCAATATGCTGCAATAGACTGGCTACTACGCGTTCCTTTTCTCCGATGACCTGTGCACAGAGTAAACCCAATTTGTACGTTTCTAATGCCTCTTCCCAGCTACGATGCCCGCCATATTCGCGAGGCTGCCAGCGATTACCGATTTTATCCTTAAATAGCTTGGTTTGCTGATCACTTAACTGAACGGTAGAGTGCTCTGTGGAAGTAAATCCACAATGAGGACAGACCCGTACGACATAAAAATCCGGATTTTCGTTCTTATAATAAGCGCAAAAATCTGAATCGGTACGAATAGCCTTCTTTAGGCTTGGTCTGACACGGGATGTCTGAAATTCTTGTTCGCACTGTGGGCAGACGATTTTGATCTGATATAACGGTTCAAGTTCCAATGTTTTTACAACCCTCTCCAAAATTCGGCAATCCCCGAAAGCTTACGGGGTATTTACAAAATGATGCGCAGGACCGGACAAACGACTAAGTATGATGGAACGAAGCGGCTCCTCAATTCCCGTATCCCTTAACGCATCTGCCATACAAGACAACCATGCCTCTGCTCGCTCCTCCGTCACGGGGAACTTCATATGTCTGGCACGTAACATCGGATGACCATATGCATCAGAAAAGAGGGACGGCCCTCCAAAAAACTGGCTTAGGAACATAAACTGCTTTTCCTTTACCGGCTCCATGTCTTTAGGAAACAGGGGACTTAACAACGGATCTTTATAAACTCTCGGGTAGAAGGCCTCAATAATAGCACGAATACCTTCTGCACCCCCAAGGTTGTCATAAATGCTCAGGCTAGGATTCACTTTTCCTCCAACTTTCTGTGCTATGGTAATAAATATACACTCGTATTATAACAAAAAACAAAAAATGACGCTAAAAATAAGCGTCATTTTATCAATTTAACATATGAAGAGGTTTGCTTCGCTGCACATCGCTTCGTCATTCCATGAATTCCACTAATAACTCCGCCAATCCTCTTCACCGGGATGGACGAGAGAGGCACGAATTACATACACAAAAGCACATACAAGCAGACCGGCAACGATACTCATCCTGATCACTCCATCCTTAAGGTTATGGAATCGTTGTTTTTTTATTTTAACATACTCTTTACAAAAAAACAGTATTCCATGTAATCGTTTTCTTTACTTTTTTGTACTCTTTGTCCATCCCCGACATAGGTATAATAGTACAACTCCAAAGGAGGGGCCTCTATGTCGCTGTATCGCCGTTTCTCGCTTCCTTTGCTCATCCTTATGCTGTTATTCCTATTCATACTGATGGCCGCGTATCCGCAATCTTCTCTGAATGCCGGGCTTCGCGGTCTTGCCATCTGGTGGGATGTGCTATTCCCGTCCTTATTCCCATTTTTCGTTATTTCCGAGCTTCTTCTCGGCTTTGGAATTGTTCATTTCATAGGTGCGCTACTGGACCCACTGATGCAACCTCTATTCCGTGTACCTGGCTGCGGGGGGTTTGTCGCTGCGGTCAGCTGTGCATCCGGCTACCCTATAGGGGCCAAATTAACCGCAAAGCTGTGGGAGCAAAAATGGATCACACGCATTGAAGGTGAACGTTTGGTCGCGTTTACGACTTCCTCTGATCCGATATTTCTGATCGGTGCAGTTTCGGTTGGCTTCTTCCATCAACCCGAAATTGCACTCGTACTGGGAGCGGCCCATTACGGTGGTGTTCTCATCATCGGATTACTCATGCGTTTTCATGGTTCCCGTTCAGAAAAAAACGATATTCGCAGCGAACGTTCTCAGCCTCCTCAAAAAACCTGGTCGAAGTCTGCTAACACAATAACAACAGGTCGCAATAAGCAGCCTGGACCACTGCGCCAAGCGTTATATGCTATGCATACAGCACGTTTGGAAGACGGACGTCCATTGGGTGAGTTGCTTCGTCAGGCGATTGCTTCCTCCCTACGCCTTATTATTGTCGTAGGAGGGCTGGTTGTATTCTTCTGCGTCATTTTAGAAGCTTTGACGAACTCTGGCTTAATGAGCGGGCTACATCTGCTTACGGCTAGCCTATTGTCTGCCTGTGGTCTTCCTCCTGCATTAACAGAGTCCATCGTAGGTGGTATTTTTGAAGTCACTTTAGGTGCGCAAGCTGCAGGTGGAGCCGCAGCAGCGGCATTACCGTTCAAGGTAGCTGCAGCAGCTTTTGTTCTGTCCTGGGGCGGGCTATCGGTCCATGCACAGGTTGCAAGTATTTTAAATATGACGAATCTCCGCTATATGCCATTTTTGCTGGCCCGGGCTGCGCATGGGATCATCTCCGCACTGCTAGCTCTCGTGTTATGGCGCCCGTTAATGGGACAGGGAAGCTCTCCGGTCTTTTCTCCGGTACATGATATCGCATGGTCCCCTGGCTTCTCGTCCGCTATGCTACTGCAAAGTCTGCTGCTTCTTGCTTGTATACTGACTGGAATGCTGGCTCTCTCCTGGTTAAGCGTGGGTACAAATCGCTTATTCGTACGATTGAGAGGAATACACCGGCAATGAACGATTGTGTTCTTGCTCATAATTGATTATGATCGGTATATACCCATGACAAAGGAGCTTTTCATCTTGAGATATTATGTTCTGGATCGCGGGGATCAGCACTCCATGGACTTGAGTCAGCAATTTCACCGTCTTGCCCAAGAAAAGAATTTCAAGCTGGATGCCGAATCGCCGGAAATCGTCGTGTCTATAGGAGGCGATGGTACGATGCTTCATGCGTTTCATACCTTCATTGACCGCATTCCGGATATAGCCTTTGTTGGTGTACATACCGGTCATCTGGGCTTTTACGCGGATTGGCGTGCGGACGAGCTGGAGGAGCTAATCCACCTGATGAGCCAAAGCGGATCTGAGGGACCGCTTAACCCGAGAATCGTTAAGTATCCACTGATTGAGTTGGAAATTCACAAGAAATCAGGCAATGCTTCTTTTATTGCCCTGAATGAGTTTACGTTAAAAGGGGTAGATGGCACGGTCGTTGCCCAAGTAGATATTAACGATATCACCTTTGAAATGTTCCGGGGTGACGGTATATGTGTTTCTACACCTTCAGGAACGACCGCCTATAATAAGGCACTTGGCGGAGCTATGGTTCACCCTACCATCGAAGCATTGCAATTAACTGAGATCGCTTCCATTAATAACCGTGTGTACCGGACACTGGGATCACCACTGCTACTGCCAAAACATCATCATTGTGATATTTTTTCACGGAAAGATCAGCGTCTTCTACTGACAGTAGATCACCTGAACTTTCCTGTGGATGACTTAATCTCTGTTCGATGTCAGGTTGCAAGTCAGAAGATCAGCTTCGCTCGTTACCGTCCTTTCCCATTTTGGGATCGGGTACGCAACGCTTTTCTCAATTAGAACTTGTAAAAGAGCCGACTCCGGCTCTTTTTTTAATTGATCAGGAGGGCATATCCCCACTTTAAATAGGCAAAAAGTTGGTCATAACATTGGTAGCTTTGGAGAAACTTACAAACAAAACGGCTCCTGAAAATTCAGGAACCGTTTTGTTGTGGAGATGTGAATGTTTTATTTTTTTGACGCTGGCCCTCGGGTTCACGCGAGACACGAACTTGCCGTCCCTCCCGATTTTCCTTGGGCTGGCGATCATAGCGTGGCCCACGCGATTCTTTTTTATCGAAATTTCCTTGCGGATTGCGCTGCCTACGTGGTTCACGGGCTTGCTGCCCTTCCCCCGAACTTCGCCCATCCTTTGCTTCACGCGGTTCTCTTGGCTGGCGCGAATCACGTGCTTCACGCTGCCGATTTCCTTCACGTCCTTCTCTGGATGGCCGACTTTCGCGAGCTTCACGTGGCTGTCGTTCACGCACTTCCTGAGCATCCTTCGGTTCCCTACGTTGCAACTCGCGTGGTTCACGGGCTTCTGAAGGCTGTTCCACTCGTGACTCCTCTGTAGCTGCGGAATCCTGCTGTGGTTGCGGCCATTCCGTTTGTCCAGCTGAAGGCTGCGATACCTCTTGGCGCTCTTCGGAATCTAACGTTCCCGCTTGTTCCCTTTGAGCATCTACCAACTGCTGGATGTCGGGAGGAACGAAGTCATCACTGGTGCCGTTCTTATTTTCAACTTCACGGCTTTTTTGCAGCACAAAATAGGCACAGCCAAAATTGCAGTATTCATTAATATAATCGTCCAATACCACAATGGATGTATCCTTATTGGCTTTGGGGTGCCCCTCTCGATAAAACCCCTTCAGGCGAAGCTGATTGTAACCCCAATCGCCAATAATGTAATCATAGCGATCCAACACTTCACTATAGCGATCACGAAAGGCTTCGGGATTCCACCCGTTCTTGTGATCCTGCAACACTTCATAGTTTTTACCACCGATTTGAAACAAGCTATTCTGACCGCCTTTCCCGGATCAAACCTGCGAAAGGGCGCTTTCTTCCTTATGCTGAGCGGCCGACTTCACCTGCTCATGCGCTTGGTAGGAGCTGCGGACCATCGGACCGGATTCGACGTGGCTGAATCCTCGCTGTAATCCCTCTTCCTTTAACTTCGCAAAATCTTCCGGTGGATAATATTTTTGCACATATAAATGTTTCTCGGACGGCTGCAAGTATTGACCAATTGTCATAATGTCACAATCGACTTTGCGCAGATCATCCATGGTTTGTATGATCTCGTCCCACTCTTCTCCGACACCTAACATGATGCTTGATTTCGTTGGGATCGCCGGATTTAATTGTTTTGCACGTTGAAGCAGCTCCAGAGAGCGATGGTATTTCGCTTTAGCCCGAACCTTGTCGGACATGCGTTCCACCGTTTCAATATTATGATTGAGAATATCGGGCTTGGCATCCATGACGATTCGCAGCGACTCAATGTCGCCCATAAAGTCGGGAATCAGTACTTCTACACTGCAAAAAGGCAATCGGCGGCGAATCGCACGAACCGTTTCTGCAAATATTGTAGCGCCCCCATCTTTTAAATCATCACGTGCCACACTGGTTACGACACAGTGCTTTAGATTCATGTTCTCAGCCGCTTCTGCGACGCGTTCAGGCTCCTGCAAGTCCAGTTCCGTAGGCATTCCCGTATTTACTGCGCAAAAACGACACGCACGCGTACAAATATCACCCAAAATCATAAATGTAGCTGTCCTGTTGGCCCAGCATTCATATATATTAGGGCACCGTGCCTCCTCACATACGGTATGTAATGTCTTGGAACGCATCATGCTCTTGATTTCCTGATAGTTATCGCCTGTCGTAAGTTTAATACGAATCCAGTCGGGCTTAGCTTCCTTCACTTTTTTAGACAATGGCATAGACCTTCTTTCTGATGTGCTTAAGCTGTCATTGCCATACATTATAGCATGAAAGCCATGGAAAAACCTCCATTCATTGTTCCCTTTTTGATATGACATTGATGCCGGAAAAAGTAAACTCTTGAGATGGATAAAAGCGGCGGATATGGCTCAATCTAATCAAAAGCGCCCTATTTACGCGAATACGGGCCAAGAATTTACTGGGCGGTTAAGCCCTTTTATAGGAGGTCGGTTCACGTGCCTTACCCTACGCGGGCAGTCCGCGCTGTTCGTCTGTTATCGCTGCTGTTGTGCGCTACTACACTGACAACGGCTTGTCCGCTTCCTGCTCATGCCTCTGCAGAGCACACAAAGTCCTCGTCAGCCGGAAATAACCTGACAGCAAATATCGATGCTTCACACGCTTCGTCTTCATTGTATACGTCCAGACTTGCTTTATATCACTCCATCGAAGCCCTGACAGGAGTCCCTTGGTACAGACTGGCTGCCATCGACCAGTACGAACGCACACTTACGGTGGCCCATCCCAAGGATCGCAAGCATGCGGAACGGATCATAGGTATTTTTGTGACAGGACCAGTATGGTCCGGTCTGTTGAACCCTGATTCCGAGGATCAAAATCCACGTTCCATTGAACTATTTTCCGGGCTGGGACAAGACGGCTCAGGCGATGGAATCGCTGACCGCAATAATGACAAGGATTTGCTGTTCAGCATCGCTTCTTATCTCGGAAAGTATGGAAATAGCGAGGATGAATTTGGTATTGCCGTGTGGGAATATTACCATAACAGCCGCTCGGTTCAAAGAGTTCAGCAGTTTGCCAAGCTGTATCAGACGTATGGCAAGCTTGATCTGGTCAGTCAAGCTTTTCCGCTGCCTCTAGGCAGCATTTATAGCTACCGCAGCACTTGGGGAAGCCGTCGCAGCTGGGGCGGCTACCGTATACACGAAGGGACTGACCTGTTTGCAGGCTACGGAGTTCCGGTTCGCAGCACCTGCTACGGTGTAGTTGAAATGAAAGGTTGGAATCCCTTCGGAGGCTGGCGAATCGGTATTCGTGATCTCAACAACCGCTATCACTACTATGCACACCTTTCCGGCTTTGATAAAACCGTTCATAACGGAGACATCGTCAAGCCTGGTCAGACGGTTGGCTGGGTCGGAAGCTCGGGCTATGGAAAACCGGGTACCCAAGGCAAGTTTCCACCACATCTGCACTATGGTATATACCGGGACAATGGCTGGACAGACTGGTCCTTTGACCCATATCCGTTATTGAGACAGTGGGAGCAGAGCGAACGTAAAGCGCTCAAATCAGGAAAAACCAAAGGGACCTCCTCATAGGTCCCTTTGGTTTTTCCTGAGTATCTCACACCAATCCCCTCTTTGTTTATGGCGTTGGAGACTGCCTGAGGGAATTGGGTTCTTCCTGTATCTCTGGAACACTTTCTATGCTGGAATCTACAGCGCCGCTACTCTCTATAGAATGGGAAGGCAGTGCCAACTGCGGAGCGGTTGCACCATTTTTGCCGACAGGTTTACCCTGATTGTCATAGTAGTACATCGGGACGTTGCCCACCACCAACAGATAAGAAACCGGGATTTCCGTCTCCACAATCTGAGGTTGCATCTCAAACGGTATAACCACAGACACTTCCGTCGTAATTCGAATGTACACTTCCACCAAGATCATGTTTATGCCCGCATCCTGCTGACGTGTATTTAAATCCACCTTGATTGCTCCATGCGGCTCCACCTTTAGAGGGACCTTGGGTCCATAAGCTGCCAGCAGCGGACTCCCCAATGCCTGACCAATCGGAACGCTCTCGTCAAAATGACTCATACTGTCCATCGTTGCCTTGACTGCTTTAAGTGTGTCTGACGTAATTCTCATATGCTCCGCATAATTTAGAACAAATCCAGAGGTTCTCCCTTGTGTATCCGTTCTCCATTCGATCAAATTATCAGCAGTCTTCCCCTGCTCTACCTGCGCAGTAATTGCTGAATTAATTGCCTCCGTCGCCATTTGTTTGACCCGCACTTTAGCCAGATGCATCATGGGCGGCTTCAAATGCTGTTCCACATAAGCGGCCACCTGTACGATTCCTACCAGCAGCGCCAATGCCACAACGAGCCACATTCTGCGCCTGCCTCGTCGCCGTCTGCTCGGTCTGCTGTGCCATTGCGGTTTTCTATTCATTCTGATCCCCCCGCAGCGATGAGCTTACTTTAGAAGGATATGCCGCAAATAAACGAAAAAGAAGCCGCCCGTCCGGCAGCTCCTCCTGGTGTTAAACATATATGATTTCAAATCCGATTCAGTTCAACTCAACTTATTATTTGAAAATGTGGTCAATCTTTTCGATATCCGCCTGACTCAGTTGGACATTCAGCGTTTTCAGATTCGCCAGAACCTGCTCCGGTCCCTTCGCGCCTGGAATGAGGGCATCAATCGAATCGCGGGTCAAATACCATGCAAGCACCACATGAGCAACCTCTGCATTCAACGCATTGGCAATCTCACGTACCTGCTCCACTTTGTCCAAATTACGGGTAAATGCATCTCCCTGAAACAATGGATCTTTCGCTCTGATGTCCGTGAAGGTCATGTCTTTCGTATACTTACCACCTAGCAGTCCAGAAGCTAGTGGGAAATACGGCACAAACGAAATGCCATTTTCCTTAGTATAAGGCAGCAAATCCTTCTCAGCTTCCCGTTGCAACAGATTATAATGGGATTGAAGCACATCTACATAGCCGTCACTATTCGCATCTTTAAGTTGTTCAATGGTAAAGTTAGATACACCGATAGCCTTAATTTTACCTTCGTCTTTGAGCTTCTTCAGTTCTCCGACTGCTTCTGCCTTCGGTGTAGCTTCATCTGGGAAATGGATATAGAACAGATCAATATAATCTGTTTGCAATCTTTTCAGACTGGATTCGACGGATTCACGTAAAAAAGCAGGCGAGTTGTCAAAAACAACCTCTCCGTTCACAAACTTATGTGCTCCCTTGGTCGCTATGACAGCTTCCTCACGTTTGCCGCGCTCTTTAAGTACCTCACCGATCAACCGCTCTGAGTGCTCAGGCCCATAAATAAAAGCTGTATCCAGGAAGTTGATGCCGTTATCCAAAGCTGTGCGAACGACTTCTTTGCCCGTTTCATTGTTCAAACCGGAAAAAAGATTATGTCCTCCTACCTTATTCGCACCCAAACCGATTGGTTTTACATATAAATCTGTTTTGCCAATACGCACTTGCTCTGCCAATTCACGTCATCTCCTTTTCGAAAGTTACTTCCATTTTATTATTAAATTCCAAAAAAAGCAAAGTGCGTACCTGGCTGCTGCTCTTATCCCTTAATCCCCGTTAAGGCAATGCCTTCCATAAAATACTTCTGTCCTATGGCAAAAAGAATGATAGCTGGCAACACGACAATTAAAGAAGCGGCCATCAAAACACCCCATTGCGCCGAATATATTCCCTGAAACTGCTGTAGCCCAATCGCCAACGTAAATTTGCTTTCATCATTAAGATAAACGAGCGGTCCCATAAAATCATTCCATGTGTTCAAAAATGTAAACAATCCGATGACCAAAATCGCTGACCGGGACAAAGGTAAAATAATGCGAGTAAAGATCGTAAAATGGTTGCCTCCATCCACAAATACAGCTTCATCCAGCTCTCGCGGAAGAGTCATGTAAAATTGTCTAAGCAAAAAGATATTAAAAACACCTCCACCAAAAAACGAAGGTAATACCAATGGAACGTAGGAATTAACCATGCCTAATGCCTGCCAACCAATAAAAGACGGAATTAGCGTGACCGCAAACGGCAGCATCATACTGCTTAATAACACGGCAAAAACCTTATCTCTTCCTTTCCATCTCATTCGCGCAAAGCTATAGGCAGAAATGGTACTCGACAGAAGTACACCCGCTAAAGTACCTGCTACGACGATAAATGTGTTCACAAAATAGCGCCCAAACGATAACTCTTCAAACGGCTGTAAAAAATTTTCGAATACAAAAGGCTCGGGAATCCATTTCGGCGGGATCAGAAAAATCTGACTTAAATCCATCATGGAGCTTCTCACCAGCCAGTAAAAAGGAAACATGCAAAAAAGTGACCCCACAATGAGCACTGTGTAGAGAAAAACTCTGCTCCAACGCAAGCCATGTTTTTTCATCCTCATGCCCCCCCGCCTTCGTAATACACCCATTTTCGGGCCGTCTTGAACAGAAAGGCAGTGAATGTTAAAACTACAATAAAGAGCACCCAAGCAATCGCACAGGCATAACCCATATTCGAAAAAGTAAATGCCTCGCGGAACAAATAAAATGTATAAAATAAGCTGGAATTGTTAGGTCCACCCTGAGTCATGACGTAAGGCTGGACAAACACCTGAAATCCACCGATGAAGCCCATAATCGTATTAAAGAAAATCGTAGGCGATGTCAATGGAATTGTGATATAGATAAGCTTATGAAGAGCGCTCCCACCGTCAATTTCAATGGCTTCATAATAATGCCTAGGTATATCCTGCAAGCCAGCCAGAAAAATAATCATCGTCCCCCCAACGGTCCACAAACTCATTAAAACCAGTGTAGGAACTACCGACCCTTCACTATAAATCCATTGACTTTCGGGCAAATGCAGCGCACGCAACACCACATTCAGCAAGCCAAGGTCCGGATCAAACAGCCACATCCAGATCATAGACGATGCTATGAGTGGGACAATCGTGGGTAGATAAAAAACGGTTCTAAAAAAAGCCAAACCTTTTACCTTTTGATTGAGCAATATGGCCAGAAAGAAAGCCACTATAATTTGCAGGGGCACACTCAAAAACACATAATAAAAAGTAACCCCAAGGGATTTGTAAAAAAATTGATCCGTACCGTCAAATAAGTGTACATAATTATCCAGACCAATAAAACGGGCCTGTGAAGCAACCTTGTAATCGGTAAGACTGAACCAGAGACTAGCGATCATCGGTCCCAGAACAAAAATGACAAAGCCCAGAATAGCAGGGGCGGCAAAAAGCCACCCCAACCCATTTTCCTTCTTACGAATAGAAGATAACGATTGCATTCTATCCCTCTCTTTCTGTCAAGACCCTCACCTTATTTTTTCGGATATGTTCCCTTAAATTCAGCGTTCGCCTTGGCTGAAACCTCCTTAAATGCTTGCTCCACCGTTTTCTTGCCCAGCCACACCTGATCTAGCGCCGGGTTAATAATCGCATTGATTTTTTCCGAGTTTTTCAGATAGTAGTCGTAAGAATTAACACCGTTATGCAACGTTTGGTTCATGACTGCATCACGATACCCATCCGCATGGCCTGGCTTGACATCTGCCCATTTGCTAATCAAGTCTGGTTCGGTGTACCACTTTTTCATGACAGGCATCCACAATCCGCTGGAATGCATGTCAAGTCCGCTTTCAGCATCCAGCAAGAATTTATAAAACATCCACGCTTCTTTCGGATGTTTGGTTTTGGCAGAAATCACTTCCGGTTCACCAAACAGGATTGTTTTACTGCTTTTCAGTTTGGGTAACACGCCTACACCAAAATTCACCTTCGATTCTCCAAGATCCAATTGGACCCACTGCCCATCCAGATCCATCGCTACACGTTTGCTTTGCAATGCTACGGCCGGAGAAGGAATATTTTTGGACTGCGTCGGCGACGGTGCCACATGATACACGTTGATCAGATCCGCCATCTTTTGCACGGCTTCAATCACATCAGGGTTTTCAAGGTTAAGCGAGTCCCCTTTGTCGGAAATCACACTTGCGTTATTGGAAGGAACCAGCAGGTGCCACATCCATGTGTCAAACCGAACTCCATACTGTTTGATGTTACTTGCATCAAAATTGGGGCTGAGCGCATTATTTCCCGCTTTATCAATGGTGAGCTTTTGTGCTGTCTCTAAGAATTGTTCCCATGTCCAAGCCTCTTCAGCTTTGACTGGCGGCAAGGCAACACCAGCCTCATCAAACAAATCCTTGTTGTAATAAAGCGCAAAGGCTTCCTCCGTCACCTTGACCCCTGCCACTTTATCCTTATCCCAATAGATAACTGAATTAGGAATGAGGCTTTCCTTCGTTAGCTCCTTATCCTCCTTCAAAAATTCATTTAAATTATATAGTTTGCCTTGTTCAGCCCATTGCAGAGCCTGTGCTTTATAAATAGGAAATACATCTGGTGCCTGGTTGGCGGCAAACATCGTCGTTAATTTAGTTACGTAATCCCCGGGGATGTGCATATAGTTGATTTTGATCCACGGATATTTCTCTGTGAATTTTTTGGCAATCTCCTGTTGAACCTTCTTTTCATTGGTGCTCCCCCAGCTGGCATAGGTCAGTGTCACTTGCTCGTGCCCCTGCAAATCTACTGGCTTGTTGCTCTCATTTGAACTACAGGCTGACATAAGTCCAACGATCAAGCACATGCAGACGATCCATAACTTTCGTTTTAACATGAGTAGCGCCCCCAAACCGTATATTTTTTTATCTTTTCGTTTGTTGCTTCGTCACTAAATTCATTCTAGCAAACGCTTACATTTTGAAAAGTCGTACTCTCATTGGATTGGTGTCATTTGATTAGATCTATGCGTTTCTCCGATTCGGATCAGGACAATTGTTCCCTTGCCTTCTGGCGAGTGGAGTGCAACCCCATATTCCATCCCATATAACAGCCGTACTCTTCTGTCTACATTTTTAATGCCTGTTGACCGGATTTCTCCAGCTTGAATTCGGCGTATATGATCTTCTTGAATTCCTAATCCATTATCCTCGACTTTAAAACACACCAATTGCGTTTCGATCCAGGCTGTGATCTTAATCTGACCGCCTGATTCCATTTCCGCGAAACCGTGAATAATTGAATTCTCCACAAAAGGCTGCAAGAAGAGTTTGGGAACCTCCATCTGGAGCAAAATGGGATCAATATCATATTCCACCGTGAACTTGTTCTCAAAGCGATTTTGCATAATGTAAATGTATTTTTCCAGCCAATTCAGATCGGTTTCCAGGCTCCATGTATCATTTTTGTTTCGAGTCGTAATTTGCAGCATTTCCGCCAGACTAATGATCAATTGGCCCAGTTCCTGTTGTTTATGCTCTAGTGCGATCCAATACATTGTCGTTAAGGTGTTATACAAAAAATGGGGATTAAGCTGTAAATTAAGTGCCATTAACTCCGACTCTTTGGCTCGCAGACGTGATTTGTAATTTTCTTCGATCAAATCTTTAATTTTCTCATTCATTTGATTAAATCGGATCACCAGGTCCCCCAATTCATCATAGCCACGTTCAGGAATTCGAATATCAAAATCTCCCTTCTCCATTACCTTCATCGCCTGTTTCATATCTGTAATGGGCTTACTGATGTATACAGACAGCAAATAAGCAAGGATAACAGCAATGAGCATCATAATGCCTAAAAAAACAAGGTGTAGGTACGAATCGTTGACAGATGTCCCAGTACATCTTCCATGGGAATGGCTATATACGATACCCAGCCCGTCGTCTTCATCGCTTCGTAAACCAGTAATATGCTTTGACCCTTAACGTTTACCATTTTCGTCCCTTGTTCCGAAGTAATGGCCTTCTTCAGCCAATCTGCCACCGGCTCCCCCGCTTGTTGCTGTCGATCTGAACTCATGACTATCCCATTGTTATCGTGAATCATACCGTAGGATAGATGTGCAAATCCGCTGCGGGCTGCATAATCTTCAAAACCAACCTTTAGCAAATCAGGTCGGAAATTCAATATAAGTATAGGCTTTTCCTTGCCTTCAGGAAGCGTATGAAAGGTTCCAGCATCATCTAATGCAGTCAAATGAAGCTGCTTAACCACAGCAAATAAAGAACTAAAATCATAGGAACCTTGTTTTAAATCCTGCTGATGAAAGGTGTCGGCATACGAATAGGCAGGAATCCACTTGGTAGCCCCCTCTGCTTGCACCGCTGTTGTCGCCAAGGGAGAAGAATAAAACGGCTGAACGGGAATATACATCCGCTCTGTACTTCCGTATGCATACTTTTGCGTCATAATTTGAGAAGCGTATACTTCCTCCATATTGCCAAAGTATCTGTACAAAATTTTTGTAATACTGCGATCAGTTCGTAAAAGCGATGAAGAATCGGTAGTATCCACGTCCGTAATAGTCTGTAGAAGATCATGATCAATTGGAATCATATCTACGGTTTTTTGAATAGCTGTCAGCTTGTTATCCAGCAGCTGGTTATTACTTCGAAGTACACTTGTAACGCTATCTGTTACGTTTGCAGTAATATTCCGCGCACTGGTTTCGAAGTAGACAAAGCCCAGGATCAAAACGATAAAACCAGACAACAAAAAATAGGACAGCATCAACTTCGTACGAAAGCTACTGTCCAAAAATTTTTGATATATATATTTGACTTGGCGCATTGTACCTTCCTTTCACCTAACGATTAATTGAATTTTCTGCGAAATTCTTCAGGTGTGTGCTTTACGTTTTTTTTGAACACTTTAAAGAAGTATTTGATATCTTTATAACCAACCTGTCTACTAATTTCTGCGACCTTGGCGTCTGTATGCAGCAGTAAGTGCTGAGCCTTTTGCATTCTGAGCTTCACCATATATTCCGTGAACGAGAGCCCAAAATAGTTTTTGAACAGAATGCTAAAATAGGACGCATTATAGTGAAAGCGCCGGGCCACAATCTCCAGACTTAGGTCTTCATGTAGATGTGTATCCAGAAATTCCCCGCATTTTTTCATGATAGGTTCACCTTTGGAGCTGCCGTCAAGCTCAAGAATCAGCTCTTTTAACCATGCTGCAATACGATCCTCAAGATTCTGAATACATGTGGCCTCTTCGACAGCTCGGTTCAACTGTTCCGAGTAACGTGAGTAGACTTCTTCACTCCACCCTATATTTAACCGTGGTAAACTAACTAGGAGAAGGTGTATTAATTTAGCTTTAAGCGCATCAGGTGGAGGGTACCCTTGCGTCATTCGTCCAATGAAATGTTGTACCCATTCCAATAGCTGATCGGGCTTTCCATTGGAGATAGCGCTTTCAACGAATTTTAGAAAGGCTATTTGTTCATGAGTGCTCAATTCCTGTACCGGCTGGTCATCATCTGAAGCGACAAGGTTCAAACATCTGATGTGAGGTGTATAAAAACGCATGGAGATCAGGCGAACAGCCCTTTCGTGAGATGGGCTTATTTGCATTTCATCAAAATCAAAAGGCTGACCCCAAGCAAACCAAATGGAGATAGCTTGCTGCTGCTCCACCTTTTTCAGACCAGCTTGAAGTGCACCTTTGGCCTCCTTGCCTTCAGTCCTGTCTCTCCAATTCACCACGGCGATCATATGGTCTTTATGGACTTCAAGTGGGAACACGACAGAAGACGCCCAAGGCCGCAATATTTCAACAACCGTGTTTCGCAGCTTATAATCCCACATATAAATATCCTCTGGACGGGATGCAGATGCCCCCAATGCGAGAACTTCACCTACCCCCTGCCACCCAAAGTGACTTTTTAATAGGCTTTTCTCGTTCGACTGCAACTTGTCTGTCACGCATCTGCTAAACAAATGCTCCACAAATGCAGGCATGCTCTGCTCGATCTGATTTAACGCTGTTCGATTTTCACCGAGTACTTCCTGCTCCTCTAGAATGATCTTCTCCATGTGTTGAATCACTTCAATAAGCTGCTGTGATTGCACCGGTTTTACCAAATAATCATTCGCTCCGTATCGTACCGCCTGCTGTGCATAGCTAAATTCCTGGTAGACTGTCACTAAAATAACTTTGGTCTCATGCTGACCCGATGTCCTCAATTGTTGAAGATATTCAATCCCGTTCATAATCGGCATCTGAATATCTGTAAAAACGATCTGGATCGGTTGGGATAATGAAATGTTTAAAGCATCTTTCCCGTTCTTGGCTTCCCAAACCTCGTATTCTGGACGTAAATCCCGGACCATGGCAGCCAACCCACGGCGCTGCCTAGTTTCATCATCTACAACCAGCACTCCCAGCGGGATCGAATTCACTGACTCCCCTCCTGTCGATCTTATACACGTATGTTTTTTTCAGTATAACACTTACAGGCGGGGACCCATCCTATTTTCTTTTTCGTTTCATACTACGAATGGTCGTTTTCGTTGCCTGATCCACCCGGTATGATTCTGTGATTTTTTGCAGAGCCTTGTTGAAAGTAAAATCGTCTAATGCATTATGACTTAAATACGCCATCGTTACCTCAGGCAGCTTGATATAACAGATTGATATTGCCCATGCTACCGCCATTTGTACATAATAATCTTCTCGATGGGTCCGATCTAGCAAAGTAAGCACCCGGTTAATATACTGTTCTTCAATATAAAAATTCAGCAGCATAACCACCCCAAACCGAATTTCATATTCTTTCTTAGAGAACAGATAGGGCTGAATAAAATCCCATACTCTTTCTTTATATTGTTTCGTGATTTTCAATCCGGCACAGAAACTATCGCATACGGACCAATTATCAATTTTAGGAACAAACTTGGCGGTATAACTCAAAACTTCCTCAATATCTGTTTTTACAGAACCAATCACCATTCCTTGCAGCATCACTTCTTCAAAATGCTCACTTTCGGCGGTCTCCAGATAGAGTCGCCAATCTCCTTTGGCAATATCTTGAGCCAGCTTACGCAGCACCGGTAGACGCACACCCAGCACATTATTAATCGTTGGAAGCAATGCAGCCGTAAATTTCTGAAAATCCGTATCTACATGTGACAATATCTGCTCTCTGATGGTCTTCTCCATATTTTCCACTCCCTGTTTGTTAACGAAATGAAATGCTCCACAAATAAATGGAGGCCACTGAACCATAAGGTGAATACACTCGGCGATACTCCTCAAATTGTTGCTTGGTCAGTGTATCTAAATGGTACAACTTCATCATTCCCCGCCGAATAGCCATATCGCCCCAACTGACGACGTCCGGTCGTTCCATGCAATTAATCAGCATCATTTCAGCTGTCCAAGGGCCTATCCCTTGCAGCGAGGATAATTTCTGGATCACCTGTGTATCAGAAAGCCCATATAATTCCTGTAAATCCAACAATCCCCGCTCGATCGTTTGGGCTATATTCAGGATACATGCTGCTTTTTTCATGGTTATGCCACAGCTTTGAATTTCCTGAGCCGTCTGAACGGCTATATTTTGCGGAGTGATCGCGCCTAATTTCTCCTGCATCCTTGTCCATATGGTCTGAACCGCCTTGGCCGAAATAAGCTGCCCCACAATCGCATGAACAAGCGCCGCAAACAGGTCGGGAATGATTACGCGTTCTACCTTGCCCATTTGCGTTATAGCGGCACCAAGTACGGTATCTACCGTTTTCAGGTAGTTGATTTCCTTTTCTCCATAGTCAAAGTTTTTGGTCATGACCGTTTCCATTTGTTCTCCCGCTCCCCTTGTATGGTACACTCTTCATTTTAATTGCATAGGCTGCTTTCATATCAGGGCTCAAATCCTTCTTTGCTCACATAGAGCTGTTCTTCGGGAAAAACATGAAGAAAACGCTCATAAACCGCCTTATAGGCGGCAGGGTGATACCATTCTTCCAGCCCCAATGACTCGTACAGCGCACCAATGTTCAAGCTGCGCGTCCGCCTTCCCCCGCTGCCGTCTCCCATAAAATAATCATCTATACAGACACGGTTGACCAGAGGCAAAAGCTTGTCTGCAAAATGCTCACTGCTTGGCAGCATCGGAGCAATAGTAGCTTGCGTAGGCACACCTGCCTCTTTTAAAAGTTGCAGCGTTTGGAGACGAGCCTGGATGGGAGGAGCTTCCGGAGTGAAATGTTTGCGTATATCCTCACGGTCTGTTTCTACCGTGATACTCACACGTACACATTCCTTCAATTCGAGCAATAAATCAACATCTCGTCGTACAAGCGGACTACGCGTCTGTACAAACAGAAAATCCGGCGGATCTTCCACCATCACTTCCAGCAGAGATCGAGTCACCTCTTCCTTGTACTCGGCCGGCTGATAAGGATCTGTGCTTGACGACATAAAAATCGTGACTTTACCTTTGGATTTGGCCCTGCGAAGTTCCTTGCGAAGAATATCTGCCGCTTCTTTTTTAATATCAACCCATGTTCCCCAGGCTTCCTTCCGAAACGTAGAGACTGGCAATTGGCGTACATAACAATACGAGCAACCAAAGGTACAGCCGGTATATGGGTTCAACGAGTGTGTATACCCTGACAAGAAGCCGGTTCCTTTATTCAAAAGAGTCTTGGGAGATTTGTAATACTCATTTTTCATACCTAACCTCACTACCATATTGATTTGTGTGTGCGATTTTTTTCAAGCTGCAAAAGCTTCACCTTCATGTCCAGCCCCCCACGATACCCTGTCAAGGCTCCATTCTTACCAATGACCCGGTGACAAGGGATGGTGACCAAAATCGGATTAGCACCGATGGCAGTACCTACCGCACGAACAGAGTTCGGCTTTTGAATAGCGTTGGCAATGTCTGAATAGGATTGTGTCTCCCCATACGGAATATTACACAGCGCGTTCCATACAGCCATTTGAAATGCAGTTCCATGAAAGTCAAAAGGGAATGTAAAATGTGTGCGCTCCCCTTGGAAATATTCAATCAACTCCTTGGCATAGAGCTGTAAAACGATATCCTCTTCAACTAAAGGACTGCCGGGAAATCGACTTCCTGCCCATGCCATCAATTCCTCTACAGGCTGATTAAGCGAACCGACATAACATAATCCTTCCGATGTAGCTGCAATATATAAATTCCAATCCTCGTGCGTCAATAATGACCAATAGATCGTTTTATTCATTTGATGTACCATGCTGTGTACCTCCTTTTTGAGTTGCTTTGGATTCGAGTTGGCGATACTGCAACGGGGTGTAACCTGTATTCTTTTTAAACAACGTAATAAAGTAAGGGATATTGGACAGACCTACGTTCTCCCCCACTTCCGCAACAGATTGATGTGAGCAAATAAGCAGCTTCTTCGCTTGTTTCAACCTAGTACGCTGTATATATTCCATCGGAGTGACATGCATGATTCGCTTGAAGGTACGATGTAAATGATACGGGCTTCCATGACTTATCTCTGCCAGGACGTGCAATGTTAAGTCCTTCATATAGTTCGAATCTACGTATTCTGCAACTCCTGCGATCCAGTCGTGATCAGGCAATCGTTGTCCTGTCGGTTTACATCTTTTACACGGACGAAAATGCTCAGCCAAAGCCTGCTCTGCTGATGTAAATAAACGGATGTTCTCTCTTTTAGGAGGTCGGGATTTGCAGGAGGGGCGACAAAATATTTTCGTTGTCTTCACAGCATACAAAAATACCCCGTCATAAGACTTGTCATTTTCTACAATAGCTCTCCACTTCTCGTCTGTTATGGATAAATCGGATGCTCTCATTTCAATCCCCCTCTTGTGCAATGTTCCCTGCCTCATATCTAAATTATAAACTAAACAGTGAACATATGTACCCCTTTTGGAATGTAAAGGCAAGATAATGAAAAAAGATGACCCCACGAGGAGCCACCTTTAAAGGTAGTAATCTATCTTATTTAGGCTTGAAGCTTACCCGGTTCAACCGTGATCGTCAACTCATCTGAAGGATGCTGGTATGCCTGTGACCAATAATCTGCATTTGAAATTCCCGCCTGCTTCGGGTCAAATACCGGGTCTAGCCCTTGACGCCGTTGCCGCTCGTAATCCTTAAGCACGAGAAGCGCAGGCTTGGCCAAGAGGATCATAGCAATCAGATTCACCCACATCATAATACCGACCCCCATATCCCCTAGTGTCCACGCCAACGCAGATTCCTTGACGACCGTTCCATAAAAGGTCGAACCCAGAATAACCAACTTTAACAGGAACATAGGCCATCTGGCTTTACGGTCGGCAACCAGGTAGGCCATATTGGTTTCAGCGATGTAATAATAGGCGATAATGGTGGTAAATGCGAAAAAGAACAAGGTTATGGACAAGAGGCTTGATCCGAAACCCGGGAATACCGATTCAATAGCAGCCTGTGTATATTGTGTTCCTTCTTCAACACCCGGGAGATGCTGCACAATATAACCCCCACCCGGTCCCTTCACGTTGTACATCCCTGTAAACAAGACCATGAAAGCCGTGGACGTACAGACTAAAAAAGTATCTACATACACGGAAAATGCTTGAACCAGCCCCTGTTTTGCTGGATGGGACACTTCTGCGGCTGCTGCCGGATGCGCACCAGAACCTTGTCCCGCTTCATTCGAATAAATGCCTCGTTTTACCCCCCAGGCAATGGCTGTCCCTGCTATACCACCGAACACTGAATCGATACCGAAGGCACTGCGAAAAATAAGGGTAAATACATCGGGAAGCGCAGTAATGTTCGTCACCATAATATAGAAAGAGACAAGGATGTAGCCAAGTGCCATGAAGGGTATGACTACCTGTGCCACATTGGCAATTCTTTTTACACCACCAAATATGATAAGCGCCAGCAACACGACAACTACTATCCCGGAAACCTTCATATTCATACCAAACGAATTATGAAAAGCTACCGCAATCGAATTCGATTGAGTTCCCGGCAACAGTAAACACATAGCGACCAACGCTACAACTGCGAAAATAACCGCAAACCATTTTAAGCCTGTCCCTTTTTCAATATAAAAGGCCGGGCCGCCTCGATACTGACCCTCACGCTTTACCTTATAGATCTGAGCCAGTGTAGATTCAACAAACGCAGTGGCCGATCCGATAAAAGCCATGACCCACATCCAAAATATTGCCCCGGGTCCCCCCATACCGACTGCCAATGCAATCCCAGCAATATTCCCCGTCCCTACACGTCCCGATAGCGCCATCGTAAAGGCTTGAAAAGAAGAAACGCCTGCCTCTGAACTTTTTCCTTTAAAGACGAGGCGAATCATCTCTTTGAAATGCCTGATTTGTAAAAATCGAGTCATGATCGAAAATAATAACCCCACGCCCAAACAGACATATACCACAGGATTGCTCCAAATGACGCCATTTACTGCCTCTGCCCACTTCTCTAACATTCCTTGCATTTCCCCCCTGATCCATCAATTCATATTTAGTTTACGTTTTCAGAAAATTTGCATAATTACAAGAAATTATAGATTAGTTTTTACAAGCGTACAAGTTAATTTAATTGACATATTGTCAATTACAAATCGACTTATCTGCTAACTGAAAGGACGACAAAAAAGCTCTGAGGACCCAAAAAAGTGGATCGTCAGAGCTTGGTCTTTAAAATATTTTAGGCGATGCCTTCTTGCTCATTTGGAGCGCCAGACAGTTTCAACAGGGGGGCTTGCTCCGCTATCTGTCCTTGAGAGATAGGGAGAATTTCCGTATATTCAGAAGAATTTGTGATGATAACTGGCGTAATCGTAGGATAACCCTCTGCCTTGATTTGCTCAACATCAAATTCGAGCAGCAGATCTCCCGCTTTAACTTGATCACCTTCTTTAATATAGGAAGTAAAATGTTTACCGTCCAGCTTAACCGTATCTACTCCGACGTGAATTAGAACTTCTGCGCCCTGATGCGAAACCACTGCCAACGCATGCTTTTTCTTGAACGCCACCGTAATGGTTCCATCGAACGGGGCTACGACTCTGCCTGTTGTCGGCTGGATGGCGATACCTTTACCCATAGCTTCTGAAGCAAACGCAGGATCGGGAACTTCCGTTAGAGCGACCACAGTTCCTTCAATCGGGCTTAATACCTCCTCATTAGAAACGACAACTGTAGAAGTCGACTCTTTAGTCGAATTGTCAGTGGTTTCTTCCTCTTCAACTGGATCTTCGAAGCCTAAAATATAAGTCAAGATAGCTGAAACCAAAAATGAAACAGTAATCCCTAAAATCAATCCCGGGAAACCTTGTCCGCCAGGACCGTAAAAGATCGGCAAGGTCAGCAATCCAGGTGCGCCAGAGGCAAATGCCTGCGTCCCAGCTTGGCCGATAATGGCACCACCGACAGCACCGCCGATAATACCTGCAATAAACGGACGTTTCAGCGGTAGCGTAACCCCATAGACCGCTGGCTCTGTGATACCGAACAACGCTGTAAGCGTAGCGGAACCCGCTAGCGTTTTCAGCTTTTTATTTTTCGTTTTCAGCATGACCCCAAACGCTGCACCGGTTTGAGCAAAGATAGAAGCTGCAGCAGAAGGCTTAATACCGTCTCTGCCGTTAACAGCAATGTTATTAATAAATACAGGTACAAGACCCCAGTGAACCCCGAAAATAACGAGCAACTGCCAGCAAGCACCAAGAATTGCTCCAGCCAGCAGCGGACTAAAGCTGAACGCAGCAACGAGCGCGGTAGCGATTGCGTTGCCCACATACACCCCGACTGGACCAAAAACCATCAGGGTCAGAGGAAGCATAATTACAAGTAGAATTAAAGGTGTAATAAAGTTTTTGACACTCTCATGGATCAGTCGATTGCACCATTTTTCCAGCTTACTCATGACGATCACGGCTAAAATAATCGGAATAACGGTAGATGAATAACTCATCATCACAATAGGAATACCGAAAAAGTCTGTAGGTGTACCTTCTGTTTTCAGCGTGACAATCGTCGGATAAAGCAGCCCTCCGGCGATGGTCAGAGCAACGAAGATATTACCTCCGAATTTCCGTGCCGTTGTAACCGCTAACAAGAGCGGCAGGAAATAAAACAAGCTGTCGGCCGCAGCATACAAAATCATATAGGTAGTGTCTTTCGGAACCAGCCAGCCAAGGTTGCTCGCAATCAGCAGCAGACCTTTCAAAATACCGGACCCCGCCATAACTCCGAGCAACGGTGCAAAAATGCTGGAAATTACGTCGATTACAGCGCCAAACCCTTTCTTGCCTTTAGCTGAATTCTCTTCTTTTCCAGTTTCATTCAAAATGTTGGATACTTGGCCGATGGCATTATATACTTCTGGTACTTTGTTACCGACCACAACCTGGAACTGGCCACCGCTCTGCTTGACCGTAATAATTCCATCGGTTTTTTCCAGCTTTGCCTTGTCTGCTTTTGCCTCATCTTTTAGCACAAAACGCAGGCGTGTGGCGCAGTGTACGAGCGATACTACATTTTTTTCGCCGCCTACCAGGTGCACAATTTCTTTAGCCAGTTTTTCATAACTCATGATGGACACCTCCATGTTCTAAGGGGCTTTTTACCATATTTAGGCACACAAAAAACCTAAGCCTTGAAAAATGGTGGGCACTGGAGTCCCGCAATTTTTCATGACTTAGGTTTTGCCTGCATAACCAGTAACAATCCCAGTTAAAACTTATTAAATTCCTGTTACTCACATAATATAATTAAACTACCATATTTGTCAACAAAAACATTTAACCTTTTATTTTGATCCTTTTTCGAATAAAAGGTTTAACTTATCTATTCACCACTCGTTCAATATGCACAGTCAAATACAGCTTTTCTTCGTTCGTCAATTCGTGACCGTATTCTTTTTTTACAAAGGTTCCGATTTTCTCCGTACAAGCGGCTGCTTCCTTGTGCTTTTCCTTAATCATGTCATATAAATGATCATAGTTATTTTCATAGTGATTTCCCTTAAATACACGCTGGGCGAAAAATTTCAGATGCGTAATAAAGCGGAAATAACTCAAAGAATCCTCGTCAAAATCCACCTTAAAATGGTACTTGGCGATATTGATAATTTGCTGGATGAACTTCGTAATACTCATGGTCGTAATGACTTCCTCGTTCATTTCAGCATTCACGATGTGAAGGGCAATATAAGCCGCTTCATCCACAGGCAGTTCAATACCGAGCTTTTGTTTGATTTGTTCCAGCGTTCTCAGACCAATAGCGAATTCTTCTTTGTACAGCTGCTTGATTTCCCACAATAACGCGTTTTTGATTTCCAGTCCTTCCCGGTACCTTTCAATAGCAAAATTGATATGGTCGGTCAGAGAAACATAAATATTTTCGTTTAGCTTTCTGTTCAGATTATGCTTGGCGTCATTAATGACTTCCTCCACAATCACGATCAAATCCATCGGTACCTCGCGCAGCAGCATTTTGAAGTTATCGGATGTCTGCTTGTTTTTCAGCGCAAATACCTTCTGAATCCTGGTTTCGTCTACTTTGTCTCCTGGCTTTTTCTTAAAAGCAATCCCTCGACCCATGACCACGAGTTCTGTACCGTCTGTCTGGTAGACACTAATTACATTGTTGTTGATGACCTTTGCTATATTCATCTCGATCCCCCGTTCCCTATGCCAGCAAGAGCCACTCATGCTCCATCCACTTTATTGCAAACAAAAAAAACCGAAGCACGCCAAATAAACAAGACTGTAAAATCCGCTTATTCGTGGCTTAGGTTTTGCCTGCTATGCAGTAACAATCCTAAAATGATGGAATTGCGTCAAGTATAGCCCGAAAAGGAACGATTGTCAACGCTTTCAATCAAGTAACGAGGATCGGAAATCCCCGTTGATTCAGGACGTCCGATCCTATTTCCTTGTGGTACGATTATTCGCCGAGATTTTCACCGTCGGAATGAATTACGTTTTTGTACCAGTGGAAACTTTTCTTTTTAATACGCTTCAACGAACCGTTGCCTTCGTTATCACGGTCTACATAAATATAACCATAGCGTTTTTTCATCTCTCCGGAGGATGCGCTGACAATGTCAATCGGTCCCCAGCTAGTGTAACCGATAATTTCGACCCCGTCTTGAAGAGCCTCGCCCATTTCGGCAATATGCCGCTTGAGATAGTCGATTCGGTAATCGTCATTCACTTCTCCTTCAGGCGAAACCACATCATTGGCCCCAAAACCGTTTTCCACTACGAATAAAGGCTTTTGGTAGCGGTCATGCAGTTGGTTGGCTGTGATGCGGAATCCTTTTGGATCGATCGTCCAGCCCCATTCTGACTTGTCCAAATATGGGTTGGCCACGGAGCCGAATACATTCCCGCTGGTCATGTTTTTGACAACTTCCGGGTCTGTGCTGGTTGTCCGGCTCGAGTAATAGCTAAATCCGATGTAGTCGACGGTATGATCTTTCAAAATGGCTGCGTCGCCGGATTCCATCTCGATGTTTAGTCCATGATCCTTGAAGAAGCGTTTCGCATAACCAGGATATTCGCCGCGTGACTGTACATCAATGAAGAAGTAGGACTCGCGGTCTTTTTCCATCCCCTGATACACATCTTCGGGATTACATGTATACGGATAGAAGCTGCCAGCAGCAAGCATACAGCCAATCTTTGCATCTGGAATGATCTCGTGACATGCTTTCACCGCCAGCGCACTTGCCACAAGCTGATGATGTGCAGCCTGGTACTGAATTTGTTTAACGTTTTCACCTTCTTGAAATACAAGCCCTGCACCGAGAAACGGCAAATGAAGCAGCATGTTAATCTCATTAAACGTCATCCAGTATTTGACTTTATCCTTGTAACGAGTGAATACAGTTTTGGCATAGGTTTCAAACAAACCTACCAGTTTCCGGCTGCGCCAGCTTCCATATTTTTCGATCAGAGCTACTGGTACGTCAAAATGAGCAAGGGTCACAACCGGCTGAATACCGTGTTTATGCAATTCGTCAAATAAATCATCGTAAAATTGCAGCCCCGCTTCATTGGGAACAGCATCTTCTCCAGTTGGAAAAATACGAGCCCAGGCAATGGAAACACGCAGTGCCTTGAATCCCATTTCCGCAAATAGTGCAATATCCTCGCGATAGTGATGATAGAAGTCAATGGCTTCGTGGGAAGGATAGAATTCGCTTTCAAGTGGAGTCAACGAAGGAACATTCCCTTTCATTATGCTTCTTCTCTTCTCTCCGGTAGGCAGCAGATCCACCAGACTCAACCCTTTACCGTCTTCTAAATAAGCCCCCTCAGCCTGGTTGGCAGCAAGAGCACCACCCCATAAAAAGTCTTTAGGAAAAACATAACTGGACATAAACGTTCTCCTTCCAAATGTGTAATAAAAGGGATACAGAAAGGGTGATGAGTAATAAAAAAACCCAAACCAGCCTGATTACACTTGCAGTGTAAACAAGCCAGTTCAGGTTATGCCCTATCGGTAACATCCCATGAAAAGGTTATTCATATTTGATTGAAACTCTAACAAAGATTTAGGAGCCTGTCAAATTTAATAGATATGATACATACGTTATTCACTCTAAATTAAATGCATTTGTTTAGTTTATTTTCGAAAAATAACTAAACTAAACAACTTAATTTTTATAAACAGACTAATTGACAGCGGTTTATAGAGATGATACGATGACTTCGAAAATAAAACTTTATATAATTCGTACACCATAGTTTAGTTTTGTTTAGTGTGATTTCAATTTGTTTACTTCTAGTACAAGGAGAGTTATTCATGAAAAAGCTGAAACTGGGGTATGCGCCTACTCGACGATTCACCTTCAGTGCTGAGGATGCATTCCGCTACAAAGTTGCCATTCGCAAACAAATCGAGAGCTTCGGAATGAGCATGGACATCGTGGATTTGGAAGGACTTAATGAAGAAGGTTTACTGTATGACGATCATATTAACGCAGACTTGATTATCAAACGTTTCAAGGAAGAGGAAGTAGACGCCGTTTTCTTCCCCCACTGCAATTTTGGTACCGAGGATACAGTTGCCCGTGTGGGCAAGGCGCTTGGCAAGCCGGTGCTATTGTGGGGTCCACGTGATGAGGCTCCTCTAGCCGACGGGATGAGATTGCGGGATACCCAGTGTGGATTGTTCGCCAGCGGAAAAGTACTTCGCCGCTTTAATGTCCCTTTTACCTATATCACAAACAGTCGTGTAGCTGATCCGGTATTTGAACGAGGCTTTAACAACTTTATCTCGGCTGCCAATGTAGTACGACAGTTCAAGAGTTTACGGATTCTTCAGATAGGCCCTCGTCCTGCTTCCTTTTGGACCATGATCTGCAATGAAGGGGAACTGCTAGAGCGATTCGGTATTGAAATTCATCCAATCACACTAGTAGATATTCAGCTCCGTTCAAAAAAAATTGCCTCCGGGATCAGTGCTGAGCTTTCAGAAGCGATTGATTATATCAAAGAGAAGCTGGACTACAGTGAAGTCACCGAAGATGATATCAGACGCATCGCTGCACTTAAAGTAGCCATGAAATCCTACGCTATCGAAACGGGAAGTACAGCTATCGCCATCCAATGCTGGTCCTCCCTCCAGGAAGCCATGGGAATTATGCCTTGTCTGGCAAATGCTATTTTGACAGATGAACAAATTCCGGTCACCTGCGAAACCGATATTCACGGAGCTATTACTTCGGTTATGGTGCAAGCGGCTGCGATGAACGAACTGCCAACCTTTTTTGCTGATATTACAGTACGTCACCCTGAGAATGACAATGGAGAACTTTTATTTCACTGCGGGAACTTTCCAGTCTCCATGTCTATTGAGAACAAACCCAAACTGCGCAAGCACTTCCTGTTCGATGATCACGCACCAGGCACACATGAAGGACAAATCAAAGGCGGCGGCATGACCATCGCTCGTTTTGATGGTGATCATGGAGATTATTCCATTTTCCTCGGCAAAGCTAAAGGAATTGAGGGACCTTATACCCGCGGCTCGTATGTCTGGGTAGAAGTCAACGACTGGCCGTTATGGGAAGAAAAGCTCGTCAAAGGTCCTTACGTCCATCACTCTGTTGGCATTCACGCTAACGTCATCCCGGCTCTGTACGAGGCCTGCAATTACCTTCCAGGCGTTAAGGCAGATCCGGTAGATCCTACCGAACAGGAAATCCAACGCTGGTTGCGTGGTTCCGATCTCGCTGTCACCAAGTCGGGTATTCTGGTTTAACTATATTTTTTCAGGAGGACACTATGGAAATCCTAGACTTGAAAATCAAAGCCGCACAAATCCGTAAGGACCTGCTCACCATTATTCATCGTGCCAAAACAGGACATACAGGAGGCTCACTGAGCAATACGGATATACTCACCGCCCTATACTACGAAATCATGAATATTGATATCGCTAATCCTAAATGGGAAGAACGCGACCGCTTTATTGCCAGCAAAGGACATTCCGTCGAATCTTTATGGTGTATTCTGGCAGACCTTGGTTTCTTCCCTAAAGAAGAACTGGAAACCTATAGCCAATTCGGTACCCGTCTGATTGGGCATCCGAACAATAAGGTTCCCGGTGTTGAGATGAATACAGGCGCATTGGGCCATGGCCTCCCCATCTCAGTCGGCATGGCACTGGCTGCCAAGCGTGACGGGCGATCCTACCGTGTATTCTGTCTAATGGGTGACGGAGAGCAAGCTGAAGGCTCCAATTGGGAAGCCGCTATGGCAGGTGCCCATTACAAACTGGATAATCTTGTCGGCATCATTGACCGCAACGGCCTGCAAATCAGCGGTACAACCGAGGAGGTTATGGGACTTGAGCCGCTGGAGGAGAAGTGGGCCGCCTTCGGCTGGAATGTTATCTCCATTGATGGCAACAGCATGGAGGAACTAATCCATACATTCCGCAATGTCCCCGAAATTGAAGGCAAACCAACGTTGGTGCTGGCAAACACGATCAAGGGAAAAGGAGTATCCTTTGCCGAGGGTGTTCCAGGCTGGCACCATCGTATTCCAAGTGATGATGAACTTGAACGCGCACTGGCGGAACTAACGCAAGAAATAGACGAATTATCCGGGGAAGGACAGGTGAGATAAACAATGAACAAAATCCCTAATCGTCAGGTCATCTGTGAAACGTTGCTTAGTCTTGCCAAAGAGGATCGGGATATTATGGTGTTGGCTAGTGATTCTCGCGGCTCTGCTGCTATGGCCCCCTTTGCCGATGCCTATCCGGAACAATTTGTGGAAGTAGGCATTGCCGAGCAAAATATCGTCGGTATGTCTGCCGGACTCGCACACAGCGGTAAAAAGCCGTTCGTCACCTCTCCTGCCTGCTTCCTGAGCATGCGTAGTATTGAGCAAATCAAGGTAGATGTAGCTTATTCCGGAACCAATGTAAAACTGATTGGGATAAGCGGTGGTGTTAGCTACGGCGCACTGGGGATGTCCCATCACTCTGTCCAAGATATTGCTGTGGCCAGAGCGATTCCTGGTTTGATGGTCTTACTCCCCGCCGATCGTCATGAAACCAAGAAAATGACCGAAGCGCTGGTTCAGCATGAAGGAGGCGCATATGTACGGATCGGACGTAATGCTGTTGAGGATATCTATCCGTCCGATGATTATCCATTTGAGATTGGAAAAGCTGTCACCTTGCGAGAAGGATCAGACATTACTCTGATTGGCGCTGGTGAGACCGTCCGTATCATTCTGGATGCGGCTGAGTTGCTCCAGCAGATGGGTGTGAAAGCTCGTGTTCTCAATATGCACACCATCAAGCCACTTGATGAGGAAGCGATCATCGCCGCAGCCCGGGAAACGAGAGGTATTGTCACCGTGGAGGAGCATAGTGTATTCGGAGGCTTGGGTGCTGCCGTAGCAGAAGTGGTGGTTCAACATCAACCGGTTCCTATGAAAGTGCTGGGCATACCGGATGAACCGGCGATTGCCGGCAAAACAGCTGAAGTCTTTGAACATTATGGACTTACCTCTGACAATATCAGCAAGATTGTGCTCGAATTGATGAACAAGTAAGGAGCTGTAGCTGTAATGAATATCGAGACCTATATTCTGGCGATCGATCAAAGCACTTCTGGAACCAAAACTCTGCTGGTCAATCAGCAGGGCGATGTGATTACCCGTTATTTTTTGGAGCACAAACCATATTACCCACAGCCGGGCTGGGTTGAACATGACCCGCTTGAGATATATCACAATGTGCTTATTGCTGCGAAAGGCGTACTGGAGAAAGCCGGACTTTCTCCCTCCTCGCTGGCCGCAGTAACGATTACGAATCAGCGAGAAACGGCTCTGATCTGGGACCGTTCTACTGGCTTGCCTATCTATAATGCCATTGTATGGCAGTGCCAGCGAACGGCAGAGGTCTGCACACGCTTGAAGAATACTGGCTATGAAGATGTTATACGCTCCAAGACAGGTCTAATGCTCGATCCTTATTTCTCTGCCGCCAAGTTCAATTGGATTTTGGAACATGTACCTCATGCCTCCCAATTGCTTGCTGAAGGTAAACTACTTGCGGGGACCATTGACAGCTGGCTGCTATGGAAACTTACAGGCGGTCAAATACATGCAACCGATTACAGCAACGCCAGCCGTACTTCCCTTTTTAACATTCACACGCTGGCTTGGGATATGGATTTGTGCAGTATATTTGGTGTGCCTTCCTCCATACTCCCTGAGGTAAAAGCATCCGATGCCTTGTATGGCTATACACAGGAAGCGGAATTATGGGCCGAACAAGTAGCTATATCAGGCATAATCGGAGATTCACAGGGTGCACTGTACGGACACCGTTGCTTCGAGACTGGCGACGCCAAAGCGACATATGGGACTGGAACATCTGTACTTATGAATATTGGTTCGCAACCCGTGCAGGGCGGTGACGGCCTGGTCACAACGATTGCCTGGGGGGCTTCAGGAAAGATTACTTATGCATTGGAAGCCGTTATACGTACGACCGGAGACAGTATAAAATGGACAAGGGATAATTTAGGATTATTCTCGTCATTTGAGGAAATGCAATCCATGATCACCGAATTGCAGGACAATGAGGGCGTATATCTGATCCCTGCTTTTGTTGGTTTAGGTGCTCCCTACTGGAATCCCTCTGCACGTGCTGCAATTGTGGGTATGACCCGTGGAAACGGCAAAGCACATATTGTGCGCGCAGCGCTGGAGAGTATCGGGTATCAAGTGAGAGATGCGGTAGAATTTATACGTGAACAATCCGGTGTACCCCTTACTAGTTTACGTACAGATGGCGGGGCCTCATCTAACAGCTGGCTCATGCAGTTTCAGGCAGATATTTTGGGTACCCATGTTACCCGCTCTACCTGTGCCGAGCTGTCTGCAATGGGCTCTGTGTATCTGGGCGGTCTTGGAGTCGGATACTGGTCAGATTCTAAAAGCATCGTCACGGGAAACACCTCTGATCAGAATCTATATGAGCACTATACTCCTAGTATGGATGAAGTCAGGCGCCAGCGGCTTTATACAGGTTGGCAAAATGCTGTGCAGATGGTAATACGTTCAGACCAACCGCTTACACCATCTTCTTCCGCTAACTGTTGATTGAATCTTCCTCATTTACTTTTGAGCTTACTACAAGCTTCCGGTTATTTTACAGGTGTTACACTTGGATAATCGGAGGTTTTTTATGTACACTGCTTGTATTCCATTTTACAGAAAGGGGGAAACCTTGAATGAATGCACGCATGGTTTCAATTCTTCAGCACTTGCTGGCTGCCGATGCTCCTGTCAAAAGTGATTATCTCGCCAAATTGATTCAGGTTACTTCACGTACCATCCGCAGCGATATCCGGGAACTGGATGAATTTCTATCCAAGCACGGGGCAGCAATTGAACCTGTTCGTTCAAGGGGATATGAACTAAAAATTACGGATAATCGTAGCTTTCGTGTGCTGCTACAACAGTTGTTCCTGTCCGGCGAGCCCGATGATCCAGGTTCTCCCGGCTACCGGCAATTGTATTTAATCAAGCGTCTCCTGCTCGCTGATCATTATGTGAAGCTGGAAGACCTCGCAGATGAGCTATATATAAGCAAGTCTACGGTGCAGAATGATTTCAAAGAGGTCAAACAAACCCTACAAGGCTACGGAATCACCATTGACAAACGGCCAAATTACGGTGTCAAACTGAAGGGTGATGAAGTTCAGCTTCGGTTTTGCTTGTCCGAGTTTATTGTAAGTCGTTCCGAAGAACAAGGCGGAACACTTCATGCAGCGCTGCGCATCGTCACCCCGCACGAAATGACGCTGATTTGCGGAATCGTTCTGGAACAGACTCAGAAATATGAAGTAACGCTCTCCGATATCGCGTTCAGCAATTTATCTATTCATATTGCAATCGCCTGCAAGCGTATTCGTGACGGAAACCAGGTAGCTATGCTCTCGACGGAAATAGGAGATCTGCGGGGCACCGACGAATTTCGGGCTGCCGAGCATATTGTCGGGCTGATCGAAAAGGAATTGCAGTTGTCTTTTCCCGAAGATGAAATCGCCTACATTGCCATGCATCTTGCCGGAAACAAGTGGTTTGTCGGAATTGAAGGACAACAAATAGAGGACATGGGACCCGAGAAGCTGCTGGACTGGAACATCTATGAATTGGGCAAGGAAATGCTCGCCGAGATCGACAGGGATTTGAATCTGAACATCAGCCGTGATACGGAACTGCTCATAGGCATCTGCCTTCATCTGAAGCCGGCGCTGAACCGGGTAAAGTATGGGATGAACATCCGAAACCCCATGCTGGAGCATGTCAAGAGCAACTACTCTCTGGCTTTTCAAGCGGGAGTCATTGGTGCCAAGCTGGTCGAGAGCAAGCTGAATATTGCGATCCCGGAAGCGGAGATGGGCTATCTCGCCATTCACATCGGAGCAGCCATCGAACGACAGCGTATGAACACCCGGCCAAAACGCTGTCTGGTCGTCTGCACTTCAGGAGTTGGAAGCGCCCGGCTGCTCAAGTACAAACTGCAAAGCACTTTTGGCAGCTCGCTTGAAGTGGCGGGTACAACGGAATATTACAAGCTTCAGCAGGTCCCCCTCCATGACATTGACTTTGTGGTGAGCACCATTCCCATTCAGCTGCCATTATCGGTTCCGGTCGTGGTCGTGCAGACACTTCTTGGCGGCAGCGATATGGATAAAATTGGGAGTTTGCTGGCTGGTGAAGCCGAGTTTGATTTTCACTACATTCGGGAGGAACTCGTATTTCTGAGACAAAATTTTACCACCAAGGAAGAGGTCATCTCTTTTCTGGGCCAAAAAATATATGCTGAAGGGCTGATCCGCTCTGCAGAAGGTTTTATAGGACTCGTTCTGGAACGAGAACAGGCTGCACCCACGGCTTACGGAAATTTGGTAGCCCTTCCTCACCCTATCATTCCGCAAAGCAATCAAACCGTATGGGCGGTCTGTACCCTTCAACAACCTATCGAGTGGGGCGACAAACCAGTGCAGTTCATCTGTCTCCTCAGCATTGAAAGAAACGGTAAAGAGCCACCGTCTAAAATGTATAACCATCTCATGGAACTGGTCGACAATTCGGATATCGTCCAGCAGATGTTAAAATGCGAAACGTACGAGGAATTCTCCAGGATTATCGTTAAATATAAGCTGTATTGAACCAAGCTTCGCAGTGCATCTGGCTGATATTCACAGAGCGGGTGCTGCTTCGGAGCTTTTTAAAATGAAAGCGTAGTAGCAATGAATGAATTTCCGTTACTGGCGGAAAAGACTTGGGTTTAGATCTCGGCAGCAAACCTATACACTGAATCTGTAAGTTAAAGAGAAAAAAGCATGAGGTGAACGAGATGGAGGAGTATCAAGAAATCATTATGGGAATTATCACCAACTCAGGTGTTGCCAAGAGTAAAGCGATGGACGCGATCGCTCTTGCTCAAAAAGGTAATACACAGTTGGCGGCAAAGCGGCTTGAAGAAAGCAAAGCCGAGTTGGTTAAAGCGCATAAATCACAAACGAGGCTGATTCAACAGGAAGCTGGCGGAACCGTCCACGAAGTCACACTGCTTATGGTACATGCTCAAGATCATCTTATGTCAGCCATCACAACTAAAGATCTGGCTGGACATATGATTGAGCTTTACAACAGATTGAATCGCTATGAAGAAATCACAAATCACACTTCCAACGGAGGGAACAACGGATGAAACAAATTACACTGGTATGTGCTGCAGGAATGTCTACAAGTATGTTGGTACAGAAAATGCAAAAGGCCGCACAAGCGCAAAACCTTGAGGTTGAAATCAGGGCTACTTCCGAAAGTTCGTTTAAAGAATATGCCGACAAGACGGATGTACTGCTGATCGGACCACAAGTCGGTTACCTGGAGGATGATTTCAAGGCAAAATATGAACCTAAAGGCATTAAGGTAAGTGTTATCAATATAGTAGACTACGGTATGATGAACGGCGAAAAAGTGCTAGGAGACGCGCTTAAGCTGTAAAGCCCAGAGTCAGATGCTCACTCATCAGCCGAACAAGGAGGTTGGTCAAATCGGGCAACGATATATGATAATCCTGCATGTTGTTTCATTAAATGAAAGCGTTATCTAAGTTATTATATAGGCGAATGAAAGTCTATAGTAGGAGTTGAATAAATATGGCTAGCCAACAAAAATTCTCTTATAAGCTTCAAAAAGTGGCGGGTACAATTCAGCAAAACCGTTACATGAGCGCAATTTCCAACGGGCTGATGTCCACCCTTCCTTTTCTGATTATCGGAGCATTTGCAACTCTCTTCTCTGCACTTGCTTGGGAGCCTTACCAGAATCTTATTGCGCCCGTGAAGGCCATAATCGGGTTGGCATCGACGATGACCACCGGCATCATCGCTCTGTATGCGGTATTTTTTATAGCCTACAGACTGGCGCAAGCTTTTGACAAGGACCCCCTTGTTCCGGCGGCAACCGCCCTTCTCTCTTTTCTTATTGTTACACCGATCCAGACCTTTGATAAAGTCCGTGCTTTGCCACTTCAATGGCTCGGCGCGCAGGGATTGTTCGTTGCCATGATCGTCGGTTTGATTGCCGCACGGTTGTATATTTGGATTGTCGACCGCAATTGGACGATTAAAATGCCTGACGGGGTCCCGCCTACCGTTGTCAAAACCTTCTCAGGCTTGATCCCGGCCGTCTTGGTAGCCCTTGTGTTTGTTATCGTTGCTGGTTTGTTTATGCAGACTTCATTTGGTACAGTCCACGATTTTATCTATACTTATCTCCAAATACCACTGGAAGGATTGGGCGGATCACTCGGCGCTTTGATTATCGCGCTGATCATTATGCAGGCTCTGTGGATGTTCGGAATTCACGGTGCAATTGTTATACTCGCGATCGTGAAGCCCATCTGGATGAGCCTGGATCTAGCCAATCTTGACGCTTTCCAGGCAGGCGCTCCACTTCCAAACATTATCGGGCTGGCCTTCTGGTCCATCTTCTGCAACTATGCACCGATGCTCGGATTTGCCCTGCTATTGGTTTTCCTGGCCAAGAGCAAACAGCTTCGCACGATCGGCAAACTCGGTCTTCCGGGTACCTTTTTCTCAATTCACGAGCCGTTGATCTTCGGAATTCCAATGGTATTGAACCCGTTGCTAGCCATTCCGTTTATCGTTGCCCCCATCATTTGTGCGGTGCTCGGCTATATTGCCACCAACATCGGCTTGTTGCCCGCACCAATCGGGATTTACCCGCCTTTCGGCACCCCTATCTTTGCTCTGGGCTTCATCGAGGGCAGTTGGAAACTAGCCGCCGCACAACTGGTACTCATCCCGATCAGTATGCTGATCTACTATCCGTTCTTTAGAGCGCTGGACAAGCAGGCTCTGAAGAAGGAACACGAAGCGCAAGAGCAATTGGAAAAGCAAGCAAGTGAAACCACAGCAAGTCCCGCTATCCTATAATAGAAAAAAGGCAGAAGCGGCGAACGGATACACGGTCACCGTTTCTGTCATGACAATCGTTAGGAGAGGAAGCTTTTGATTCAACTGAGTATAGCTGAGAACAAACGATATTTCATGAATGAGGGTAACCCCTTTTTTTATTTGGCCGATACGGTTTGGAGCGCATTTACCAACATCACGCTGGAGGAATGGGCCTATTATCTGGATTACCGGAAAAGTCAGGGCTTCAATGTCCTGCAAATCAATATGCTGCGCCAATGGGATGCAAGTGGCAGCGATTTTAACTATGAGCCTTTCGCATATGCCGAGGATGGCAGCTACAATTTCTATACGTTGAACGAAGAATATTTTACCAGAGCCGAGACGATGATCGAAATGGCTGTAAACAGAGGTTTTGTTCCTGCACTGGTCCTATTATGGTGTAATTATATCCCGGATACCTGGGCTGCCAAGCTTCGTGAGGAGAAAAAAATGCCGCTTGGGGCAGTGGAACCTTATGTGCGTTATGTTGCCGATCGGTTCTCCAAATTCTACCCCATATATATTATAAGTGGTGACACCGATTTCCCCTCCGAGCGTGCCAACCAATATTACCGGCTTGCTCTCCATACCATCAAACAGCACAGCCCGCAGTGCCTGACCACTCTGCATATTCAAGGAAGATTAGCTTCACTGCCAGAGGAATTTATTAATGACCCCCATTTGAATTTTTACATGTACCAGTCAGGACATAATTCACAATTTCAACCAACAGCGTATACACTCGCACTGGACTTCTGTAATAAGCCTTTCACTCGACCGGTGCTCAACTCAGAGCCCTGTTATGAACAGATGGGCTACAGTCGAAAAGTCTATGGCCGCTTCAGCCGCGCCGATGTTCGTAAGGCAGCTTGGCAAAGTCTTCTGTCCGGGGCGTCGGCTGGCATATCCTATGGAGCCCACGGTATTTGGAGCTGGCATCGGAAAAGCAAAAAGTTCGGTGTAACTGGGGAGGGATTCGACAGTCCATATGATTGGCAGTCTGCACTTAAGTTTGAAGGGGCATGGGATTATGGATTGGCCAAATGGCTCTTCGGGATATATGGAATTACGGATATGCAGCCTTGGAACATAGTGCTTAAAAATACGGAAGAAATCCGTGCGTCTGTAAGCGCCGATTACACCAAGGTCGCCATCTACGTTCCAATCAACACTGTGCTGAAGCTAAACATGGATTTAAGTGAATATGATTTCACGGTCATTGACCTGGAGAATCGTCGTTTTGGCACAGCTTCAATCTCTGTACAAGAGCAAATCACGATCATTGGTATGCATGATTTTGAAGCTGATGTCTTGCTGATCGGCAAAAGAAAATAACCGCGATTACTTACCGTCTTTTTCACCATTTCACCTACTATGTACAACATACAAACAGCCCCGCAATCAAGAATTTTCTCATCGGGACTGTTTGTCTTACTTCTTGTTTTAAAAAGCAAAGCACTCCATAGTGTTCAAGAAATATATCTCAATTTAATACGTTGGGAAGCTCTGTGAAGCGAAGACTTCACTGCATTTTCACTCTTGTTTAAGATTCTAGCCGTTTCCTTTATGGAGTATCCTTGAACTAATCGCAATTCAAGTACCGTTCTTTGCTCTGTATTACTAGCCAGCAAAAGAATTCGATTGACCTCTTCCTGAATTTCAAAATCGAAGGTATCCCAGTGGTAGTAGAGCATTTCCTTACGCAAAGTATATTCATCCATTTTTTTTCGTTTTCTCATTAAATCTATAGCTAAATTTTTGGCAATTCTCAAAAGATAGAATCGAATACGATCTTCGGGCAAATCAGGAGAAGCTCTTATGAAACGAATAAAGCATTCCTGCAACAAATCTTCGGCATCCTGTTTGTTATGCAGCATCCTCAATAGATAACCAAAGAGATCTGATTTGCAAGATACATATAGATCCTCCAGATCTTTAATATCCATATTATTGCTTATCCCTTCTGTTTTGATTGAATCGGTACGTTACTTGATAGTTTTAAATTCATATCCCTGCTTTTTTAAATATCTTATGATTTCAGGCAAGGCTTTGGCTGTTTCTTCCTTCCCGTAAGTGTCATGCATGAGTACCACTGCTTTTTCTCTATTCCCCATATTCCTCATGAATTCGCTAATTAATTGCTCAGCATTCTTAGGTGCACCTTCTGCATCTTTAGGCAACACATTCCAGTCAATCTGATGATAATCCTTATCATGTAGAGCTTTGTCCAGTACTCCCATACCATCGGGGTCGTTTTTCTGCCATGTCATATGACCGCCTGGAAATCGAATCACTCTTGTCGAAAAATTCTGCCCCAGTACTTGTTTTAAAATTTGATTTGTTTTTTCAATGTCGCTCATAAAAATGCTCGAATTCACAGTCTGATTCGGATATAAATAACTGTAGTCATGGGAGTAGGTATGATTTCCGATCGCATGTCCTTCCCTAATCAATCTTTTTGTTATTTTCTTAGTCACTTCATTTTCCTCTACTGCTTTTCCTACTACAAAAAACGTTGCTTTCACATTTTCTTTTTTAAGAATATCTAATATTTTAGGCGTTACGGTAACCGAAGGACCATCATCAAAAGATAAATAGACTACTTTTTTACCGTCGATCCCCTCAGGTCGCTGCCCTTGCATTTGCTGGTTTAAGTACTTTTCAACAAATGTTGCATCTTCAGCACCCGGAACATTTTGTAGAGAAGATTCGTTCCCTTTGGATTTGTTATTTAGTTTGTCGGTTGATACTGATTTTATTTTTTCTGCATATTCAATCGTTTTTACTGGCTGTGGTTTACTACTAAAGTGGTCAAAGAGTTTTATAACAATCAGAACAATACAAATGATAATAATAAACAGTAGCCTTCTTCTATTTCTCTTTATCCGATGAGATCTGGTTCTATTTTGCGCATAGCTTTTTTCCATAGTATTTGTTCCTCCAAAATCTAGAAGCAGTTCACGTTTTATGTTGCGACCATCTGCCCATTTAATTATTCGTATCTCAATGCATCTATTGGCTTTAATCTTGCTGCTTTATAAGCTGGGTATACCCCAAATAGAATGCCTGTGCCTGCAGAGCTAAGAAACGAGTATAGGATCGGCGAGATTGTAAATTCAATGGTCATGTGTGTCGTTGCTTCGATAATTTTGGAGGCGCCTATGCCTATAATAACCCCGAGCATTCCCCCCAGCAGACCAAAAATGACAGCTTCGGACAGGAATTGAACCATAATATCTCTCGGCTTGGCACCGATGGCTTTTCGAATCCCAATTTCTTTCGTGCGCTCTATAACCGATACCATCATAATATTCATAATTCCGATTCCCCCTACCACGAGCGAGATCGCAGCTACACCTCCCAGCAAGCTGGTCATGATATTATCTACACCGGATGCTGCACCTGCTGCTTCGGACAGACTCATTACTTGAAATTGATCCGGTTCCGAAGGTTTCAGCTGATGTGTCACACGCAAGCTTTCCAATATGTCTGATTGAGCCTGACCCATCAAGCCTGGTGACTTGGCGGATACCTCCAGACCAGTTATGTTTTTCTCCCCCAGACGGTTCATCATGGTTGTAGCAGGGATGTAGATTTGATCATTGGTACTGTAGCTTAAATTCGTAACAGGCTGGGTATTTAATACTCCGATCACTTTGAAAGGGATCTGCTTGATTTGAATCGTTCGTCCCAACACATTTTGGGTATCCCCACCAAAAAGACGCACAGCCGCTTGGCTTTCCAAAATGGCAACATTCCTACGTTTATCCATCTCATCGTTGGTAAATGTTCTGCCCTCGGCAAAGGAAAACTTTTTGGCCTTATAAAACGAAGCAGATGTCCCTACAATGGTTGCATTATAGTTATATCGACCCCACGCAGCTTTTGAACTGTTTGAAATGCGGGGCATCATTGCTGCAATCGAACTCTTTTGTTCCAATGCCTCGACATCTGTCCAAGTAAAAGAGGGCAAGGTGTCCTGATTTATTTCTTCCTCGGTCATTGGCATGACGGGAGCAACCAGAAGCACGTTATTCCCTAACTTATTGATTTCCTCCTTAATACTGGCCTTTGAGCCATTCCCGATAGCCATAATGGCAATCACCGCTGCCACCCCGATAATAATACCGAGTATCGTTAAAAATGAGCGCATCTTATTGGTAGTTAAGCTATTCATCGATACACGGATCGTTTCCATCACATTCATAGGCTTACCATCCTTGATGAAATTCGTCTATTCGCAATAGGCTCATCTCGCTCAATGTTACCATCCCGAAAGCTAATCAATCGTTTGGCATATTCAGCTATTTCCAGTTCATGAGTAACCAGCACAATGGTTTTTCCCTGTTCATTCAAACCTTGGAACAGTTCCATAATCTCGATGCTTGTCTTCGTGTCCAGTGCGCCCGTAGGCTCATCCGCCAGCAGAATGACTGGATTATTCACCAATGCCCGGGCGATGGAAACCCGCTGCTGCTGGCCACCAGAAAGCTCATTAGGCTTGTTATACATCCGTTCTGCAAGACCAACGCTACGTAGTGCCTCCACAGCTCTTTCCCGACGTTCCTTAGCAGGTACCCCTGCGTACATCATAGGCAGTTCCACATTAGCTAAAGCTGTAGTTCGTGGAAGCAAATAAAATTTTTGAAATACAAAACCTAGCTTCTGATTTCTAATCTCTGAAAGTTCGTTTTCACGAGCATCCAATATGGAATATCCATCCAAATAGTATTTACCCGTATCCGGATGATCCAGGCAACCAATGACATTCATCATGGTAGACTTGCCTGAACCAGAGGGCCCCATGATAGCAACAAACTCCCCTTCGTTAATAGATAAGTTCACACTGCGTAGAGCTTGAATCTCCTGACCGCCTACTTCATACCTTTTTTTCAGCTCTTTAATTTCAATAACGGTGTTATTGAATTGAGTTTCACTCATTGTGTCTGCCCCCCTCCACTGCCATTCGGGTCAGCACTGCTGTTCTGAGGAGGAATCACAATGGTTTCACCTTCCTTGACACCGGACTTGATTTCGGCCTGATCCGCTGTATAGACACCCAGTTTCACGGGTCTAAACTCATAATCGGCCGGATTCGCTGTGTTCTTCGCCACATATACTCCATCCACACCGCCTTCAGACCTCAAGGCAAACAATGGCACAGACAGCGCATTTTTGTGTTCAGCTAACAGTAGAGATACATCCATATTCATCCCCGGTTGCAGCCTTATGTTTTGGCTATCCAAAGACAATTCAATTTTGTATGTAGTCACATTGGCTTCCGTCACCGGCTCTGGAGAAACAAAGCGTACTTCGCCTTTAAATTGTTTGTCCGGGAATGAATTCGAGTGCATTGTCGCCTGAAGTCCGGTCTTTAATTTAGCAATATCACTTTCGTTCACCTTGGCAAGAACCTTCATAACCCCTGTGTTGGAGTTATTCATGACAATAAAAGGTGCAGTAGGACTCGTACCCACATCGCCGTTGACCTTCAAAATGATCCCGTCCCACGGTGCCGTAACCTGTAATTTACTTAGAACACTTTTCTTCTGCTCTAATGCCGTTTCAGCCTGCAATAAAGAAGCTTGTGCAGATTGGATGTTGGAAGCTTCAGGTGGGGACTGTGCAGCCTTTAATTGTATTAATGCTGTTTTATAGCCCATTTCCGCCTCTTCGATCGCCTCAGTTTGCTTGGTCTGTGCCTTCTTGTACTGCAGCTCCGCATTGCTCATATCCAGTTTTGCCTTATCCAGATTTTGCTTGGCTGTCGCCAGGTCACTTTCTGCTGCCGCATCATTCTGAACCAGATAAGCCTGGTCATCATAATCCTTCTGGGCTTTATCCAAAGTCACCTTGGCTGCCTCCTTTTGCGCAGCAGCTTCCTCTAATTCCATCGCGTTCTTGGCTGTTTTAATCGCCATCTGTGCCTTTAAGACATTTGCTTTCTGTAGCTCGATATCATTTGTTTTGGGTCCGCGCTTGGCTTCGTCCAGTTTGGCCCTTGCAATTGCGACATTAGATTCGGCATCCTTAATTTGCAGCCTGGCATCTGAATCATCTAGTCGTGCTAGCACCTGACCTGCCTTGACGCTATCTCCTGCTTTGACATTGACAGCGACGAGCTTGGCACCCTCGACATTTGTAAAATTAATATTTACTTCCTTGGAAGCCTGAACGGTTCCAGTAACGCTAAGCGACTCGGTTATGTTAGCTTTCTGTACCTGTACGACCTGATTCGCCGGAGCCTCCACAGGCTTTTCCTGGCCCCTTTTCATGTAGAGCGTACTGCCAATTCCCGCTATAATGAGCAAGATCAGAATACCTATGCTCCTTTTCACTCTTCTTTTTTTTCTTAATACTTGTAATGAATCTTTATCTTTCTTTTCTGTTTCCGACAATGTTATATCCCCTTAAATTGTATTTTTGCTAAATCCTATACACTCCACGGCTTGTTTAAAGCATGTTGCAGCAGCGTCATTTGAACAATGAGTTCATCCATATTCCGTTCGATTTGCTTTACTTTCAACTGATTCGTGGCGACCTCCGTACCTGTTGCAAATCCACGTGCCTTTCTTTTGCGAGAAATGTCCAACACTTTATTAAGGTTCTGTAGATTACTTCGCATTTGCTCGTATTGTTCTTCATTTTGCTGTAAGTTAAAGTACATACTCTTCAGTGTTTCTGCCAGTTGATCCTTGGTATTTTCCAGTCCGCCTTGTGCTGAATCTACATCTATCTGTTTAATTTCATAGTCATCCGTCCCCGAGTTCCACGTGTAATATTTAATTTCCATTTTTGCTAGCTTGACTGCCTCCTCCTGTCTCCATACCGAAGGACTCGCTGAGATGGCACGCGACACCAGTGTATCCAGATTCGTGTTATCCATTTTCCGGTAAACGGGTCTGTCCACCAGTTCATATAAATTTCCTTGTGACTGTCCCATTTGTGTATTAAGCGAATCTAGCGCTTTTTGCAGCGCAGCTTTTGCAATGTCTACATTTTTTTGAGCCTCTATACGAGTCTGAATAATCGTACTTCGATCACCTGGAGAAATTTTTCCACGGTTAGCCTTCGCTTCAGCAGCTTTTTCCTCCAATTGCGCGAGCAAAAGTGCATCCTCACTACTCTTGACTTTGTTATCAGCCAGAAGTACGTCATAATAGTTTTTCATGGCAGCGTAGTCTGTCTGATCTTGGGCAAGTTCGATTTGCTTTTTGGATTCCAAATAAGAAACTGTCGATGAAGCATACCCCTTCCATGCTGAACTACTAGCCGCATCTTCTTCACCGTTGCCTTGACCTGCCGGAATGAAATCCAGATTCTTGCCTGCATTTTTCAGCATAATCCGGTTGCGATCTATCGTTTGCTGGGCTTCCTTCAAGCTAAAACTATTGGATCGTGCCCACTGCTGGGCTTGACTCAATGTTAATTTCACACTTGCTTTGGTAACCTGCTGCTGCGCCTTCTCTGCTTGAACAAAGGACTCTGATAAAGAACTGGCCGACAAGGCGAGCAGCAATAAGATGAACATACGTTTTTTCATAGATATCCCCACTTTAAAAATATGGTATCGATTTAAATATAGTTTATAATTACGTTGTTATACGAATTATGTGTTTTCTTCTGTATCCCACTTGAGACCTTACCTTCTATTCGGTGCACATTCCAGAAAGGAGGAACACCGTCCTGCCCTTCTGCAACTTTTTACACACAACGTACCGTTCCTTATAGTATCTTTAAATCTAATTGACGAAGATACAGAGAACGTACAATAAGAAAGGAAAGAAATTGGATGGCCCAAAAACACAGCATAATCTGAATCAGCGTAAGATGAACGGGTAATCCATATATTCCAGACGGTTCTGACATTACTAGACAAAGCACTATTCCTATAGATGATACGACTAATGGCAGAAGAAACAGGAATGCAATTTGTCTGGAAGCCGATTGTCTCATTTCCCTTGAGTTTAGTCCAATTTTCGATAAAGCTCGGTATATTTCTTCATCTCGCTGAAGATCTACATATAGTCTGAAATACAGCAGGCTTACCGTGCTCGCCAACATAATAATGGCGATAAATCCACCAATAAATTCACTAATAACCAGATCCATTTCCGATGTCAAATAGTCTACGGCCCTAGAGTTAAGCACTCCTTTATTCACCTTGTTGGCCAACACAGAATACAACCATACCTCTTGTTGAGTTTCAGAAGTCTCTAAGGAAAGCTGGCCATTCTTCCATTTGGGCACAAAATAATAAGTAGATTTATATGCCAACGGATCATTGAAATACCGATGTTCAATTAAATAGTCGTAAGTTCGATCAGAAACAACAAGTAAGCTGCCTAGTTCAGAGACGATATTTCCATCAAACTTCAGGTTATGATCTATTATCTTAGTATCCATAATCTGAAGATTCATCATATGAGATTTCCCTTGCTTGTAAGTTAACTTTTTTTCAAAAAAGGTTTTCTTTTCTTCGAAAGACATCCCGTTTGGATCGAAAAGGAAAAAACCTTGATTCTCCCGAAGCGTAGGTACCTGTTTCAGCTTCTTAAACTTGGAGGCAAGTGCTTCATAGTTGGATTGTTTCATCACTGGCGCGACCTGTTCCCGAAAGGGGAAGACTAACACTTCACCTTTCCCATAATCTACCCCAGCCGTATACAGATTTTGGTCAATCTCTTTTTCAAGCTCGTTAGAACTTACAACATCAGAAGTAAATGCGAATGAATAAGACTGCTCCCTAAGAAATCTTTTTTGCTGCTGCATGGAGTCAAAGGTTGACGCTGCTCCTACACAGGAAATGATAGAAATGAGGGTAATCAATGAAAAAAGCCCGGCATTATTTCGCATTTTATATGTGATCTCAGATAACCATAACAAACACGATCCGCTCCAAGACCATTTCCTGTTAGCTCTAAGCAATTGAATGAATAGTACACATGATTGATTATAAAATAAGTAAATACCCAGAGATCCCATTATAATTGTATATTTAAAGGTGTCTCCGACCGAATAGTGCAATATATAAAAAGAAAGGGTCCCTAAACGATACGGTGCCAGATAAATGTATGGTGAAAAATCAAGCTTCATTAAACATACAGCTGCTCCTATGAATACTATGGCAAGAATGGACAGACTCCAAAAAGCTTTAGGTTCTTTGTTGAGCTGAGGAGCCTTGCTAAAAAGCTGCTGTAGTTTAAAACGTCGGATAAAGAAAACAGACACAAGTGAGATCAATATAAACAAAAACATAAAGCCGATTCCTGTAAAAGCCAGTGCCTTCCAGGGAAAATAAAATCTTAAATACATTCCTATGACATTGGAACCCATAAGCAGGAAAAACTTCGCTGAAACAAATCCTCCGATCATCCCGGTCACCAATGATAAAAAGCCTATAATTAGATTTTCAAAAGCTACCAAAAAACAAATTTGCCTATGACTTGCTCCTAAAATGGTGAGTATACCAAATTCTTTCTTACGTGCAGCAACAAAAATATTATTTGTGTATAATACGAAAAAAAAGGAAAATACAAAAATCAATAGATCCGCAACCTGTAATCCCTTTTTTACATTAGCTGCTGTGATTACATTCGAGACATCCGGGTGAAAAATAAATACCGCATATACGAAAAAAATCGTAATCATCAAGGAGCTGCTTAAATAATAAGGAACGTAAGCACGCGCATTGCGTTTGAGATTATTCCATGCTAACAGACGAAAGCTCATGTGCATGTCTACTTCCCCCCAAAAAGGAGAGCATATCTATGATTTCCTGAAAAAATATTTGCTGACTATGACTACGACGGATTTCATTATATAACTCACCATCTTTAATAAAAATAACCCGGTCGCAATAGCTGGCTTCCAAAGCGCCGTGTGTTACCAGCACAATTGTAGAATAGTCTACACGGTGGACAAGGCTCAGCATTTCCATTACAACACGCGAAGACTTGGAATCGAGATTTCCGGTTGGTTCATCTGCAAGCAGGAGCGAAGGAGAGTGAATCATAGCTCTGCCTATGGCTGCACGTTGTTTTTGTCCCCCTGACACCTCATAAGGCCGTTTGTCCAAAACATCTGTAATATCCAGTTTTTTCGCTACTTCTTCCAGTTTGTGCTCCATTTCCTTTAACCCTTTTTTATTCAGCATCAGAGGAAACAGTATGTTCTCTCCCAAAGTGAGGGTTTCCAACAAATTATAATCTTGAAATACAAGCCCCAGTTCTTTGCGGCGAAATAAAGCCAGCTTATCCTTCTTGAGCAGATGTGGATTTTCCCCTTTAATGCTAACCTCGCCAGAAGTCGGCATATCAATGGTCGAAATCATATTTAATAATGTTGTCTTCCCACTACCAGACGGACCCATAATGCCAACAAACTCACCTGGTTGAATCATTAAATGGATATTGTTGAGAGCTCGGTGTGGAACCTTACCATAGTATATTTTGGTGACTTGATCCATTCGTACAATCTCCATCGTTCATTCCTTTCTTTTTCCTATGTCATGATCATAATCCATCCGGAACAGATCGTCGATCGATTAACATTACAAAAACCTTAAATGTGTTGTAAGGTTTCTTATGGGTGTATTGGAAACAGAATCTCAACAGTCGTTCCTTCACCTACCGTCGATGTGAGTTGAATGTCATGATTCAACCTTTTGCAGATTTCTGCCACCAAATAGAGCCCCATCCCCGTAGATTCACTATACTTCCGTCCATTTTCACCTGTGTAATAAGCCTCAAATACCCGCTCTATATCTTTTTTAGGGATGCCAATCCCTTCATCCTGTACTTTCAACACAATCACATGATCTCTTACGTCAGATATCAATTTCAGGCTGTGGGCATAACCTGAAGAATACTTTATCGCATTAGTCACCAATTGATTAATGATAAATCTTAACCATTTGGCATCGGTAATCACATTCAACTGCTCGTCCACTTCATTGGAAGGATAAATTTCGTTGCGAATCAATAACCTTTTGTTATCGTAAATCACTTCACTAACCAGCTTTCGTAATACAACAGGCTCTACATGAAAGTCTGGTTCAAAGGATTCCAATCGTGACATATACAAAATCATTTCCAGTCCTTTTCCCATTCGATCAATCTCATCGTGAATCTGATCCGACTCGGGATCTATTTTTCCTTTGAGAATTAAATGAATCACAGCTAGGGGCGTTTTCATCTGGTGAACCCACTGGTTAATGAATGTGATGTGATCACGCTGCTGATGCTCCAATTGATGAATCCGAGACTGGTACAACTGGTAGAACTGCAAAAGCAAATGCTGTAAAGAAGAGGCTAACGGATTAAGTACCTTCATCTGAATAAGCTCATCTAAATCTCTAATGTTAGCAGTGGATAATATTCGATATAAACCAGAATACATGACGTACCGAAATAGCAAATAGACCAGCAAAAGGATAAACCCAAAAAAGACCGAATACAAGGCGGTCGACAAGTTACGATAACCATCCATCCAGTAAATACTCAACACAAGAAAAAGTTGGATAATATTAAAAATGATCATGGAAAAATGATCACGCCAAAACAGCTTCACTGTTCTTCCTCCTCAGTCAAGTGCAGCCGGTATCCAGCTCCTCTAACCGTTTCTATAATATCCTCCAACCCCAGTTCGCTAAGCTTTTTACGGACACGGGTAACATAAACGTTCAGCGTATTTTCTCCTACATATTGGTAATCATCCCATAACGCTTCTAAGAGATGAACTCTCCCTACAACCTGCTTGGGATATGTCATCAGTAGCTCCAGCAGTGCAGCTTCTTTATGGCTCATTTCTACCTGCTTGTCATGAAACACTAGCTCCAAAGTATCAGGGTATAAACTCAAGCCTGACACTGTTATGGATCGCGATTTTTGGGCAACTGCATATAAACCATAGGCACGTCGCAGGTTGCTTTCTACCTTGGCTAATAGTACTTCCGGATGAAACGGTTTGGTAATGTAATCATCTGCTCCGTTTTGCAAAGCAATGACCTGATCCATTTTATCATCACGCGCGGACACAAACAGGATGGGACAAGTAGATTGAGTACGAATTTGCCTACACCAATAAAATCCATCAAACCGAGGTAAATTCACATCCAGTATGACCAAATCAGGCTTTACCTTCTGGAAAACACCTAAGACTTGATCAAAATTTGAAACGACAACTCCTTGATAACCATATTTCTCAAGATAGGATTGGAGTAAGGAGCTAATTTGAGGGTCATCCTCTACGATTAATATTGTATGCATCGTGTTTTCTACCTTCTTAGTGCTTGAATTTTAAATCACATGATTTTCTCTATATAATGCCTTTATTTGATCGTCCAAGCAATAACAACAACCGAATTCCTTTTATTTGTAGCTTAGGAGAGTCTCATGGTGTAAATTGAATCCCGAATGATATGCATGGTGCCAAACACCAGAGTGATTAACATGATAATTATAATGGCGATAACTATTACTGTAATCATGATCTCTTTATAGTTTTTTAACGTTTCATTACAACATAATTTCGACTTAAATACCTCTTTAATTTTATGCTTTGAATATTTCATACTTTGCTCACTTCTCTCCTCGGCTCGCTATTTTCCATACTAATTAGCTTCTATCTAAGGAACAACAGCCAAAGCTTACAAAAACATTACTTTGTTGTAAGGTATAAAGAATTCAGATCATCAGGAGCGTGTGTCTTTATAAAAAAATGAGTCGGGTTCTATGACCCGACTCATTTTCCGTATTTCTACTAATCCCACATAGGAATGTCCCGCGCTTATGCCTTTTAATTTTGACTTGATGCACTTCTCTCTTGAAGTAATCTACACTTCAAACTTATTTAGATAAAGAAACTGCACCTCTGTTTGTCGTTTCCCCTTGTTGTTCCGCTAGTGATATACCTAGCTTCAACTTAGAAAGAATGCTCTCAAAATCACGGATCGTACTGTCAATGGAAATTGTAAAACTTCACATATTTATGCAGTCCAGTTCGCGAGTTGTTTGTTTAGTGTCCTTATTATCTCTTATTAAGAATTCTATATTTTTGCGGAGATATTCCCTCCCAGTTCACAAACCACCCTGTAAACGACGATGAATTCTCTAATCGCAATTCTTCACTAATATCAGACATGGACCACTCTGTTGACTTGAATACATGTTTCGCCTCTTTCAATCGAAGTTCAGATATGCATACTGTTGGGACTGACCCCATAACGTGAGACAAATCATAGTGATCTGACAAATGAAAAGAAAGCTTCAGACCGGATGAATCAGTCTGAAGCTTTCTTTGTTTCGTTTATCGCGTTTTACTTAACTGTATCAAACACCATACACTCTGTATTGCTCTCCCTACCAAGGCGTTTCCGTTTTGTGTTCAATCATTTTCAATACTTTGGGTTCAACAATCCGTTTCAATAGTTCCAGCGTATGATCGTCAACAGTAGCTCCACCATGCGGATCGGTTTGGATTTGTTTTTTTGCCTGCGTATTTGCGATTATGTCCACGACTTGTTGTTTGGAAATCTTTTTAGATGCAGCGATCTCGACGACCGATGCCCCCTTTGACAATTCTTGTTTCAAGTCTTCTGGACTCATGCGAAGTAAAGAAAAGAGCTTTTCATCATTTAAAAAGGCATCCGCAGTATAGTCAGGCTTGCCGTTAGTCATGAAAAAGCCTTCCACGGATGGAGCAGGGCCGCCTCCAACCAGAGAAACGCTGATCGTATTCCCTTGAACAAGTACGTTATAAAACGGCGTTTTTGATCCCTTTTCGGTGTAGTTCAATATAAGCGTTTTTTGGTCCGGATTCTGCATCGTCTCCATGTTACATTCGTACTTACTGGAGCTACCGTACAGTTTGTTAATGAGATCATCTACTTTCGATTTGATTTCTTGATCGGTTAAGGAGATGACCGGTTTCTCCTGAGGCTCCCAATTTTCTTGGTTCACCTGTTCGATTTCACCCGTGGCGTTCAAATCAAGTCGGATCTTTTTGCCGTGAGCTCCCTTTTCCTGCAGCACGATGCTTGTTTGAATGGCTTTCCCCTGACTTGCATTCGCGGGGTCTCCTCCAAGCCGGCTGGCATCGATGATTTCAAACGACTTGGTTTCCGGATAAGAGCGATACAACTTTTCAAGTGCTGCTTGGCCAACCGCATCCATCTTGACTTGTTTGGCTGTCATCGGTGTTCTCGTAATCATTTCAATCAGGGGAGGGGCCGCGAATGCCGCGGTTGGAATCATAATTACTGCAGCAACGATGCTGCCAATCAATCGTTTTTTCATCGTTTTTTTGCTCCTTTGCTGTTGTAAGTATTGAGAATAAGATTGTTCGATTCGTTTGGAAACAGCCGGGGGACATTCCATGGTCTCTGCCTCTTGGTGCAGGTACTCGCTGATTTGTCTTTCAATAGGCATTGTTTTTATCCATCCTTTCCAACGGGAGATTTCCCAATTGTTTTCGAAGCGACTGCAGACCGGCATGATATCTGGACTTGACTGTACCCAGCGGAATATCGAGTAATGTCGCAATCTCCTCCAGCGTATAATCGTGATAAAAGCGGAGGATGATCACCGTTCGCTGTCTATCGGTCAGCTTGTGCATGGCCCTCGATATCTCGGGGTCTGTCCCATCCGTCCTCAACGTGGGCTGATCCCAGTGATGCTCTTCCTGAGAAAAGACACGGATGCGTTCGAAAATTCGGAATCTCCTCCAGCTTTTCACCCGGAATCTTTGCACTTGTCGGATGACCAAGCCGTGCAACCAGAAGTGGAAAGGACGATTCGGATCGTAGTTGGGAAGCGAGGTCCACATTTGCATGTAGATCTCATTCATAATATCTTCGCGATCCTGCGGATGATCCACCAGAAAAGAGACGGTCCGGTAAACATCCTTGTAAGTGGCATCATACAACGTATGAAACGCCTGCTGATCTCCTTCGATCATTTTTGTGAGCACGTGGTACATAGATTCACTTTGCATTCAGAGGGCCCTCCTGAGTAAGCAGCTTACACCCTATATTGTCGCTCGATGGAAAAAAAGTTCGGTTTTTTATGATTTCGGTTGGGAGTCTATGGATTGCGGGAAGGTGAGTAGTAGCATGAAAGCGTGGAAGACATCTTGTTTTTTCCGTCAGATTGAACGGTGAGCTCAAAGAATTGGGCCTGCTGTCGGACGATTATAACAAGGTCTGGAGATGTAAAAATGGCCTTCATGCAGCAGGTTATATTTCTACAAAAATCAGAGACAATAATTTGTTAGGTCAAATTGAATATGGCAACCAATACCCCCAATTTGCAAGAGACGAAGCCAACAAAACGCAATACTGGCTGCTATGCAGCTTAAGTTTCCAACTATGATTACAATTGTGAAGCCCCCTGTTGCTTAACGACGTAGCTGATCCCAAAACGTGAGACACATCAAAACATCTTCAAGAGAATCAAGCCATGTCGTAAGATATGGAGATAACCTTGTAGGTGTTTTTACGTCTGAGATTAATCTGGACTCAAGCTCAGCAACTTGTACGCTGAAAAAACCTATGCTTCTATTAATGCTCCTTGTGATACCCCAATGATCTGTGAGAATTCAGTTTGATTATGTTGTTCCTCATTAGTCCTCCTTCTGTCTAAAAATTAAAAAACAGCCCCAAAAATAATTTTATTTATCGGGACTGTCAAGTTAGCTAAGCTATTAAGTTATTGTTATGAAGAGGTTTATCTTACAACATCATATATAAAATACCCTGGCCATTTTCACTATAAAAACATGAAAACTCGAATCAGTGAATAATAAACACTCAGGTATTAGCTTCGCTGTCTCATCGCCTCGAATAATAACACCGTAGAGGCCATGGCTGCATTCAGTGATTCCGCTTGTCCCTGCATTGGAATGAATACTGATTCATCCACCATACTTGCGGTAGCAGCAGAAATACCCTGGCCCTCGTTGCCAATCACGAGCCAAGTGGATACACGCAAATCTATGGTATAGCATGATAAGCTTGCATCGAGCGAGGTGCTGAGCAAGCGGGCACCTTTGCTTTTGGCCTGCGGCAAAAGCTCTTCCAGACTGCCTTCGATCACTGGCAGATGAAACAATGATCCCATCGTGGAGCGGATCGTTTTGGGATTATATAGGTCGGCGCAACCATGACCCAATATAACGCCTGCGGCTCCAGCAGCGTCCGCACTGCGAATGATAGTGCCTACATTGCCGGGGTCCTGTACACCGTCCAGCACCATCACCAGCGCGTCTGGTTGCTCCAGCAATGCTGGGAATGCGCTACGCTCCTCCTTACGCACGATGGCAAAGACAGACTGCGGCGTCTTGGTATCGGTGCATTTGGCAATGACCGCCGCCGACACGGGAATCCATTCCACCGGCTGATCGGCTGAATCCAGACCATTCAGCTCAGCAGGAATCCCCTTGTCCAAATCATAGGCGACGCTTTCAACAGCTGCGTTCGAACGCAGCGCTTCCTGCACTAGATGAATACCCTCGACAATATATTTATGCTGCCGTGTGCGATGCTTTTTTTCGAGGAGTTGCGACCATTCTTTTACACGTGCATTATTCGGTGAAATGATTTCCATTGGTTTAACCTTCCGTTTCTAGGTCTGTTTCTTTAAAAATAAATGATGCATCACTTGTACTTGAACATCAAACCTCTCTAAGCTGCAAAAGCCAGCTCCAGCTTGGTTAGATCGTCCTTGTGACCCACAATGACCAGCACATCACCCGCTTCCAGACGATCCTCGGCATAAGGTGAAATGTTCATCTCCTGGTTTCTGCGGATCGCCATTACATTGCAGCCGAAGCGTGCCCGTATGTCTAGCTCCTTCAAATTTTTGCCGATCATGGAATCAGCGGCTCGCATCTCCAAAATACTGTAGTCCTTGGACAGCTCAATATAATCCAAAATATTAGGAGACGTTAAATGGTGGGCTACCCGCAGTCCCATATCCCGTTCAGGATAAACCACTTTATCCGCACCTATTTTTTGCAGCACTTTTCCGTGCAGTTCATTTTGTGCTTTGACCACAAGAGCAGGCACACCCATGTCCTTGAGAATCAATGTCGTTAGAATGCTGGCTTGTATATCTTCACCAATTGCGACTACAATTACGTCAAAATTACGGATACCCAGTGCTCGCAGTGCTTCCTCATCGGTCGAATCGGCAGACACCGCATGCGTCACAATATTCGACATTTCCTGTGTACGCTGCTCGTCCGAATCGATAGCCAGCACATCAAACCCCATCTCACTCAGCGCGCTGGCAACACTGGAACCAAAGCGCCCCATGCCAATGACCGCATACTGTTTTTTTGCCATTCCTTCTTTACCTCCCGCTCACCATACTGTCCGTCATAGTATAGCATATCATGCTACAAACATAAATTTTGACATCCTTATTCCAAATGCTTCTCCATGTATACTGGGCCACAGCCCAAGCCATAATACATTCGATCACTATTACAACATACGGGAGGTACCCATGCCCATTACAATGGATTTACGACAAGCGATTGTTCACAAAGTTCACGGCAAATCAGAGGCTGATCTTACGGATATGATTATTGGGTCAGTGGATGGACCGGAAGCCGCTTTGCCTGGATTAGGTGTCATTCTTGAGATCGCATGGAAGCATATGAGTCCAAACCAGCAGCAGGATTTCGTCCATTTGGCACACGAACAAATCGATAAAATCAAACCCGTGCCCTTAGCCTAACCCTAGCGATTCAACTTCTTGTTATGCTTTAATTGTGCTCATTATTATTACCCGTATTCGAAAATGAGAATAGTCCACTCGCATTCATGTCGAGTGGACTATTCGTGGTATATATCAAATGACTGAAATCAGACTGTACTGCATATAAAATTTTATGGAGCCATTTCCAAAAACTTAGCGGTCGGATTTTTTTCTATAGCCGTACGCATGGCATACTCATTTTCGAACAAGGCTACATAATTGCCTTTCTTATCTTTTACCAGCGTAGAGTTGATACGGAACTTGCTCGGATCAATCTGCTCATCCACAATCCAACGTGCAAATTGGAACGGCATACGTTGAAGCTGTACATCTACCCCATATTCACCCTTCATGCGGTATTCAAATACTTCAAATTGCAGTTGGCCGACTACACCTAGTAGCGTATCATCAAAGCTTACCGTACGGAACACCTGAATCATACCTTCTTCGGTTAACTGGTCGATACCTTTCAGATACTGCTTGTGCTTCAAAGCATTTTTTACAGTAACCTTGGCAAAAATCTCAGGTGAGAAGGTCGGCAGTTCATCAAATACAACCTCGCTGCCTTGACTGAGTGAATCGCCAATGCGGAAAATACCCGGATCAAACAAACCAATAATATCTCCAGGAAATGCCTCTTCGACAATATCACGGTCCTGTGCCAAGAACTGCTGTGGTTGGGACAGCTTAATTTCCTTGCCCATCCGAACATGCTTAACACTCATCCCACGTTGAAACTTACCGGACACGATACGCAAAAATGCGATACGGTCACGGTGAGCCGGGTTCATATTGGCCTGAATTTTAAATACATAACCAGTAAATTTCTCGTTCGTTGGCTGAATTTCCCCAACTGTACTGTGGCGCGGTTCCGGCTTAGGAGCAAGCTGAAGGAAGTTTTCCAAAAATGTTTGCACACCAAAATTATTAATCGCACTTCCAAAGAATATAGGCGTTAATTCTCCACGCTGTACTTTTTCCATATCAAAAGGGTCACCTGCGACATCAAGCAACTCTAAATCTTGGCATAATTGGTCGTGCAAATATTCGCCCGCCATCTCGCGAATAATCGGATCATTGTAACCCTCCACTTTTTGTACTTTGATCGTGGAATGGTCATCTCCTTGAAACAACTCAACCTGATTTTTGACACGGTCATAAACACCGCACAGATCACGTCCTGTACCAATCGGCCAGTTCATAGGCACTGAACGGATACCAAGCACCTGCTCAAGCTCCTCCATCAAATCAAAAGGACTGCGTCCTTCACGGTCCAGCTTGTTAATGAAGGTGAAAATCGGTATTCCGCGCTTCGCACAAACTTGAAACAGCTTGATCGTTTGCGCTTCCACACCTTTCGCTACGTCAATCAGCATGACTGCACTATCTGCGGCTGTTAATGTGCGGTACGTGTCTTCACTGAAATCCTGGTGACCCGGGGTATCCAGAATATTAACGCGATGCCCATTATAATCGAATTGCATCACTGAGGATGTTACCGAAATCCCCCGCTGTTTTTCAATCTCCATCCAGTCACTCGTCGCATGCTTGCTGGCTTTACGAGCTTTGACTGTACCTGCAAGACGAATAGCGCCCCCGAACAGCAGCAACTTTTCCGTCAGTGTCGTTTTACCCGCATCCGGGTGAGAAATAATCGCAAACGTACGCCGTTTGTCGACTTCCTGTTGAAGTATATCTGTTGTTTTACTCATTTCACATATCCCTTCATGATCAAATCCATTGCAATTCTGCTCAAGCTATTCATAAAAAGGCCATGATGCACGCCTATGTTCATAAGTTCATCGGCTCATTGCCGTTAGCTCCAGTATTCGGCATACTCCGTCACCATATTCATGATAAATACGATCTATTTACATTTTTTAGCCTGCCTTTAACGTATAATCAGTTGCAAACTGAAAACCTGAGACTAAGCTATTATAGCATACTCCGAACGCAAAGCATCCCCTTACATCCTAAACAGGACATAGGGGGATGCATGACAAATCGGGATTACTGAGTGCCGCCTACTCGCCAGATGACATTATCTTCATCCTGGCCGCTAACCGGCCACCACTTATAGCCATCCTGCTCTAACAGCTTGTGAGCACCATCAGGTCCCCATGAGCCTGCAGCATAGGTTTCCAGTGTATCCGGGGTCTGCTGCCATGCTTTGGCGATTCGATCAACGAATCCCCACGCTGTAGCAACCTCATCCCACCGCGTGAAGTACGTCGAATCACCCTCGATCGCATCCATCAGCAACCGTTCATACGCCTCCGGTGAGTTGATCCCCACCATACAGCTTTGGCAAAAATCCATAGCCAGCGGCTCAATATCTGATTCCGAACCGGGTTTCTTGGCATTAATTTTAATGTAAATGCCCTCCATTGGATTGACCCGAATGACGAGCAAGTTTGGTTCCAGCTTATGCTTTTGACCGAGATATACATTGGTTGGCATGCTCTTAAATTCCACAACGATCTCCGTAGTTTTTACAGGGAGACGTTTGCCTGTACGAATGTAGAACGGTACACCAGCCCAACGGAAATTATCTACAAACACACGTGAAGCAAAATAAGTCTCTGTATTCGATTGTGGATCAACCTTGTCTTCTTGACGATACCCTGGCAACTGCTGACCTCGGTAACTGCCTTCAGTATATTGACCACGTACCACGTTGGTCTTCACATCCTCAGACGATTCAAAAGGTCGTAGTGAACGCAACACTTTCACCTTTTCATCACGGATATCCTCTGGCAACAGACGACTAGGCGGTTCCATCGCGATCATCGTAAGCATTTGCAGCATATGGTTCTGTCCCATATCGCGCAAAGCGCCAGAATGATCATAATAACCTCCGCGTTCCTCCACCCCTACCGTTTCACTCAGCGTAATTTGCACATTGGCAATATGCTTGTTATTCCATAGTGGTTCAAAAAAGGCGTTAGCGAAGCGAATTACCTCGATATTTTGAACCATTTCCTTACCGAGATAGTGATCAATTCGATAAATTTCTTCTTCGGCAAATACTTCACGTATTTCAATGTTCAATTCTTGTGCAGACTCGAGGTTGTAACCGAAAGGCTTCTCTATAACTAGACGATTCCAGCCCTTGCCGTCCAACATGCCTCCCTCTTTCAAGCTCTTCGACACACTTCCGAATAATTCAGGCGCCAAGGCCAAATAAAACAACCGATTTCCCGGTATGTTAAACTTACCTTCTATAGCCTCCGTTTGCTGTCTCAGCTCATGAAACCCATCAACATTGTTGATATCCAGCGATTTATATTCAAAATGCTCGGCAAATGCCTGCCATTCTTGATCATTTTCTGCTTTGTAGCGACTAAACTCCTGTATGGAAGCGTACAGGTCATTACGGAATTCTGCTTCTGTGCGGGGACGTCTTGCTACACCAATAACAGCAAAATCTTCAGCAAGCTTGCCTTCGCGGTACAAGCTGTAGATAGCAGGAAATAACTTGCGGCGAGCCAAATCGCCCGTAGCACCAAAAATAAACAGAACTGCACCTTGTGTCACAAGAGATTCTTTAACAGGTATGTCAGCCATGAAGTACCTCATTCTTCCCATGTCAAGATTCCGCAATCCACAATCCTCGAAATCCGCATGTAGTATTGTGTATATTTATACAAGATCATACTTGATTTTCGAAAAACATGGAACTAAAGATTTGATGACATTTTAACATATTCTACATGGATAAGCTATCCGATGAATCATAAATTTACCTTATAAGTCAGTATTCAATTGTGATAATCGGAAAACCGAGTGTTATACGTTTATTCTGCTGCGCTCTATTTTCATGTACCGCCATCTGCATCTGGACTTGATGCTCACCGCTTTGCACCATTAATGGCAGTTCTGGAGCTTCATAAGATACAGCTACTGTGGTTGCATCTGTGTATCTCTCTTTAGCCTGCATGGAGATAGCCCCTGCTAAGCTTGCTTCTGTCCGTTTCATCAGTTGATCCACGCTTTCCTTTGCTTGCAGCGAACGCTGAACGGAGGTGTTCCACTGCGCTTGAACCCCTATAGAATGTAATTGCTCGGCACAAAGCTTATGAAGCTGAATCAACTGCTCACGTCCTGTGTCGCTGCTTTCCAGTTGAACGACTACATACCATTGTCCAGCTTGACGTTCCATCACATTTAAACGAATTTTTAAATCCTCACGATCACGAACAGAACGATATAGTGTGTGCCCATTTTCTACGAGTTTGCTTGCTGTGGGTATATTCAGTTGCTCAGCTATCTGTGCCACTATATCTGCCGGATCTCCATGATTAGGAATCCAATCGCCTTGCCATTTTACAACCAGCTTATCCAGTGTACCCGGGGTTTGATCCGAGAGAATTAACAACGAGCGTAAAGCCGCTTCTGCCTCACGGGAATCATTTCCGTTGGTCTGAAGAGTTCCGTAACGCCAGCCAGCCAGTACCAACACCGTTCCTAATACCAAAATTGCAATAACTCCCTTTTTAATCGTTTCTACTTTTAACATGGCCGTTCTTCCCCCTCCATAACCATTCATTCTCCGCATACACACAATGGAATGCTTTTTTCGGCTCGATTGAAATCTATGAATCTATCAATAGCATGCCCGTTGCCAGAGGTTTTATACGCAGAGGGAGTCAGCACAACCTTTCAGAAATATTCATTCGCCTACTGGGTGTTCGACCATACACCGTAGGCACGATAAGAATAGACTATAATCACAACGCATCTTACACCAAAAGAGGTGAAATCATGTTTCCCATTTATCCAGTAAATGAAGCCAATGTGGCACCTCATGGCGGACGGATGGTCTGTGCCGTTATGCGTGATGGTACACGACACATTGGCATCTTAAGTGGGTGTAGCAAAGGTAAGCTGATGTTGAACGGATATCCATCCTCCTTTCCTGGTAGTCTCTATGCCGGAAGCTACAGTAACAAAGGAAAACAAAAAGCTAAAAAAAACTCCTCTAAAAAGCAAAAAAAGAACTCTAAAAACAAAGCTCGCTCTTCTGCCAAGCTAAATTCCTTTAATAGACCGCCGGACGAACTTCTAAATCCATACTTTCCTTATAACGTAGGGGCATTTGATTCAAATGGAAATAGGGGTTATGGAAACGGCAGAGCAGGCTATCGCGGCAGATATGGATACGGGGCAGGACTTGCACTAGATCTGGCTTTAATCGCCTTTCTATTCCTCCTTATCTAAACGCCGTGTTACAGAACACAAAAAAACCGGAGGACCATTCATCGTCTCCGGTTCTTTGTATTCGTCGTTTTACAATTTACTCTGCTAAGCCGTTCTTATAAGCATAGATTGCCGCCTGTGTGCGGTCTTCCACTCCTAATTTGGCGAGAAGGTTCGTGACATGGAATTTTACCGTCTTAATCCCGATAATCAGTTCATCTGCGATATCCTGGTTAGACTTCCCTTGTGCCAATAAGCGAAGAACCTCCATCTCACGATCTGTTAGCTCCGTATGTGCGGGCGCTTCAGCCTGTGGCTGGCGAAACCGATTCATCATCTTAGAGGCCACCTGCGACTCTAGTACGGACTGTCCACGTGCAGCTGCACGGATCGCATCCGCGATCTCGGAAGCACGAGACGTTTTAAGCAAATAGCTGAATGCCCCTGCCTCAATGACCGGATACATTTTCTCATCATCCAAATAACTCGTCAGTACAATCACCTTTGTCTCTGGAAGCAGGCGTGTCACTTGGCGTGTCGTTTCGATACCATCCATGCCATCCATGACCAAATCCATTAAAATCACATTTGGCTTGTACTCTGATGCTAAGCGTATGCCTTCTTCTCCGCTTCCGGCCTCGCCGACCACTTCAATCCCTTCTTCTGTCCCCAGCACCGCCGCAAGCCCGATCCGCACCATTTCATGGTCGTCTACCAGCAGTACGCTAATCGGTAATTCCGTTTCCATGATCATCGTTCCTTCCGCTTTCATCATAAATAACTGGCACAGACACCTCGATCCGTGTCCCTTTTCCCGGAGCCGTTATATACTGAATAGCTCCCCCAATTTCACTGACCCGCTCCTGCATGGTGGATAATCCATATGATGTCTGCTTTTTCTCATCCATTTCAAAACCAATACCATTATCCCGAATCGTCAACCTAATGGAATCCGGGCGTTGCACAATACGAATTTCCATACGAGTTGCTTTGGCGTGACGCAATGTATTAGACATCGCTTCCTGAACAATGCGAAACAAGTGATTCTCAATGCCCTTAACCAACTGTACTCCGCTTTCCATCTCAAAATCAATCTCCATCGGTACCTTTGCCTGTAATTCCTGTACCAAATCACGCAAACCCTGCTCAAGCCGTTTTCCTTCCAGATAGACAGGCCGTAGATGAAGTAGTAACGCCCGCATTTCGGATTGTGCCACGGAGGACATTTCTTCAATTAATGCAACTTGACGCTGCGCTTTATCAAAATCCTTGTCCAGCGTCCTACCCACAGCCGTCGCTGTCATTGAAATAGCAAACAATTGCTGCGATACTGCGTCATGTAACTCTCTGGCCAGCCGCTGCCGTTCCTCCACAATCGCAGTCATCCGTGCCTGTTCTGCTAACTGAGCATTATCCGTAGATAATCGTTGTAAAGACGTTACTTGTTCCTGCCATTTACGCCCGATTCGTTCCAACTGCTCTCCTAGTCTGCCAAGCTCATCATGCCCTAGAGGTGGCAACTCACGTGCAGGGGTTCCCTTTTCCCACATCAGCAATGTCTCTCTCAACATTTCCAGTCTGCTTTTAAAGCGATAACTTTCATAAAATCCGTACATTGCCCCTGTACCAATCAACACCAGTATAACGGCTCCTGCTACTTTCAGTATCATTCCCCAGGTTGGGAACGACTTCACATATCCATATGTATACAGCATATAAAAGACAACTACGCCCACAACAACACACAGGAGGATACCTTCACCCATACTGCGGGTTACCATGTTGGACGTTTTTTTGTGATTCATCCCGGTTCCTCCTGGTTCAATAAAATCGAATACGGACATCGCCCGCCAAGTACGAAACGACAAACTTCACTTTATATTCACTCTGTTCAAAATGAGGAGACTTCCACACCAGTCGATTGAGCATCCCCGCCTCATGATCCCGGTCGAACTGAATCTGACCGAACAATACGAACATCTCCACCTCTACACCGTAATTATCCGGCAGCGTGATGTCAATGTCACCGAAGATCCCCTGTAAAAATATGACGGGCTCACGTTCCTCTGGAAGAGCGAGCGTCAAATCGGCATCCACATCACCAACCACATGCCATATGCTTGTGCTGCGCAAGCTCCATGGCACTTCATCCCATTTATGATTGGATATGAAATTGTGTTTGAATATGGAGCTTTGACCTTTATGCAGCTTCCTGGAACGTGAATAGAACACAGCCAGCGAAGCCAATGTGATCACTACAAACAAGAACAAATGATCCAGCACCAGCAGACCGGCACCGATGGCAAGCATCGTATAGCCCTTTTTGATTTTGGAATTGCGGATCTTATATATTCCGGCCAACATTAGGATCAGTGCAAACACGGAGAGGAACCCAATCCACTGACCGAATAAAATGATAATCCCGATGCCAATCCCTGCCAGTGCCAAGGCTGATTTTCTTTTCTCCATGCTGCACCCCCTTTTTTGTTTATATCGGAAGGAAAAGCCATAGTGGCGAAATATATCGCCATATGGCTTCCGAACCGTACAGATTGAGCACTGTTATTGGTCAGTGTCCATCTATACAGCATATCATAATGTTTGGGTTCCGAGTAGTTAGTCCTTCTTCATATCTACAGGTTTAGCACCTGCCTGAATTTTGGACTTCAATTGTTGAAGCTGCTCATCCACTTTAAATTGTTTTTCAGCTTCTGCGGGATTAACATATGCCTCTCCCGGTGCTTGACGATAAGGGGCACGCAGTACGTCAGCTTCTGCCTCCATTTGCATGATTTTTTCCTCCATGCGGTGGAAGCCCAGCGAAGCAGACCCGCTTTCAATCGTGTGCAAACTATTGATTTGCGACATTTGCTTTTTGGCTTTTGCCATTTGAGCACGAGATACCAGCTCATTACGCTTATTGCGCATTTTGTAGAATTCATCCTTCATTCCATGAAGCTGCTGTACCAGTTCTTTGGCTTGGAGCTCGGCTTGAGTGTGCAAGTCACGGTATTCATCCTGCTTTTGCACAAAATAAACCTTCTCGCCCAGTAGCTTGCGTGCTACTTCTTCCTGGCCATTTCGCAATGCAGATTCAGCCTGCTTTTCGCGCTCATTGGATACACGCACAGCCTCCTCCAAACGCTGTTTCATACGACGCTCATTTGCCATTTGCTTGGCGACCGTTACCTCAGCCTCGTGAATTTCTGCCTCCATATCGCGCAAGTACTGATTTAACATGATAATCGGATCTTCAACTTTATCCAACATTTCATTCACCGATGCTCTTGTCATATCCTTCATTCTTTTAAAAATTCCCATTATTTACGTTCTCCCTTCTCGAATTGCTCTACTTTTTTACGTAACTCTTCCAGTTCCTTTTTCATTGCTTTTTTCTCGATATCTTCCATCATGGAATCCAGATCACTGTTGTGCCCTGTATTAAATTTGGATGAATAGCGGGCATCCTGACCAAACGGGTTCGAGTTGCCGTATGCTCCGCCTTGATTGTAACCAGTTCCTTGTCCATACTGCGTTCTAGTACTACTACCGCCATAATAGCGTGGATCTTGATGGGTATAGGGACCACTATCTGGACCAAATCCTCCGTCGTAAGGAGATCTTGGTTCCTTGGAAATAACCAACGCTGCAATCACATAAATCATAAATGTGGTGCCTGCTGTAATAAAGAAACTGATCACAACCAAAATACGTATCCAAGTTGAGTCCATTCCTGTTGCGTCAGAAAGACCGCCACATACTCCAGTTAATACTCTATCCCGGTTTGATCGGTAAATTCGGGTCATAATTTACTTACTCCTTCCCGCTGTTGTTCAGCTTGCTTTTCAGTCTCGCCCACTCTTGTTCGAGCAGCGATCCACCGGTGTGAGCATCCCTTGTATACTCCTCACCCCGGCGCAATTCACGCAGACTCATCGTTTCTGCTTCCATATCAGCTACCCGGTCTTCCAAGCGGTTGAACATTCGGGGAACATTTCGTCCGCCGTATGTACCTGCCCGTTCGTTCATTTGCTGCTGGAGTCTTAACGTTTGTACACGTGCAGCGTAATACTGACGCTTACTGTGTACCGTCTGGTATTCTGTTTTTAATGTATCCAGCTGTTGCTCCAATTCACGTAATGATTCACGGCTCTGTTCCCACAGTTCTCTATACTGCTCTTCTTTTTCTGCATACAGCATTTTTTCCTGAAGGGCTAGCTTTGCGACGTGTTCTTCATCTGCTTTCAAAGCCAGAAGCGCCTGTTCCTCACGTTTGGCCTGCATGGACAATGCATGATCCAACTGCTGCTTCATTTGTCTTGTATGCACTGCATACTGCTGTTGAAGCTTTTCCGCTTCGGCGATTTCCTGCCGGGTATTATATAGGAACTGGTCAATGAGTTGTACCGGATCTTGGCTTTGTTCCAAATGCTCATTGAAGGTTGCTACCGTAATATCACGCATTCTTCGAAAAACACTCATTGGCGTCTACTCCTTTCACAATTTCGTATTTTCATCATTTCTTGCTCTTTGCTTTCGTACATTATTCTTCATCCTCAAACTGTCACATTCAGTAGCGACTTCTACGGTCACTCAGCATAGATACACCAAATATGATTAACCCGATTGCCAGCAGTGGTCCAATTAGCCAGGATAGCTTGCCCAGCAAAATCAGTACCCCGAGCACAAGCACGATCCAGCCGAAGAGTGCATTTCCTCTTTTCACACCGTAGTACCCCAGCATAACCATGGCTATCGGAATTAAGTAACCAATCAGATGTCCTACAAAGTGACCGAAAAACGGAGTAAACTTACCGAGCAGCATAATCGAACCCAACACGATCAGTACAATGGCTAACCCATTCCCTTTGTTAACTCTCATCATCTCTCACCGCCTTTCACTGTGTCTTGCTTATGTCCTTATTGTACGCTGACCTAGCGTTTGGCAAAACGGACCCCAGACGGTTTTTGAACCTAGACCTAAGTCGGGGATGGATATAGACCTGCGGCTATCCTCCTCTATGCTGCTCTGCTGCAAGGGATGTTGAGTGCCGCTTTCCTGCATGCTTAGAGCGTAGTGAGAGGACGAGACAAGCAAATAAAGCTACCGCTGCAACCATATATGGCATATTAATATGAACATCAAACAGCAGTCCCGCAATTAACGGTCCAATGACATTCCCCAAGCTGGTATAGGACGAGTTCATACCCGCTACAAACCCTTGCTCATCCCCAGCCTGCCGCGATAGAGAAGTGCTTACTGCCGGGCGAAGGATATCCATAGCCAGAAAAATGATAAAAGTCGTCAGCATAATCATCACGTACTGCTCAGCAAATAAAGTTAGGAAAATAAACAGTCCTCCAATAGCCAAGCAAAGGTGAATTACTTTTTTCTCACCAAAACGGTTAATGATCCAACCAAATATAGTTGCTTGCACAACTGCTCCTAAAATAGAGCCTGTCGTTATAATGATGGCAATATCCATTGGTGTAAAACCATATTTATGGTCAACAAACAGTCCAAATACCGTTTCAAAATTTGCCAATCCAAAAGCAACGACAAATACAATGAGCAAGCCCATGAAATACGGAGATTGATAGGACTTCGCAAATTGCTGTAAAAGGTTTTCTTTTTCCCGCGGAAGCTCTCTATTGTACTGTTGCTTTTCCTTGCTCAAAGACTCCGGCAACACGAGCAGAGACAAAATAGCCGCTATCCCTGCAGCACCTGCCGCCGCAAAGAAGGGAATACGTATTCCATAGGAAGCAAGCAAACCGCCAATCCCTGGTCCGATTATGAAGCCTGTGTTAATCGCTGCATTAATCATCCCCATACCCTTGCCTCTTTCTTCAAACGAGGTCACATCAGCGACGTAGGCCATAATAGAAGGAGTAAGCAACGCTGCCCCTACCCCGCCCATGATTCGTGCAACAAACAAAGTAGGGACGGAACTCGCCAGTCCAAAAACAAGCTCTGACAGCATAAAAATGAACATTCCAGAAACAATCAACTTTTTACGTCCATAACGGTCAGATAATTTTCCTGACAGCGGTGATAATAAAAGCTGTGTCAACGCAAAAGCTGCAACCATCAGTCCCATTGAAGAACCGTTCATCCCTAGCTCACTTATAAATTTAGGTAAAACAGGAACAACTAATCCAATCCCCATGAATGCTAAAAAAATGTTAAGCATCAATAACAGCATTGCTCCCCGATTTCTTGTCAGTATAGACACATATTTCCATCCTTCCTTTTCAGAACCCCTTTTATTTATCAATAGTTAATTTCAGTATCCCAACTTCAAAAACAAAAAAACTCTAATTGTTTTATTAGTTTTCACATAAAAAAATAGCCTCTTTTAATATGCACATATTATTAGGCTATTTTTGGTTTTCGACTAACCCAAATAACAATATATCTACAATGGAATAAGTTGCTTCCTCTACCGTCACACTGTTATCCAGAAAGAAACGCTGATCAAGCGTTAAATTTACTGAATCAATAATAAGCTTCATGATCAGAGCCTCATTTTTGTTCACAATAATTCCTTCTCGGATACCTTCCTGAATTAATGATCTAATCGGAGACCAATCATTTAAATCAGCATGTACTCTTTTCCATTGCTCAGGATAATATTTTTTCATCTGGTCTAATATTCTTAAATCATAAAACTTATAATACAGCGGCATAACCCTAATCGACTGTTTAATCTTTTCTAACAAAGATAATTCATTGTTTTGGATAATTTGTTCTGTCTTTTGAATCATATCATCATTTGTACGCTCAATCAGTGTCTCTAAAATAAGCGTCTTAGATGAAAAATTCTCGTACAATGTACGCTTACTGATGGCAAGTCTTTTCGCAAGATCATCCATAGTAAATTTCAAGCCATTCTCATGAACTTCCTCTACAAAAGCTTCCAAAATTCTTTCCTGCATATGCATTCCTCATTTCTCTTACACTTAATAAACTATAAATGTTTTTTCAGTACCACCATCCTACTACAACCTCAAAGTCCCAGTCAAATATAAACCTAATTAAAAAGGATCTCTGCAAAGTTCTTATCTTCCACTCATCTGGATCCAAGTTAATCTTGTTGCCAAAGTTAAGAATACGAATAATAAAAAGGATGATAAAATGCATTAAAGCATTTTATCATCCTTCTATATATACCGGCGAGAGGACTCGAACCTCCACGGTTTCCCACTCGATTTTGAGTCGAGCGCGTCTGCCATTCCGCCACGCCGGCATATTAAGTTATGGAGGCGCCACCCAGATTTGAACTGGGGAATAAAGCTTTTGCAGAGCTTTGCCTTACCACTTGGCTATGGCGCCAGAGTATAAAAAGCGGACGACGGGAATCGAACCCGCGACCCTCGCCTTGGCAAGGCGATGCTCTACCGCTGAGCCACGTCCGCATAAGATGGCTGGGGATATAGGATTTGAACCTATGCATGACGGAGTCAAAGTCCGTTGCCTTACCGCTTGGCTAATCCCCAA
>NZ_JAHPJM010000007.1:0-295679 GCF_019042715.1 Paenibacillus sp. AK121
GCTATTTCGTGGCAAGTCTGAAATCTCTCAATTCGAGAAACGTGAATAGGTCCATTCATGTTCATTAGTGATTCTCCCTCCGATTTATTGGGGTGAGTTGAAACTAACACATGGATGAGGAGAACGGGCTTAACGAGGGACATTTTTTCAATACATTCCAATTCCTCCCAAGGGATTTTCTTATGGGAATTGTACTCAAACGGGTCTATTTTAGCAAGCATATTGCTCTGTCCATCTTACTTAGGCTATTGATAGAGCGGTCATAGGGTGAATCTACGGCTGAAGATTGTTGCTTGAGCGCTGTAAGAATTGGCGATAAGTTTAAGGCATGTATTTTATGAGTAAAGCGGTGATCCTCTCACAGCTGAACTAGGCATAGAGAAATGAGCCAAGTGTTCATGACCTTGAGGGCAACAAAACCTCAAGGTCTTTTTTATATGGATCAAGTGAGAGAAAAGATGCAGATTAGGAGTCTTAGAAATGAAACAAATAAAAGCCGGACCGTAAGAGGAGGGGAACGCGTGGAGCTGACAGACGATCATTCCATTATTGAAGTTGTATTAAAAGGCAATAAACAGGCGTACGCAGACATTGTCCGGCGCTATCAGAATAAGCTTTACGGTTTGTTTCGCAAGATGGGGACTTCTGAAGCGGATGCTCAGGATCTGACCCAAGAGACACTAATTAAAGCCTATCGTAAACTGGCAGCACATAACCCGTCGCAAAGTTTTGCCGGTTGGATGTATACAATTGCCGTCAATTTGCAGAAGGACCGTGGACGCCGAAAAGAACCGAAGTCTCCGGTACAGGAAGATACATATGAACGTGAAACACCGGAATCAAAGTTGCTGCAAAAGGAACTACGTTTCGAATTGGATCGCTTGTTGGAGACGCTACCCGAACATTATCGACTTGTGTTGATTCTGCGCTACACTAACCAACTGAGTCACAAGGAGATCGCTAGTATTACTGGCATGTCGGTTCGGCAGGTTAACAACGCCGTCCACCGTGCTAAAATCAGCCTACGGAAAACCGTAGAAGCCAGGAAGGGGCAACGTTATGAGATTCTGGGGTCGTACAACAACGAAAAAAGCCAATCTTGAAGCAGTAGACAGTAAATCGATGATAGAAGATAGGAATTGGGAAAATTCGTTGTTTCACGAAAGGCTTCCTGATGAGTTTACCGACCAGGTGATGCTGGAACTGGAAGGAGTGGAGATCGAACCAGCTGACAGAGCCGACGCGAGCGATCAGGATCTATCCAGATACTCTGCGAGCGGGCAACCCGCGGAAACGGAGGCACAGATTATGACGGGATCGACTGGACACGGGAAGCGGCAACAGAACGCAGCAGCGTACGATGACACGTCCATAGTTGCTCAGGTGAAACATTACCGCCTTACCAGATGCTCTTCACAGCTTAAAGTATGGAGTGTGGTGGTCGTCGTCTCTGTATTTGCGGTTAGCACACTACTGTATACGCAGCCAACTCTCGCAGATACGGTGAGATCGCTGTTTGCGAAAGATAGTTATGTGGATAGCGGTATGAAGAAGGCACGTGAAACAGGGCTGGTACAGATTTCGGGCGCCAGCGCTAAAGATCAGGGTTACACCCTGAAAGTCAACGAACTTATCGCCGATTCGACTAGAATGATTATCGGGATCGACGTTTTCGACGCCAAAGGAAATGCTATAGCCGGGGATTTTGGTCTTCAAGATGTCGATTTCAGTATCTTTGATAACCAGAGAGGTGATATTGGCGCTGTTCCTTTTGAAGTAAGCACAGGGAGCAACGAGACAACTAGCAGGATTGAGTTCGACTTTACGAGGCCAGTACTGACTGACAAGCTTCAGCTTAGTGCGCATATCCGTGAACTTAGGCTGTATGCGGATAAACTCAATGTGGAAGCTCCTATTAAAACGGTAAAAGGAGATTGGAGACTGAATCTTGAGGCAGATCTGACTAAAGCCAAAGAGCAAACGTTGCTGACTCCAATTGATAAAACGTATGAGACGCCAAGCGGCTTACAAATTCACATGCAGGGAGCTACTCGGACACCAAGCGGCGGATCATTGGAATATACGACAGAGTTGACTCCGGAAGCGGCAGGCCGAGCGCTGAACGGAAAAAGCGGATTCCACGAGCTTAAGTATCATCTGGAAGATGCACAGGGGAAATGGCTTGGGGATAACAGAGAACCTGAATTCGAACGCCGATCTAAATTGGACCGTTGGAGTGGCAAGACGCACTGGTTCTATCAATTTAATGACTTCGCTTATGATAAGCAGCAAATTCGATTCGTATTGGACGGCTATATAATTCGAGAGAAAAGCGAAATGTCGGTCGTGCTCGACCCGGCTCAAACCTCAGCTGTGCATCCCGTTAAATTTGAAGATTCGGGTGATGCTTATCTGTTCAAGGGGCTTAAACTTCGTCCCGACAGTTCCAATTCGGGCAAAATGTATGCGACCATTCCGGTTAGTGGTACGTTCAGCAGTCCAAACTTCACGAAAGATATCTGGGTTGCAGTTGACGAGAATGGCAGGGAGTATTCAATGTTTTTTGGCGGAGGCTATACCACAGACCGTGCAGGTGTGATCAAGCCGCAGGAGGATGCCGGATATTTCGTCGATGGTCTAAATCAAATGCCGAAACAGCTCACGCTAAAACGAAAGATTGTTAACCATTTGTACAAGGATGCCGATTGGTCGTTTGTCATACCGCAAACGGGAACGAACGGCGTCATCCTGAAATAAGCAAGCGGTTATGTATCGAGGTTGATGAATGAAAAACCTTTTTGGTATCTCCCTTGGAGCAAAGTAGCTGCGACAAGAACAGGAATGAGGTGGAGCACTTGATCATAGTAAATCAGATAACCACATTGAATCTGCTCGCTCTGCTTCACCTGACTTGTGCCGAAGATAAAAAGAAAAATTCAAACAAGGGATTTATAACAGAGGGCCGAATGTGCCCTCTGTTTTCTACGGACGAAGAGACTTGTCCAATCTAACGATTCGCCATTCAGCGAGGGTTTAATTTTACCTGTGAGCCCTTGCCGCCCGTCTGGATTCCAGTTTCCTTTACGCCGACTTCCTTCAGATCACCCAGTAGACGCTCCAGCACCGCTTTGGCGACAGGTGCTTCTTTTGCGCCTGAGGCCTTAACGACCAACTGTACCGGTTTACCAGAACGGAGTTGTTTGTCCGCCTGACGCAGCTTCGTGTCGTAATCATGATCCTCAATGTGAGCGGTGAAGCGAAGCTCCTTGACCTTTTCTTTGCCGCTGTTTCCTGCGGCTTGGCCGTTATTTGTTTTGCTTGCTGCGGCTTTTTTTTGCACAAGCGCTTTTCCTTTGCCCTTTGCAACCAAGCTGCACGGTGGCGGACTACTCATCAGTGAGGTGCAGACCAGGTCCACTCCCTTGGATCGGGCCATAGCCAAGGCTTCTGACTTGGAAACAACGCCGAGCTTCTCCCCTGAGAGTCCGGTGAGCACCACCTCGTCAGCTTTAATTTGCTCGTTGATTAATACTGCCACTTCAATGTAGCCTCCCTTAAACAATGATAAAACTATCATATACGGAACCTATGTGCGATTCAATTGAACTTCAATATATCCTTATTGACAAAAATCACTAACCCCTATACTCTTTTACTGATAATGATTATCATTTTCCGATGCATATACATACAGGGGTGATTGAGAGAAATGAAAAAGATGTTGAATGGACTATTGTTATTTGTAGTTTTAGCGATTGTATTGGCAGGCTGCGGTTCGGCTGGGAATAGCTCGAAGACGGAAGGGGCTACAGGGTCTGAGCAGACATCTACAGCAGCTGGTCCGGTTACGGTTAAGGACGACCATGGCGAAGTCAAGCTGGACAAGCCAGCGGAACGTGTCGTCGTACTCGAATGGACGTTTACCGAAGATCTGATTGCACTTAGCGTACAGCCGGTCGGGAATGCGGACAATGCCAATTACAAGCTGTGGGTGACACCAGAGGCGAAGCTGGCTGATACCGTAACGGATATCGGCACACGGGGCGAACCCAATCTCGAAGCGATTGCGGCGCTCAAGCCAGATCTTATTATCTCTAACGCCGATAACAATGCAGCGATCTATGCACAGCTTAAGGGAATTGCACCAACGATAGAGTTCGATCCTTACAAGGGGAACGGCTATGATTACGATCGTATGGTTGAAATTTTCAAGCAAGTTGCTGTGGCTACCGGTAAAACGGAACAGGCTGATAAAGTCTTAAGCGAACTTGACCAGCACTATGTAGAGGCAAAGGCTACATTGGAAAAAGCGGGCAAAGCAGACTTTCACTATGCACTGACACAAGCCTTTACATCTCAAAATGCTGCCAGTCTGCGAATGTTTAAAGAAAATTCGGTTGTAGTGGGAACACTTGCGAAAATCGGTATGGTGAATGACTGGAAGTCGGACCAGACTGAGAAGTACGGATTTAGTACCGTTGGAATCGAAGCTCTTCCAGCTGTACAGGACAGTAATTTTATCTACATTACGCAAAAGACGGACGATATATTTGGCGCCGCGATGAAGAACAACACGGTATGGAACGGACTGAACTTTGTTAAAGAGAAACGGACCTACCCGCTAGACGGCACAACATGGACATTCGGTGGCCCAATCTCATCCAAAGTACTGGTTGATCAAGTAGTCGGAGCTCTGACGAAATGACCCGAACGGACACAACGGGTTTATCGAAGACTTGGCGTATAGGAAGCATCTTTGGGGGCGGTTTGCTCGTCCTCATCGTGCTTTTTTTTGTAAGCTTGTGTTATGGGGAAGCTTCGATCCCGCTGCATACAGTCATCGAGGCGTTGACCCAGCGTCAGGATACGCTTGAGCATAACATGGTGTGGGATCTTCGGATGCCGCGTACGGTTATTGGAATCCTGGCTGGCGGCGCGCTGGCTATTGCCGGTGCTTTGCTTCAGGCCATCACCAAAAATCCACTGGCGGCTTCTGATACCCTAGGGATAAACGCTGGTGCCTACTTTGTGGTCGTACTTGGTGCAGTGATGTTTCCTGGCTTGCTGCACCAGGCGCCATTTCTATTTGCCGCCGCTGGCGGGCTGTTGGCAGCGGTGCTGGCTTATTTTATGGGCGGAGGAAGAGCAGGAACACCGATTCGGTTGGCGCTTGCCGGCCTGATCGTATCCATGGTTCTTGGTTCATTTACCGGAGCGTTGCATATCTTTTATTCATTTGAAACACAGGGGCTGTTTCTCTGGGGTTCGGGCTCACTGGTGCAAAATGATTGGAGTGGGACGACTTACGCTTGGCCTTGGGTAGTAGGACTCTCGGTTATTGCTGTTATGCTGTCAAGGCAGTTTGATGTGCTGGATCTGGATGAGTCCACATCCACATCCCTTGGACAAAAGGTTAGCTTAACCCGGGCGGTGGGAATTGTGCTGGCGGTTCTGCTATCGACCATTACAGTCAGCGTCATTGGTCCCATTGGATTTGTAGGTTTGGTGGCTCCGCATTTGGTTCGCTTAAGCGGGCTGAAAATGCATCGTTGGGTACTGCCCGGTTCCTTCCTATGGGGGGCACTGCTGTTGATAGGCGCAGACGTGCTGGCGAAAATGGTTCACAAATCAAGTATGGATTTGCCAACCGGAGCGGTCATGGCCTTGATCGGGGCACCTTGGTTGATTTGGCTGATTTTGTGGAAGATGAAGCTGCCTTCCGGTATCGGTGGACAGTCTTCAATGAACATAGGTGTGCGCTCTCGGAAATTACCGTTTGGCAGACTGGTTACAATATTTGCTTGCTGTGCCGTGATATTAACGGTATTCAGTCTAATGTTTGGAGGCATGCGCATTCCGGTGGGGGATCTGCTGTCTGGCCTGTTTGGCGGGGAGAACGCGAATTCGGCTTTGCTACAATTTAGAATACCACGCACATTGGTGGCAGCCGGGGCTGGTATCGCGCTTGCGGTCAGCGGCGTCTTGATCCAACTAGCGGTTCGTAATCCTTTGGCGGATGCCTCAATCATCGGGGTTTCTTCGGGGGCTGGTTTCGGCGCGCTTGCAGTGATTATCGTGTGGCCTGGGCTGCCTATTTATATGTTGCCCATCGCAGCAATTGCCGGAGCGACGGTGTCGGCAGCGGTAATCTTCTTTTTATCGTGGAACAAGCAACTCAATCCGTCTGTGGTCATCCTGCTTGGTATTGCCGTATCTGCCATCGGGTCAGCCGGTATTCAGGTGTTGATCATCCAAGGTTCACTTTGGGGTAGCACAGGCTATATCTGGCTGACTGGTAGTACCTACGCTCGAAACTGGGGGCAGGTGGCGACCATTCTGGCCTTTCTGCTCGTGTTGTTGCCAGTAGCGTGGTGTCTGGCTCGTCGTTTCGATCTTTTGGTATTTGACGATAGCAGTGCCATGGGTCTGGGACTTCCGGTGCGCCGCACCCGGCTGTTGGCGATGGTAGTGGGTGTGCTGCTGGCAGGTGGAGCAGTAGCCTGTGTGGGTACAATTGGCTTCATCGGGCTGATTGCTCCGCATATTGTGCGTACGTTGATCGGGCACCATGTACGCCGTTCCATTGTTCTGTCGAGCATCTTGGGAGCGGTCATGCTGGTGCTGGCGGATACGATTGGACGGACCGTGCTTGCACCGACCGAAATTCCTTCTGGATTGCTGATTGCATTGATCGGTGCACCGTATTTTCTGTACTTGATGTACCGCTCGAATAAGAGTAAATCTGTGTAGTTGAGATGACACGAACAGGCTGTTTCCAAGCGGATTCTCCGTGAGGAAGCAGCCTTTATTATATTTTATTATGTAATCATCTGAATTAAATATTTACAAATCTAATAAAGTAGATATAATGTGATGTATGGAACCGTCATTGATTTATAAAGCTTTGTCCAACGAGACTCGTCGTCTAATTATGCAGTGGTTAAAAAAACCGGAAGATTATTTTGATGAACAGGCTTATTTAAAGCAAGGGCTTAATTTCCAAATTGGTGTATGCGTGGGAGATATTCAGGCCAAATCGGGATTGGCACAGTCTGTAATTTCAAGTTATTTATTAACGATGCAAAAATCCGGTTTGTTAGAGTCTGAGCGAGTAGGAAAGTGGACGTACTATCGTCGGAATGAAAAAACAATACAGGAATTTGCCGAGTACATCCAAAAAGAACTATAAACAGAAAGGAGTTTTTTTTCACATAACATATCTACGAATCTATATATATAATTAATTGGAGGCTTATACTTAATATGAAAAAGGTTAACCCGTTACTTATTATCATTCTAGCTTTGGGCGTGTTCGGCATTATTACAACGGAAATGGGGATTATAGGTGTTCTTCCCCAAGTCACTCAAAAATTCAATGTATCAGCTTCCCAGGCTGGTTGGCTCGTCAGTATATTTTCTTTAGTTGTTGCTATCTCAGGTCCGTTTTTGACCTTACTCGTTTCTGGCATGAATCGTAAAGTTATTCTATTAATAGCTGTATTCAGTTTTGTTATTTCAAATATTGTCTATGCCTATACTACTCATTTTGAGGTCATGCTCATTTTTCGTGTTCTCCCTGCTATATTTCACCCTGTCTTTTTTTCAGTTGCCCTCGTGACCGCATCTCATCTTGTCCCCCCTGAAAAGAGCAGTAAAGCCGTCACCAAGGTTTTCGCCGGGATTACAGTAGGATTTGCTTTTGGTGTGCCCTTGACTTCTTATCTTGCTGAGAAGATAGCGTTAGAAGCTGCTTTCTGGTTTGGAGCTGTCGTAAGCATGATTGCATTTGTAGGAATTCTCATATGGCTTCCTTCTCTACCTGTCCAGCAAAAGATGTCTTATGGCAAACAGCTTGGTATATTACGCAAGCCTCAATTATGGTTCAATATTGTGTCTGTTATTTTTATCTTTGCGGCTATGTTTTCAGTGTATAGCTACTTTGCTGAATATCTTGGAGAAATAACTCTTATGAACGGATCATGGATCAGCATGATGCTGATGGTCTTTGGAATCGTTATGATTTTTGGGAACTTTTTATTTGGAGGGTTATTACATAAAAATCTGATCAAGACCGTCATCATGTTCCCGTTGCTATATATGGTCGTTTACGTATTCACTTATGCTCTGGGTACATCTTTCCTAGCGATGATTGTAGTTGTGCTCATTTGGGGAACCGTGCATTCTGGAGGGCTTATTATTAGCCAAACATGGTTAACCACTGAAGCGAATGAAGCTCCGGAGTTCGGTAACAGCCTGTTTGTCTCATTTTCTAATCTGGGTATTACGATAGGATCTGCTATAGGCGGATGGTTTATCTCTCATCTGGGAATACACCAGCTCATCTGGAGCGGAATGATGTTTGCGCTGCTGGCATTCTTATCTATGATTATAAAAATAAAATTGTTCAATTCGAATGCAGCGGAAGTGAACGTGCGTTAAAATATGGAGAGACATTAGAAGATACTTTACAAGATGACCATAAAATGATGCATGGGGTGATGTTGATTGCATTTCGTATGGACTTCGATCTTAATGACCTTTGTAATCGTCAGTGGGATCTTGGCGTTGCTCATCTGGGGAGTGATATCCTTGATTAAGCGCTTTCGTTAATCGTAATGAAGGAGTAGACATCTCTAAGTGTTAGAATTTATATTATCTATGGGGAGGAATCTGATGGATATTCGAATGTATGATGATCTGGAAGCTCAATTGGAAGAAACGGTTTGGGCTCTTGGAGAGGAAGCAGCTCTTACACTCCCGTTAGATAGCAACTTGGCCGAGGAAAAGGCACAGAAGGCTTGGGACCTCATCCCCGAACCTAAGCATACATGGGGCATTACAAGTGTAACTTTGCATCAGTATGTTCAAATTCTCAATTATAACAGCCATATGCAGCGATCAGTAGAGCTTTTAAATGAGGAAATTTTAGATTTGGAAAGTGCGGGGTATCGGATTATACATGCAGGGCCTTATATTCAAATGGCGGAAACGCTTCTTCTGCAGAGCAAGCCTGTATTAGCTCATGAATATCTCAAGAAAGCATACTCGATTGGGAGTGCAAGGGCATTTCGGGATCAACCCAAGCTTTTTCTCGAAATGGCAAAAAGTAAAGTTCTGGATGAACAGGCTATATTACTTCGTTTTAAGGCGTTGGATGTAAATGCCAAACTTTTGAGCGAATTAAAAGATAGTCAATAACCAATATAATGATCCAATACAGCCCTAAATCGATATGCTAATTTGGATATGTACAGGTTATCTTTTATCTATGAGGGAGGACGATCGTATGAAATTAAAAGCAGTGCTCTTGGACACACGCAGCTTCGAAGCGATGAAAGCTTTTTACGGCTCTCTCCTGGATTTGCAGGTTGTAGAGGAGGGCCCTTCGCGGTTGTCGTTTCAAGTAGGGGAATCGGTGCTTGCTTTTCAGGAATCCTCCCACATGGAAAATGAATTTTATCATATTGCCTTTACGATCCCAACAAATAAATTCATAGAAGCAAAACAGTGGGCCATCGACCGGGGGATTACATTGATTGCAAGATCCCAAGAAGACGAGTTTTTTTTCGAAAACTGGAATGCCACGGCGTTTTACTTCTATGATCCGGATCATAACCTCATTGAATTCATTGCTCACCATACACTCGATAATGCAGTTACTGAAGCTTTCGGTCCCCACTCCCTACTTCGTATAAGCGAGATTGGTCTTCCAGTTGATGATGTTCCAGAGGTATCCAAAATAATCACCGAAACGTTCCAATTTAATTCATGGGGAGGGGCTGGACAGAAATTCGCACCGCTAGGGGATGTGGAAGGTTCCTTTATTGTCACAGACAAGCAACGCCCCTGGTTTCCTGATGATAGGCTTCCGGCCGTGTTCGGCATCAGTGTCTTGTTTGAAGGTACATGTTCTGCCCGTCTTTCGCTTCAAAAGGGGTTGTATGAATTGAGATCAATCTAAGTTAAGGCTTTATCTCATCGCCACCACTCCCGGATTTCTGAATAAATCAAGAAGTGGGAAAATTCGGGGATAACAATACATACAGGAGAGAATAGATGAATATTAGATTGCTTAAACCAAATGAAAATTGTCCGTTAGAGCTCTTGCTACTAGCTGATCCTTCGCGCCAACTTGTTGAGGAATATTTGAAAAGAGGGCAGTGTTATGTAGCAGAAATTGAGCATCAAATTGTGGGAGTCTATGTTCTTTTACCTACAAGACCCGAAACAATTGAGGTGGTGAATATTGCAGTAGCGGAAGTCATGCATGGTAAAGGGATTGGGAGACAATTAGTAACTCATGCCATTGAAACAGCCCGGTCACAAGGCTATAAAACGTTAGAAATTGGTACAGGAAACTCTAGCATTGGACAGTTAGCTCTCTACCAAAAATGTGGTTTCAGAATTGTGGGTGTAGATCGAGATTTCTTTGTCAGACATAACTATCTAGAAGAAATTTATGAGAATGGCATACAGTGTAGAGATATGATTCGAATGTCTCAGGATTTATAGAGCTTAATTTTCTTTGCAAACCCTTCAAAGGTATCTTAAGTAAGGTTCTGAAAGGTATATGATATTGTGCCAAAAGATGGTACAATAAATTGCGGAAAGGCTATACAATCATTGGATTGCAATAGTCCTTTTTTAATGAGTTGATATCCTAATAAGTTCCTGATAAGGGGTGGTTACTTTGTACAACACAACAACCACGATACTCACAGAGATAGCAAAACATATGAGAGATCATGATTTAATCCTAAGTGATTTAGCTAGAGCAGCCGAAATGAATCCGGGCACCATGAGCAGTATTATTAATGGGAACCGCACACTTTCAGTGGATCAGTTAGATCGAATTACACAAGCAATGGGCTACCCCGTTGGTTACTACTATGAACGCTATGTGTCTGAGTATTTAGCGGAGGCTAATCCGAATTGGCGTCGAATGAGTCCTTTCATACATAATTGTGCGAGACTCAATAAATTGGACTGCATTCATGATGTGGTTAATTTATTGATGGATAAACTAGGCTATTCAGAATCTTTATTTGAGCTTGCCGAAGAACTTTTTAGAGAAGGGCTTTACGAAGCGGCAACTATTCTATATGAGAATGTGGCTCTAAGTGAGAAAAAGCAATATTCAGAACGTCTGGCTATGTGTCAGTACCGTTTGTTCCATACAAGGCAAGGAGATAATCAAGAGAAAAACTATGAAGCAGCCGTTCAATTTGAAATATACGTTGATCGACTAGATGAGATAGAACAGTTAGATGCCTTAAAAGATCTGGCGAATACATACCGTTCATTACGAAAATGGGACAAAGTAGAATTATTCGCTAAAGCTCTGGGCGACAAGGCCAAAATTCAATATAACATGGAGCAACAACGGCATCCTTCCAAAAAAGAAAATGCAAAGAAACCAAGCTTTCCTCTGTTTGCTTATTGGGCTTTTTCTCATTTACTTCGTGCAGAAGTTTGTGAGGCCCATAAAGATTATGAGAAGGCACTTCAGCATACGTACACATATGGTGACTTAAGTTGGGTGAAAGAAACTGATGAAACTACTTTGAAGTGGAAAATGAGATATAAAGAATGGTCTAAAGCTAATACTTATGTAAATAAACTTCATGCTGGTGAAATTGCTGTTTTGGCTGATTATGTAACATTTTTTTCTTCAAGGAAAGAAGAGTTGCTTTCCGGATTAGATAACATACTTGAAGCTGCTAATCGATATCATCTAAATGTTGATCATATTCTAAATCAATTTCAAACGGAAATTTTAGCTTTGCTGGATAAACCTGAGTGTGTAGGTACGTACAATCAACAATTAGTTATAGAACGTTATGTTCATTTTGCAAATGAATTAGCGGTTTACTACTTTAACAAAAATAATTTTGCAGATGGATTTACTTTTTTGTTAAATTGTTTGGAAAAATCTACATTAATCAAAAATAAGTCGTATATAATTAAGTGTGTAAAGATGTATGAGTCCTATCAGGAGTGTGCAGCATCTGAGACGAAGATAGCATACAGAAATTTAATTAATGAGGTGGATAATAATGAAACGTGAAGTAATTCTATCTTTTTTAGTTACTAGTTTTATACTAGTAGTAGTAGTTCTCCCTCTTCAGTATCAAGATAAGGGGTCTATTTATGAGCCCACTGGACAACACGGAGGATTGTGAGAATAAAAAGGTCTCCAGTATAGGATACAGTATAACCTAAAAATATACTATTATTAAGTGGTTAGATGGAATGATCCGTCTAGCCTTTTTATTGCGTGTTTTGCTGTATATAAGCAAAATGAGGAAATCCTCTTTTGAGGAATATATGTAAAAAGTGCAAAAATGTAATGTGTGCTGTTGTAAACAACGAAGGGTATATGACTTTGTTCCAAAAGACAATGATGGGATAAAGTAATTTTTACTAACTGTTTCTCATTACATAGTTTAATTATGTATTATATGTCGAGTTTATGTTGAAAGGGTGGTTTATCTATGGAGATCACACCTACGATTAGAGCAGAAGTACAAACCTATCTGATACGGAAAAGCTTAACCATGACCGAGTTTGGTCACATGATTGATTTGAATGTAGGAACAGTTAGTGGCATTGTGACGGGCAACCGATCAATTTCAGTTCACCAGCTAGATCGCATCACTATGGGAATGAATTTACCACCAGATTATTTTTATGAACGTTATATTGATGAATGTATTGAAGAAGAACCGCTCAACTGGCGAAGAATCAGTCCTTTTTTGTACCGCTGCGTGGAGCTAGGACGACTTGATTGCTTGCGAAGAGTTGTAGGTATGTTGCTAGATAATCCTGTTTATCTTCCTTCACTTTTTGAAGTAGCCGAGGATTCTTATAAAAAAGGTTATACTGAAGCAGCGGCGTTCCTTTATGAAAATGTGGCAGAAGGGGAAAAGTATCAGTATTCAGAACGATTAGCCGTTTGCCAGTATCGATTGTTTACGATTCGTATTGGAGACGATCAAGAGAAAGACTATGATGCAGCCATTCAATTTGAGCCTTACATTGAACGGTTAGATGAGGTAGATCAGTTAGAGGCATTAAAAGACTTGGCGAATACATATCGTTCGTTACGAAAATGGGATAAAGTAGAACTATTCGCTAAAGCTATGGGAGACAAGGCAAAAATTCAATACAAACTGCAACAACAGCGGCATCATGTACACAAAGATAATTCGAAGAAACCTAATTTTCCTTTGTTTGCGTATTGGGCATTCTCGCATTTACTTCGTTCACAAGCATGTGGTGAGAGGAAAGACTATGAAAAGGGACTTCAACACATTAAAAAATACGCTGATTTAAGTTGGGTTACTGATACAGATGAAGAAGCTTTGAAATGGAGAAAAAAGTACGAAGACTGGGCAGTAGTAAACACGTATGTTAATAAGCTTCTTTCTGGTGATAAGAGCGTTCTTTCTGATTATGTAGCTTATATTTCTTCAAGAAAAGATGAGATTCTTCCCGCACTTGATATTATGATTGAGGCAGCTAACCGATACCATTTTGATGTAGATAATATTTTAAAGCAATTCGAAGAAGAAATCATCTCCTTTCTGGAGCAGAAAAAAGTTGAAGGATTGTATACTCAACGATTCACAACGGAGCGATACACTCATTTCGCAAGGGAATTGGCGATCTATCTTTTTCGCAAGGGGAGGTTTTCAGAAGGCTTCACATTTTTGTTTAGCTGTTTGGAAAAGTCTGCTGAAGCTAATAATAAAATACAAGCAATTAGATGTATGAGGTTGTTTACACATTTTAAAGAACATGCATCTGCTCACACGAAGGAAGTCTACGGAGATCTGATTAAAGCGGTTAACGAAGATGAAGAGTAAGCTGATCCCACCATTCCAGTTTTATGTTAGTAGCCAGTGAAGGCACCTCCTATTGAGCATTGAGAGAATGGCTCGAATTACGGACCAACGGGTCACCACGTGGCAGTCTGAGAATAAAATGCTCTCAAGTTCAAAATCACAGCCATTAGAAGGAGTAAGAGGATGAAGATAGATAAAATAAATGATACCTACTATGCTGGATTTGAAGGAGAATCAGAAATAAGATTGATTTATACAAATTCAGATAAAAGCTATGTATTGAAGATATGGAATGGATACTTTGATACATTAATGGATTGTTTGGTTCAACTAGAATCTGCACAAAGTAATATACTAAGTGAATATTATGCTCACGAAGGCTGGTATGAGGAAAGTCCATGGAAAGTGGAAAATATTAGAGAGACCCTACAATTGTTTGATTCATTTGATATTAAATATTTGACCGAGGAAGAAGCGAAAAGTTTGACTAATATATTACCTGTACTTCCTGATCTTAAGAACGATATAATTATATTGTTACAGAAAGCCATCAATAGAAACGGCAATGTGTTCATTGAGTATGATTAATATTTTATAAGCTTGCGCCTTTGACATAAAATGAGGACAGGCTTTTTTAAAATAGTTAGTCAATCAAATAAAGGGTACGAGTTTCTGAATACAGCAAACAACAATATCATCCATGATAAAATGGCTGTGCCTCGATAGGCTAATATAACTTGAGTAGGAGCAAGCTTAAAAGTAGCTCTACCTGTGACGCAATATTTGCTTTGAACCGTCAATAAAGAAAAGAAGCTATTGCGATTGGTCGGCTCCTTTTGCTTTAGGATTATTCTGGGGGATCTACTTATTTCCTTTTATACATAAAAAAATGATAGTATAGACCACTCCAGCAATGAGGCTTAGTAGAAACGAGATGGATAAAGTTCTGAAAATAAAAGTAGAAGTGGGTACTGTATAAAACTTAAATATACCGTTGACTGAAGAACTCATAGTTGGCCCTTTGATAAAGGAATAATATATTCCTACAAAAAAACCATAAGACAAATACTTAATTAGATTTTTCTCGAATTTACTCATCTATTAGCCTCCAATAATGTTTATGGAAAAGGATAATTTTTGTACTATGAAACCATTCAAATTAGTATAGGGAAAGCCTGGTAATTAAAAGAAATCCTTGTTAAGCTAACGAGAAACGTTAGGTCAATGACAACAGGAGCGGACACAAGATTTTATTTGTCAAGTCTTGTGTCCGCTGCTGTTCCCTTTAATAGACTGGTCCATATTTAGCTGGTGTTAAATTGGAAGAGAAGAATTATGGTTTTTTCTTGGTTTTAGGTAATACTTCGACTGCTATCTCAGCCCATTTGACAGAGCCGTACGGTGAACTACCTCCCACGAATACATCTGGGCTTAGAATATTGACCAAATAAGTACCAGGTTTTTGAATAACGACAGAACCGCTAAAGGGTTTATCCTGTTTGAGGGGAATAACGGTCTTTTTTTCAACTTCAACAAAATCACCGTTTTGAAATGCTGCCACTCCAAAAGAAACTTCATTGCTTTCCAGATACGTAGCTGTCACGACTCCAGCAATTGCTATTGGATCTCCAGCCTGTACACGGAGGTATCCCTGTGTAGGTTTGGTAAAGCGGATATCCTGCTCGTTCTCGGGATGGTTGTATCTAATAGGAACGGAGGACGGGTTTAATACTTTGCGATGGACCATTATCTTAACAGATCCTTTATCATTGGTGTGAATTTCTAATGGATTTGGACCAGGACGAAGCTCAACTGAATATTCAATCCGCCGAAATGTTTGCCCATTTATTATAATCGGCTTTCCAATGCTTTTTTCTTTTCCCTTAAACGTGCTAATGCTACCTCCAATGGAACTTGTCATGCCACCGTGCCCTGTATTTACCATAAGATAAGCATGCCCGAACTCTTTTTGTACTAATGCACTAAAAGTGATTTTTTCCTTATCCGTTGTATAAGTTGGGTGAAGCGCTTTAACTACTTTGTCGTTCCAGACCCAGTGCATGACTCCATTACTCCATGTATAATTTATTCCCAGTTTAGGCAGAAGTGACGCTGGAATATACAATTGATCGTTTTTCATAAAGGTTTTAGGGATTGGCTCATCCAGCGCTGTCATTGTTCCGTCTTCGTACCTGAAAATCTTTGATTGGTTAGGCATCAACCGAAATGAGGAAAAAGGTACCGAGTTCTCAATGTCAAACTCCGCCCACGTGCTGCCTGTCTTTGCATCCCACTTGATGGTTGCCAAGTGAACTGTTTCCAGCCATTTGAACGGGAAATATAAATGATTATTTTTCTTCAGCAGGGGAGCGGTTTTTATGGAGACGGAATCCAGCGATAAAGAAGATTTGTTTATTTCGGCAGTCAGTTGGTGCGGAACCAGATAGAACACAGCCGCATCCTCTACTACAACGGGAAGAGTGGAAGTTGAATTCTCCGCATAACTCAGAGCCGTTGGAAGCAGGCCAGAAATAAGAAGGCAGGAAGCTACAAGTAGAGAAACAAAAATTCGCCTCATTCAATAAACACCTGATTTCATTTTTTTATCATATATACCAGAAAAACGAAAAAAAGTTGCGCAGATATAAGTCTTTTATTCTGACCATTAGCCTTTTTAAATAACTTAGTTCTTTCATTCAACTGCTTTCTTATTTTGTTTTATGACAAGCTTTATGATACTTCGACACGACTTTTACTATAAGATAAAAAAGACTAATTTACTTTGGAGGTGTCTTTTTGGAGTTATTTCTATTTATACTTAATATTTTAGTTATTCTCCTTTCTATTGCTGGTGGAGTGCTTTTAATTGGATTAGTATACAGAGGATATGTACTGCTAGGTTTACTTATTGCTGAGAAAAAGAGTAGAATAACGGATCAATCTCAAGATCAGGCTTGACTATTAGCCCAACATCCGATGGAGGTTACATTCAATGAGAATGCCTGCTTTATAGCGGCTATGCTTGTTGCCATTGGCATATAAATCCCCCCTCAAAATGAGTGCAAAAAAGCCGCCATAGCTTTGGCGGCCGTAATTGATATGTTTATACCGATTATAAAATTGAGAAATCCAAGCGGACGTCCAAAGTCAACACGGAGTCAATGCTTCGCTTCAACTTTTTCAGCGCAGGATGAATCGAGCGTTTGCTCTTATTCGTCCCGATCATTCTCGAAAAAGCTACGCTGCATCAAAATTTTGACAGTTTGAATATCGGCCTCAAAATCTTGCGAATCCCAAAAGCAAATACAGTCATTGCGGTCCATGAGCTGCGCATATTCTGGATGTATTGATCGTTGATTATATAAGTCCGAGTGGAAGTAGGGCTCTTCAGACCGAACTCTTCCCACTTCGCCGGATCATTCGAACCTCCGAGCCTTACAAGCATATTCGCTGACTTGCTATTTATTTTAGCTCGAATTTGCTCGTATGCTTGGATGATTTGCTCATGAAATTCGTCGATCGGATTGCGGTTAGCAAGGCTCTCCAAGTGGATGCCTTCGCGAAGGTAAGAAATGTATGCCAGATGGTCAGCCCAGAACTTGTCAATATAATAAAGCCGTACCCGCTGCTCCGAAGGGCTCATCGGCGTCGCTCCTTTCAAAATTACGAGCCGCTCCTCGTATAGAATACGTCGCTGTTCCTCCACCATATTTGAATAACGGTTTAGTTCCTGGTGGATATCGAAGTTCTGGCCCATAATAACGTGCTGAATATGCGCGATTTTGCTGCGTAGCACCGGGTCTTCGAGAGTCTCATCCTGCCTGTGGGCGCGAATCGCTTTATCGATGCCGAACCGAAGTAACAATTCGTCCTCCAAGCTTACGAAAAATACGGAAGCTCCAGGGTCGCCTTGGCGTCCAGAACGCCCGCGCAGTTGGTCGTCGATCCGCACACTTTCGTGCACATGTGTACCAATCACGTATAACCCTCCCAGCTTGGCGACAACTTCTGCTTGCGTAGGGTTACCACCGCCGAGCCGAATGTCGACGCCGCGTCCCGCCATATTCGTAGACACCGTCACGGCGCCGATTTCTCCCGCTCTTGCAATGACCTCGGCTTCTTCTACGTCGTTTTTCGCATTCAGAACATGGCAGGGTACGCCGGCAACCGCTAGCGCCTTTGCCAGCATGTCCGACTCCTCCACGCTTGACGTACCAATGAGAATCGGCCGTCCCATCGCATGGACGGACGAGATTTCTTGGACAAGCGCCTTAAGCTTGGCTTCCTTATGGGTATAAATTCGATGCGGTTGGTCGATCCGTATGTTTGGCCGGTTCGGTGGAATTTGCACGACCTGTAGTGCATAAATCTCTTTGAATTCCATTGCGGAAGCGTACGCGGTAGCCGTCATTCCGCAAATTTTTGGATACAGGCTAATGAAGTGTTGAAGGGTGATCGTTCCGAGAATTTTCCCGCCGACTTTCGAGTGCAGCCCTTCTTTGGCTGCAAGCGCGGCTTGCAGTCCTTCTGGCAAATGCCTGTTCTCCGCCACGCGGCCGGTATATTCGTCGATCAGCTCGATTTTACCGTCCCGGACGATGTAATCGACGTCTTTTTTCAATAACGTTTCCGCATACAACGCGCAATTTAACGACGACAACAAATGACTATTATGGCTTTCGTACAAATTACCGCATCCCAGCAGCGACTCCGCTTTCGCAGCGCCCGCCTCATTCAAATAAACGTTCCGCTTGAACTCGTCGAAGTCGTAATACTTATCTTGCTCAAGCTGCCTAGTCACATCTGCGAAACGAATTACGTCGTTGCCGGAAGAATCCGGCTCGCCAGCGATGACTAGGGGCACCCGAGCTTCGTCGAGAAGCAGTGAATCCGCTTCGTCGACGATGACATAGTGAAAAGGACGATGCACGGTATCGGCATCGCTTAGTGTAATCGTGTCGCGCAAGTAATCGAATCCCGCTTCTTTGGCCGTAACATAGGTTATATCTGCGGCGTATGCTTCTCGTTTCTCGGACAAGCTCATGCCCACTTGAACCGATTTTACCGTTAATCCGAGGAAACGATAGATTGGACCCATCCACTCCGCATCCCGATTTGCCAAATAATTGTTAAAAGTGAGCACATGAACGCCTTCGCCGGTCAGCGCATTTAGATAAGCAGGCATAACAGCAGAGAGCGTTTTTCCTTCGCCGGTATGCTGCTCGATCACAAACCTATCGTGCAGAGCGATGGCAGCCATGATCTGGACATCATAAGGCTGTAATCCGAGCTTTCTCTTCGCTGCCTCGCAGACTAACGCATAAGCATCGACAAGCAGCTCATCCAAAGGCGTACCCAATTTTGCTTCCTTTTTCAGCCGGAGAGATTCCGCTTTCAGCCGCTGATCGTCCCATGCTTCCAAATTCCGTTTCCTAATGAGCTCCGCTTTGTCCCGATAGCCTTTCAGCTTATTCTGGGTATCGCGGTCTTTGAATTTTTGCATCAACTTGACGGCTAAATTCATTGGAATTTGATCCCTCCTCGGTAGAAACACGCAATTCTAATAGTGGCTAAAGTATAATCAAACTCTGTAACAATAGCAAAGTTTGGAATAAAAAACTTCCTTGCTTTATTCTTATTATTAGGCAACGATGTATGATTCACAGGAAAAGTACATCTTGGAGGTCAGAAAGATATATTTTCAGTAAATTGTTAATTTTAACAAAGGGAGAGATGAATGTATGATGAAAAGATTCTTTACGGTTTCCGTATTTCTTATTTTTTCACTTGTATTAAGCGTACAAGCCAGTGCAACAAAACATCCTTATAGTTACACAATTAATGTACAGGTAAACGGTGTTCCTATTAATTTTGGAACTAATTCAGATTCACCTCCTTATATTGAAAATGCTACAAATACAGCTTTTGTTCCTCTTCGCTTCGTTTCTGAAAATCTAGGAGGGAGAGTAAGAGACTGGGACAAAACTTTACAACAAGTCACTATTGAATCAAAGAATGGAACTGTAATTAAATTGGCGATCGGTAGTAAGATTGTGCATGTCAACGATGAAAAGAAAACCATGTTAGCTGCGCCGCAGATTCCTACAACTCGTGTTCAAGTTCCTTTAAGAATTGTTTCTGAAGTGTTGGGAGCTAAAGTTGATACCAAAAAAATAGGTGAAACATTAAATGTGAACATTACAACCTCTAATTAATAATTCTTGAAACTAGACTATCCTATTTATGCGGCAGTTTTTCCTCATTTAATTGATTAAATATATTTTCATCGTCAAGCATTTGTTTTTTTCAAAAGAAGGTGCTGCTGTAGTTGCTAACGAGGGGACACTTGTTACAGTTATTCCTAAGAGTAAGTATGATGATGAATATAAAGCACTATCTAAATCATTATTTGTGGAATAGGAGTCTATTGAAATGAACGATGATATTGTACAAATGATTAATGAATGGAACCCAGTCGAAATATATCCTCTATTAGAAGATGAATATTATTCAGAAATACGTAAAATTCATGAAAAAAGCATGGAAACAAACTCTTTTGGAGAATTAGCAAAGCAGATCCATTCTGTATTCGCTCAATCTTTTTAAAAGGAATTCGACAAAAGCATTGAAGATTGTCAGTTAATTGCCGAGAAGATAATTAATATTACAAAATAATTTATTTATGAGCTTGCTCCTTTAACAATAAAATGGGAGTAGGCTTATTTTTGCATAATTGGTCAATCAAATAAAGGACACGAGTTTTTGAATACAGCAAACAACAATATCATCCATGATAAGATGGTTGTGTCTGGATAGGTTATAATAAGGAATTGGGACAATGGTTTATTTATAGCGAAACACTCCATTGAATTTGAAGACGAGAAGAGCCTTAAACCAAGGAGGAGTATATGGGATATGATTCTTTAATTAAAGCTATTATTTCTGTACCAAAAGATGAATTAACTATTCATTGGGGGAATGGATTAAAGATTATTGGCACTAGGGACACCATCTATGAAACAAACAATGGTTTAGATGAAGATGATAATGAGTTCCTTGAATATGATGCTGCGGTTGTTGATGTTAAAAAGATAGTATCTAAGCCGATTAACGATGAAGGAAGTATATATAAATGGTTACAAAAAGGAAAAAGCTCCTTTATTGAAATTTCTCTCCATGACGCCCCCCCTAGCATGATTACATCTTCAGATGGGTCTATTATCTGGAAAAATGAATAGCTTAGGCCATCCTCAATTGAGTTTTTTCACTGAATTGAGGATGATCTTTCGTTTTTATTTGTTTTCATGATGTTTATAAATATAAGCATCATCATCTACCCCCTTAATAGGGGCTTGGTTATACTGAATAATTTTACCTTGCTCCTTTTTATAAAAATACCTTGCATCGATTTCGTCCTTAAATATAACTTGTGTACTAATTAAGGGAGCTTTAGCTATTTGAGTTTCAACTGAATAAATTTCAGATGGTTTGTATCCTTGATCTTTTATAAGATAGTTGAATACTTCGCTTTGAGTATGACTTTTAATGTAACTACTAAGTATTCAAATGCTCGCAAATAGAGTTGCTATAAAGATTGCTATTCCATATTTCTTCATAACAATCTCCCTTTTTAATTGAAAGAATAGAAATAATTCAGTTTTTCTTCTAATGCTTTTTAATTATATTTACTCTTACCTTTATTTCCCTTATGATAATTGTAATACTAGCAGATAAGGGGATATATATGAAGAAAGCTATTTTATTAATATTAATGTTTGTTGTTTTAATTCCATCACAAGTATTGGCAGCAACATCTACAAAAGCTATGTCAACAAGTGAAATCGAAAAATTATACTTTGAGAATTATAAAGATCGTGTAAAAGAAATTAAAGCTGCACAAAAAAAGCTTAATGCTGTTCTGGGGACAGAAGTTCGTGAGCTAACTCAGAGATTAAACCAAGCCTCTGCACGTTATAAAAATGAAGTGAAAAATAAGTCTAGTAAAGCGGTAATAGCTCAAGCCAAGGCTGATTGCGATAAATTAAAGAAGGAGCTCAGCGTGGCAAAAGTGGAACTAATTAAAAGTATTAAAAATTACAAGCGAGAAAGTGACCAAGTTTTAAAGGATATTGCAAAGCAGAAAGCAGAGCTTATAAAATTCATTAAGAATCACACGGCAGGAAATGACAAACTTACGGAATCTCAATTTAGCAAGCAAGTTAATGGAGAAATTATGTCGATCGGCAATTCATTTACTGAAGCTTTAAAAACATTAACGGAAGCTGAATAATAGGGAGTAAGGCAGCAGGTATTACCTGTTGCCTTTTTAATTTAGACTCTTTTTTTGTTTCTAATTCACTATATTTATAAATTTCATGGGAAGTTGTACCTGTTTGTTGTATTATAAGCAAGTGTGGAAAAGAGTTGAATAGCTAAGGAGGAGCAGGGTTGTACATATTTATAGTTGTTGGTGTCATTGCTGTATTACTTGCTTTGGCGCTGTTACGTTTTCTTAAAAAGCCTAAAGTCCAAGAGCGATATAAAGTAACGCAGGATATTGATCCTTACAAAATCGGCATAAGTGAGATTGATCGTATGGAAGATGGCAAGGATTTTGAAATTTATTTGTGCAAGCTGTTCAATTACTTGGGCTATAGTGATGTGTATAAGACACAAGACAGTAGAGATTTTGGAGCAGATTTGGTATTTACAGATCGTGAGGGGTACCGTAATGTCCTTCAGGCCAAACGGTATGCAGTCACCAATCCTGTAGGGTTGGGTGCGGTTCAAGAAGTGTATAGCTGTATGCGATTTTACAGAGCTAAGAAATCTATTGTGATTACTTCAAGTAAATACACAACTTCGTGTGAACAGTTAGCCAGTTATAATGGAGTGAAGCTGCTGGATCGTAATGATTTAATTCGAATGATCGAGCTATTCCAAGAACAACAGCATAGCAAAGTAAAAGATATCATCGAAGCAGAGCCTTACTTCAGTCGGGATTCATGGGATGATTATAGGAATAACAGTAAAGTGATTAAAAAGGATCGTAAGACTGAAAAATACGAGAAACAAACTGTGTTGTGACGAAGGAAAACGGGACCGGAACGGTTAGGGATACCCCTTACCAGTCCGGTTTTCACTTTTTTCATGTAAAAGACTGTCTAATGGTCGAAGAAAAACTACTTTTGGAAGAGATCCATTTGTAGACGGAGGGCTAAACAAGAAGGGATGTGCATATAGAGTCAAACAAATTGCAGAAGGCAAAAGTTACAAAAACGCTTCTCACATTATTCCTTTGTTAAAGATTAAAGAATGAAGATGAAGATTAAAAAACGATGAATTTAAGTCTTTAGACATAGGTAGAAAGGTTAATCCTTCATATAACAATTAGGAATTAAGTTTATTTTCCATAAATCGGAATAGTGTTACTATGTCATAACGAACTCATGACTAGAGGTAAACTATGACAACTATTAAAGTGACACCTGAGCAACTTATGACTGTCTCCAAGCAGTTTGAGTTAGCACAGCAAACTGCAGCTCAAATGAATAGCAATTTATTAAAACAAATTTCATCTATGGGACAATTGTGGGAAGGACTGACTAAAGAGCACTTTTACTATTCCTTCCAGACCTCTCAGAAGAATATGAACGACTTTGTTACCCTGATGGATTCTATTGCGAGGGAGTTACGTCATCATGCAGATAAATTCAGATTAGCGGACCTAATGGAAGCAGGTAATATTGACACAAGTTGTTTACCGCCTCCACCGAATTCATGTGCTATTCCTGCTCCAGATACACGAAATGCATTCCAGAAATCGGTAGATAGCTTAACTGAACTAGGTCAGGATTTTGTAGATGCTAATTCAGTACGCTATGAGAAAAAGTTTGATTCGGTTTGGAGCTTCTTAGATTATATGTCGTATGGTATTCCAAAAGGAATGTATCAAGGGTACATGGAACGGGCAGCTAAACAAAACAATTCATGGAATGACATGCTCAATTTCGGTACATTTGGAATAACGGGTATGATTCAGGGAGCATTTAATCCTACCAATGCGTGGTCAAAGGAACACTGGGCTAATATGATCGGTACAGCAGGATTGTTTGGAGGAGTTAGCTCAGTTATTAAGCCTAAAATTGGGTTATCAGGGTCTATAAAATATACTCCATTAAAAGATGGAACTACCCGAATAATAGAAGAGGCGGACAATGCAAGAAAAATTATTGATACTAATGGCCTGCGTAATGAAGTGCCTTTAACTGTAGCACAAATTGAAGGTTTAACTCAGTATGCAAAAAAATTAGGGATGCCACAAGAAAATATCCGTGTAGCGGGGCCTAATGACACATCTCCTACTGGATTATTATTTGATACGATTCTCAATATAAATAATGATGTATTACCTTCTAATGCGACAGGTAAATTAGCAGCTAATAGCCGGATTACTGGTCATGGAACAATAGCGCATGAAGTTGTCGGACATTATGAAGCAGGACTAGCAGGAAAATCCTTCCGGGTTATGGATGATGAATTTAACGTTATAACTAGGAACTTTGCACTTGACGAAGCTCAAGCAAGTATCCGAGCTGCACGGTTTGCTCCTGATTTGACCCAATTAGAAAGGATCATGCTATTAAGAGATGGAATTACTAGATTAAAAAACGAAGGTATCAAAATTAGGGAAGTTAAAGATATACTGTTCATACATGAACGTTAGAATGGAGAGGTTCTCTTTTGGAGATTATGAAGTTAGACGATATTATTAAAACACCCACTAAAGGAATCATTTTAATTGGAACAAATCTTGGTTTAGATAAGCAGGATCATACCAATTTGAAAGGTTTGATAGGTTCAAAAATACAAGTAGATAAGATAGATGGAACGAAATGCGAACTGGACGTATTGGATATAAGCATTTCTTTCTCCATTGCTAACCATCCGCTAATTGGAATTAATGTAAAGGATTCAGAAAACATTGAAGATATAAAAAAGGGAACACAAGTAACAGTACTTAAAAAAGTTTGAATAAAGCGTAGAACTAGAACATTAACTTATGATCAAGAGACTAGATGGAATGATTCGTCTAGTCTTTTTGATTTCGTCTGTTTTGCTGTACATAAATAAGCTTTTTAATATTTTGAATGTATCCACGTATTTCCGTTATAATCCTTCAAAGAATAATTATACGCCCCTTCATCTACTCGTTTAATGGGGGCGTGGCTATACTGAATAATTTTATCTTGCTCTTTAAAAATACCTTGCCTTGGTTTCGTCCTTAAAAATAACTTGTGTACTAACTAAGGGAGCTTTACCTATCGTTTTGAGTATGATTTTTAGTATAACTACTAAGCATCCAAGCGCTTACAAATATCATTACCGTAAAGATTGATATTCCGTATTTTCCGATAACTATCCCCTTTGTTGGAGCAAGCTAAAGTGGCGCTACCAATGACGTAATATTTGCTTCGAACTGTCACTTAAGTAAAGGAGCCGTTGCTTGGACGGCTCCTTTTGTCTTGAAATTATTCAGGTAAAATTTACTTATTTCCTCTTATACATAAAAAAGTAATTGTATACACCACTCCAGCAAAAAGGCTTAGTAGAAACGAGGTTGATAATGTTCTGAAAATAAAAGTAGAAGTGGGTACCGTATAAAATTCAAACGTACCGTTGATCGGAGTACTCGTTGTTGTTGGCCCTTTAATAAAGGAATAGTATATTCCTACAAAAAAACCGTAAGACAAATACTTAATTAGATTTTTTTCAAATTTACTCATCTGTTAGCCTCCAATAATGATTTTGGAAAAGTAGAATTCTTGTACTATGAAGCCATTCAAAGTAATGTAGGAAAAGTCTATAAATATAGCGAGCTTAAAAATCTTTGGAAAGGATGTTTATTGATATTATGTCAATTATATCGTTTTAAATCAATAAAAAGGACTATGGATAAAATCCTTGAAACTCTAGGTCACGCTAAGAATGTACACAGCGTCTAACATTAACAATATGTGAAATCCCGTCACATCAAGGCTTATGACAGTTTGTTCAAAAGTATTAGGAAAAGAAACTTCGTATTATTAGGAATTTTATTCTTTTTCTTCGTGATCTACTAAACATGAATGGCGTTCAGTAAAATGTACAACAAATCAGCCTAATAAAATGATTTAGGCTCTTCGCCATGTTGTCTATGTGAGGCAAATATAATAAAAAGGCAGGCGAAATTAGAAGGATTGTGTATATAGGAGTCAGATAGGAGTGATTTTACCCCTTTGATATGTAACTAAGCATCTAGCAATAGGCGTTATTTATTGTCGATTTACTATAGTTATTTAAAAAATAATTGGGAAATTGTCCCTGAGTGTTGTATTATAAGCAAGTGTGGAAAAGAGTTGGAATAGCCAAGGGGGAGCAGAGTTATCTATATTTGTGATTGTTGGTGTCATTGCTATATTGCTTGCTTTGGCTCTGTTACATTTTCTTAAAAAGCCTAAAGTTCAAAAGCGATATAAAATAACGCAGGGTATTAAACCTTACAAACTCGGTATTAACGGAAATAAACCGTATGGAAGATGGCAAGGATTTTGAATTTTATTTGTGGAAGCTGTGCTTGGGCTATAGTGATGCGTATAAGATACAAGACAGTAGAGATTTTGGAGCGGGTTTGGTATTTATGGATCCTTGTGTGAACAGTTAGCCAGTTTTAGTGGAGTAAAGTTGTTGGATCGTAATAATTTAATTGAAATGATAGAGCTTTTCAAGTCACAGCAGCATAGTAAGGTAAAAGATATCATTGAAGGAGAGTCTTATCTGAGTCTGGACTCATGGGACGATTCTAGGAATAAGGTAAGTGATTAAAAGGATCGTAAGGTTGAAAAACTCATCGCTTCAGGTAACTAGATACTGAAGACTTTTGAAGTAGAATGATGATTTTACAATCATGTTACATAAATAATAATACAATTAGGAGAAGGTTAAAAAGTGAACAACAATATCAATTATATCAAAGACAAATACGACAACAGCAATGATCAATACCCACATTTCAGTGAGGTAATCAAAGAAAGATTTACAACCTTTAGCAGCAAGCCGCTTTTCACAACTGATTCCGATGGAGTATTTGACGCATTTCTTGAGGGCTTACCACATGAAGCAAGACAACATTATACTTGTAAATGTTGTAGAAATTTCGTGAATCGTTTTGGTGGGCTTGTTTCTATTTCTGAAGATGGTGAAATCTATTCTGTTATGTGGGATGAAAGCAACACTCCTGAGTTTTTCATTAATTCTGTCAATGCAATGAAGCAAATTGTTCTTAAATCTAGAGTTACAGGGGTGTTTGTTTCTAGCGAAAGGAATCTTGGTCAGCCACACTCTAATGGACGGGATCATATGTCAGTTACGCTTCCAGCAGAAAAAGTTTATCAATCTAGACTGAAAACTGCTGGACAGGAACTGGCAGTGAAGAAAGAGGATTTCAGAATTTTGACTGCTGGACTTACGGAATATCCGCCGGAGGCTGTAGAACAAGCTGTGACTCTCTTGGAATCAGAATCTTTGTATAGGTCTGACAAAATTCTTGGTGTAGCTAAATTTCTTCAAGTTCTTCACGCAAAACATCAAAACATTCAGAACAGTCAAATTCGTGACAACATTACTTGGATGGCTGTTGCAACCGCTCCATCTGGATTCTGTCATGTGAAAAGCAGCATGATCGGAACTTTGCTTGACGATATTGTTAATGGCCTTTCATTTGACTCTATAAGTCGCAGATTTGCTGAAAAAATGAGTCCTTCCAATTATATGAGAGCGCAAGTTGCTCCATCTCAAGGGAACATTGAGCAAGCTGAGAAGATTGTTCAGAAGCTTGGCATTGCTAATTCGCTACAACGAAGATACGCAACGATTGAAGAAGTCCCTGAGACCATTTGGAAGAGTAAGGGTTCTTTTGTGAATAAGGGTGTTGTTAAAGCTGGAGGTATATTCGGTAATATTACGCCGAAAGAGAAAACTAATACTGTTTCAAACAGAGTTGACCTTCCAAGCGCGGTTATGACATGGGATAAATTCCGAAAAACGGTAATGCCATCAGCAGAAAGCATTGAAGTGAAAATCGACAATCCAAATAGATTTATGGCATTGGTTACGGCTTCTGATGATACAGCACCTAACATTCTGCAATGGGATAACGCATTTAGCTGGTATTATCATGGAGGCATTGATGGAGAGATCAAACGTAGGATTGAGAGTGCAGGTGGTCAATATGAGAACAATGAAATCCGGTGCTCACTCATTTGGGAAGGATATACGGATCTTGATTTGCATTGCGTGACCCCTAACGGTGAACATATTTACTACGGAGACAAGCTAAGCAGGTGTAATGGTTGGCTAGACATTGATATGAATGGTGGAGGTCATAGAGAGTACTCGCCAGTAGAAAATATCAGATGGAGCGAAGGAGAAGCTAGAAATGGAACATATAGATTCTATGTTCATAATTACTGTGAACGAGGAAAAGGAAGCACACCATTCAAGGTAGAACTTGAAGCCAATGGAAAAATATATTCCTATCATGGTGTTGCTGGCGGTGATGGCTATCAACAAGACGTATTTATATTTAAACATATTAAGGGCCAGCATCCGGAAATCGTTAACTCAAATTCATATTCTTCTGACGATGCATGGAATGTTTCAGTTAATAGTTTTGTCAAGGTAAATGGAATTACGAATTCTCCAAATTTGTGGGGCGAAGAGAAAGTTACTCATACAGGCCATCATATTTTCTTCTTGTTGGATGGATGCAAAGATTTGTCGGAGGGTAAAGGCAGAGGATTCTTCGTTGAAACACTGAAACCAGAACTTCGTGAAATCAGAAAGACGCTTGAAGCGTACACCGCTAACACTCCAATCGAAGGAATTGAAGCAGCGTCAGCTAGTGGTGTGGGTTACTCTAAGGATAGTGAGTGGAATTTGATTGTGAAAGTAACATCAGACAACTCCGCACGACTCATCAAGATTGATCGTTGGGATTAGTATTTAATAATTATCTTGGAAATATATAAAAGCTTAGGAAGAATCAAAATGAATTTTTCTGTCCATGAGGAGGGCGTTTGTAATGAAAGAAGGGTTGACACTAGAATTTCATAAGAACAAATTAATTTTTTTTGAATTCAAGAAAAAGGCTGTCACTCTGATACCTGATATTATTCGCGAGGAATTCAAGGATGCGCAAGTGATTAATGAGCACAACAGTAAAGAAAAAGTGATTTACCAGGTATACCTATATGAAAACGACATAGAATTTACCATTCGAATTATCGCTTCTTATTTCTATGATTCCATCATCATTATCGCTGACGAAGTAAATATAACAATCAGAGCTTATCAAGTCTTGCATAAAATACTTGCAAATGGCTCATTGGCTTGAAAGATGGCTAACCTAGCTATACTATGGTGAGAGTAAAACAAGATTTGACATGAGAAAGGATAAATAATGAACTACATAATCTTTGATTTAGAAGCTACCTGCTGGGAGAATGATCGAACAAGGCAGAATGAAATTATTGAAATTGGTGCTGTCAAAGTAAATGTAAATTTAGAGATTATAGGCGAATTTCAAACTTTTATTAAACCTAAATTGAACCCACAATTATCTGACTTCTGTAAGAGTCTAACTTCAATTTCGCAGCAAGATATTGATATGGCAACATATTTTCCACAAGCTATTTATAAGTTTCAAGAATGGATTGGTAAAGAACCCTATTATCTTTGTTCTTGGGGATTTTATGATAAGAGTCAACTGAAGAAGGACTGTGAGTTACATAAAATCAGAACTGAATGGATTAGAAGTCATATAAGTATTAAACATCAGCATGGAAAACTGATTGGAAATGATCGTGGAGTTGGTATGGAGAGAGCTTTAAAGATGCTTAATCTGCCATTGGAGGGTACTCATCATAGAGGAATTGATGATGCAAAGAATATCTCAAGGATTTTTGTTAAGATATTTGACCGTTTGAAGCTTTAATTAACCGCACATATAACAATGATTTTTTAGTTGGATAAAAGGAGACAAACATGGATATACAAAAAATTAATTCGATTACGAAGTACCCTAGCATTCTTACATATCATGAAATAGGCGAAAGAGGGCGGCTAAAAGATACTCTTACTCAAGCTAAATTCTTTCCTTCTGATGAGATGCTATATTGTTATGAGAAAGTAGATGGTGAGAACTCAAGAATGATATTCATCAACGATGGTGAAGAAGCGGATTATTTTATAGGTTCCAGAGAGGAGCTTTTAACTTCTAAAGGAGATAGAATAGCAAACCCTTACGGTAATATTGCAGAATTTTTAAAGCCATTAGCAGAAAAGCTGAAAGGATCTATTTTTAAGAATCGAAACGATCTTGCGTTAACTGTTATCTATCAAGAATCTTATGGAGGAAAAACTCCTAAATCTAAAAACTATACGCAGAATAAAACACAAGGTTATCAAGTATTCGATGTTTTTTCCCTCACATGGGAGCAGTTTAATGGATTGATGGATAGGGATGTATCTGCTATAGCATCTTGGAGAGACAATGGAGGACAGCCGTTTTACAACGAGACAGAGAAGCGTAGATTGGTTGATGGCTTTAAATTGGATGCTAGCCCTATCGTAGACCATTTAAGTTCAGATCTTTTTCCTGAGTCAATTGATGATGTATACACGTATTTGAAGAGGTATGAATTTACTAAGGTAGGTATTGATGTAATCGGTAAATCCGAAGGAATTATTGTTCGAACAGAAAACAGAAGCATGATTCGAAAAGTTAGATTTGAAGATTATGAAAGAACCCTAAGAGCCAGATAAAAGATTAATTTGGCCAAGATCGCTTAGGCGGTCTTTTTTTGGTAATTTAAGTAGGAAAGATATTTGAAATCTAAATCCATTGACTTTATTAACCAGGAGCATATCAATCGTTCAAATTGTAGTGCGGTCGTACCTTCTTAAAAAATACGATAGAAACAAATTAAGGAAAAGACTAGATGGAATGATTCGTCTAGTCTTTTTGATATCGCCTGTTTTACTGTACATAAATAAGCTTCTTAATATTTTGGATGTATCCACAAATGTCCACACTTACCCGTAAATGCCGCATAAAATATCCCGGATGAACAAGAGGAGGTGCATGTAATAACCATGATACACATGAAACCCATTCAAGTGGGTGAGCATACATTTATCGGATACGAGGTCAAACTGCCTAAAACAACGCTGTTGACGATCTCTAACTCCCGTGGTTACATCATGTGTGGTGCGTCTAAGATGTACCGAATTTGGAATAGTAAACTTTTTCGCTGTTTAAGACTTAAAGTCAAACGGGACAAGCTTCCATAGCAATTTTCAATTTACTGATCTGTACTGATTTATTCTATTAAATTCTTATAAATGAATGAATTTTGTGACCGCAATTGTGACATCTTGGAGGGGGACAAGCATGTGACTATGCATCATACTCCTGTGAGGTCTGCTCAAAGGAGTATGTTAACCAACGTAGGTGAAAGTTACGGGGGCTTTGAGACTTCCATATTCATAACCCGAATAACAACCTTAAAGCAAGCGTGAAAGCGTACAAAGGACAATATATGTTCATTCCAAGTCATGCGAAGTATCAATTTAACACATGATATATTTTAAATTTAACGAGCTGGTCACATTATATTCACCATCATTAACAATTAATTCAAATTTTCGTTTACTTATGGAAAAATATTCACTATGATAAATGTGTATCCCAAATATGAGAGGATGATAGAGATGAAAAAGAAACTTTTAGTTGGCCTGTTGACTGTCGTAGCGTGTTTCACTCTTGGATCAACATCTTTTGCTGCAACAGCAGTAACATCAAATTCGAGCAACGCATCAACAGAAAGTGCAGTAGTTCCTGCTGCTACTAAATATATTACTTGGCAAATAGTTTTACCAAAATCTCAGTTCCCTACCCTTGGAGACATTCCAACAACCGCTAGTTATAACGTAGATCCATATCGTGGAACATTAACGCTGAGTTCAGTCGATGGACAAACAGGTTACACTTGGACAGTCACTTATGCAGGATGGGTTACTTATTAATATCTAAAACTGTATAAAACCTCCTTGAGTATTTTTATATATTTGAGGAGGTTTTAATCGTACATATTTGTTGAACTTGTTACTCACTAAAATCTTTATTTTGCTGGATTCTTGCTTCTTCAAATAAAAGTAAATTATTCTATATTATTTTCAGTACACTAGATAAAACACCAATTTTACCATCCAGTTGCCCCCATATTGACGGTGACTGGATTTTTTATCCAATATCAATATGCACTTTTTTTGTGTAGATTGATAGATACCTTGATATTTGGAAGCTTCTACGAAAATTTTTGGGAACCTTATTGATGTCCTAAACTTAACTTAGGGCATTGTTGCCATTACTAATACTTAAACAATATCAGTATTAGACTACTAAGTTAAGCTTAGTACGTTTAAATGGTGGGATTTCCTACATTTCTGTGTATGTGAATATCAAACGAAATGGGTGTCATCAAGTGTCCCCCCAAGGAAATATCATTTTGTAATGTCGTTACTGTGTAGATGTCACTAAGTGACACGATTCCTCCTCCGCGAAAACGCGGAAAACTCATTCACGAATGAGAGCGCAAAATTGCGCTGTCTTCTTTTATTCGTCGCTGGACAGAATTGTTCAATGTAACGTTTTCGTTACAACTTGATGTCCGGTGACAATAAAGTTTTAGACCAAGAAAACAAAGTTGTAGACTGGCTGCTGGTATTAAGCTAACGGGCAGTATGGCGTAGCCATAGTATTTGAATATATGATACGGTTCACCGTACCGTAGTGTATTTAAACACAAAGTACAATTTGACCACAAAATATACCTCTATATAAAGACAAAGCCACTCCTTACAATGGAGTGGTTTCTTTGCATGGAACTTCTCTTTTACTTATAACTGAGTGACGGTTTTTTTCTATGTTTTGTTCGTTGTTCATATGCAAATGCTATACGAATTAGCATAGGTTCACTAAATGCCTTTCCTGCAAACGTAACTCCAAATGGTCTGCCGTTGTCTTTGAAGCCAGCGGGAACAGCTACTGATGGATACCCTGCCCTTGCACAAATTTCTGCTCCCACATATGATGGAAACATAATTGCATCCAATCCGTATTTCTCTATGGCATAATTTATGCCTTCATTTTGGGAATAATATAAATCAGTTAAAGACTCTAATATATAGTTCGGATGCTTCAATGGATTCACTAAATGTTGACGGTTCTCCAGTAAATCTTGTCCATATTTCAAAGCCTTCTCGGAGTTTTTTTCGTTCCACTCAACCAATTCACTAAAGGTATGTACAGGCATACTTTGTGGAAGGTTTCGGAGATAGTTATCAAGACCATGCTTAAATTCGTTATTCAACTTGTTCCAATTCCATTTCCTATCGAAGGCTGGCATTTCAATGTCTTCAATGACGATTGCTCCCGCCTTTTTTAGTTCCTCTACAGTATTATTAAATAATATTTTATCATATTCGTCAGGGTCACGAAATTGCTCTAATGGTACATCTCTATAAACCCCAATTTTCGCCCCTTCTAAGCCATTCTTGTCTAAGTAAGTTGAATAGTCAATCGTATCATCATTTTTCCATGTAGCAGGGTCATTATCGTCTTTACCTGTAAGTACACTAAGTAAGATTGACGCATCTGATACTGTCCTTGCCATTGCTCCAGCGGTATCTTGAGAATAGGAATAAGGTATTATACCTGTACGACTTATAAGCCCAACTGTAGGCTTTATACCAACAATCGAGTTTTGAATAGCTGGACTTAAAATTGATGCTGAAGTTTCCGTTCCAACTGCAACACTTGTAAAATTTGACGCCACAGCTACAGCAGAACCAGTACTTGACCCACCCACGAAAAAGTCACCGTATGGATTTAATACTTGTCCGCCTTTAGAACTGTAACCTGCCCACATTTTTGAGGATACGCCGTTTGCCAATTCAGTCATGTTTGTTTTTCCAAGGATAATGGCTCCAGCTTCTCTAAGTTTTTTTACAAGAAAGGCATCCGTTTCGCTAATGTTGTTTTCCAGTGCCAACGCTCCCGCACTCGTCCGCATTTTGTCCTTTGTTTCAATATTTTCTTTCAACAAAACAGGTATACCATGTAAATACCCTCTAATTCCTCTTGTTTTTCTTTCTTTGTCTAGGGCTTCTGCAATAAAAATCGCATCTGGGTTGATTTCCATTATAGAATTTATATTTTGACCACTCTGGTCGTGTGTTGCAATACGATACATGTAGTACATAACAAGTTCCCTAGAAGTAACCTCCCCTTTTCCCATTGCTTCTTGCAATTCAAAAATGGTTACTTCCTCACCATTTAGATTCTTAAGTTTAAAATTAGGTTCCATTTAGTTGCTCCTTCCAATGATGAACTTCTCTATTAGAAATCACATGAAATCTATGCTTTGTATACTATCTTCTATAATACCATATGTTGGAACTCTCTACTATATCCGTTATCGCATCATATTCTGCTTATAGTCGGTCTATGGAAGTGCCTACGGTATATGTGATAACTCTGATTACGAAATAGCTCAAGTATGGGACAGATTACAAAAAAGGATTACAAACAGAAAAAGATATGGATTTGCTTAACTATGAATTGTTTGAATCCAGATTTGAGGGTATATTTAAAACAGACTATGAGACTGCTCATAAAGCTGCGGTAAGGTCGGGTCGTCCATGGAAAATAGAGTAGAGGAGATTTTATAATGGGAGCATTTGTTTTACTTTTTAAAAGAACATGAAGATGAGAATGTAGTTATTTATAGATATGGCCCTAATGAACACATTATGGGGAAAATTCAATTGAACAAAGAGACTAAGTTATTCTCTGAAATTGAACCTTTACCAGATCCGAGCCATTCAAATAAATTTTATTTTGATAGGGCTGCACAGAGGATGGCACGTTGCTTCGTTAAAGAAGGTGGTATATTTCCTGACAAGATGACATTTGAATCATAAAGTAGCTTCAGGAATACGAACCGAGCTTGCTCCATTGATAATAAAATGAGAGTAAGCTTTTTTCATTGCAATCTATCTGATTAAAGAGGAAAATTTTTATCCACCCTAGAATTAAGAGACGATTTTAGAAGGAGTATGTAATGTTAACATCAAAACAAGAAGAGAGCCTCAGTAAATTTATGAGTAAGATTCTTAAGGCATACACCAGAACAGTTTGGTCTTGAGCTAGACCATGAGGGTTATTGTGACGTTCAAACCCGATTCAAGGAATAAGATCAGAGAATAGATGGTCTGAGGTCAGTGAGTCGGATATCGAACAAGTAGTAAGCCATTGTCCAAAACAAAGATATGAAATGGTTAATGGGTACATAAGAGCTAATTATGGGCACAGTGCAGGCAGATTAAATTATAAGGAAGCTACTCCACCAACGATTCTCTATCATGGTACAAACACAAAGGTAATCCATAACATTTTCACTGAAGGAATTAAGCCGATGGGCAGAACGTATGTACATCTGTCTGAAGCTCTTGAGTTTGCGATTTTAGCAGGTAAAAGACGCGGGGAACTAGTGATCCTCGAAGTAGACACGCAAAAGGCATTGGCTAATCAAGTGAAGTTTTATAAAGCCAACCATGGAGTTTGGCTTGCCGACTTTGTACCGCCACAGTACTTAAAGAAGTTTGGATAAAGCACAGAGCTAGAATATTAACGATGATCAAAGAGACTAGATGGAACGATTCGTCTAGTCTCTTGGATATTGCCTGTTTTGCTGTACATACGTGATCCACCTAAAATTTTGAATATATCCACGGGTGTCCACACTTACCCGCAAATGCCGCATAAAATATCCCGGATGAACAAAGAGGAGGTGCATGTAATAGCCATGATACACATGGAACCCATTCAAGTGGGTGAGCATACATTTACCGGGGTAGAGGTCAAACTGCCTAAAACAACGTTGTTGACGATCTCCAACTCCCGTGGTTACATCATGTGTGGTGCGCTGGATGTCGGATTGCTCAATGAACGGCTGGCGGATCGGAAAATTCTGGCCGCACGAGCTGTAGGGGTAAAAACACTAAAGGAACTGTTGGAAGCACCAATGGAGTCAGTGACGACGGAAGCTGAGCAACTTGGAATTAAGCCAGGGATGCCAGGCTATGAAGCATTATTGAAACTGGTGTAAGAAGCCTAGTAATAGTTGTTGGATAAAAGCAAAAAAGAAAAAGTTAAAAAACCGGGCGCTACGGCTCCGGTTTTTTCTGTGAAATTTTTCATTTTAACGAGTGAAACCATTTGAATTATATACCAACTATATAACCTGCAAGAACAATTAATCGGCAAACAAAGCGGTGAGGTTCTCGCTAAAGGGAGCTTGAACAATTCCTTTTTCGGTAATGATGGCGGTAATGTACTTATGAGGTGTAACGTCGAAAGCCGGGTTGTAAACTTTGATGCCTTGAGGGGCAGTTCTTTTACCAAAGCTCTCGGTAACTTCTTCTGCAGAACGTTCCTCAATCGGAATATCTGCGCCTGTTGCGGTCTGCAAATCAATGGTTGATAACGGCGAAGCAACGTAAAAAGGTATACCATGCGCTTTCGCCAGCACTGCCAGGCTATAGGTGCCGATTTTGTTGGCCACATCCCCATTAGCCGCGACTCTGTCTGTGCCGACAATGACAGCCTGCACCCATCCTTTGGACATCACCATGCCTGCCATATTGTCACAGAGCAGGGTTACATCTATGCCTGCCTGCTGAAGCTCAAAGGCGGTCAGACGCGCACCCTGTAATACGGGGCGAGTTTCGTCAGCAAATACTTTCAGGTGGATACCGTTCTCCTGAGCTAAATACATAGGCGCGAGCGCTGTTCCGTATTTGGCTGTTGCCAAGCCGCCTGCATTGCAATGAGTGAGTACGCCCATCCCGTCCTCGAACAGAGGTAATGCATTGATACCGATTTGGCGACAAACTTCTTCATCCTCCGCCTGAATGGCTATAGCTTCACGCTCCAGCCCTGCATTCCAGTCTTCGATCTGACTTACCTCAGCCTCTGTGACAAGTTCGCCGGCTCGCTTCTTCATGCGGTCCAGAGCCCAGAACAGATTTACGGCAGTCGGCCGTGAGGTAGCCAAATGTCCGCACACCGCGTGTACATGCTCCAGCCATCCAGCAGCGTCGTTGCCGCGATAGGAGATAGCGCCCAGCACAACACCGTAGGCTGCAGCCATCCCGATCGCGGGGGCTCCCCGTACCTTCATGGCATGGATGCCCTCCCATACTTCCTCGGTCGTGAATAAATCCAGCATGACTATCGTTTCGGGCAGTAGACGCTGATCCAGCATGGACAAGTGGTTACCCTTCCACACCAGCGAAGATAGAGGCTGTCCGGGCGCAGATGCTTCTCGGGAGGATGCGGGCGTCCATTCTTTATTTTCACTCATATTCGTGATGCTCCTTTAGTTTGGATCGCTGTTGCTGTCCGAACAATATCTTCCAGCTCCCGAATCGAATGAAGCTTGCGATTGCAGAGAACCAAGGCTTTTCCGATCGCTAACGCGAGACGTTCCGCAGCTTCCTTGATATCAGGATCGGCAATGGTATCGATATCCGCTACATGCGACAGGCTGATGATCCGGCGGATCACTTTGCACCCTGCAAAACCAATCGTATCTTGCAGCACTTTCTGGAGATACAAGTCCTGATATCCGGGCGTTCGTGCCAAATGATCGGTGACGTGCTTGTCCCACAGGGTACGGAACCTGCTTTCAAACTGCTCCCATACTTGAATGGCAGTCTCCAGGAGCCAGTCACGTTTTTCCTTTAGGGCCTTCTCGCCAGAAGTCCATCCGGGCTGTGCTGCGTAGTTCAACAGGAGATTGGCGATGACTGCTCCGATATCAAACCCCATGGGTCCGTAGAAGGCAAATTCAGGATCAATGACTTTAGTCGATTCAGCCGTTACAAAAATACTGCCTGTATGGAGGTCGCCGTGTAGCAGTGCTTCTGTTCGTGTCATAAACCTTTCTCGCAGTAAAGCTACTTCCAGGTGAAGCACCTGATCTGTACGGAGTGCCTCTGCTTCGTCTTCAATGTACACACCATAGTTGTTATTATCTGAAAACCGGTAGGGCTCATCCAAAATCAGATCCTCAGTTATTTTACAAAGTTCAGGATTAATAAAGCGTTTAACCAGCTCTTTTTTATCCTGCTGATTCATGCCTAAATCTGAGGTGAAAAAGAGCGTGCGTGCCAGAAACTCCCCAATATGATTAGCAAAAAGGGGATATCTGTTGCCTTCTATTAGTCCCTTGCGCATGATTGTGTGTGAGCTAAGATCCTCCATCACGGTTAGCGCAAGCTCATCGTCATAGCCCAGTACCGCAGGAACCAATTCGGGGCAAAGCTGGTGTTCCTGCTGAAGTGCCTCACGTTCAATACGGGCACGATCCAGGGACAACGGCCAGGATTCACCTACAATTTTTACATAGGGAAGTGCCTGCTTGGCAATGATACTCTTGTTAGATTTGGAATCTGTAATATGAAAAACCAGATTTAAGTTGCCATCACCGATTTCTCGGCATTCCAGCTGGGCTTCCTGACTGAAAAATCCGGGGATGTTTTTCACGAATTCGATTGCTTCTTCGGTCGTTAAGGGATGATATTTGGACAATGAGGTCACCTCCGTAAATTGTGCACATGTAAATGGTGGAAAAAAATATCACAATATTAAACCAAGTATTTTGATAGGATAGAGAAAGTATAACGAAAATCACTGAATTTTTGTATATTTTTTTTATGATGGATTAGAAGAGAGAGAACTCTTCTTTTTGTTTCGTCTCTGTATAGAAAGGGTAAATATGAAACAGACGTCCGGCAGGTGATACTCAAATGCCAGCTGGCGTCTTATCGTCAGCAGTGACGGTGATGGATACGTAAACGCTTCTGAAAGTCAATTTGATGAAAAAGGAAGGGATTTATGATGGCTAAAACAACAAGTAACTCGAAAAATACGCAAACCAAATCGGTGGAGGAACTTTTAAACCGTCAAGTCGCTAACCTCAATGTGTTATATGTGAAAATTCATAACTATCACTGGTACGTGAAAGGCTCCAGTTTTTATACACTCCATGTTAAATTCGAAGAATTATACAATGAAGTGACATTGAAAATGGATGAGATTGCCGAGCGTCTGCTCGCCTTGAAAGGTTCTCCTTCCGCAACATTAAAGGAATACCTGGAGCTGTCGTCGATTCAGGAAGCAACCGGCAATGAAGATGCTCCTAAGATGGTACAAACTTTGATCGAGGATTTTGCGACTATATGTGAGGAGTTTCAGGAAGGTATCGAACTGGCGGAAAGTAATTCCGATCAGCCTACTGCAGATTTGCTAATCGGTTATAAAGCGGATCTGGAGAAACATATGTGGATGCTGCGCTCTTATTTGGGCTAACTCCTCAAGCTTTCGTTCTAAAATAACCCTTTACATGTAAAACGCTACTGACGCATGCTGTCAGTAGCGTTTTTATGGCTAAAAAAGAGATGATGTATCCCATGGTTTTTTGTACTACACTATAACTATATAATCATTCGCAGGATGTATTTAGTCATTTGTGCGCTTGGTAGGATGAACATTTTATGAAGAAAGTTGGATAACGTGTGTCTGTTGGTTGCACCCTTAAAGATATTTATTATAAAATAACTTGAGAATCATTGAGAATCAGTTTAGAATGATTATAAATAAATTTTTAAATATTACTTGAAATCAGGGGGCTCCCCTGTTTAAATATACTTTCTGATTTCGACACCACACTACATTTTTTGGAGGGTATTGCGAATATGGCTACAAACTTTAAGATTGAAGGTCTCAAAGCGACCATTGAAGGTAAAGAAATTTTGAAGGGTATTAACCTCGAAATGAAGGGCGGAGAAATCCACGCTATCATGGGTCCTAACGGAACGGGTAAAAGTACACTTGCGTCTGCTTTGATGGGTCATCCTAAGTATGAAGTCACAGATGGCAAAGTAACTTTGGATGGAGAAGACGTACTGGATATGGAAGTGGATGAGCGTGCACGTGCAGGATTGTTCCTGGCGATGCAGTATCCAAGTGAGATTGCAGGGGTAACAAACTCCGACTTTTTGCGTAGTGCAATCAACGCGCGCCGTGAAGAAGGACAAGAGATTTCCCTGATTAAGTTTATCCGTCAAATGGAAGGCAAAATGAAAGAGCTTGAAATGAATCCTGAGTTTGCTCACCGTTACCTGAACGAAGGTTTCTCCGGTGGTGAGAAAAAGCGGAATGAAATTCTGCAAATGATGATGCTTGATCCGAAAATTGTCGTTCTGGACGAAATTGACTCCGGTCTGGATATCGATGCTTTGAGAATCGTAGCTAACGGTGTAAACGCTATGCGTTCTGAAGACCGTGGCTTCCTTGTGATTACTCACTACCAACGTCTGTTGAACTACATTAAACCAGATTATGTACACGTGATGATGCAAGGACGTATCGTTAAATCCGGTGGTCCTGAGCTTGCAGAGCGTCTGGAAGCGGACGGTTACGACTGGATCAAGGAAGAGCTGGGTATCGTTGATGAAACTGTAGGACAAGAGGCGTAAGCCGGAAGCGAGGAGGAAAACTGATGACAACACAAACAATCCTTCCGGTAGATTCCGAGCAACTGCGTGTTCTGTCCGAACGTAATGGCGAGCCAACTTGGCTAGCCGAAGACAGACAAAAAGCACTTGAGCTTGCAGGCCAACTGGAGCTTCCGGTATTTGAAAAAACAAAAATCGAGCGTTGGAATTTAAACGATTACGGTCAACATAAACTGAGCGAGGTCATTGCATCTGTAGGTCAGGTTCCTGCAACCATTGCTGATCTGGTCAAAGAACAACAGGAGGGCGGTCTGATCATCCAGCGCAACTCCGGTGCGGTATACGTGAAGCTGAGCGAGGAACTGGCGGCGCAAGGCGTCATTTTCACGGATTTGCAAACGGCGGTTAAAGAGCATGCTGATTTGGTCAAAGCTCACCTGAATACTGTTATTAAAGCTGAAGAAAATTCATTATCTGCACTACATGTAGCACTCTGGAACGGTGGAGTATTTGCTTATGTGCCTAAAAATGTAGAGCTGAACGTACCGCTTCAAGCTGTGTTCCTCACGGATGATGCGACTGCAACGTTTGCGCCGCATGTGCTGCTCATAGCTGAAAACCATAGTTCCGTGACGTACGTAGACAATTATGTATCTGCGGATTTGGCGGCACCTGTTCTTCATAACGGTGCGGTAGAAGTGGTTGCGAATGCAGGCGCTAAAGTACGTTATGCCACAGTGCATCAGTTTGGAGAGCAAGTAACGGATATTTCCATTCGTCGTGCCACGCTCGGAAATGACGCTGCTATCGAATGGATTGTAGGCGAAATGAACAACGGCAATACAGCGAGCAATACCATGTCCGTGCTCAAAGGCAATGGCTCCAACTCAGATGCCAAGGTTATTGCTGTAGGTTCTGGTTCGCAAAAGTTGAACTATACGACACAAGCACAGCATTTTGGTAAAAATTCCGCTAGTCAGATGATTACGCGCGCCGTTATGCGTGAAGAAGCATCTTCTATCATTAACGGAATTACGAAAATAGAAAAGGGTGCTACCAAAGCAGACGGTCAGCAAACAGAACGTGTTCTGATGCTCAGCCCGCAAGCACGTGGTGACGCTAACCCGATCCTGCTGATTGATGAAGACGATGTAACAGCAGGACACGCAGCCTCGGTTGGTCAGGTTAACCGTGAGCAAGTGTATTACTTGATGTCCCGCGGAATTAGCCGTGCAGAAGCTGAACGATTGATTATTTACGGCTTCCTGGCACCTGTCGTATCTGAAATTCCGCTTGAAGGACTTCAACATCAGCTGCAAAGCCTTGTTGAAAGGAAGTTAGGCCAATGAACACTGCATTGATCCGTGAACAATTCCCGATTTTACATCAGGAGATTAACGGTCATCCGCTGGTTTATTTGGATAATGCGGCCACTTCGCAAAAGCCGCTAGCGGTCATCGAGGCGATCAAGCACTACTATGAATTTGATAATTCGAATGTACACCGTGGTGTGCATACCTTGGGTAGCCGTGCTACGGATGCTTATGAAGGTGCGAGGGAGAAGGTAGCCCGTTTTCTGAATGCCAAACGCAGTCAGGAAATCATTTTTACACGCGGAACAACAACCGCGCTGAATCTGGTGGCTTCTTCGTACGGTAGAGCTAACTGTAAGGAGGGTGATGAAATTGTCATCACTCAGATGGAACATCATAGCAACCTGATTCCGTGGCAACAGGTTGCCAAAGCCACTGGTGCAACTTTGAAATATATTCCGCTTCAAGAGGACGGTAGCGTTGATCTTGCGGACGTGGAGAAAACCGTCACAGAAAACACAAAAATTGTAGCAATTGCGCATGTCTCCAATGTACTTGGCGTTGTGAATCCGGTCAAAGAAATTGCTGCTATTGCACATCGCAAAGGTGCAGTCATCGTTGTCGACGGTGCACAAAGCACCCCACATATGAAAGTAGACGTGCAAGACATTGATGCTGATTTTTATGCTTTCTCTGGTCACAAAATGTGTGCTCCTACAGGAATTGGTGCACTCTACGGCAAGAAGGCGTTGCTGGAAAACATGGAGCCCATTGAGTTTGGCGGTGAAATGATCGACGATGTGGGATTGTATGAATCCACATGGAAGGAGCTACCTTGGAAATTCGAAGGTGGCACCCCGATTATCGCTGGGGCTGTTGGCTTGGGAGCTGCCATTGATTTTCTGGAAAGCATTGGACTGGACGCCATTGCACAGCATGAGAGCCGTCTATCAAATTATGCACTTAAACGTCTCCGTGAAGTGGATGGTTTGAAGATCTACGGACCTGCTGAACGTCATGTCGGGCTTGTAACATTCAACTTGGATGATGTGCATCCGCATGATGTAGCTACTGTACTGGACAGTAAAGGGGTGGCCATACGTGCAGGCCATCATTGTTGCCAGCCATTGATGCGCTGGTTGAAAGCCAGTGCAACTGCACGTGCTAGCTTTTACCTCTATAACACAGAAGAGGATATCGACGCTCTGGTCAGCGCCTTAATCCAAACAAAGGAGTATTTTGGCGATGCAACTTGACGACTTGTACCGACGCGTGATTATGGATCATTATAAAAATCCGCGCAATCGCGGACGTTTTGAGGATGATGCTGTTACGGTGGATTTGAACAATCCTACTTGTGGTGACCGGATATCCCTTCAACTCAAAACGAAAGACGGCTTAGTTGAGGATGCTCGTTTTACTGGCGAAGGTTGCTCGATTAGTATGTCCTCGGCTTCGATGATGACAGAAGCGGTCAAAGGAAAAACGATTGATCAGGCCTTGGATATGGCGAGTCGCTTCTCCTCTTTGATGAAGGGCGAAGCCGTCGAATTTGATGATTATGAAGAATTGGAAGCTTTGTCAGGCGTTAATAAGTTCCCGGCCCGCATTAAATGTGCGACCTTGGCTTGGAACGCGCTGCGTAAAGGAATAGATGAAGATAAATAATTTAAATAGAACAGAGGAGGTTTGAGAAACATGGCCAAGAAAGCACCGGAAATGGAAGAGTATAAGTATGGCTTTCGTGACGAGCACAAGTCCATTTTCCAAACAGGTAAGGGTCTCACTCCGGAAATTGTAAAAGAAATCTCCAAAATTAAGGGTGAACCGGATTGGATGTTGGAGTTCCGTCTGAAAGCATTGAAGCAATTTGAAAAAATGCCAATGCCAAAATGGGGCGGAGACATGGATGAGCTGGATTTCGATGATATCCAGTACTATGTAAGACCTTCCGAGAAACAAGGGAAAACGTGGGAAGAGGTTCCTACAGAAATTAAGGAAACCTTTGATAAATTAGGGATCCCTGAAGCGGAGCAAAAGTTTCTGGCTGGTGTATCCGCGCAGTATGAATCCGAGGTTGTCTACCACAGCATGCAAAAGGACCTGGAAGAGCAGGGTGTCATTTTCATGGATACCGATACGGCGTTGCGTGAGCATCCTGAGATTCTGAAAGAGTATTTTGCCACAGTCGTACCTCCTGCGGACAATAAGTTTGCGGCCCTGAACAGTGCGGTATGGTCAGGCGGTAGCTTTATCTACGTGCCTAAAGGTGTAAAATGTGAAGTTCCATTGCAGGCTTACTTCCGTATCAACTCGGAAAACATGGGGCAATTTGAGCGTACGCTCATTATTGCTGACGAAGACAGCTTTGTGCATTATGTAGAAGGCTGTACAGCTCCAATTTACAGCACGAACTCGCTGCATAGTGCTGTGGTGGAAATTATTTGTAAGAAAAATGCACGCGTTCGTTACACAACGATTCAGAACTGGGCACCAAACATTTACAACCTGGTAACCAAACGTGCGGTTGCTGAAGAAAATGCAACCATGGAATGGGTCGATGGAAACATCGGTTCCAAACTGACAATGAAGTATCCTGCCGTTGTATTGAAAGGTCGTGGAGCAAAAGGGATGGTCTTGTCCATCGCTGTTGCAGGCAAAGGCCAGCATCAGGATGCAGGTGCGAAAATGATCCACTTGGCACCAGATACTACATCCACCATTGTATCCAAATCGATCAGTAAGCACGGTGGTAAAGTAACGTATCGCGGATTAGCTTCCTTTGGTCGTCAGGCCCAAGGTGCAAAATCGAATATTAAGTGTGATACGTTGATTTTGGATAATCAGTCAACTTCAGATACTATTCCTTATAATGAGATCATGAATGACGATATCACACTTGAGCACGAAGCAACGGTGTCCAAAGTATCGGAAGATCAGTTGTTCTATCTGATGAGTCGCGGTCTGACCGAAGCTGAGGCAACGCAAATGATCGTTATGGGCTTTATCGAGCCGTTCACCAAAGAACTACCGATGGAATATGCGGTAGAAATGAACCGTTTGATCAAGTTCGAGATGGAAGGCAGTATTGGTTAAAACGCAGTAACCCTTGGTGTGACAAGGTTTTTGAGATATTTAAAACGGTTAAATCGGAGTCGTGCCGATTTTGTGCCGACTCCGATTTCCTTTTAGTGAAGAAGGCGAACTTTTTAAGTTCGCCTTCTTCTTATTTTTTCAGTGATACCTAAGTCCATAAGCCTTCTTTCTACTACATAAAAAAAATTATGCTTAGGACCGCAGATAGTTGCCTAGCACTTATGTATGTTTGCTTAATAGGATGTTGTGAGCGACATAAACATAAGGAGGCAACCAACAGATGCAGAAGAATAAACCTGTAGTAAAGAAGAAGACAATCTCTTCTAAACAGACACAGAGGCATGTACATGAATTTGAAGGTAGTACCAAACTGGCTGAAGAAGGTGCAGACCGACATAATCACCGCTTTGCAGGTGTTACTGGGCAAGCGATTCGAGTTGGAAGAAGTCATGTCCACGAAATTGATCTTACAAAAACTGATTTCGTGAACCACTTTCATAATCTGAGAAGGATTAGAACAGGACCAGCTATTCCAGTCGGAAATGGAAAACACGTACATTTTGTTACAGGCCAAACTACATTAAATGATGGTCATGTACACCAGTTTAATTTCGCAACATTGATTGAGGCACCTCTTATTTAAAAAACGGTAGTTTGACTAAATCAAAAAGCTCTGCTAACCATAATTGGTCGGCAGAGCTTTTTGGTCTTACATTGATTCTATACTTCTTGTTTATGATCAGCTGTGATTTGATGTGCCTTATGATAAGCCGTCTTATGTGCACTGTAAGTATATATTTTTGTTTCATTTTATGGTTAGTGTCACCAATAAGCAATCTTTAATGTTGGGAAGACTCGTCTGTTAAAAGTTTATTTATCTGAAGTTTTATGGTCTAAGTCATGATGTAACTCGGTTGCTGGTATTTTGGCATTATAGATCTGGCCTTTGGCAACGGGGTTAGAGATGTATACATAGCTCCCGGTTCCATCCGGTGCACTTCCTGTTGCCCACAGACCTTCACTAGATTCTTCGCCTTCAGACAAGTTCCAAAACTCATATGCCTCAGGCTGAGATTCTTGCTCTGCTTCAGGAGGAAAGGAAGCCGGTACCACAACACCATTTTTTTCTTCTAATTCTTGGATTGCCGCCAGCCATTGATACTGATGATAGCGGTCGCGTGCTAGCATTTTCCGTAATGTAGCCCTAACGCTTTCATCTTGGGTCATATGATATAGTCTTGCTACCTGCAATCGACCTTGACTCTCTGCATGCAGGTTGGACCGCATATCTGCCAAAAGATTACCACTAGCAACAATGTAAGAACCGTTCCATGGAACTCCATTTGAATTAGTAGGTAATCCGCCAAGACCACTCACCAGTAAATGCTGCGGGTTAATTCCCCCCATAATGGCAGCTGTAACAGGGTCTTTGGCAGCTTGCTCCTGATCTTCTGGTTTAGCCCCATCAAGTAATTGACTAATTAAAGCACACAGCATCTCCACATGCCCTATTTCTTCTGTTCCAATATCCATTAACATATCTTTATATTTTTCATCACCGCGACAGTTGAACCCTTGAAACAAATATTGCATCATCACGGTCATTTCTCCAAATTGGCCTCCCAAAACTTCTTGTACCTGTCGGGCAAATAGAGGGTCAGGTCGCTCTACTTTCACTTCGAACTGCAACTCTTTTTGATGTCTAAACATAATTAGTCCTCCTATAGGTTAAAAGCAGTTTAGTGAATCCAAGCTATATTAACCCATTCAATGCGCAACAAAACGAGGAGCTGCTTAACAACAAATATCCCTAATACTAGACTGATAGGAGCCTGCATAATAATAACCTTTCTGTTTCTTTGTCTTGTATAAAAATGATAAGAATGGGTAGCATATGTTTTACTTCAAAATAAAAGCTCTGAGGGGGTTTTGGTATTGTATTTTTATAAAGAAGATTTGATTAACTTAATAGTGCCCGATAAACCCGACCCAGCTGCTGCAAAAGTGATTCAGGAGGTATTGGGTGGTCGATTTGGAGAAATGCGTACGATGATGCAGTTTTTCTTTCAAAGTAATAATTTTCGTGGTAATGCTGTGCAGTATAGGGATTTGATACGAGGAGTTTTCCTAGAGGAGCTTAGTCATGTTGAACTGGTCCAACATACCATAAATCAACTTCTGACTGGCTCAGGCGAAGACCAAGCCGGCGATGCTGGAATTGATCATGCTCCTTTGGATGAAGCGATAAAACATGCCAATCCTCATCATTTTATTATGGGAGCTCAAAGTTCCTTACCCGTTGATGCAAGTGGTAACCCTTGGTTAGGCAGTTATGTCTATTCCCACGGCAATCTGATTAGTGATTTGCTTGATAATCTCGTACTCGAATCTACAGGGGTTCTGCAAAAATCCCGAATTTACGAAATGAGCTCGAACAAAACATTCCGGGAAACATTAGCTTTTTTGATTGTACGAGATAATGCTCATCAAAATGCGTTTGCCAAAGCGTTAGAGACACTTGGAGTAGATTGGGGCAAATTGTTCCCGGTTCCAAACTACGATATTAACAAGTATCCAGAATGTCGGAAGTATGTTGAAATGGGCTTTCACAATGCACAGTTTAATTTTCGATTGGATTCTACCCGTATTGGAGAAATATTCAATGGGCAAACGCCAAGCAGAAACGGTAGAGATTTGAGTGTCATTGACCCTCCAGAAGGCTTTCCTCTTCCGTATATGCCTGAATTGCCTAATGAACATAGCCCAGGCCTACAAGATCTTAACTCCTAGGATTAAACAAGCAATACAGAGTAATTGGGCTAATGTTTGTAATACAAAAAGAGGCTGTCCTTTGTAGGAAAAACCTACGGATTAAAGGACAGTCTCTTTTTATTCGTGTAGCCTGTGCTTCGGTAAAACATTCCGTACAAACAAAGTAACGCCGGGTGGCAGTGGCAGATCAGGATTCCAGATAAATTTCATCAATGTATACATGGCGTTCCTTTGACAAATCTATATATTCATTATCGTTAATTCTTACTAAGGGTCTGAAGTAATCCACAGGATTGTTCAGAATAATGGTTCCTGTCTGGCCTGTAGTCAATAGAACCTGCTTATTAATAAAATTCGGAAGCATATGTCTGATGAACACTTGGGTAGTTTCTGGATTCAGATGTCCAAAACTCATACTGTGCAGCTCACGTAATACGGTGAGCAACTCCTGTTTTGTCTGATACACACGGTTGGAAATCATCGCGCTGTATACGTCGGCAACAGCTGTTATGCTGGCAAAAGGATGAATCTCTTCCTTGAACAGTCCGTGGGGGTATCCACTTCCGTCTTCGCGTTCGTGATGCTGCAAGGCGACAATTGCTGAAATATCATCGCTGGTTGAATTGCGAATAATATCATAGCCATACAGAGAATGTTTCTTCATCTCATGAAATTCTTCAGGTGTTAGTTTATCCGGTTTATTTAAAATTTCATCTGGTATCATAGACTTGCCTATATCGTGTAAATATCCAGCTTTTCCCGCGGCATATGCCTCTTCCTCTGTATATCCAAGCCAAGTGGCAATGTAATATGACAGTATACCTACTTGGAGAGAATGGTTATAGGTATAGTGATCTCCCCGTTCCATAATTAACAGTAGAGATACGACATCTTTTTGACGAGCCAGCTCTGAAACAAGAGGGGCGAACAGCTCATCAACTCGATGTTCATCAAATTTTCCAGTTGAGGAAGCTTCGAGGAACATGCTTTCAAAGCCACTGATCGTTTGCTCCATGAGGGGAACGGCGCGTTTGAGGGACTCGGGGGAAGCAGGAACATCGGGGGCAAAGCCAACCGGAATGCTCGTAGAACCAGCATCAATGTCAATATAATCGACACCATGCATAATGAGCTTGGAAATATCGTCATGCTGAAGCTCGGTGCCCTGAATCAAGACAGGTACACCGTGCCCATTGTATGTATCGGATTTGAGGCGATCTCCCGGCTTGGCATCGGTAACGTGAACTCTCATGTGCTAACCTCCTTGTCGTAAATTTGTCGAAAATACGAAACAAACTTAATATATCAAGAATTATATGGGATGACAACGACTAATTTACTATTATTCCAAGCTGTAAAATAGGTCCCAAGGACCCGTCTCCTCTGAGTTACATATAGAAGGCAATGTCAATGATTTTCACTATCTATGTCCACCTCATATGTACCATATTGCTAAATAACATGGTATGCTTAAACATTAGAAGCTCCAAAGTCGATATATAAAATATAGAGGAGGGCGGTTATGGAGATGACGACTCGGCAAACGTTGACCATTTTGCATACCAATGATATCCATAGTCATTTTGGCAGTATGCCTTCGATAGCCGCGATGATTAATGAACGAAAAGCTGCATCAGGGGATGCGCTTCTTGTGCTGGACATAGGAGACCACATGGATCGGATGGCCCCCGAAACGGAAGGAACGCTCGGTGGGGCAAATGTGGATGTGATTAATCTGACAGGATACGATGCAATTACGATCGGTAATAATGAGGGACTGACTTTTACCTCGGATATGATTGAACAGGCATATGCGGGCATTCATTGTCCAGTTGTATGTGGCAATCTGACAGAGCGTGCTACGGGGAGGATTCCTTTGTGGATGAAGGAATCTGTTATTCTAAACAAAGCAGGAATCAAGATCGGTTTACTAGGTGTGACGGCTCCTTTTACAGAGTTTTATCAATTGTTGGGCTGGGATGTGCTCGATCCGTTTGAGGTGCTGGGGAAGCAGATCGCGTCACTCAGAAAGCAGGTGGATGTGGTGGTCGTGATGTCTCACCTGGGTTTACCCTCTGATGAGAAATTAGCGTCCCAGTTTCCTGAGATTGACGTTATCCTTGGTGGTCACACCCACCATGTGCTGGAGGAACCGCTTCAGATCGGGAACACCGTTCTATGTGGGGCCGGGAAGTTCGGAACGTTGCTCGGTGAAGTGACACTAACCCGTAACCATAGTCTTGAACCGTTTCGAGTTACCTCAGGCGGCGTAGTTCCTGTGGATCAGACGCTGCTAGACGAAAAAGTGGCATCGGCCATTGTGTTGCATCGCAGACAAGCAGAACGCGCCATGGAGAGCACGGTAGCAGTAACAGATCGGGAATTGGAGATCGCCTATAATGAGGAGTCCCCTTTCGGGAATTTGCTGGCACAATCGGTGTCCCATTTTACAGGAACCGAAATTGCCCTCGTCAATGCAGGTCAACTGCTTGGTCCATTGCCTCAAGGAGATATTAGCAAAGGAATACTGCATTCCTTATGCCCATCGCCGATTAATCCCTGTGTTATGAAGTTGCGGGGAAGAGACATTCGGTTGGCCCTGGAGCAATCTTTGCTGCCTGAATTTACAGACAAGCCCATGTCGGGCTTTGGCTTCAGAGGCAAAGTGCTGGGCACGATGTGTGTGGAAGGGTTGACCATTCAGTATGATCCGGACCGTGCTCCTTATGAAAAAGTGACGGACATTCGTGTAGCGGGTCAACCTTTGGAAGAAGATGAGGAATACACAGTGGGCACGTTGGATATGTTCACTTTCAAAGCAGGCTATAAGGTGCTTGCGAACGGAACAGATCTCCGATTTATGCTTCCAGAATTTTTACGGGATTTGATTGAAATGGAGTTGAAGCGTCCGGGCGCGATGGAAGAATGTTTTGCAGCTAGGTGGCTTCAGGTATCAAAACAATCGGGAGAGGATTAAGCTGCGACTGGTACCTGTTACATTATTGAGAGCCGGCATGAAGCTGGGCAAAAAAATATACAATGAAAATGGAATGGTGCTGCTCTCGGAAGGTGTTGAGCTTACTTCGCGATTGATTGAACGTCTAGGCCAAGTCGGAATTGGATATGTATACATTGAGGATGCTGTGACAGAAGATATCGTCATACCCGAGATGATCCATGAACAGACAAGGGCGGCGGCGCTACAGGAAATCAAAAAGCAGTTTCAGGGTTTGTCATCCTACTCCGTAGATCATAAGCACAAATATTTTGGCAAGTCATTTTATAAGGTCATGGAATCGATTCTGGACGATATTGGAGGCCGCCAGGATGCCATCATTATGTTGATGGATATCGGGGCCGCGGATCAGGATTTGTATCATCATTCTTTGAATGTATGCTTGTATTCACTAGTCCTGGGGATATCCAATGGCTACGATAATAATCAGCTCATGGAGCTAGGGATAGGTTCATTACTGCACGATATCGGTAAAATGAAGATTTCACCTCAAGTGCTCTATAAGCCGGGTAAATTGACGGACGAGGAATATGAGCATATGAAAACACATACAGTGATCGGCTATAAGCTACTTAAAGACGAACCCGGGATTCCCTTGTTGTCAGCTCATTGTGCATTACAGCATCATGAGCGTATTGACGGTAGTGGATACCCACACGGTTGGAAAAAGGACCAAATCCACGAATATGCGAAATGGATCGGTCTGGCGGACTCGTATGACGCGATGACGGCAAGTCGAATCTACAAGCAGGCTTTGTTGCCTTATGAAGCAATGGAGGTGCTATACGCCGGGGCAGGAACGCTGTATGAGCAGCGGATGCTGGAAGCCTTTCGTGACTGTGTAGCTATTTACCCTCTGGGGCTTTCTGTAATGCTCAACACAGGGGAAGAGGGAGTCGTAGTGCGTATACATCCCAAAATCCCGCAAAGGCCTGTCATTCGTATTGTAAGAGACCGGGATGGGCAGGAACTGAAGGCGCCTTATGATGTGGATTTATCCGTATCCCTTTCGGTTATGATTACAAATACATTAGGCGCTGCTACCGGCCCTTTCGGAGGAGTACGCGTAGATTAGCAGAGGATGTGGAAGAAAGCATGCAGGCACTTTACACATCATGATATGATAATTATACGTCTTTTGAGGTTAATAACAGAAATAAGGTGAAAACATAATGACAGTTCTACAAAATAACACACTACCCCAAATATCGCCAACGTATGATCCGTGGGACCCGATTGTCTCACTGCGTACACATGGTCGTCATTTGCTTACAAGTGTGGAAATGACCGTAACACATTTATGTAATATGCGCTGTGAGCATTGCGCTGTCGGCGATATGCTGGTTATGAAGGAGGCCCCTTTCCTTCCTTTAGATTTGATGCTGAAGCGGCTGGATGAAGTTGAGCATCTGGAGACAATAAGTATTACAGGCGGAGAACCTGCATTGCTTGATAAAACAGTGGACGATGTGATCGTTCCGCTGTTGAAGTATGCTAAAGAGCGCGGTATTCGTTCGCAAATTAACTCCAACCTGACATTGGATATCAGAAGATATGAGAAGATGCTACCGTATCTGGATGTCATGCATATATCGTTTAATTATTTAAATGCAGACGATTTTTATGAAGTGGGATTTGCAAATACCGGACGTCCGACTCCACGCGCGGGTGCTGTGCGCCTGTATGAAAAAATGATAGAGAATGCACGCAGATTGAGCGAAATGGGGATGTTCATTTCAGCTGAGTCCATGATTAATTATCGGACACATACGAAGCTAGAAGGCATTCATCAGTTGATCAACGAAATGGGATGCCGCCGACATGAGGTTCATCCGATGTACGCATCGAATTTTGCTTCTGCCTTGCCTGTACTGTCCCTTGACGATATGCGGAACTCTATTGATAAGCTGCTGGATGTGCGAAATCAGGACATGTGGATGTTATTTGGTACACTACCGTTCTTTGCTTGTTCTGAGCGGGAGGAAGACCGTAAATTGCTTCGTCGCTTGCGCCAAGAACCGAATATTACGGTGCGTAATGATCCAGACGGAAGAAACCGTGTAAATGTGAATATGTTCACGGGTAGCGTATATGTGACGGATTTTGCAGACATTCCAGCTTTCGGAAATATTCAGGAAAACAGTCTGGACAATATTTTCGGTGAATGGCTGAATGAGCATCCGCTGAATCAGACCGTGAACTGTCATTGCGATGCGGCTGCCTGTTGCGGGCCGAATCTACTCGTAGCGGATATGTATTACAAGGGTGTAGACTTTAAATCAAGAAAAGCATTGCAATTATAAGCATTTTTACATGATTCCAATTCCATGTTTCCAATCATAAATATTGAATTGAATAGCTTGCAAGTCGAATGGTGCAAAATGCTAACTAAAGAAATGGGGAGTTCGTATTGGATGGTCATACCGAGTTTCATTGGGGATTGCTAGGGGTGAATCTCTTCTTGGTACTGCTGCTTGTCTTTCTAAATGGTGTCTTTGTGGCCGCAGAGTTTTCGCTGGTCAAAATGCGCCAATCCCGATTGACGCAGCTCCAGAGTGAGGGGCATCGCCTGGCAGGCTATGCGCTGAAGGTGAACCAAAAGTTGGATGCTTATCTGTCTGCCACCCAATTGGGCATTACGCTGGCTTCATTGGGGCTAGGCTGGATTGGTGAGCCAGCAATATCCGGCTACCTGATAGAGCCACTCATGCACAAACTCGGTGTAACTGACGGTACACTCATTACAACGGTATCCGTTGTCGTCGGATTTTGCGTAATTACTTTTTTGCATATTGTATTGGGCGAACTGGCTCCCAAGTCTTTGGCGATTCAAAAGACCGAAGGAGTAGCGTTGTTTTTATCGGCGCCCTTGCTGCTTTTTTATAAGGTTTTTCTCCCTGTAATCTGGGTGTTGAATGCTGCCGCAAACATGCTGTTACGGGCATTCGGCATTCAGCCGGCCAGTGAAGCCGAAGCGGCACATTCGGAGGAAGAGATCCGTATATTGATGAATCAGAGCGCCAAAAGCGGTGTAATCGATAAGGATGAAATCAAACTGATGGATAATATCTTTGATTTTTCCGACTTGCTTGCTCGTGAAATCATGTTGCCGCGTACGGATATGGATTGTTTGTACACGAATTTGTCGTTTAAGGAAAATCTGAAGATTATCAGTGAAACCAAGCATTCCCGTTACCCGGTAGCGGTTGAGGATAAAGATCAGATTATCGGTTTTGTTCATATTACAGATCTACTGTTAGCCGAGCAGGGCGAACAACTGGATCTGGCCTCAGTGGTGCGTCCAATTCTGAATGTGCCTGAGTCTATGGAAGTAAGTCATGTGCTGCGCCTTATGCAGAAAAAGCACTCCCAAATGACTCTCGTGGTGGATGAATACGGCGGAACCGCCGGTCTGCTGACAGCGGAGGAAATTCTGGAGGAAATCGTCGGGGATCTCTATGATGAGTTTGAAGATGAACGTCCAAGCGTGGAAATGAAGGAAGACTTCATCTCTGTGGACGGTCGTATGCTCATTGAGGATGTGAATGATTTGACTGGAGTGAACATTGAAGACGACGAGGTGGACTCCATCGGAGGCTGGCTGTTCAAGGAATTAGAAGGCAGTCCGGTGAAAGGGAAGAAAATAGAGTTTTATAATCTGACCTTTGAAGTGGAGGAAGCAACAAGGCTTCGTATCATGAGAGTGAAAATTCACCGCAAAGTTGAGCCTGTCATTGAAGATGAACATTCCAGCGATGAGGAGTCCTGACCCACAGAGATAGGTATAATTAGTTCAGATATGTAAGTTATATAGAGTGCTGAAGAAAGAGCCTTTAAATCCACATTATCGTGGTTTTAAAGGCTCTTTTTGAATTTTATTTCTTTGAACAAATTTTTCTGTTCGAGACTTGGGCGATGCGGCATATGTTGAATAGTAAAGCAGATGGATCAATTAAAGGAGGTCCCGGCCCGTGAAATTTCCACAGCAAGGTCAGTATGCCCCGTTTGTCGGCCCGTTCGATCCGTGTCCGCCCATTCTATGCAAGACTTATGTGCTTCCGCCAAACTTGTTTATACAATTTCAGCCCCCTGGTCTGCCGCAATTCAGTCCAGAAGAGGCGCTGACGAAAGGAACGCTATGGCCATTGCTTTTCAGTCCTTATGAGCCTAGGAGAAACCAGGGGGGAGGCGAATAATATGGAGAATCCAAATCAGGGTCAGTCCCCAAATCAATTTCAGCAGCAAGTTCAGTATGAGAGTGGTCAACAACCGCCGAATCAGTCTCAAAACCCTTTTTCAAATTCGTATCCATCTCAGAGTCCATATCCATCTCAGAACCAGTACCAAAACCAAGCCCAGGGTTATAGTCAAGCTATCCCCCCGGCTCAGGGCTATACATCTCAAACCAAGCCAGTTGATGCCCAGTTTTATGCGCTATTGGAGAAGCTCCAAGCGGTGGATTTTGTCTTGGTAGAGCTGAATTTGTATTTGGATACACACCCGGATGATTTGCAGGCCATCGAACAGTTCAACAAGCTAACACAGGAAAGAACGGCGATTGCCAACGAGTACCAGCTCCTATATGGGCCTTTGCAAAATTTTGGTCGCGCTTATTCCAAGTATCCTTGGGAGTGGAGTCAAGCGCCTTGGCCGTGGCAGGTATAAGCAGGTACAACCTTTAATAAAGGAGGAACATGAATGTGGGTATATGAGAAAAAGCTGCAATATCCTGTACGTGTCAGCAAATGCGACCCTCACATGGCCAAGTTGCTTATGGAGCAGTACGGGGGAGCGGATGGAGAGCTCGCAGCAGCTTTGCGTTACCTGAATCAGCGGTATACCATTCCGGATAAAGTGATTGGTGTACTGAATGACATCGGGACGGAAGAATTTGCCCACCTCGAGATGATTGCAACGATGATTTACAAGCTGACGAAGGATGCGAGTGTGGAGCAATTAAAAGCGGCTGGTCTGGGCGAACATTATGCGGCACATGATCGTGCGTTATTTTATGAAAATGCGGCGGGGGTTCCTTTTACCGCGACCTATATTCAAGCCAAAGGCGATCCCATTGCGGATTTATATGAGGATATTGCGGCAGAGGAAAAGGCGCGAGCTACATACCAGTGGCTGATTGATTTGACAGATGATGTGGATTTGCAGGATAGTTTAAAGTTTCTGCGTGAACGTGAGGTGATTCATTCGCTGCGTTTCCGTGAGTCAGTAGAAATTTTGAAAGGGGAAAGAGACCGGAAGAAAGTATTTTAAGGGAATTTAGTAGGGAGGGCCATCTGCAAATGCAGGTGGCCTTTCTTTTTTAGGATTAAATCTACATAAAAGCATCTGTTCATAATCTTAAACAATCAACTCGAACCTATCCCCTAATATCAACTGCTTGGAACGATGGATTTTTTGGCCGTCTGGATTACAAACAGTACTTTTAATACACAGCAGAGGATAGCCTTCCTCAATATTTAAATAGGTGGCTACATCAAAAGAGGCAAATTCCATAACTATATATTTTCTTGATATTCCAAATGTAATCTTGTGTTTATTTTTTAAAATATCATAAAGAGATATATTATTTAAATCCTCTTGTAACAAAAAAGAAAAAGAAGAAGGGAAACGTGAATACTCTACAGATACCGGCACATTGTCAGCATACCTGATTCTTTCTATATTGATTACTTTATCCCCTGGCATTAAACCTAAATGTTCCTGATCTGATGCTGTAGCATCTTCAATCACGCATTTTATTACTTTTGCACCAGGCACTTTATTTTGTAATTTACAAGTATCGCTAAATCCAATGGTCTCTACGACATTTTTTTTGATTTTATCTTTTGTAATAAATGTTCCTTTTCCCGGAATCCGTACCAAGTAACCTTCAGAGGTAAGTGAATCAAGTGCCGCACGGACAGTTACACGACTCACATTATTGGTTTCACTTAATTCTAATTCTGTAGGGAGTTTGTCTCCTGGTTTTAGAGTACCGTTGTGGATGGAATCTAAAATTCTTTCTTGCAGCTGTCTATATAACGGTGAAGATTCTGAATGATCAATCATGCGGTTCAACCTCCAAATCAAGTTTTTATAAATGTATTATATTGTTTTATATCGGCATGCTTATATTATAACAGTATATACAATTTATGAATAGCTTGTAAGCCCTTACAATAAGGGGTCTTTCCTTTAAAAATCGGGAGAATTGAAACAGTACTCTAGAAAAAGTAGCAAAGTGTTATTGCCTCATGTATTGTTTTGTGTTATTGTTTCTTTATAATATTCCAATACATACACCGGTGTGGAATGGAAAACAAGAAAATGTATCATACAAGGAGGAAATGATAATGGAAATCAAAAAAATTATTGAAGAAATTGTAGCAAATAAACAAGAGGCTGGCGGTATAAAGCAGGTATATTATGTAGCTTGCGGTGGTTCTTATGGTGCTTTTTATCCTGCAAAAACATTTCTTGAAAAAGAAGCAAAGGAAGTTAAGGTAGGTCTTTATACCAGTAATGAGTTTGTGCATAACACACCTAGAGCATTTGGAGAAAATTCAGTACTGGTAGTGGCATCACATAAAGGTAATACACCAGAGACTGTGAAGGCCGCAGAATTAGGTAAAACAGCAGGAGTTCCAGTTATTGCATTAACATGGGTTGAAGATTCTCCTATTACAGAACAAGCAGACTATGTGGTGAAGTACACATTTGGGGATGGCAAAGATATTGCCCGCGAGAAAACCATGAAAGCACTAATGACGGCGGTAGAGGTATTAAATCAGACTGAGGGATATGAGCATTATGAAAAATTCCTGGACGGAGTAGGAAAAATAGATCGAATTGTTAAAAATGCATGCAAACACGTGGAAAAGCGTGCTCTGGCTTTTGCGAAAAATCATAAAGATGATTCCGTAATCTACACCATGGCAAGCGGAGCTGGCTACGGGGCTGCCTATATGCAAAGCATCTGCATTTTTATGGAGATGCAATGGATTAACTCTTCCAGCATACATTCAGGTGAATATTTCCATGGACCATTTGAGATTACTGATGCTGAAATACCATTTGTCATTCAGGTCTCTGAAGGAAGTACCCGACCTTTAGATGAAAGAGCGTTAAAGTTCCTTAACCGTTATACCAAGAGAGTAGAGGTTTTAGACGCAAAGGATTTGGGACTGTCTACCATTGACAGCTCTGTGGTTGATTACTTCAATCATTCTCTATTTAATAATGTTTACCCCGTTTATAACCAAGCTTTGGCCATTGAAAGAGCGCATCCGCTTACAACTCGTAGATATATGTGGAAGGTTGAATATTAATCTTTTAGCAACCTTTAGAGGGGATATTCTTATGGAACAATATAAGGTTATTGGCATTGGTGACAATGTAGTAGATAAATATGTCCACCAGGGTATGATGTACCCTGGTGGAAATGCCTTGAACTTTTGTGCGTATGCCAGAATGTGTGGTATGGAGGCATCTTATTTAGGTAAGTTTGGTAATGATCATATAGCTCAGTATATTCAAAAGGTTATAGACGATTTAGGGATAGAACGTAACCATTGCCGGATTTTTGAAGGGGAAAATGGGTATGCGCGGGTTACATTGGAAGACGGTGATCGTGTATTTCTGGGCTCCAATAAAGGCGGTATTGCAAAGGAAAAGGCATGGGATTTTACGGAAAATGACTTGAACTACATTAAAAATTTCTCCGTAATTCATACCAGTTTAAATAGCTATATAGAGCAGAATCTCGCAACATTAAAAAAAACGAATGTGCCTATCTCCTATGATTTCTCGGTACGCTGGAATGATGAATATTTAGAACAAATATGCCGGTATGCGGACATTTCATTCCTTTCATGCAGTCATTTAACGGAAAGTGAAAGAAAAAGAGAAATGCTAAAAGCACAGAAATTCGGTTCTAAAATAGTGATTGGAACTGTGGGAGAAAATGGATCAGTTGCTCTCTATAAAGATCAATGGATGCACCAGCCGGCGGTATTGACGGATACCGTGGATACGATGGGAGCGGGTGACTCTTATATAACCGCTTTTATTGTAGAGATGATTAGAAGTTCTAATGCCGGCAAGATTTTCTACGACGAAGATGAGGATATGCTTCGGAGTATCAAAGCAAGCATGGAAAAAGGAGCGGTTTTTGCGGCTAAAATATGCCAGATAAACGGAGCTTTTGGCTACGGCACACCCATTCGTTGTTTGGACTCGGAAGAATAAGCATGATAAGAATTTTGTAAGCGTATTCAGTAAAGGGCGGCTACGCCCTTGTAGATAATGAAAGATCGGTAAAGTTCGTAAAATCAAAAAAAGGGAGAATTCTTATGTTTTGGTTTGAGCTATTGATCATCTTTTTACTCATTTTCTTCGGCGCTAGAGTTGGCGATGTTTTTATGGGCTTGCTCGGTGGAGTGGGCGTAGCGATTTTTGTATTTATCTTTCATGTCCAACCAGCGGCTCCTCCCATTGATGTGATGCTGATCATTTTAGCGGTTGTATTGGCTGCCTCTGCGCTGCAGTCTTCAGGCGGACTTAACTTACTCGTCCAGATTGCAGAGAAAATGCTTAGTAAGTCACCTAAGAATATTACAATAATAGCTCCAATCATATCCTGGTTATTTACCTTCTTATCAGGAACCGGGCATGTCGTATATAGTTTATTGCCTATTATCAATAAGCTTGCCATTGATAATGATATCAGGCCGGAAAGACCCATTTCAAATAGTATCATTGCTTCCCAGCAGGCAGTAACTTGCTCACCGGTTTCAGCAGCTACTGCTGCTATGATTGGATTTATGTCACCCCTTGGAGTAAGTTTGGGAACTATCTTGGCCATTTCCATACCTGCTACACTCTTAGGTGTCATTACAAGTGCGGTGTGCACGTTGCGTAAAGGGAAAGAATTATCTGAAGATTCGGAATATTTGCATAGATTGGCAGAAGGCTTAATTGAAAAATCAGAAAAGAAGGCTGAGAAAAAAGAAACTTCAAAAGGAGCGAAAGCCGCAGTTGTTCTCTTTTTGATGGGGGTTTTAGCCATTGTTATTATGGGCATGTTTACTCAGCTGCGTCCATCCTGGGTGCTGAATGGCGAGGTTACTAGTCTATCAATGCCGCATACCATTGAAATGATTATGCTAGTCTGCGCTACTATGATTATTATCGTATGCCGTCCGGCGATTGAAACGATTCTTAACGGACCCATATTTAGGGCAGGGGCGCTGGCTATGGTCTGTGCCTTTGGGTTAGCCTGGATGAGCAGTACCTTTATTAACGGACAAAGCGCTTTTATTCAAGATCATGTTGCTACGATTGTAAATAGCCATCCGTGGATGCTTGCCGTTATCATGTTTATCGTTGCTGCTTTAACTACAAGTCAAGGTGTCACGACGTTAATTATGATACCTATTGCCATTGCACTTGATTTGCCTACCTACATCATAATTGGAGCCTGGATGGCTGTAAATGCAAACTTCTTTTTACCAGTATCTGCTCAGTGTCTTGCTGCCATATCTTTTGATACAGCGGGTACGACTAAAATTGGTAAATATGTATTGAACCACAGTTTTATGATACCTGGAATGATTAATATTATTTTATCTGTAATATTAGCTACTTTACTTGGAAGCGTTTTAATATAGCGTTGTGTAAAAAGGAGGTATCTAATTATTATGATACAGATCTCACAAATTGCGGCTGCAAACTATCATTATAAAAGATATTCTATGGAGTATTTTTTAGATTCTGTTGCAAGGCTGGGATTCCATAATATTGAATTGTGGGCTTCAGGTCCACATTTCCATTTAGACTATTTTACGTATCAGGATATAAAAAAATTAAATAAAAAAGTAAAAGAAAGAGGGTTAAAGACGATCTGCCTTACCCCTGAGCAGTATGTCTACCCGGTAAGCATCAGCCATCCTGATCCGGAGTATAGAAAGAGAAGTGTAGAGTTTTTTTGCCGGCATATCGAAGCTGCATCTTTGCTGGAATGTGACAAAGTGTTGGTGACCACAGGCATCGCATACTTGGATGTTGATGAGACAGAAATGTGGAAATGGTGCAGAGAATCTTTAGGCGAAATATGTAAAACAGCAGAAAAAGAGGGGATTTACCTTCCTATGGAGGCTTTTACCTCTTTTACCACACAGGTGTTTAATAGAGTCGAGCACATTTCCAAGATGATAAAAGAAGTTGGGAGTCCTTATTTAAAAGGTTTAGCGGATACAGATGTGATGGAAACTACAGGAAAGGATACCATTCATGATTTTATAAGGGAACTGGGAAATAATTTAATGCATGTACATTTTGTGGATGGTAATCCTGGAGGACATCTGGTGCCCGGAGAAGGAAAATTAGCAATGGTGGAAGTGTTAAAGGAACTTAACAGTATAGATTATAAGGGATATCTAGGTCTGGAATTATTGGATAGAAGGTATGTTATGAATCCGGAAAAAGCCCTGAAGGATTCGCTCACGTGGTTCGAAAAACACCTGGAATGATATAAAAACGAGCGACTTTCAAACCAAGAAAGTCGATTCCCAGAAGGAATCGACTTTTTTAAGTGCGCCTAGCATGGGTATTAACTCTGGAGCAGGAAAACCCGAACGTGAACTGGCAGGTCCCTGCCTTTAGCCATTGTTCGTCTTCCTTATTTCTGCTGCTCTAGTTGTGCAAAATACTGTTCGTTATATAAAACACTTGGATGAGTAGGATGGTGCAACTGAGCTATGCGATGATGCGATTTTGCCTTTTCGATGTCACCGATTCGGTCATAACACAGGCATAATTGCAAGTGTGGAAACCAGGTATAGTACGACGAATTGGTTAAGGCCATTACATCTTGTAGGGGCTCGATCAGCGTCGCTTGACGAAACCAATAAATGGCTTGAGCATATTGTTCATCTTCAATGAACAAATTGCCGAAAACACAGCAGAACTGAGCGCGTGGTACATCGAGGGTAAGTGTGCGGAGCAAAGCCATACGTTGCTCCTGTTTTTGTCCTTGACGATTGTAGCAATCCGCAAGCTTAAAGCAAGCAGCAATCCGATCTTCTATCCATCCTTGATTTAGCCCTAGATAATGTTCGTACTGCTGAATGGCTTCTAGCGTGCGCCCGTTATCATATAATTCATTGGCGAAGTAGTAGTGATCTCGTTCAGAAAATACGGTACCCTGCTCCCGATGTTTGAGATATATGTGCAAATTACGGTCAGTATAAGCGCGTGTCTTGTTATGAGTCACCGCCATATTACTGTGAAAGATGCTGCCTGTTACATTCAGGAACTCGTGAACAAATCCGGTCCATCTGAATCTGCGATCACGCCGTACAATTCGGTTTCTTTTGAGCTTATACAACGGCTGTCCTTGTTCATCTACGGAAAGCACATAATCCATTGTAATACTGTCATAAGAGAGGGTGGCTTGTTTTTTCCAGTTAAGAAAGGATAGTCGATCTTTTTCTTCCAGTATGTCATCGGCATCCAGCCAAAATTGATATTCTTGCGTGGCCTGATCAAACGCATAATTGCGAGCAGCGGAGAAATCATCGCACCACTCAAAATTGTATATCCGAGCGTTGGATGCTGCAGCGACCTCTTGGGTTCTATCGGTAGATCCAGTATCAACGATAATGATTTCATCCACCAGGTCATGGACTGATTCCAGACAGGTATGAAGGGTTTCTTCTTCGTTTTTGACAATCATACATAAGCTGACAGTTACCATGCTCTTTGTCCCTCCAAAATAACTTGGTATAATTCCCATTTTATTAGGATAGCTTGCTCATTATGTAGAATTCGGATGGAACGTGTAGAGGAGATGATGATCATAAATTCAGTTCTGATCTAATAAATTAGAAAATCAAGTTGGATGTTTGGGGGGAGAGAATGGATTGAACGATGTGCGTGACATTCCGGGTTAGGACGTGCGACAGGATGGGTTTTATCGTCGAATGGGGAGATTGTATTTTGTATTGTTGTCGTTTTCAATGATATTTCCAGGTGTAAGTCCATTCATACCACGCTCACTCCCAAAGCTTGGTCGCAATTATGGTATGCGTTAGGACATGGAGGGGAACGGTTATGAGGCTTCCGCCTGATGGAGGCGTTGACACATGCGTATATTAATCGGCAGCCCGGTGCACCAGAAGCCGGAAATTTTGTCTTTGTTTCTTCAAGCCTTGGAGCGCCTGGAGACACCTGACGTGCTACCGGATTATTTGTTTGTCGATGATAATGACAATCCGATTTCAAGCCAGTGGCTAGTTGACTTTTCCAATCGGCTACCGGGTCGGGTTTTGCCCTTGTTAACAGGCTCGCAGCAAGTGGAGAACCGTAGTGATGAGCACACCCATTATTGGCCGCCTGCTCTCGTCTGGAAAGTGGCTGGCTTTAAAAATCGTCTTATTGAATATGCCCTTCAGCACAATTATGACGCGTTGTTTCTGGTCGATTCAGACCTGGTTCTCCATTCTCGTACCTTGTGCAGGCTGGTGGAGACGGAGAAAGACATCGTATCAGAGATTTTCTGGACACGTTGGCAACCGGAAGGACCGTTATTGCCTCAAGTGTGGGTCAGTGATGAATATAACTTGTTTCACCGTGAAGATGGCGAAGTGTTGTCGAAAGAGGAGCGAGCGCAACGTGAGTTGCATTTTATACACCAGTTGCATATTCCTGGTTTGTATGAGGTGGGTGGTCTAGGCGCTTGCACCTTAATCCGCAGACGGGCGCTGGAAGCAGGAATTCATTTTGGCAAAATCAAAAACGTTTCTTATTGGGGAGAAGATCGACATTTTTGTATTCGGGCGGCTGCATATGGATTTCCACTTTTTGTAGACACACACTATCCGGCAATGCATCTATATCGGGAAGCCGATCGAATGAAGGCAGAACAGCTATTATTCACCCTAAAATATTTTACATCGAACCATCCAGAGCATGTAACACATGCGGAATACTCTGATACTTCTCCAAGCTCTCCAACCTTCAATCGTTCAGCATCTTCAAGAACCCCTAAGTTCCCTGAACCTCCAGTTATACCCGATCATCTCCACGAAACTGCTGTCTTTGCCAAGTACACAGCGGATTCGTTTGTTGTACCACCAACGTTCACTGGTCCACGACAAAGTGAGCTTTATACACCGCCTGTCTCTAATCCTAAATTGACGCTGACCATGACGGTATACAATGAGGCAGATCACAAGCTTACAGACGTGCTGCTGAGCCACCGAGAATACATTGATGAAGCAGTCATTATTGATGATGGTAGTCATGACGATAGCGGAGAGTTGTGCCGGGAAATCTTACAAGGAATCCCACTGCGTCTGATCCGTAATGAAACACCCTCTTTTACCAATGAAGTCGAACTGCGAAAGCAGCAGTGGAAAGAAACATTGGCTTCCTCTCCCGAATGGATATTAAGCATGGATGCTGACGAAATGTTCGAATCCCGCTTTGCCCAAGGGGTACATTCTTTGTTAGCGGGAACGACAGCGGATACGATTTGTTTCAGGTTGTTTGATATGTGGTCTTCCACGCATTACCGTGATGATGAATATTGGCAGGCTCATCGGTATTACCGTCCTTTTTTAATTCGATATAAAGAAGGGTTCCCTTATAAATGGAGGGAGCAGTCCTTGCACTGTGGGAGATTACCCGAAAATGTACTTGATCTTCCCACAGAGATCAGCAACTACCGTATTCAGCATTGGGGTTGGTATACACCTGCTATTCGCATGGCTAAATTTGAGCGGTACCAGCTGCTTGACCCAAGTGCTCGTTATGGATGGAAAGAGCAATATGAATCAATTCTGGACTCGAACCCACAACTCACGCTCTGGGTGGATCAGGACAACAAAAATACAGAAAAAGAACCTACACCAGAATATGAACCTGCCCATCAGGTGGACGCCTCGGATGTCGCCAAGGTGGCCAGTGTACAGGTTATGAACAAACCCGAACCACAAATAAAAAGTGAAACCAAGGACACCTTTTATGCTACAGAGAAGGGGAAAGGAGCAGAGCAGAGTGTAAAATGCAAACTGTGTGGCTCATCTGACACGGTAGTATTTCATGATTATCAACGCTTTACCTTGATGGGATGCGGCTCCTGTGGATTGGTTTTTCGTAAGGATGTGGATCATATTCAGTCTGAGGAAATGATAGCAGAGATTTATAATGCCAATTGGGTTGCTATGCGGGATAGTGCAGCGGCGTCCACCTATGGGGATCATGCTCTTTTTGGACTTATGTTGCTCGATATGTTCAGTCCCAGAAAAGGAAAATTGCTAGAGATTGGCTCAGGCACCGGAGAATTTATCCATGCTGCCCTTCAAGCTGGCTGGAATGCAGTGGGCATTGAGCCGTCCAGTGACTCGCGTGCCTACGCCAAAAGCAAATATGAGGTAGATTTATTACCCGGCTATTGGAACGGTGAAACAGAATTAGATGCTCAAACACAACAATCTGTGGAAGTGGAAATTCACCAAGCTCATGAAGCTCAGGAAGGGATTGAGGCCGAAAGTTTAGAGGAAGAACTGGACTTATCTTTGGAGCACCCATACGAAGCCATCGCATGCTGGCATGTGCTGGAGCATATCGCGGACCCAGTCGCATTTTTGACGGATTTGTGCGAACAGCTTCAACCTGACGGAACGTTATATATTACGGTGCCCAATAAGAACTCGTTTACCAACGAGGCTTACGGCGTTCATTCACCTTTATTTACGGAGGAAGATCATTTGTACCATTATTCAGATCATACGCTGACGCTCTTGCTGGAAAAGTCCGGCTTGCGTCCGGTGGCTTTGTTCACCCGCCAGCTTCCTGCTGGTTTGGATGCTTTGCTGCAAGCACATCCATTGTACGGTGAGCTTGCCTTTACGGAACAAATGGGATTGTTGGCTAAGCTTCAAGGCGAGAAACGGGGTCATGAATTATGCTGTGTAGCAAAAGTAATCTAAACATCTCCAAAGGAGGAGGCTACATTCATGAATATGGCTGACCCGTATCTGTCTCGCTTTTTTGTATATTCTGATCCCAACTCGTCCAACATGATTTACAGACTCCCTCAAAGCTGGTGGAGTCGTCCCTATGAGTATGAGTGGTGTCTCCAATTTATGTCTGGGCAAGATACGGTATTGGATGCGGCATGTGGTATCCCTCATCCATTCAAATTTGAGCTGGCCCGCCGTTGCGCTCAGGTCTATGCCTGCGATCTGGATATACGAATCGTTTCTGTAGATGCTATCTTGGCCGAGGTGCGGCGGGATATTGGAGAGGAGGCCGCTGAGCGCATTCAGGAGATTTTACCGGTTCGGCTCCACTCCGCCCATGCCAATCTGACCGCCCTGCCCTATGAGGATGCCAGTTTTGACAAAATTGTATGTATTTCAGTATTGGAGCATTTAACGCCCGATGAATCTTTGGCGGCCTTGCGTGAATTTCATCGAACTTTACGGGATGACGGAATGCTTCTGTTGACGTTTGATTACCCTACAGTAGATCTTTCAGCGATGGAACAATGGATAGAACAAGCGGGATTTTCGTATTGGAGTGGTGTGGATCTCAAGCTTCCACGAGGAGCTCTACACACAGATATGTGGGGCGGATTACATTGTTTTAGGACCGTTCTAAAAAAATATAAGAGTTAACGGTATGCGCAATGAGGTTTACACGGACCTCTCTTATTGCTTATCATGAGAGGGGTCGGAGTGTAAACTTACATTAGGAAAGGAATGACTGATAACTACATGAACAATGCACCTGTGTTGAAGAAACCTGAGGCTATGGTATTTGATATGGACGGTACACTTTTTCAGACGGAGACGCTGCTGCTTCCTGCGTATCACAAGCTGTTTGATACGCTGCGCGCCGAAGGGCTTTATGAAGGAGAGACTCCTCCGGAGGAGCTTATTTTGAATAGTTTGGGTATGCTGCTGGATGAAATCTGGAGAAGAGTAATGCCAGAAGCCAGTGAAGCAGCTCACAGAAGAGCGGACGAGTTGTTGCTTCAGCTGGAGCTGGAGGGGTTGAAGAATGGAAGTCATGCTCTGTATCCACATGTAAAAGAAACACTCCAGGCACTTCATGAGCAAGGTGTCCGATTATTCGTAGCCAGTAACGGGCTGGAGGATTACGTAAAGGGGATTGCTGCTGCGTATGAAATGGTTCCTATTTTTGAAGGACTGTATAGCGCTGGGGAATACAGTACGCTTTCCAAAGTGAATTTGCTAGAAATTCTGTTGAGCAAGCACGATATTTCGAATGTATGGATGGTCGGAGATCGTTCCTCCGATGTGGAAGCTGGCAAAAAGAACGGACAGACCGTGATCGGCTGTGCTTACGCTGGATTTGGTGTGAATGATGAGTTGGAAGGGTCCGATGCGATTATTACGGACTTTACCCAGCTGCTTACACTTTATAAAAACGCCGAGTAACTGTGAAAGCATTGATAAGAGTTATAACTAGCTGTGGCGTATCATATAAATAATACATGTAAACGATGTTGGGCAGATAACAAAACAAAGGAAGGCAGCCACTTAGGCGGAGCCTTCCTTTGCTTTACTCTCTGTCTTATCTTCTGTTTGTTCTTCTGTTTTTTGTTCCGTCTGTGGCTTCGGATTAATCTGAGTATGGTAGACCCACAGGGCGTATTCCATGGGCTTGGTGATGGCACGACGATAGGTTTCTTTTTCGCCAATGCGTGAAAATACCTCGCGAGCCGGCTTCGGGTTGACCTCGAGCACGTAGATATGACCGTCCTTATTGATTGCCAAATCGAGCGCAAGCTCACATAATGCCCCATAGCTTTCTTCCAGATACGCAGCAATGTCCAGTCCGAGCTTTTCCCCTTGCTTGATGATTTTCTCTCTCTGGTCTTCATCACGAATCCATTGCGTCAGCAATTGCTTCATCGGCACTGCCTTGCCTCCGCCATGTAGGTTGGAAGTGACACTCCGATGTGCCCCGATGCGTCCGGCACATCCCGTTAGCTCCCATACTCCCTGGCTATTTTTCTGTACCAGCATACGGTAATCATGGACCCTGCCATTCGGCAACTGCACAGGAATGCCTTCCTGAACAATGTAGTTATCCATGTTCCAGCTGCTCAGACGCGGCTCCAGACGATCCAGACGTACCCGCTGCTGAGGAATAATATGGCGTTTGCGATTGCGTCCCTCAATCAGATACAGGCCGCTCTGCTTGTTAACAGGCTCAATGCGTAAAATCCCGCGGCCTCCCGTGCCGTTAATTGGCTTGAGGTATACTAGTGAATTCTGTTTGAGCATTCGCTTTACACTATGAAATCCATCGAACGGCTCTGTTGCAGGCAGATGGGGGCGAAAGGCAGCCTTTCTCGCAAGCTGCTGATGAATGGCCCATTTATTGCTCAGCGGTCGGTTTAAATAAACAAGGTCTGTATACTGCAATCGGAATTTCTTTAATTGACGATACCGCTCACTGCGCTGGACTCGGCAGCGGTCGAAAATCATATCCGGAAATTCTCGCCATTTTCGTGTCCATTTATCGCTGTGTGGATCATAGATTTGGGCAAGGAGCAGTCTGCGATCCTTATGGACATCCGCAGGAGTGAATACATACATATCCAGCCCCAGCCTTTTTCCTTCTGCAATCATGCGTTCATATATGTCACGTTCCTCCAGTTGCTTCTTACTGTTCAAATACAAAGTCATGATGCCTAGGACAGGTTTTGGCACAGCATTCCACCTTCCTCTGCCGTCTGCTCATCTTCGGATAACTTCCCACAAAATATTAGCGTGGGCTTCCCCGTCGGTCCAGTTGTCATTTCATGTGCAATAAGTCCAGCACGAAAACAGGTTTTGAGACTGGCCATATTGTCGGTGGCTACGCTGCACGTCAGACGGCGCAGCTGTTGAAGCTGGGCGGACAGCAGTCTAGCGCCCAGTCTGCGGCCCCGGTAAAGCGGACGAACAATTACGATGCAAGCATCCTTCCCATAATTCAGAGCGAGGGAAAATCCCGCAATCCGCAGCCCCTTCTCTGTGCGCACATATGCGCACAGGAGGGAGGAGCCAGGGGTGTTCAATTGCTCCGGCGTTAAAACAGCCAACTGCCGCAGAGCATTGCGAGTAATGCGCATGCCGCCCGAGCTACGAGCCAGAAACAGCAACTGTCGTCGTCTCAGTACCCAACTCCGGGCAGGCAAATGTTGAACATCGCTAATTTGCGGCATAATTCCACTTCCTTGAGATTATTTCATTCGTTCGGCCAAAAAGGAGCTGTACTGAAATATACGTCTAAGTGATTTTTGACGGATGTCCGGCTCGTCGAATTTCATCGGTTTGGCATTGGCTTCAAAAAACCAGAGGGTCCCGAGTGTGTCTACGCCCAGATCCATGGACATTTCACCATGAGAAAGACCGGATGCGCGTTCAATTTGACGTGCAATCTGAATGGCCGTACTTTTAACCTTATTCAGCAAATCTGTGCTATCCTCAGGTCCAAAGAGTGAGGACAGCAGCATAAACGGGTCCTCCACACTTCCCCCGCGCGGAACATGTGTTGTAATACTTCCCTTACCCGCTAGTCTGGCACCTACTCCGGTAATGCTCCATGCGCCACGGGCATTTTTTTGCACTAGAATGCGCAAATCGAAGGGCTTTTTCTGATAGGTTGCCAGATCGATACCCTGCTGAATGATATAAGGGGAGTTGCCTGCTTCTCGGCGAATACGTCCCCATAACCGAGACAAGGATACAGATCGATAGGTGATACTTTTTTTGTCATGTTGAATGGTCAACCTGTATGCCATCAGATGCTCTGGGTTGAATCTGAGGATCATAATTCCCTTTCCGGCTTTACCGTTTTCCGGTTTGAGATACAGGTATGGATATGCAGACAGCATTTTTCCTAAGGATGACAGGTTGCTTAACCGTTTGGTAATCGGAACAAGTTGACGAGTGGATTCCGAGGTGCGGAGCCATTTGAACAGTTCCCATTTGTTAAAAAAGCCTGGATTGTACAGCTCAACGCCTGAGGCATGTGCAATTTCATCCAGCTTTGTGCGCACAGATGTTTTAAGTTCATAATTACGGTTGGGGATACGATTATAAATGACCTGTGGAGATGGGAAATTTTGTTCCTCCCATATCTGTGAGTTTTTGTTGTAGATGTAGCCCTTCACTGTTTCATCCGACAGTTTCAAGTCCCTGACAGTAACAATGTATACCTGATAACCCATGCGCGTTCCCGTTTCAAGAATATCCCTGAAGTTTCGCTGATTTCCCTTGAAAAATTGTTCATCGTCGTGCACTGTCAATACAGCAACAACTGGTTTTTGCTCCGCCCGGGTATTCATAGTTCCTCTTTTCTGCGGAATTTACTGAGGTAAAGACAGTGGTCCAAAATATGCTCCACGGATGCTTTACCCTCCGCACGCAACGATGGATGCTGAAAAATGGATCGACCTGGCTTAGAATTGGCTTCAAACATCCATACCTTTTCATCCTGATCAATGCCCAGATCGAATCCGATTTCACCCAGTAGATGCTGGTGGTGATATTCAATGGCTTCTGCTAGCGTAACTGCTACATTCTTGGCACGTTGCAGCACTTCACCCGCCCGGTCTCCGAATACACGACCGAGCGCTTGCTCGGGTGTCATCAGGGAACCGCCGTTTTTGATATGGGTCGTGACACTGCCACGTCCGGCTTTTTTGGCTCCAATGCCAACGACGACCCATTGGTTATTACCGTCTTTGTGCATATGAAACCGAAAATCAATCGGGCAATTATCAATCTCGATCAGCTGAATGCCCTGCTGAATGACGTAGCCTTTTAGCGTCTGCCCCTTATTGGAGTGAAGCATCCTCAGCATGGAATTAAAAGAGGCGAACCGCAGCAATACATTGCTATTTTTTTTTCGGTACCTTACATAGTATCCTTGCTTGGGGACATAGGACAGACGATAGATTCCTTTGCCGAGACTGCCGCTACTTGGCTTGTAATAAGCAAATTGATGCCGCTCCAGCATACCTCGAATACGTTCAGAGCTAGGATTCATATAGGATTCAGGGACATAACGGTTAACCTCTGGATTATTTTCTAGCAAATGATAGATATCGGATTTATTGAAAAAGCTCCAGTTAAAGAAAGGAATTCGTTTGCGGGAAAAGCGTTCGCGTAGTTGATTGATTGCTGGGGAAAAATCAGAGCGGCGGCTCGGCAAACGATTATAAATTACGTCCGGCAGAGGTACGAGTTTACGGGTAAACTCCCCGCTGGATGACAGAAAATAGCCGTTAATCGTATCATTTTGCCAGTTGATATCCCGTGGGGTGAAGGCAAAAATATAAGACTTTTTGCTGCCTTCCTTCAACAGTTGCTTAATAAAGCCTGTGCGTGATCCGAAAGGGCGGGTGGTGGAGTTAGTAGCATCAGACAATACTCCAATCAACGGTCCAAGCTGAACATCTCCGTCCAGATTCCGCAAATAGATAGACCCGCTTTTGGGAACACGGATTGCATTGCGTAAGCCGGAGGTCAAGTATAGATGACGTCCCGCCTTCTGAATGGGTTTTACTGTTGCGGGAATCTGATCCTTGCCAAGTCGCAAACGAATAGACTTGGCTCCAGATAACTTAAGGCTTTTCAACAAGGAAGTGGATATATACGCCACCTTGTCGGGCTGCTGTGAGAAATGCACATTGCAATGCGTTAAACTCATCTGTTTATCCTCCTATACCGTATGTTCAAGGGAGGCGCCCGCGCCCTTTGGCCCTGTCGCTTTGGAATGGGTCATTAAATATCGAGCATATTCGAGCGGGCGGTTGACCGACCGAAAAGCGCACTCTGGCTGACGAGTCTGAAAAAAGGAAGCTCGACCAGGGCGGGAATTAACCTCCAACAGCCAGATATTCCCGCTCCGGTCAATACCATAATCAATTCCCAACTCGCCAAGGCGACCATAGCGTTCCTCCAACGCCCCGGCAATGGTCAAGGACAGCTCCATCATCTGCCCGATGATGAGACGTGTGCTGTCCACGCCAAATTGTTCACGAAGGTAAGGCTCTGCCGGATGGGCTTCGCCCCCACCGTGCAGATTGGAAGTCAGAGTTCCTTTTCTGCCTTCTCTCACGGCAAAGCCCGTCAGGCGCCAACAGCCGTTGCCGTCCTTTTGCATGAGCGCGCGAACATCAAAGGGATGATTGCTTTGGCTTGTTAATTTCAAATAAGGCTGCACGATATAGGCGCGTTTGTGTGCAATACCGTCGATCCATGACAATCCTGCATCCAATTCAGAAAACAAACGACGGAACGGGCGGTTTTGGGAGTTCCTGCCTTGTACGTACAGCCCCTGACCTCCTTCCGCCAGCCGGAGATACAGCGTGCCCTTGCCATGTGTTCCGGACTGTGGTTTCATAAATAGCTCCGAATGGCGTTGCAGCCACTCCACAAGCTGGAGCGTATCCCGGTATGGGGCCGTAGGCGGTACAAAGGGCCGCACTTTATCTACCGTATGCAGAGCGCGATATACCTGCCATTTGCCAGGCAAGTTACGCGACCAGTAGATGAGCTTGCGCGATTTTTGCTCCGCTATGTCTCCCAGTGTGCGCTTGACATTCTGGCTCTCATGGACATGGAGACAGCGGTTATAAACAATATCCGGCAGGGGAAAGCGGCCGAATGTCCATACTCCAGCACGATAAACATAACCCCGTATGGAATGATCTTCAGGTGAAACTCCTTCGGCGGTAAACGCCATTACGCTAATACCAGAGCGCCTGCCCAACAAACTTAGCCTACGGCAGAAATCGGCTTCGGTAATAGGGGGAGTAGCGCCCTGCTTTCGGCTAACAAGCACGCCCAGCATGCCTGGCATAACAAGAGACACCGACAACAGCTCCTTTGGCAGCCGGACTCTGGAAGAGATAGATTCATTTGAATCCGGCTGAATAACAGCAGTATTCAATCATTTTTTTTACGGACGGGCGGGTTTTCTGATCGTTCAACGGTGTATTGTCATTTTTTGATGGTTTGGAATTGACCTCCAGCAACCAGATACGCCCCGTGCTGTCAATCGCCAAATCAATACCAAATTCCGCGAAATGGGCGGGAATTGCCTTTTCTACTCCGCTTGCGATATCCAGTGCTGCTGTTTTAAGAGAGGTAAGACCATTCGATTTAACAGTTGCGGGCAGCGTGGTTTTGGCCAGTGCTTCCTTGACTGTACTGAGCGTACCGCCTCTTGCCAGATTGGATACAAAGTGGCTGCCTCCTGCGATCCGAGCGACAATGGATGTTACGGTCCAGGTTCCAGACGCATTTTTTTGTACAAGCGCGCGAAAATCGACCGGACGCTTATCGTGATCAATCAAGGTAAGACCCTGTTGCAGCTGAAAACGTGTTGATTTCATTTTTCCCGCTAAGCTTTTGTACAGTTTATCGACGTTAGCGTACGATTGCTTTCGGGGTGTGCCCGCTGTCGTGGATAGCACCGAAAAGGTACCATCGGTTTGCTTGTTAATGCGCATAATGCCTTTACCAAGGCTTCCGCGCACGGGTTTGAGAAAAACAGAGGGATACTGGTTGCACATTTTTTTGAAAACGGCAAAGGTTTGCAGCAAGTGGGACTCGGGTAAATACTTGCGCAGGGAAGAATTCGATTTGAGTGCATCAAACACTTCGTTCTTATCCAAAAACTTTTCATTAAAAAAGGCCGTGCCGTACTGTGATTTTACTTCTTTCATGAAATGCTGTACGCTAGTTCTGTTCTCGAGTTTACGGGAGGTAAGCCGGTTATTGACGACATCGCCGGCAGGCATGACCGTCTTTTTCCAGCCTCCGTCATACACCCATCCCTGAACTCGCCCGGGCTGACTTCCGATATGCTCCGGGGTGAAGAAATACACATATGCTCCTTGTCTGCGGCATTCCCCGACTAGTTCACGGCAGAACAGGGTGATCGACCCGAAAGGCTTGTCGGGCTGTTCGGGATAGTCCCGACTAACCAGCACGCTAATAAGTGGGCCCACTCGAAGTGTCCGGCGGCCTCGGCTGTAGGTTACTCGCAGATTACAACTGTCATGACTGGCATGAAGCCCCATTTTTCGGGCCAGCACGCTTCCCACGCGTAGACCGCTGTATCGGGGTACCGATATGACGGTAACCTCTTGGCGGAACGAACCGAAGGCGAGCTGAACGGGGTGGCCTGCGGATATTTTCCATTTGCGAAGCAGGGACTCGCCGACCATGAGTACGTCATCCTGCAAGATGCCCGATCCGATGATTTGAATCGTTGTTTTTTTGATGGACATCGTGGATCTCCTTCCGGGCAGCAACTTGATGTCTTGAAAGTAACGGGAAACGTGAATGGGCTGTAATAGCACTGATTCATCATATGAGGACATATATACCTTGGTGATTGACGGACAATGTGAAATGTTGACACAAAACTTGTAATGGAGGAATGAACAATCATGAATATCTATGACAAAGCCCATGATTTAGCGAAAGCATTGAAGGAAAGCAAAGAGGTAGAGGAAATTACGTCAGCAATGAAGCTGATTGAGACTGATCCGGAAGCCAAGAAAATGCTCGACGATTTCCGTGAACGCCAAATGGAAGTGCAACAGCGGATGATGAGCGGCGATATGCCAGCACAGGAAGAGATGGAAAAGATGGAAAAAATGTTCGAGGTACTCAGCTTGAACCTTAACATCCGTCGTCTGTTCGACGCTGAACGTCGCCTGGCAGTGATTATTGAGGACGTAAATAAGATTATTGCAGACAGTCTTCAACATTTGTACGGTTCGTCTCTGTAAGTTTGTCTCATATTCCTTCCTGTCCTCTCATAGACTAGATACATAGAGTCACAGGGAGAGGAAGGGATACGATTGGGTTCTTTTAAAAAATGGAAACACGGTATGTACACACTGATCGCATTGGCTATGGTATTGGTCGCGTTACCACGCATCTCGCTGGCAGGTGGTTTGAACTGGGTCAACGGCTTTGGGATGGTATGGGTACTTTTTGCGTTGCTTGTCATCGGAGCGAACCTGCATTTTTTGCTGGGTGTAGATGAGGAAAAACGCAAAACGCTGGAGCGTGTGCGACGGGCCAAAATGCAGCAGTGGCAGATGAAATGGGATAATAAAGCTGACAAAGGCAATATGCTGTAAGCTTTCCTCCGGATTGTCCTAAGCTTGCTCCTAAATTACAAAACAATCCTAGTACGAAGCGGTCTCTTGTAACAAGGGACCGCTTTTTTGTTATTTCCAAAGGAAAGATATCCTAATAACAAGGGTCTAAAACAAAGGGGTTTTGTGGTATAATAGATACAGAATGATACAGATTGAACGTTGGGGGTGTAACAGGTTGGACGGGCTAGATGAAACAGTTACGAAGCATGAGCAGCTATTGCGTCATATCGAGCAGTTGAAAATAGGCTCCAAAATTTCTGTACGCAGGTTGGCTAAAGAAATGAGCGTTAGCGAAGGCACGGCTTATCGGGCCGTGAAAGAAGCAGAGAATTTGGGGATTGTCATTACCAAGGAACGGATCGGAACAGTACGAGTGGAGAAGCGCCCACGCGGCTTGTCTGAGCAGCTGACCTTTGCGGATGTCGTGAATATTGTAGAAGGACATGTGCTGGGCGGAAGCGAGGGGCTAGAGAAGCCGTTGCACAAGTATGTGATCGGGGCGATGCGTGAGGAAGCGATGGCTCGTTATATTGACGCAGGCAGTTTGCTGATCGTAGGTAACCGGGAGGATGCACATTCGCTTGCATTAGAGCAAGGGGCAGGTGTGCTGATTACAGGGGGGTTCGGTACGAGTCGGGAGGTTAAGCAGCTTGCAGACCAGATTAGTCTGCCGATTATTTCCTCGCGCCATGATACATTTACGGTGGCATCTATGATTAATAGAGCAATATTTGACCGCCTGATCAAAAAGAAAATTATGTTGATTGAAGACATTGCGGCAAGCAAACCGAAGACGCTGACCTTGAAAATCAACAGCACGCTTACCGAATTTGAACAGCTATCAGCGACCACAGGATATCATCATTTTGCCATAGTGGATGAATGGAATCGTTTAATTGGTATCGTCAGCCGTAAAGATGTGGAAGGACTTCAACCTGAGCATACGATGGATAAATGTATGATCCGTAACCCAATTACGGTCACCTACCAGACCTCGCTGGCTTCTGCTGCTCAAATGATGGCATGGGAAGGTGTAGATTACTTGCCGGTCGTGGACCGCAACCGTAAGCTGCTTGGGTCCGTTACACGGCGTGAGGTGCTGGAAGCACTGCGTAACGCCCAAAAGCAGCCACAACTGGGCGAGACGTTCGACCAGCTGATTTGGAACGGTTTTGCTGAGGAGCGTAATGAGGACGGATCCTTATTTTTTCGCGGTTTTATCATTCCACAGATGGCCACCAATTTAGGGACGATCTCGGAAGGCGTACTGGTCAACGTGATGACACAAGCGGGCTACCGAGCAGCTAGAGATATGAGCGGCAAGGATTATGTGCTGGATAATTTGACGACTTATTTTATTCGACCGGTACAGATTGAGGATGCTGTCGTTCTTCGTCCGTTGCTGCTTGAGATGAGTCGCCGCACATGTAAGCTAGAAATTGCGATTTCTCGGGAAAATCATTTGGTGTGTAAAGCAGTAATGACGCTCCAATCTATTGAACATGGTTGATCTACCTCTGGATTGGAGCAAAAGGTGGGGTGAAATAGATCGATTAGTGGCTTTGAGGCAGTCTTTCTTTGGCCTCCAGCCAAATTTGCAGCACACCTTCCATTACAAGCATCGTTTTGACCTGGATTGTATACTCCTTGTCACGAACGGTGTATTTTTTTTGGTGCAGCAACATACGTACCAGCTTGCTGTCAGAGTCAATCTCAAACATATCTCTGCCGCGCAGCACCTCCAGATCACGACTGACGCGGCGAAGAAGCTCTTTCAGATTAATAGAGTCAATTTTTTCAGCCGAAGCTTCCTCCGCGATCAGCTTGATTTCTTTGATGACGGTTTGGCGCTTGCTGTATTTACGTAATGTTTTGTTGTCCTCTTCGGCTTGCTGGAGCTGGAATTGAAGGTCCTGGTTGTTTACCCATAGCTGATTGAAGCTCGCATGCCAGATGGCATTATAGATCATTCCTCCCGTAATCATACCGAGTACAAAAACGGAGGATAATTGCATAAAAGGGCGCAGGCGCTCAAAGGGGGGAACTCTCATAGTCGTTTCACCTCACGGCCGTCCGTTGCCGCATACCCACTTGACCAGCTCTGCACCCATATGAGCGCCTAGAAAGGCGAAAATCAAATACAATATCTGCTTAATCGCAGGTGACAAATTACCATCCAACATATTGCTCTCAATGACCCGGATCGGGTCCATCGTTCCCCCCACAGCGGCGGCAAGCGCCCATATTTTAATCCTTCCTGCAACCTCCAGCATCGTCTGGGTAGGTGGCTGAAGCGATACTACAGCTCCCATTCCGCCGAGCATGGCTCCTCCGAGCACGATGCCGAAGGCAATGAAGAAGTCGAGAATCGCTTTGGATATAAAAGTGCTCATGCCCTTTTCCTCCTTGGGGTATATGAATCAGGACCGCGCTTGTCCGCCCGGGTCTGTACTTTTATTCTATGGGCGCTACTAACGCGGATATGATAAAATAGTTTGAAGAAAATCAAGCGGTGAAGGGAAGAGAAGCGCATGAGTTCATTTGTGCATTTGCATGTTCACAGCGAGTACAGCCTGCTGGACGGCGCGGCTCGTACCGCGGAATTGGTCAAACAGGCATCAGCTTACGGAATGAAGGCGCTGGCTCTTACAGATCATGGGGTCATGTACGGTGCCATTCCTTTTTATAGAGCATGTGTAGAGAACGGCATTAAGCCGATTATCGGGTGTGAGGCTTATATGACGGCAGGATCGCGCAAGGAGCGTGGCAGCCGGAAGGATCAGCCTATATATCATTTAATTTTGCTCGCCAAAAATAAAACAGGCTATCAAAATCTAATGAAGCTGTGCTCCATTGGCCATTTGGAGGGTTTTCACTATAAGCCGCGCATCGATATGGATGCTTTGGCTGCCCATCATGAAGGCATCATATGCCTGAGCGCTTGCTTGGGCGGTGAAGTGCCGCAGCATTTGCTGCATGGCAGAGAAGCCGAAGCACGACGTGCAGCGGAACGATACCGTAGCATTTTTGGCGATGATTTTTATCTGGAGCTTCAGGATCATGGTCTGTCGGAGCAAAAACGCGTAAATCCTCAATTGATCGCACTGGCAAAGGAACTGGATATTCCGCTAGTGGCGACGAATGACGTGCATTACTTAACCGAGCCGGATGCTGATGTCCAGGACGTCCTGATCTGTATCGGGACAGGGAAGACAGTTGACGATGAGGAACGCTTGCGGATACCAACACGTCAGTTGTATCTGAAAAGTCAGGAGGAAATGGCTCGTTTATTTCCACATGTAGCAGAAGCCATCGCCAATACAGTGCGTATTGCTGAGAAGTGCGAGCTGGAACTGGAATTCGGCCAATCTATTTTGCCTGAATATCGCCCGCTGCCGGAGGACATGACGTCTTCGTCCTATTTGCGCAGTCTGTGCGTGCAAGGGCTGGAGCGTCGCTATGGAGGCGATCCTGTGTGGGAGCAGCCAGAGGAGCGGGAAAGACTGGACCAGCGGCTGAACTACGAATTAAATACGATCGATAGTATGGGTTTCAGCGATTATTTCCTGATCGTATGGGATTTTATCGCTTTTGCTCATAAGCATAAGATTGCAACCGGTCCGGGACGGGGTTCCTCCGCAGGTAGTTTGGTTGCCTATGTGCTTAATATCACGAATGTCGATCCGATAAAATACAATCTGCTCTTTGAACGGTTCCTGAACCCTGAACGGATCAGTATGCCGGATATAGATATTGATTTTAGCGATGAACGCCGCGATGAGGTTATCGAGTATGTAGTACAGAAGTACGGAAATGAGCATGTAGCGCAAATTATTACCTTTGGGACATTAGCGGCAAGAGCCGCAGTCCGTGACGTCGGCCGTGTATTGAACGTGCCATATGGCGAGGTGGACAAGGCGGCCAAGTTGATCCCGGCGCAGCTCGGTATTAATATCCGACATGCGCTGGAGATTACCCCCGAGCTGAAGGCTCTGTATGAAACGAAGCCCAAGACACGTGAACTGCTGGATATGGCGATCAAAGTAGAAGGAATGCCTCGTCATGCTTCGACACATGCGGCAGGTGTTGTCATCTCGCGGACTCCACTGACCGATGCGGTTCCGCTGCAAGAGGGGAGTGAAGGGGTTCCTTTAACGCAGTACTCGATGGAAAATCTGGAGCGCATTGGTTTGCTAAAAATGGATTTCCTCGGACTGCGTACGCTCTCCATTATTGAACGTTGCATGCGCTGGATTGCGGAGCAGCATGGAGAAACACCTGACTTTAGCCGTGTTCCCGATGATGACCCGCATACCTATGACTTGCTGGGCAAAGGAGATACAGGAGGCGTGTTCCAGCTGGAGTCGGCTGGTGTACGCCGGGTGCTCAAGGATTTGAAACCGAGTGTTTTTGAGGATATCATTTCTGTCGTGGCTTTGTATCGTCCGGGTCCGATGGGCTTTATTCCTAACTTTATACAGGCTAAGCACGGACAGATTGAGATTTCTTATCCGCATCCTGATCTTGAACCGATCTTAAAGGATACGTACGGTATTATTGTGTACCAGGAACAAATCATGCAGATTGCTTCGCGCATGGCTGGCTTTTCTTTGGGGGAGGCTGATCTGCTGCGCCGCGCGGTGTCCAAGAAAAAGCGCGAGGTGCTGGATCTGGAGCAGGGCCATTTTGTCGAAGGCAGTATTAAACAGGGCTACACGGAGGAGGAAGCTGGAAGGGTTTACGATATGATCGTCCGTTTTGCTGACTACGGCTTTCCGCGTGCCCATGCAGCTGCTTATGGTGTGCTAGCATTCCAGACGGCCTATCTTAAGGCACATTATCCAGTGCAATTCATGGCTTCCATGCTGACGGCCGTAATGGGAAGTCATCGAAAAGTGGCTGAATATGTCGTCGAATGTCGTCGTATGGATATCGCGGTGTTGCCGCCTGATGTGAATGAGAGTGGGGTGCTGTTTACCCCATTACAGCACGGTGATATCCGCTTTGGACTGGCTGCAATTAAAAATGTCGGCACACAAGCAATGGAGAGCATTCTTGCTGTTCGTAAGGAACGTCCTTTCGACAGTCTGCTCGATTTTTGTCGACGTGTTGATTTGAGGGTGTGTAATAAGAGAGTGATTGAATCGCTCATTCAGGCAGGAGCATTTGATTCATTGACAGGCCATCGGGCACAGTTGCTTGCCATGCTTGATGAAACGGTGGATGCAGCTGCCAAATGGCGCAAGGAACGTGACGATTTGCAAATTGATATGTTTGGGTTTGTGGAAATGCCTAATTGGGATATCGAATATCCCAATGTACCCCCATTTAGTACCAGCCAGCAATTAGAGCTGGAACGCGAACTGCTGGGACTGTATTTGTCTGGGCATCCGCTAGATGATTTTGAGTCGCTGCTGGAAAGCAGCCAAGCGGATCGTCTGATGGAGCTGAGCGATGTGCCAGATGAAACGGTTATTGTGACCGCAGGCATGGTGGTGTCACTCAAGACGATTACGACCAAGCAGGGAAAGGCTATGGCCTTCATTGAGCTGGAGGATCAGATTGAGCGCTGTGAGGTTGTGCTGTTTCCTGAAGTTTGGAAGCGAAGCCAGCAGTGGATTGAAAAAGGTGCCTTGCTTGCACTTCGCGCCAAGATGCAGCAGCAGGACGAACACTTCAAGCTCCTAGCGGATGAGGCAGTTCCGTTGGCGGAAGACGCGCTGTCACGGCTTCTTCAGCGCCGGCGTACCGGAGCACGTTCGTCCGCAGCAGCTGGAACATCCGTGCCAGCTGCTGGCAATACAGGCGGGAGAGCGCCACGTGTGTCGACCTCGCTTTCGGCAGTAGCTCCATCAGCGTCGCCCCAGCAGAAAGAGGCTCGTCCCGTGGCGGCTTCTTCACAACGCAGAAGCGAAGCGGCTCACAGTGAGCAGGTGCCTTCCCCGCGCGGCTCGGAATCGCCCGCCCGTCAGCGGGTGTTTGTCAAAATCACCCGCCAGGCCGAGGAGGACGCCAGCTTGCTAGTCAGCCTCAAGGCATTGCTACAGGAGCATCCCGGTGCTGTACCTACCGTACTTTTTTACGAGAGCAACCAGCGTCTGCTGGCGTTGAGTGATGCTTACAGCATTAAGCCTTCTCCTCAGCTTTTTGATCGAATGGAATCGATGCTGGGTGAAGGCACCGTGAAAGTCAAATGACAGGCACGCAGCAACTCGTCTTTATTGTAACGGTTTAATGAACATTTTCCTTCCCTTTCGCATACACTTGGAAAACTGGCGGAACAGGAGGTTCAACACGTATCCTGCACCATAAAGTCCCGCACGGTGGAAGAATAGAACTGCATGGTGAAAGCGGGAGGGAAATTATGTCCTATGAATATGCAGAAACCTTGTTAAATCGCAGAGGCATTCAGATCGAGTCCATTGCGGACATTGTTTTTCAGCTTCAGCTAAAATATTATCCTCATTTGACTATGGAAGAATGTGTAGAAAGTGTCAAAGCGGTTTTGCAAAAGCGAGAGGTACAATATACACTGCTGACAGGCATTGCGCTCGATGAGCTGGCCGAAAAAAAACTTCTTCCCCAGCCGCTTCAAGCCATTATGGAGGCAGACGAACCGCTGTATGGAGTGGACGAGACAATGGCTCTTGGCATTACGAGCGTGTACGGCATGATCGGCTTGACCAGTTTTGGCTATCTGGATAAAGAAAAGATTGGAATTATCGAAAAGCTGAACCAAAAAGGCAGTGGTATTCATGTGTTTTTAGATGATCTTGTCGCCGGATTGGCTGCCGCCGCTTCTTCGCGTATTGCCCATCGGAGCCTTCATGCCAAGCATTATCCTGCATCATTGGATGTTTAATTGGCCTGAATAAACAGAATTAATGATTTTCTAGGCCCTCCGACGGAACTTGAATGATCAGGAGGGCTTTTGTTGCGGGAAAAAAGTAAGGTATGTTATCATGAGTCTATTATATGGGCTCAAAACTTGAGGCTTAGGGGGTAGAAACAAGGCATGTGGACGGTGATATATATTGCACCGACGGCCAGACTGGCTGACATGATTAAGCTCAAACTGTCTGAAGAAGGTTTTATGGTGCAGACCCGGGCCATCAGTGCATCCAAGCAACAGTTTGAGATACTTGTGCCTTCGGGTGAAGTCGAAGAAATACAGGAAGTGCTGAATTCGATTTTGCGCCCTTGAGTCCGGAACGGCGGAAGTGATACAGCAGCATGAATGGAACAAAGGATGCACGATCGGCGGTAATGTTGTATTAACTGGCGTTGACGTGTGTATGAACATAATGCTTAGAGGTGCCGCATCGACGGCAGAGGACCTTGTATCGGTTACGGCTGACAAATAAACGGCTGGAGAGGTGTAGTTGTGTTTAAAGATTTATTCCAAAAGAAGCGTAAATACGCGACCATCCCTTCGGAACGGGCGCTGAGCGGCGATCAAGCGGACATGCCGGATCGTCCCAAACGGGAAATTCCCGAAGGTCTTATGACCAAATGTGGCAAGTGCGGAAGTATTCAATACAGCAAAGAGTTGGAGAAAAATTTGAAAGTGTGTCCGGTGTGCGGATACCATATGCGTTTGAATGCGATGGATCGCATTCGCATGGTGCTCGACGAAGACACGTTTACGGAATATGATGCCGATATGATTTCGGTTGATCCGCTGGACTTTCCGGGATATGCAAGTAAGTTGGAGCAACAGACCCTGAAAGCTGGCCTGCGCGAGGCTGTCGTTACGGGCGACGGCCTTATTCATGGGCTTCCTGTTGTCGTAGCGGTGATGAGCTTTGACTTTTTTACAGGCAGTATGGGCTCAGTCGTAGGAGAGAAAATTACGCGCGCCATTGAGCAGGCGATAGACAAGCGCTTGCCGCTTATCATCTTCTCCACATCCGGTGGGGCACGTATGCAGGAAAGTATTCTGAGTCTGATGCAGATGGCCAAAACAAGCGCTGCTCTCGCTCGTCTGGACGAGCAGGGATTGCTTTATATTTCTGTGATCACTGATCCGACTACAGGTGGAGTCTCCGCCAGCTTTGCTATGCTTGGAGATATTATTATTGCAGAGCCAGGTGCTGTGTTCGGTTTTGCAGGTCGTATTGTAATTGAGCAAACGATCAGACAGAAGCTGCCGGATGATTTCCAAACTTCCGAATTTAATTTGCAGCACGGACAATTGGATATGGTTGTACATCGCAAGGAACTGCGTGATACTCTTGGGCAATTGCTTGATCTGCACAGTGTGAAAGGGGAGGAATAAATGGCTGGCGAATTGCCTTATGAAAAGCCCCTGGTCGAGATGCGACAGAAGATCGAAGAACTTAAGCAATTCGGACAGGATAAGCAAATTGATTTTACAGATGAAATTAACCGCCTGGAAGAACGTTATCTCCAGATGGAAGAAGAAATATATTCTAACATTACAGCATCGCAAAAAATGCATCTGGCCCGCCATCATCAAAGGCCAACGTCCCTTGATTTAATCGAGCAGGTGTTTACGGACTTTATTGAATTGCATGGCGACCGCTTGTTCGGAGACGATCTGGCGGTTGTGGGCGGGATTGCCAAGCTAAATGGTATTCCGGTGACCGTCATTGGCCAGCAACGTGGTAAGGATACGAAAGATAACATTGCACGCTTTTTTGGTAGTGCCCATCCGGAAGGATTCCGTAAAGGCTTGCGGCTGATGCAGCAGGCTGACAAATTTAAGCGTCCTATTATTACATTTATTGATACGAAGGGCGCTTATCCGGGTAATACAGCAGAGGAGAGAGGTCAATCGGAAGCGATTGCCCGCAATTTGCGGGAGATGGCAAAGCTTTCGGTGCCTGTTATTTGTGTGGTCATCGGCGAGGGTGGAAGCGGCGGTGCGCTTGCGTTTGCAGTGGGTAACCGTGTGCTGATGCTGGAACATGCTATTTATTCGGCCATTTCTCCAAATGGCGCAGCCTCGATTCTATGGAAAGATGCTTCTAAGGCAGATCAGGCAGCTGAAGCGATGAAGATTACCGCTAATGACCTCCTGCGCATGGAGATTATCGAGGATATTGTGCCAGAGCCGAAAGGGGGCGCACATCGTAACTATGAAGTGACTGCTGCTGCAATCAAGGAGTTATTAGAACGCCATTTGGCAGACCTTACGAATATGAGCTGCGATGAATTGAGAGAAGACAGGTATCAAAAATTCCGGAAAATAGGTCAATATACTTTCTTAAAACCTTCGGAATCTGAACCTATGTTGTAATACGCTGGAAACGGGTAACAATAAATATGACGAACTTCCTATACAAATAGGAAAAAGTGTAGTAGATTTAATTGTTGGAAAAAGATATAAAGAGTAGCACCTTTGAAAACGGAGGAAAAACCCAAATGCGCAAAACTAAGATTGTATGTACCATCGGTCCTTCCAGTGAATCATTGGAAAATGTGAAGAAACTGATTATGGCTGGTATGAACGTAGCCCGCCTGAATTTCTCTCACGGTGATTTCGAGGAGCATGGCAACCGGATTAAAAACATCCGTCAAGCTTGTAAGGAGCTTAACAAAAATGTTGCTATTTTGCTCGATACGAAGGGGCCGGAAATCCGGACAGGAAAGCTCGAAGTTGAACCTATTGAGCTTGTTCAGGACGAGTTCATTACGCTGACAACGGAAGAAATTCTCGGTACGCAAGATCGTATCTCCATTACGTACAAGGATCTTCCCTCGGACGTGGAGCCCGGCTCCACCATTCTGATCGACGATGGTCTGATCGGACTCACCGTTATTGAAGTATCAGGCACTGAAATCAAATGCCGCATTGTCAATGGCGGAACGATCAAAAGCAAGAAGGGCGTTAACGTTCCAGGCGTTGCTATCTCATTGCCTGGTATTACGGAGAAAGATGCTAATGATATCATTTTTGGTATTGAACAGGACATTGATTTCATCGCAGCTTCTTTTGTTCGTAAAGCAAGTGATGTACTGGAAATCCGTGAATTGCTGGCGAAGCACAACGCAAGCCACATTCAAATCATTTCCAAAATTGAAAACCAGCAAGGTGTTGACAACCTGGATGAAATTTTGGAAGCTTCGGATGGTCTGATGGTTGCCCGTGGTGACCTCGGTGTGGAAATTCCTGCTGAAGAAGTGCCTCTGGCGCAAAAATTGATGATTAACAAATGTAATGTAGCTGGCAAGCCTGTTATTACAGCAACACAAATGCTGGATTCCATGCAACGTAACCCGCGTCCGACTCGTGCGGAAGCAAGTGATGTAGCCAATGCTATTTTTGACGGAACAGATGCAATTATGCTGTCCGGCGAAACAGCTGCTGGGAAATATCCGGTAGAATCTGTATTGACAATGTCACGTATTGCCGAAAAAGCTGAGTCTTCTCTGAACTACCGCGATTTGTTCAAAAAACAAAGAACGGCGCAAGAAATTAGTATTACAGAAGCAATCAGCCAATCCGTTTCTATTTCTGCTCTTGACCTGCATGCCAAAGCAATCCTGACGTCCACACAAAGCGGAACAACGGCGCGTATGATCTCTAAATACCGTCCAGAAGCTCCGATTATCGCTGTGACAACACAGGAAAGAACAGTTCGCCGTTTGGCTCTGATTTGGGGCGTACATGCAGTACAAGGCAGACCAATCGTCGACACAACAGATAGTCTGTTTGACAATGCGCTGGAAGGTGGTCGCAAATCTGGCCTCGTTAAAGAGGGCGATTTGGTTGTGATTACAGCGGGCGTACCTCTTGGTGATTCCGGTTCCACGAACCTGATCAAAATTAGCTGCGTTCCAGCACAAGCGTAATTGTAGTCTCCACGAAGTAATACTGGGACGGCATCTACTCGTTACAGTAAGCAAAAGAGCATTCAGGTCAATAAGACCTGAATGCTCTTTTTTTGTTAGCTAGTTCTTATTCCTTCTCGTCGTATAAAATCAAGGAATGCCTGTTGCATCATGTTCTTATGTGTATCTTGTTGATACACGATGTTTATTTGATAATGGCTCTTTGTGCTGTCAGTTTCGGGATAAGGAAGCCATTCCACCGAGGGGATAGTATGATCCTCGCTACGAACTCCGCAGGCAGGAAAGAAGGCAAGCGCTTCTCCGCCACTAACCACTTGCTTTACTGCTTCCCAAGAGTTGATTTCCAGATGGGATTTAACTAGCGAGGAATAGGAATCTACAACGGATGCCCCGCTATATTTTACCCATATGTGTTTATCCAGCGTATCGGCCCCATTGATGTCCAGTGACTTGGATGTCTCTGCCGATGCAGAGCGGATAATTCCCACCTGATCTGAAGCCACTGGTTCTGCCACAGTATTCTCCAGAAGAGATTCTCCATCGTCGAGAAAAGCAAAATCAACTTCTCCGTCTTTCAGTAGTTGCTTGATTACATCCGGAGATTGAATTTCTAACTGAATACGACATTCTGGATATTGTTGAGCAAAATCAGCCATGATAGTCGGGAGAAGATACATGCCTGAAATCGACTCTGCGCCTAGATGTAAGAGGCCCTGTGATTGTTCTGTCAGTTCATCTACAGCTTGTCTGGCTTCTTGCTCGAGAGAGAGAATCTGCTTTGCGTAAGGCAACATTTTTTTACCAGCCTCGGTTAACATAATTCTGCCTTGTTGAAGAGAGAACAAAGTCGCACCCATTTCCTTTTCCAGACTTTTCATATGAAAGCTGACGGTGGGCTGTTTGATTTGCAAAGTTTCGGCCACCTCCGTCGCTTTATGGAATTTGTCGATCAGCACCAAGATGCGCAATTTTAAAATATTCATGGAATCGAATAATTCTCCTTACTTGATATTTATGCGTGAATTTACACTATAGATTAATTATATACCGAAAAACAATTTATCTATCAATATTTTATATTTGTTTTACAAAACCTAGTCGTTCGTCTAACATTCCAGGCCTACAATGTAAAAGTGTTGATGGTCATAAATAAAAAACCGTCACTTAACTAAGGGGAGGACAATAAAAAATGTTGAAAAAATGGCCGTTCATTCTGATGACTCTCACCATGGTATTTGCACTTGCAGCTTGCGGATCAGGTAACAATGCTGCACCACAAGGAGACGCTGCTGCAGGAACAGACAATAAAGCAGCTGCTGAACTGACAGGTAATATTCTGGCTGTTGGCTCCACTGCACTTCAACCATTGGTAGAGCAAGCGGGACAAAAATTTATGGCTGTCGATAAATATAAAGGCATTGCAGTTCAAGTGCAGGGTGGCGGTAGCGGTACTGGCTTGACTCAAGTTTCCGGTGGACAAGCGGATATCGGTAACTCTGACGTGTTTGCAAAGGAAAAACTGGAGAGCGGCGCAGAAGAGTTGGTCGATCACCAAGTAGCAGTTGTAGCCATGTCAGCGGTAGCGAATCCCAAAGTAGGCGTAACAGACCTGAAGAAAGATCAACTGGTACAAATCTTCACAGGTAAAATTACGAACTGGAAAGAGATTGGTGGTGCAGATCAAAAAATCGTGATCGTGAACCGTCCAAGCAGCTCCGGTACTCGTGCAACCTTTGAAAAATATGCACTGGGACAAAAAACGGAAGATCTGCCAGGCTCCATTCAGGAAGATTCCTCTGGTACTGTGAAAAAGTTGATTGCTGAAACACCTGGTGCGATTGGTTACCTGGCTCTGTCCTACATCGACAACACAGTTACTGCTTTGAAGTATGACGGTGTGGAAGCTAACGTTGAAAATGTAGAACAAGGTAAATATCCAGTGTGGGCATATGAGCATATGTACACCAAGGGTGAGCCAAAAGAACATGTAAAAGCATTCTTGGACTACATTCTGTCTGATGAAATCCAAAAAACAGACGTTGTAGACTTGGGATACATTCCGGTATCAGGTATGCAAGTGAAACGTGATGCTGACGGTAATATCACGAAATAAGGAGAGCGATCTCCTGTTCGGATGAACGCAGCTAACGCGAGTATATTCACGAAGAAGAGGCGGACTAGCGTCCGGCCTCTATTCTTCGGTTAAAGGAGTCACAGTATGGAACCAATTGAAGGGAAGGCATACATGGAACAGAATAAACGATCCCGAGTTATGAAAGAAAGACATTACTGGGAAGAATGGACCGGCCGCATCTATACGTCGGTTTGTGTCGTTTTTTTAGTTGCAGTCATTGTCTCCATCGTATATTTTGTTGCCTCCAAAGGTGTAGCTACATTTGCGGTGAATGGAGTCAGTCTGCGGGAATTTTTCTTTGGAACCAAATGGAGCCCGGATGGCGAGCCCAAGTCCTTCGGCGCGCTTCCGTTCATTACGGGTTCTTTTGCCGTAACCATATTAGCGGCCTTAATTGCCAGTCCGCTTAGCTTGTGTGCAGCTTTGTTTATGACGGAAATCGTGCCAAAATCGGGTAAACGCATCCTTCAGCCTGCCATTGAATTATTATCCGGCATTCCGTCGGTTGTCTATGGCTTTGTCGGCTTGACCGTAATCGTCCCACTGCTGCGAAACGTGTTCGGGGGACAAGGCATCGGTATTCTAGCAGGTTGCCTTGTGTTGTCAGTTATGATTTTACCGACAATTACGAGTATTATGGCGGATGCGTTGTCTTCTTTGCCGGGAGGGCTGCGTGAATCCTCTTATGCGTTGGGTGCTACCCGCTGGCAGACGATTGCCCGTGTTATTATTCCTACGTTGCTGCCTGCTCTTTTAACAGGAATTATTCTCGGTATGGCTCGTGCCTTCGGAGAAGCATTGGCTGTACAGATGGTTATCGGGAATGCTCCGCACATACCGCATTCCTTGCTGGAATCCGCTTCGACTTTGACCAGCGTCATTACACTTAGCATGGGCAACACAGCGATGGGCTCTGTTCATAACAATGCACTCTGGAGTATGGCGCTTGTTCTTCTGCTCATGACATTCATTTTCGTGCTGCTGGTTAGGCTGCTTGAAAGGAGAAACCGGGTTTGATGAAAGCTAAAACGACCGACAAGATCGCTACATTTGTAATCTGTTTCTTCGCCTTGTTCATTGTTGCACTTTTGGTGGGATTACTGGGCTTCATTTTGGCCCGCGGAGTTAGCCATATTTCTTTTGATTTTCTAACCAGTGCGCCGCAAACGTTACGTGCAGGTGGCGGCATTGGTCCGCAACTATTTAATTCTGTATTTTTGCTAATCTTAACTTTGATTATTACCATTCCAATTGGCTGGGGCGCCGGCATTTACATGGCGCAATATGCAAAGCCGGGGAAAATTACGGACTTCATACGACTTGTCGTCGAAGTATTGTCCTCGTTCCCGTCGATCGTCATTGGATTGTTTGGACTATTACTCATCGTAAATACGTTTGATTTTGGCTTTTCCCTCTTGTCAGGGGCTCTGGCTTTGGCCGTATTCAATCTGCCGCTGATGGTTCGCACAACGGAGCAGGCTTTCCGCGCTGTACCGAAGGAGCAAAAGGAAGCCGGACTTGCGCTTGGATTGTCCAAGTGGAAAATCATTACCTCCATTTTGTTGCCAGCTGCGCTGCCAAGCCTGATTACGGGTACCATCTTGGCCGCAGGCCGCATTTTCGGGGAAGCCGCCGCATTGCTGTTTACAGCAGGGATGAGTACGCCGCCGCTTGATTTTACCGATTGGAATCCATTGCATGCCAGATCGCCTATTAATCCGATGCGACCTGCTGAAACATTGGCTGTTCATATTTGGAAGGTCAACAGTGAAGGTATTGCTCCTGACTCCAAAGATATCGCCGCAGGCGCTTCTGCGGTATTGGTGCTGCTGGTACTGGTCTTCAACTTGAGTGCAAGATGGTTCGGAAGAGTCGTTTACCGTCGGTTGACAGCTGCCAAACGAATGGATTAGAAAGGGGATGGAGAACAATGGAACATGTGATTACACGAACGGCAAAAACCGCCACACCAGCAACATCCGTTCAGTCTACGCGTTCAGAACAACTTGCGGGGCAAGCGCCGCATCCGTTCAGTACTGAGGATTTGAGTATTTATTACGGAAGTTTTGAGGCCGTGAAAAAAGTAAACTTAGCCTTTCCAGAGCAGACCGTGACCGCCCTGATTGGGCCTTCCGGCTGTGGTAAATCGACTTTTTTGCGTTCCCTTAACCGAATGAATGATGAGATTGCGTCTTCATCGACAACGGGACATATTTGGATGGACGGACAGGATTTGACGGCGCCAGAGACGGACGTGATCAAGCTGCGTCAGCAAATTGGCATGGTGTGGCAGCGGCCTAACCCTTTTTACAAATCGATTTATAATAACATTGCCTTCGGTCCTAAATACCGGGGAGTGCGTAAAAAGAAGCAGCTTGATGAAATCGTCGAAAGCAGCCTGCGTAAGGCGGCATTATGGGATGAGGTCAAGGATCGTCTTCACGATTCCGCTCTTGCTCTGTCTGGCGGGCAACAGCAGCGGCTTTGTATTGCACGTGCACTTTCTGTCCAACCGAAAATTCTGTTGCTTGACGAGCCAGCTTCCGCGCTGGACCCTGTGTCTACAGGCAAGGTCGAAGAGCTTATTACCGAATTGAAAAAAGAACTGCGCATCGTTATTGTGACGCACAATATGCAGCAGGCTGCACGGATTTCCGATTATACGGCTTATTTTTATGTCGGAAGTTTGGTTGAACATGGGAAAACAAATGATATTTTCACCAATCCTGAAAACGAGTTGACTCAAGAATACATCATGGGTCGCTTTGGATAAGCCGTGCAGTTTGGCGACTTGTTATATATATATGAAACATAAAAAAACATCTTACTAATCTAGTATTGGTAAGATGTTTTTTAGTAAACTCTTACATTTGTATATAATAAAATATATTGATTATTTGGTTATATTTTCATACAATACATGTGTTTAATAGTTCTTGTAATACCACAATCCAATTAAAGGAGAGGTTTGCAATGAGGTTTAACGTTAAAAAATCTGTCAAATGGATTGCTTTTTCTGGAATGGCTATTACCCTAACAACTGGACTTGTCAGCCCTTCATGGGCAGCAGCTGAGCAGAATTTGACTGATGCAGGTGCGAGTGTTACCCAGGCCGTGTACAATGATGCAAACGTTTACAAAAATGCTGTTGTTCCATTGGCTAGTGTGAATGTGAGTAGTTTGCTGGACAAGTATCGTGATTTTAGTAAATTTTCTACAGGGAATACATCCAAGGACACTACGCTTGCCTTGAATATTGTATCGTGGCAATTGCCGCATGGCGGATTCTTCAAAGCGATGGAAAAAAATTATAAATCCAAATGGGATGGCAAAGCAGCTCGCTCTACATGGAAGAGCAAGGATGGTGTTGAACTCGGAACGTTTGATAACGAGGCCACGACAACCGAGATCCGCTTTTTAGCGGATGTATACAAAAAAACCAAAAACAAAGACATTAAGAACAGTGTACAAAAAGCAATTGATTTTGTATTAACCTCTCAATATTCCTCCGGTGCTTGGCCGCAGGTATATCCTAAACGTGGTAATTATTCTGATGCCGCAACCTACAACGATGATGCAATGGTTAGAGTGATGGTACTGGCAGATGACATTGTAAACAAAAGGCAGCCGTTTGATAGCGATATTCTTGACAATACATATCGCTCCAGACTTCAGCAGGCTCTGAATAAAGGCGTACAGTACACAATTAAAGCTCAAATTGTAAACAATGGCACACCGACAATCTGGGGAGCACAGCATGATCCGGTTACTTATGAATCTGTACCTGCGCGAGCATTCGAGCTTGCTTCCAAAACAACTACGGAATCGGTAGGCATTACGGCCTTCTTGATGTCTCAACCGCAGACGGCTGAGGTGAAAAAGGCTGCTCAGAGTGCCTTGAAATGGTTTGACACGAATCGGATCGACGGTATGAAATACAACCGTCAAGGTCCGGAGTTTTTCCAAAAGGATGCATCAAGCGTGATGTGGTATCGTTTCTACAATGTGGAGGACAATAAGTATTTCTTCTCAGACCGAGATGGCAAAAAGTATACGGACATCATGAAAATTAGTGAAGAAAGACGACTCGGTTACGCCTGGGCCGGAAGTCAGGCGAAAAGCTTACTGAAACTGGCTTCGGAAAGTGGATATTATAAACTGTCCAAGCCGTTGCCACAATAATAAAGCCATCATTGTAAATGCTTTGAGAGGGGGGGCCGTATGGTTCGGCCCTCTTTTTGTTCCCAGGCGGTAAATATGGTTTAATGGAGAGAGAGCAAAATAGAGATAAAGATGCACAAAGATAGGAGAGCTTGTATGACTCAAGAGGAGAAACAAACGCAACTACGATGGTATGGCGCACCTCTACGTGTCCGTTATCAGGAAAGCGACCAGATGGGGGTCGTGTATCATGCGAATTATTTAAACTGGTTTGAGATCGGGCGTACGGAAATGATCCGGCAGGCAGGCTTTAACTACCGGAGTATGGAAGATCGGGGAGTTTTGCTGCCAGTTATTGAAATCAATGCGAAATATGCGAGTCCTGCTCGATATGATGATTTAGTTACTATTTATACCGCTATTACGGACTTCTCCAGACTACGTTTGAACTATACTTATGAGGTTCGACGGGTAACGGAGGAGGAGCACCAAAAGAATGTGGGAAAGGTATGGACAGAGGCTGACACGCTGCCGGGAGAACTGCTGGTCACAGGAACGACACGACATGTGTGGCTGAATACCGACTGGAAGCCCGTTCGGCTTGATCAGGCACTACCTGAGTTGTACACTGCGTTAAGGTCTGCTTTTGCAGGCGGGGAGGGACAGAAGTCATGATGATGCGTAAACGTCTGTGGCTGTTGCTGCTGCTCATTCCTTTGGCGGAGCTGTACGGGTTTATATGGGTAAGTCACTGGATTGGAGCGGGGAAAACTATTCTGCTCATTATTCTGACGACCTTGATTGGCGCTGCCATGATGCAATTTGAAGGCCGAAAGGTGATTGCGGATGCCAAAAATGAAATGAATCGGGGCCAAATGCCCGGCCGTAAAATGCTAGATGGATTATGTGTGTTTTTCGGTGGGAGCTTGCTGCTCATCCCTGGATTTATAACGGATATTATTGGTTTTACGTTGGTATTTCCTTTAACACGAGTATTGTACCGACGTTTTTTATTAAAGTGGCTGGAGAAAAAAATGAAAAACGGCAGTATTACATTTCGGCGCTTTTGACTGAGCTGCCGTTATCCCCTATCCATGACTAACGGACTCTTCCAGCAAGAATATAGTTGCGCAAGTCCTGAATGACATTTGCGCGATTTAGTGCATCAAGGACGATGAGTGATACAGGTCCGATAATGAGTCCTAAAACGCCAAACAGCTTGAGCCCGATGAACATACCGATGAGGGTGGGAAGCGGGTTCAATCCCACGCTGCTGGCCAGCACCTTAGGCTCCACGATCTGCCGTCCAATCAACAGGATGGCATATAGGATCGACAATCCAACCCCTAGTGCTAAATTCCCTGACATATACGCATACAGTATCCACGGAATCATCACAATGCCAACCCCTAAATAAGGTAACAAATCCACCAGCCCGATCATCAAACCGATGGTAAAGGCCGATTCTACACGTAAGATGAACAGCCCAATGATAACCGTTAATGCCGTAATGGAAATGATAATAAACTGTGCACGCAAATAGCCGTACAATGCTTTACGCAGATCGTGCCAAATATCTGACAATGGTTTGCGGATCGTATCTGGAACCGTATTCGAAAGTATCCGATAATGTCGATCCCAATCCTTACTAATAAAAAAGGCCGATAATACAATAACCATAAGCACAGCTCCCATATTAGGCAGAGAGGTTAGCAAATTCAAAACCCCATTAAAAAATTGACCAACTAGCGTAGTAACAGCCGAACTGACGGTTTGAGTCGTTTTATCAATATTGCTGTTGATGGTGTGTTGGTAATCGGGATTATCCCGAATAAAATGGTTGATTTCAATAATTATATTTTGGATCAAATCGCTTTGAGTCCAATCAATAAACAGGCTTTTAAAACGCTCGATATGCCCGTCAAAAGTCATGGCCAGCTTAATCACTTCTCGAACCATGCGGGTGATTGCAGCAGACAGGATGATTGCGATTCCGCCTAAATATACAAATAATGAGACCGTGACAGCTGCCCAACGCGGCATACGAGCCTTGTTACGCAAAAAAACGACCAGTGGGTTCATAGCATAGGCCACAAGCCAGGCGAATAGGAAAGGATAAACGAGAGGGAACAGCACATATATGCCCAGCAACAGAGCTACAATCACGATTACGACCCATAGAGCACGTAATATGCGATTCAGGATTAACCGACTCAAGCGCTCACGACTCCTTTCTTTTCGATGGTGTCCCTTAAAATCAGTGCTCTACTATACTTATGCGGGGAGAGGGTAAGACAAGACCTATGTAAAAAAGTGCAAATGAGCTCATATTTTTTGTAAGGGGTTTCAAAAATTTCTTTATAGAAGCGATAAAACATTTGAATGTGTTGGAATAGCCCTCAATGTTCACATAAACGACAAAATCCAGTATAGTGAAAGAAGGTTTAAATATTGACATATGGCGTTAACATTACTCAGCTATTTAAAAGACATATCTTACTTTTGAAAATGTTTACATTGCAAGTCCGTTCACAATGTTTTTACAAAGGAGAGATGTAACGATGACGGCGACCAAAGGTCTGGAAGGGATCGTAGCGACCACTTCCTCCATAAGCTCTATCGTAGATGGCGTTCTCACGTACCGGGGTTATAACATTGATGATTTGGCTGTTAACGCCGATTTTGAAGAGGTAGCTTATTTGTTGTGGTTTGGAAAATTACCTGACCAAGAACAATTGCAAGAGCTTCGCAGCCAGTTAAGCGACTATGCTGCTATTCCGGATGAAATTATTACTCAATTAAAGTTATACCCGAAAGAATTGAGCACGATGGCTGCCTTGAGGTCAGCTGTATCGTCTCTTGCTTTGTATGACCCAGAGGCGGATGATATGTCAAGAGAGTCCAATGTGACTAAAACCGTCAAGCTTCAGGCGCAATTGCCCACAATTGTGGCAGCCATAGCACGTATACGCGAAGGCTTGGAACCAATTGCGCCTAAAAAAGGTGTTTCTATTGCTGAAAACTTTTTGTATCAGCTGACTGGCAGGGATCCGGAGGAGACGGCTATTAAAGCGTTCAATCAGGCTCTCGTGCTGCATGCCGATCATGAATTGAATGCTTCGACCTTTGCTGCGCGTGTAACGGTAGCCACTTTATCAGATATTTATTCCGGGATCACGTCTGCCATCGGGGCCTTAAAAGGACCATTGCATGGTGGAGCCAATGAGGCTGTTGCTAAAACGTTGGAGGAGATTGGCGGTCTGGATCAGGTGGACTCCTATATTCAGGCCAAACTGGATAACCGCGAAAAAATTATGGGCTTCGGACATCGTGTCTATAAAAACGGTGATCCGCGTGCCAAGCATTTGCACAAAATGTCCCGCGAACTGGGAGAAATGAACGGCGACACTACGTTGTTTGATATGTCAGTTCGAATTGAAAGTATTGTAACAGGGCAAAAAGGCTTGAAACCGAATGTGGATTTTTATTCTGCTTCCGTATATACCCAGCTGGGTATTAAGAGGGATTTGTTTACTCCTATCTTTGCTATGAGCCGTGTATCGGGGTGGACTGCACATATTTTAGAGCAGTATGAAAATAACCGTTTGATTCGTCCTCGTGCCGAATACACAGGCCCAATGGATCAAAAATATGTGTCACCAGAGTTGCGCTAACCTTTGGAGGAAGATTGAGGTTGTATACCCTGAATTTAAAAAATAAGGTACAATAGAAGGGTCGGCGAGAGATGTAATTTTTTGTCTATGATAAAGATCATGTCTTTCGTCCTGTACCCATTCATATCTGAGGAGGAAAAGGAACTTATGGCGAAATTTGAAAAGTTTGAGCTCCCAACTGAAGGCGAAAAAATTACGATTGATAACGGTCAACTGCAGGTTCCAAACCATCCGGTCATTCCGTTTATCGAAGGTGACGGCACAGGTCGCGACATCTGGAAAGCTTCCAAGCGCGTACTGGACGCAGCTGTAGAAAAAGCATATAACGGCACGAAAAAGATTGCCTGGTATGAAGTATTCGCTGGTGAGAAAGCTTTCAATACATACGGCGAGTGGCTCCCTAACGATACGTTGGAAGCCATCCGTGAGTATATTGTAGCCATTAAAGGTCCACTTACGACACCTATTGGCGGTGGTATCCGTTCATTGAATGTGGCATTGCGCCAAGAACTGGATTTATACGTTTGCCTGCGTCCTGTTCGTTACTTTAACGGTGTCCCGTCTCCAGTAAAACGTCCTGAGTTGGTGGACATGGTCATTTTCCGTGAGAACACAGAAGATATCTACGCAGGGATCGAATATGCCGAAGGGTCCGAAGACGTGAAAAAGGTGATTCAGTTCCTTCAGCAAGAGCTGGGCGTGAATAAAATCCGTTTCCCTGAAACTTCAGGAATTGGGATCAAACCAGTGTCTTCCGAGGGGTCAAAGCGTCTGGTACGGGCAGCTATTCAGTATGCTGTTGACCACGGACGCAAGAGTGTAACGCTCGTACACAAAGGTAACATTATGAAATTTACCGAAGGTGCCTTCAAGAACTGGGGCTATGAAGTAGCCGAGCAAGAATTTGCAGATAAAGTATTTACATGGGCCCAATATGATGTCATCAAGGAAAAAGAAGGTGAGGATGCGGCAAATGCAGCTCAGAAAGCAGCTGAAGATGCAGGCAAAATCATTATCAAGGATGCGATTGCTGATATTGCACTTCAGCAGGTGCTGACTCGTCCTTCTGAATTTGATGTCATTGCTACGCTGAACCTGAACGGGGACTATCTGTCCGATGCTCTTGCTGCTCAAGTTGGTGGAATTGGTATCGCGCCAGGTGCAAACATTAACTATGTAACCGGGCATGCTATCTTTGAAGCTACACATGGTACAGCTCCAAAATATGCTGACAAAGACGTAGTGAACCCAGGTTCCGTAATTCTGTCCGGCGTCATGCTGCTAGAACACTTGGGTTGGAAAGAAGCAGCTGACCTGATTTACAAAGGACTGGAGGCGTCCATTAATAAGAAGATTGTAACTTATGACTTTGCCCGTCTGATGGATGGTGCTACACAGGTGAAATGCTCCGAGTTCGCGGATACCATTATTAGTAACCTGTAAGGAAGGGGAATACTACTTGACCATTAAACGCAAAAAAATATCCATTGTTGGCGCCGGTTTTACCGGTGCCACTACCGCATTGCTGCTGGCTCAAAAGGAGTTAGGTGATATCGTACTCATCGATATTCCGCAACTAGAGAATCCGACTAAAGGCAAAGCGCTTGATATTTTGGAAGCTGGTCCAGTGCAGGGATTTGACACCCAGATCATGGGCACTTCTAATTACGAGGATGCAGCCGACTCGGATATCGTCATTATTACAGCCGGGATCGCGCGCAAGCCGGGTATGAGCCGTGATGATTTGGTCAATACGAACGCAGGAATTGTAAAATCCGTATGTGAGAATGTGAAGAAGTATGCGCCCGATTCTATCGTCATTATTCTGAGTAATCCGGTCGATGCTATGACCTATACTGCATACCAAACGCTTGATTTCCCGAAAAATCGGGTTATTGGTCAATCAGGTGTGCTGGATACAGCCCGGTATTGTACCTTTATTGCACAGGAATTGAACGTTTCGGTTGAAGACGTGCGCGGCTTCGTTATGGGTGGTCACGGTGATGATATGGTGCCGCTCGTACGCTATTCCAGCGTGGGAGGTATACCTATCGAAAACCTGATTTCTCAGGAACGTATCAAGGCGATCGTACAACGTACACGAGTGGGCGGCGGAGAAATCGTTAACCTATTGGGTAATGGCAGCGCATATTATGCTCCGGCAGCTTCGCTTGCGCAAATGACAGAAGCGATTGTAAAAGATAAAAAACGGATTATTCCAGTCATTGCTTACCTGGAAGGAGAGTATGGCTATCAGGACTTGTTCCTCGGTGTGCCTACACTTCTTGGCGGTAATGGCATCGAAAAAGTGTTCGAGTTGGAATTGACAGCCGAAGAAAAAGCAGCGCTCGATGAATCCGCTGAAGCGGTTCGCAATGTGACTAAAATAGTCAACGTATAGATCCGATTTTCTACTAAAACAGTATACTTTTACTTGAAGAGGTGTCCCCTAGCCATCGTTATGGCTGCTGGCCACCTCTTTTATTTTTTAATAGTCTATTCGTTTTCTTCCTTTTCATTTAATATTGAAAATTTCAGTTTGGGTTTGTACCCTCCCCCCAAGCTGAAACTTTCCCCGTCCTATTCCTTTGCTTTGATCCACTTCCCCGGTATAATAGAGTTCATATGCACTAATAGTTACATAGAAAAGCATGTCCCAAAACATTGCAAAGATGCTAGTCATTCGTTGGAATATGATCGTTCTATGGAAAAAAGTTTGTAAGAAAACAAAGAACTGGGAGGTTGTAAAGAATGTTTTTTATTCACATTATTGGATCACTGGCAATGGGCTTTTATTTATTGCTTCCCTTCGTTGTGGGCAAAATCGACAAATTGGCTCCAAGCGCGCAGGAAGGGACGATATCGGCTGTACAGCTATTGAACCGTCTGGCTCAATTTGCACTGATTCTTGTCCTTATTAGCGGCATCTATATGATCTTTGTTTGGGATTCTTATTCGGTAGCATGGATCGTTGTTGTGTTGGTGTTGTTTCTTGCCATTTCCGGTATCGCTGGTGCTATGGGTAAGCCATTACGCTTGTCACTGGAAGCGGTTCGCAACCAACAGCCGATTACGCAATACGCTGGTAAAATGCGGATGTTCAGCACGCTGCTGGCTGTCTTCATGATTCTAATTACAATTTTAATGGTATACAGCCATATTATTTAATGAACCATTTTAATCGGCCAATTAAATAATGACGAAGGCTAACGTTGAATAAAGCGGTCTGTGCAGAATAAGCACAGGCCGTTTTTTTGTGTGCTCATATAGCTAGTTTTTTCTTTTTTCGTTTAACCGATAAGTTTGTGTGGTAAATCAGGAGTAGAGTGGATGCAAATGTTGCATCCTAAAAAATATCTGATTTTGAAGGGAGAATGTATAATGGCTAAAAGCAACCAACCTCAGCAAACCTTGCCCCCACAGCATCAGGACCAGCAACCGGGGATTGAATCCAAAATGACGCCTGCACCTCAATTTGAAAAACCAACTTACAAAGCGGCTGGCAAGCTCACAGGCAAAGTTGCACTGATTACTGGTGGAGACAGTGGAATTGGGAGGGCTGTAGCTGTCACGTATGCCAAAGAAGGTGCGGACGTAGCTATCGTCTACTTGAATGAGCATAAGGATGCGGAAGAAACCAAGCGTCAAGTCGAACAGGAAGGACGCAAATGCGTGTTGATTCCTGGCGATATCGGAGATGACCAATTTGCCAAAAAAGCGGTGCAACAGACGGTGAACGAACTGGGCAAGCTCGACATTGTCGTGAACAATGCGGCCGAGCAGCATCCACAGCAAAAGCTGGAGGATATCACCAAAGAACAATTGGAGCGCACGTTCCGTACGAATATCTTCGGTATGTTCTTCCTGACACAAGCGGCATTGCCGCATTTGAAGAAAGGGAGCGCGATCGTCAACACAACGTCGATTACCGCGTATGCTGGGAATAAGACACTCATTGATTATTCCTCCACCAAAGGGGCAATCACATCATTCACTCGTTCCCTTTCGCTCAATTTAGCGGATCAAGGTATTCGGGTGAACGCTGTAGCCCCAGGACCGATCTGGACACCGTTAATCCCGTCTACCTTTGATGCAAAAACAGTGAGCGAATTTGGAGGAGCACAGCCTATGAAACGCCCAGGTCAGCCGGAAGAATTGGCGCCAGCTTATGTGTACCTTGCCTCAGACGATTCGTCTTATGTAAGCGGGCAGGTTATTCATATCAATGGCGGTGAAGTTGTAAACGGATAAGAGGATAAAGAAACGGTTGGGGCAGTCTTTTGCTCCGGCCTTTTTTTCTTTTCACAGTGGAACATAATGCAGGTAGCCTGTAGAATGAGATTAACTTACATAAAAGGATGGGCAAATTTCTATGAAATCGTTTCGTTTCAGGCTTACCCTGATCATGCTGATTTTGATTGGCGTATCTGTCCTTGCTGCTGGGATCACTATGGGGCAAATTTTCAAAAATTCGAATATGAAGGTGCTAGAGGAGAACATGGGTCGCGAGATCGATCTGCTTCGCGCTACTTTCCCATTTGTTAATGCTGATGCCCTATCCAGCACAGATTACGTCTCCTATTATTCTCAGAAGGCGAAGGAAATTGCCCATCTGACCGATTCGCGAGTGACCTTCATTCGTAAGGATGGAACGGTGGTGGGTGATTCGTTAAGCGATCCACGCAAGATGGAAAACCATGCATCGCGTGAAGAAATACGGCAAGCCACGTCGGAGGGAATCGGACGGACGATACGCTACAGTGAAACTTTGCAACGAAACATGCTATACGTCGCTGAGCCTGTTGTATCGGACAAGGGCTTTGACGGATATATCCGTTTGTCCATGAGTCTGAAAGCGGTGGAAGAGGGAATGCAGCGAGGCTGGACGGCCATCGGGATCGGTCTTGTGTTGCTGTTTATTGCTGCTGGACTGATGAGCTATCGTATTGCTCGCAGCCTCACCTCGCCCATTGAACATATTACAGGGGTAGCCAACCGCATTTCAGGACTAGATTATGACGCTAGGGTCGGTGTACAGCGCCGGGATGAGGTAGGACAACTAGGTGAAGCCATTAATCGTATGGCCGACAGTCTCCAAAACCAAATGAAAACGATACGTGACAATGAGGATCTCCTCCAGAGTGTCATGAGTAATATGACAGGCGGGATTCTGATGATTGATGCTCGTGAATGCATAGCGCTTGTCAACCGTGAGTCTGAGCGAATGCTCGGTGTCGTGGGTAAGCGGGTGACAGACAAGCCGTATCATGAGCTGAAGAAGCACTATGAGCTCACAAAGCTAATTGAGGGAAGTATACAAAGCCGAGAAAGGCTGCATGGTGAGGTGCATTTGTACAATCCTGAGGAACGACTCGTTTTGCTGGATGGTGTCCCTATGTATGAGGATGAAGGGGGGTACCGGGGGATGCTGTTCTTGTTGCAGGATATTACAGCTATTCGACGGTTGGAAAATATGCGAAGCGAATTTGTGGCAAACGTATCCCATGAGCTAAAAACACCGATTGCTGCAGTCAAGGGTTTTGCCGAGACATTGCTTGGTGGCGGGGTTAAAGATGAGGAAACGGCCCGTTCCTTTTTGCAAATTATATATGACGAAAGCGAACGACTGAATCGACTGATCGGCGATATTCTGGAGCTTTCCAAAATCGAGTCCAAACGGTCCCCTCTGGATTGCTCTCCGATTCATATCTCATCATTCATAGAATCATTGCTGGAGAAACTGAACAATGTAGCTGCCAAAAAAAAAATTACGCTGCACATGGATATCCCAGATGAACTGTTTATGGAGGCAGATGAAGATAAGCTTCAGCAGATTTTCCTGAACCTTTTGTCTAATGGCATTAACTATACCCTTGATGGCGGCAAGGTAAAGATCAAGGTTATAACGTTACAACGGGACAATGACACGGAAAAGGTCGTATTTACAGTCAGTGATACGGGTATTGGGATACCGAAGAAGGACCTGCCACGTATCTTTGAGCGCTTTTACCGTGTGGACAAAGGACGCTCGCGCAACTCGGGCGGAACGGGACTGGGATTGTCCATCGTCAAGCACTTGGTCGATCTACATCATGGTACACTCTCAGTGGAAAGCGAGCTTGGTTTGGGTACCACGTTTACCGTTGAATTACCGTTATTGCAACAGGAAGAATGAACTATAACATTTTTTACATTGTGTTAACAATGCCGTGATAAAATAAACGGGTGTCGCATGAGTATGGAAAAGATTTCAGGATTTTGACCAATGCGCCTTTAACAGGTAAACAGGAGATGAAGTTATTAATGGGACAACGTTTGCTGGTTATTGAGGATGAACCAACGCTTGCCAGATTGCTATCCTACAATTTGATACAAGAAGGTTTCGAAGTGGACACGGAGGATCATGGCAGTGCTGGGTTTGAAAGAGCCTCCAGAGAATCCTACGATTTGATCCTGCTGGATTTGATGCTGCCGGGGATGAATGGACTGGATATTCTCAGCAGACTTCGCCATCAGGGGCTGACGACACCTATCATTATTCTAACCGCTAAAAACGGGGAGGCTGAGGTGGTCCAAGGACTGAAGTCGGGTGCTGATGACTACATCACAAAGCCTTTTGGCGTTTCTGAGCTACTGGCCCGCGTAACGGCTGTACTGCGAAGAACATCCGGAGGGGATGAAGGAGTGTTGTCTGAACAGAAGGATGGCTCCAAAATTCAACTGGGCGAGCTGGAGATCTACCCTGAGAAATATGAAGTCATTCTTGGAGGTCAGTCCATCAGCTTAAGACCGAAGGAATTTGAGGTGCTCCTCTATTTGTCCCGCAAGCCGGGTGTGGTCCTGACTCGGGATGATCTAATGAATGCCGTGTGGGGCTTTGACTACATCGGCGGTCAACGTACAGTGGATGTACACGTCAGTTCCTTACGTAAAAAGCTGGAGCTTGATCCCGACTCGGTTCATATTGATTCAATCCGTGGAGTGGGGTATAAGCTGGTTGTAAATAAAAAAAGAAGCGCTTCTCATTTGTTATAAATGAGGAGCGCTTTTCTCTTTCCAGGCAGTAGCAGCGACTTTTATGTCCATTTTGTGATTTTACATTTCGTTAACAAAAATAGCCGTTAAAATCAACAAATGACCGATATGATGTTCCCGTCACTTCAAGTAGTTAAAAAAAGGGGACTTCAGAACGATGATAACGGAACCAAAGACCCAGACGAGTTCCACTGCCGTGATTGAACGTGAAACGTTCAAGCCGATTACTACCTATGTGCCATGCCGGGAGGTTCCGATCATTGGCACGGATATGTCTTGCAAAGAACTGTTAGCACTCATGAAAACACAGGAAGATATTCCCTGTGTCATCGTCGTGGATAAAAATGATCTTCCTTTGGGTATCATCATGAGAGATGCGTACAATCGTCATTTTACGGGCAGGTTTGCTGCGGCATTGTTCTATGACAAACCGGCTTCTATATTTGCCGATCCCAATACATTAATTGTGGATCTGAAAAGTCCAGCAGCGGAAATTGTAGAACAGGCGATGATGCGTGAAGATCAGCGTTTTTACGATTGTTTACTGATAAAGGAAGGGACAAGATTACTCGGTGTACTCACAATTCGTGATATCCTGTCTGTCGTTCAGCGAATGCAAAGAGAAGCAGACGAAGACCGGGGCGATGTGATTCGACATAGCTATGACGGAGTCCAGCGCATTCGGATGACTGTTCTGGATGCAGCGAAAGAGGCCGATGACAGTGTGCAGCTAACCCGCTCAATGAGTGAATTATCCCGCCGTGGCAAAGTGGAACTGGAGGATGTTCTGCTTTCTTATCATGCAGTGACGGAGCAAATGAAGCGCCAGCATGAGCAGATGACGGCGTTAACCCAATCGCTCAATGATATTGCGGGCATGGCTTCATCCATTCGTGCACTGGCAGATCACAGCGGATTGCTGGCGATCAATGCGTCCATTGAAGCGGCTCATGCTGGTGAACACGGGCGTGGTTTTCAGATTGTGTCTCAAGAGGTTCGAAATATGTCACTCCAGACCAAAGCTTTTTCTGTACAGATTACAGGCTTACTCACTCATATCGAGCAAATGCTGCGTCATACCGCTGAACTGACGGATACGAGTATGCAGCAGATTCATACAGGGTCTAAATTTATATCTGCCGGAACCCAAACGTTTGCCAAATTATTGCAGGCAGTCGATGAAATAGAGGCTAAAAACAGCGAAATGTCCCGTTCCGCAGAAGAAGCGGCCTTGAATGCAGCCGGAATTGCCCAGGAGCTTGAACTCATGCTGAGTTCTTGATCATTTTACATAACGTTAACAAATCCACCACACTGAATTTACACACAGCTTATATAATCTTCATATTGTGCAAATCAGGTGCAATGCTTGAGGACCATAACTGCAACACGAAGGAGATCATAAATCCATGAATGATTCCGTAATCCGGATTGATAAGTTGAATTTGTATTATGAAAAATTCCACGCGCTGAAACATATAAACCTGGATATTCCTGAAAAAACGGTAACAGCCTTCATCGGCCCATCCGGCTGCGGCAAATCAACATTGCTGCGTACTTTGAACCGGATGAATGACATGATACCGGGAACGCGTATTGAGGGCACCGTGAGCATCGCAGGTCAGGATATATACGGCGATACCATGGAAGTAGAAATGCTGCGCAAACAGGTGGGAATGGTTTTTCAACAGCCTAACCCGTTTCCCAAGTCCATTTATGATAACGTGGCCTACGGCCCGCGGTTGCATGGAATTCGGCAAAAGGACAAGTTAGATGAATTGGTGGAGCAAAGTCTGCGGCAGGCAGCACTTTGGGAAGAGGTTAAAAATTTTCTGAAGCGTTCTGCTCTGAGCTTGTCCGGCGGGCAACAACAACGGCTATGCATTGCCCGGGCGCTTGCTGTACAGCCAGATATTTTACTCATGGACGAGGCGACATCTGCGTTGGACCCGATCTCGACGATGAAAATTGAAGAACTGGTTCAAGAATTAAGAGACACGTATACTATCGTCATGGTGACGCATAACATGCATCAGGCAGCGCGTGTGTCTGGTCGAACTGCGTTCTTTTTGAATGGGGTTGTAGTGGAGGCAGCGGATACTGAGACGATGTTTTCCACGCCACAGGATTCACGTACGGAAGATTATATTTCCGGGCGTTTTGGCTAAAGCCAAATTAATGATTATGCGAGAAGGGGTGACTTCGAAATGATACGTAGAAAAGGTTTTGATGAAGGATTAGAAGAACTGAGAGCCGTACTGCGCGAAATGGGTGCACACGTTTCGAAGGCGCTCGATCAGGCTATTGAATGTTTGCAGACCAAAAATACAGAAATGGCCCAGCAGGTAGTCAAAAATGATGCATCCCTCAATACAATGGAAGAAAATATTCTGGATATGGGCTCCAAGCTCATAATTACCCAGCAGCCGGTAGCGAAGGATTTACGTCGGATCATTGTTGCATTTAAAATTTCCAGTGATTTGGAGCGTATGGGCGATTTGGCACTTGATATTGCCAAGGTCACACTTCGCTTGGAAGGGCAACAGGCGATGAAGCCGTTGGTAGATATCCCACACATGGCTTCCATTGTTAAAGAAATGATCGACAATGCGATCAAATCCTATTTGGATGAAAATACAGATCTGGCCTACAAAATGGCTAAAGAGGATGATCGGGTGGATTCCTTGTACAGCCACATGATCAGTGATCTATACGCTTTTATGGTAGAAAAGCCGGCAGAGGCTTCACAGGCCATGTTGCAATTGCTTGTAGGACGATACATTGAACGTATTGGTGACCATGCCACGAATATCGGTGAAAGCACTGTATATCTCGTGACAGGGGAGAGACCAGATTTGAACCAGTAGAGCGATTGGTATATAGCGGTTGTTTCCAACCCAGACTTGTCTTTGAGCAAAAGGCAAATTTGGCTAGGAAACAGCCGTTTTTTTCTGAAAAAGAGTCTTGTATGTTAATATAGGAAGAGGAATGCGTAAAACGTAAGAACGTTACGAATGCATTGATGAACTTGTGAGGTGCGAAATGGATAAACTCATGCTTATAGATGGTAACAGTATCATATACCGGGCGTTTTTTGCTATGCCGCCGTTGACGAATTCAAGCGGACAGCAGACGAACGCGGTGTATGGATTTACGACAATGTTATTGCGGCTTTTGGAGGAGCACAAACCAACACATATCTTGGTTGCCTTTGATGCTGGTAAAATTACGTTTCGCCATAAAGGGTACGAGGATTACAAAGGTGGACGGGAGAAAACGCCGCCGGAGCTGTCCCAGCAATTTCCGCTGCTGAAAGAGCTATTGACCGCCTTTGGCATTGCCCAATTTGAACTGGATGGCTATGAGGCAGACGATATTATAGGCACCCTGTCCAGAACAGCGGACGAAGCGGGTTTCAATGTGCTGGTTGTGACTGGCGACAAGGACATGCTTCAATTGGCTTCAGACCATGTTACGGTCGGCTTAACCCGTAAGGGGGTTACCGAGGTGGAAACGTACGGACCTGAGCAGATTCAGGAACGTTACGGCTTGAAGCCGCTGCAAATCATAGACCTTAAGGGTCTGATGGGCGATACGTCGGATAACATTCCTGGCATTCCGGGCGTGGGTGAGAAAACAGCGCTCAAGCTGCTGCATCAATATGGTTCAGTCGAAGAGGTGCTGGCGCACACGGATGAGCTGAAGGGCAAAATGAAAGAACGCGTGGAGACACATGCTGACGATGCACGAATGAGCAAGGAATTGGCGACTATTTATCGGGATGTAACGTTGGACAAACAGCTGGAAGATGTAGTTTTCAGCGGGCTGCAGGCTGAGACGGCTGGACCAGCTCTGGCGAAGCTGGAGTTCAAGTCCCTGCTGGAGCGTTTATCCTTATCGGGCGAGGTTGGCAGTGCTGGAGTTGGCGTAGAGGAAGCCGCGGCAGACGTGACTGTGCTGGATGAAGAGCGTATCAGCGAATTGGTAGAAGTGCTGAATAACATAGATGTGCTGCATGTGGAGACGCATGGTGATAATCCGCATCATGCTGAAATTGTAGGCTTAATATTTGCCGCAACGGGGCGGCAGTTCTTTATGACACTGAATGTTCTACAAAGTGATGCAGCTACCCCTATTCGCGAATGGCTTGCCGATCCTGAACGCAAAAAACGCGGTCATGATTTGCACCGTACAGACTTGGCTTTACACTGGCATGGAATTGAGTTTGCCGGAGCCGAATTTGATGTGCAACTGGCCGGATACTTGCTAGACCCGACAGACGCGAATCAGACGTTGAGTGGACTGGCAGCCAAGTATGGCTTGTCATCGATTCGTCCAGATGACGAAGTGTTTGGTAAAGGAGCTAAATATAAAGTTCCTGAAATGGATGTACTATCCGATCATGTGGCACGTAAGGCAGCGGTGATCGAAGCATTGGTACCCGTGCAGCAGGCGGAACTGGAAAAGACGGAAATGCACAAGCTGTTCCATGAGCTGGAGATGCCGTTATCACGCATTTTGGCGGATATGGAGAAGCAGGGGATTTTGGTGAATGTAGAGGAACTGCGCGCTTTGGGTAAAGAATTTGAAGCCCAGATTGCAACGTTGGTGGGTGAGATCTACAGCATTGCAGGGGTAGAGTTCAATCTTAATTCGCCCAAGCAGTTGGGTGAGATTTTGTTTGATAAACTGGGTCTGCCAGTTATTAAAAAGACAAAAACCGGGTACTCGACCGATGCAGAGGTACTGGAAAAGCTTGCTCCATATCATGATATTGTGCAAAATATTTTGCAATATCGCACCATTGCCAAACTCCAATCGACGTATGTCGAAGGATTGCTTAAAGAAATTTCGGAGAAGACAGGTAAAGTGCATACGTATTTCCGGCAGACGGTTGCGGCAACCGGACGCTTGAGCAGTCAATTTCCGAATTTGCAGAATATCCCGATCCGTCTCGAAGAAGGACGCAAAATCCGCAAAGTATTTGTTCCCTCGGAACCGGGCTGGTCGATTTTGGCGGCAGACTATTCACAAATCGAGCTGCGGGTGCTGGCTGATATTTCGGATGATGAGCGTTTGAAAGAGGCTTTTGTCCACGATATGGACATCCATACCAAGACCGCATCCGATGTGTTCGGTGTACCAGCAGAAGCTGTAGATTCCGATATGCGCCGTTCCGCAAAGGCGGTCAACTTTGGGATCGTTTACGGGATTAGCGACTATGGTCTGTCGCAAAATTTGAATATTACGCGGAAGGAAGCGGCTCGCTTTATCGACCAGTATTTTGACGTGTTCCAAGGTGTTCGCCGTTACATGGATGATATTGTGAAGGATGCGAAGAGGGATGGATACGTAAAAACGCTGCTGGAACGCAGACGATATTTGCCTGAGATTAACGCCAGCAATTTCAACCAGCGTTCGTTCGCTGAGCGTACAGCGATGAATACGCCGATTCAAGGTACCGCAGCCGATATTATCAAGCTGGCGATGGTGCAGATGGACGCAGCGCTGCGTGAACGCAATCTTCGCAGCCGCATGCTGCTACAAGTACATGATGAGCTTGTATTCGAGGTTCCGCCTGAGGAAATGGAGACGATGAAAGAGCTTGTCCCGGCTACCATGGAAGCTGCATTAAAATTGGCTGTACCGCTTAAAGCGGAAGTCAGCTATGGCAGCAATTGGTATGAGGCCAAGTAAGATATTTCAATGAGCAGATAGTCCCAATTTGACGTTGCTTCCGTTATAATATAGGGTGAGGTGAAGACATCATGCCGGAATTACCGGAAGTAGAAACCATTAAACGAACACTAAACGAGCTTATCGTTGATAAACATATAGATCATGTAACCGTAAATTTGCCGCGTATTATCCAACGTCCCGATGATATCCACGCATTTGCGATGGAATTGGCCGGCCACCGGATTACAGGAGTGGAGAGACGCGGTAAGTTTCTTCGGATTTTGCTGGACGGGCTGGTGCTTGTCTCCCATCTTCGAATGGAAGGGCGCTATGGATTGTATTCACAAGATGATCCTGTGGAAAAGCATACCCATGTCATCTTTCATTTTAAAGATGGTACGGAGCTGCGTTATCAGGATGTGCGCCAGTTCGGCACGATGCACTTATTTCCGGCAGGACAAGATTTGCTGGAAAAGCCGCTGAACAAACTCGGTTTGGAACCGATGGACGAGGCTTTTACACCTGAAATGCTGCGTGCCGCTGTTGGAACTCGTTCGACTTCGATCAAGGCAGCACTGTTAAACCAGTCATATGTGGTAGGCATCGGGAATATTTATGTAGATGAATCGTTATTTAAGGCAGGGATTCATCCGGCACAGCCAGCCAAAAGCCTAACGGATAGTCAATTTCGCGTACTGCATGAAGCTATTGTCTCCACGCTGGGCGCGTCGATTCAGGTTGGTGGCTCGTCCATCAAATCATTCGTCAACGGACAGGGCAAAACGGGCGATTTCCAGCATCAGTTGCAAATTTATGGACGTAACGCAAAGCCTTGCATGAACTGTGGTACATTGATCGAGAAATCCGTCGTAGCCGGACGTGGCACACATCATTGCCCGGTCTGCCAGCCTTTGCGCTAAACAGGCACAGTCACCCCAAGCCCATCCCTCTCATATATTGTTCCAAGTACCAATACTGCGAAGGAAGTAGGTTGCTGTAAGGCCCAGCCTTCGCAATGGGAGGGAATTTGGAGTGGCAAATCATTGGGGAGCCCTGCTGTTACTGGCATTTGCACTAAGTTTGGACAGTTTCGGAGTCGGTGTTACATATGGTCTGCGCAAAATGAAAATTCCACTATTGTCGATTGCCATCATCTCAGTATGTTCAGGTTTAGTGATCGGCATATCCATGCAGCTCGGCGCATTACTATCTCGTGTCCTGTCCCCTGTATATACGACGGTTTTCGGTGCTGTCATTCTGATCTGTATCGGATGCTACTCTTTGATTCAGGCTCTGCACCGCAAGGAAGATTTGACGGAGGAAGCAGCGGAAGTTCCGGGGAATCTTTGCCTTACGGAACAGGTTGATCCAGGGAATATATCAGCACTTGCGGAGAAAAAAAGTGCAGAGGATGCCAATACAAAGTCTCTAAGCAGCTCAGGAAAAGGCCTACCGACAGAAACCTCTTTGGAGCTACAGCAAGAGGAGCGAACGTTATTTTCGCTGGAGTTCCGCAAATGGGGGCTTGTTATTCGGATTCTTCGAAGCCCATCTGCTGCGGATATGGACCGTTCCGGCAGTATATCTGCTACCGAAGCGGTTTGGTTAGGTATTGCATTATCGGTCGATGCGTTCGGAGCAGGATTAGGTGCAGCCATGCTTGGTTTTCAGCCCCTGTCTACTGCGCTGGCTATTACGTTATTCAGTGGTGTATTTTTAATTGCTGGTATGAAGGCAGGGTTCTTCCTGTCAGCATTTCGATTTATGAAGGCGCTCGGTGTATTGCCGGCATTATTACTCATTATGATGGGCATATTGAAGCTGTTATGAGGTGAAGAGCATGAATATCGGATTAACCGGAGGGATCGCTACCGGAAAAAGCACCGTGTCGGCTCTTTTGGTCGCCAAGGGTGCGCTGCTGATCGACGCAGATGCCATTGCCCGGGAAGTCATGCTTCCGGGGCATCCGGTGCTGGCGGCGGTCATACAGCATTTTGGACAAGCTATAGTGAACAGTGACGGTACCCTGCACCGCAAAAGACTGGGAGAGATTGTATTCGGAGACCCTGTTCAGCGACAGGCACTTAACGATATTACGCATCCTGCTATTCGTGAGGAAATGCGTCTGCGCATGGAAGCTTATGAACGGGAGCAGCCGGACAAGCTTGTTTTGGCAGATATCCCGTTAATGTATGAGTCTGGGCTGGAGAGCCTGTACGAGGAAATTATGGTTGTATATGTACCACGTGATATTCAGCTCCGACGTCTGATGCTTAGAGACGGTCTGACAGAAGAGCAAGCCGAGCTTCGCCTGTCCGCACAAATGGATATCGAGCAGAAAAAAAGTTTGGCTGATATTGTTATTGATAATAGCGGAACACAGACTGAGACGAAGCGGCAAATTGATCAGTTTTGGCAGCGAAAGGGACTTGCATGAACATTTTACGTAAGAAAAGAGTCCTGCTCATTTTGTTTGTCGGATTTGTCCTGATTCTGTTCCTCAATTCCAATTGGATGTCATGGTTTTACCCGATTCAATATAAGGATGAAATTCGGCAATATTCTCAGACGTATGAAGTGGACCCATTTTTGGTGGCGTCTATTATCCGTGTGGAAACAAACTTTAAAACCAGCAAGCAGTCACACAAGGGTGCACTGGGGCTTATGCAGATTATGCCGAATACCGCCAATTGGATTATGGACAGTGCCCAGATTCAGAAGGTCCCGCTGGACAGTGTAAAGCACGAGCCCGGCACCAACATTGAGCTGGGAACCTGGTATCTGCATAACCTGTCTATGAAGTTTCAGGATAATCCTGTGGTCATCGTAGCGGCATACAATGCTGGTCCAGGTAAAGTTAAGGAGTGGCTGGATCAAGGGGTGTGGGATGGCAAAGAAGAGTCCATTAAGCAAATCCCTTTTGGTGAGACACGGCATTATGTACAGCGAGTCATCTACTATTACAGGCAATATACAAAAATTTATAATGAGTTTTAAGTGACAGGTTAATGACAATATGAGCCTTTTCGCTATAAAATGAAAAAAGCGCAGGACAGGCTGTTTTTAGCAGCCTATCCCTACACTTTTTCGTATTACTTCTTGATTATTACCGAGATTATTGGTATTGACCTGCCAATTGTTGTTCGGCGATCGTTACGAGGCGTTTTGTGATGTAGCCCCCGATCGAACCGTTCTCATAGGAAGTCATGTTACCTTGGTATCCATCTTGAGGAATGCTGATACCCAGCTCTTGAGCGATTTCATATTTCATTTGCTCCAGAGCACCGGAGGATCTGCTGACTACCAGGTTGTTGGAGTTGCCATTGTTTCCTTGTGCCATTGTTGTTCACCTCCTCGCGACGTGGTAAACATATTATGATCCGTTTCGACAAAATTATTACTAAAAAGCTTCGGGAATTTATTGGAAAAAGGAAGTGATGAGATTATGAAGTGCCCGTATTGTGCCTACAATGGCACGAAAGTGTTGGATTCGCGACCAGCGAATGATAATAAGTCCATCCGCCGCCGTCGCGAATGCGAACAGTGTGCCAGGCGTTTTACCACCTTTGAAATGGTAGAAGAGACCCCACTGATGGTCATCAAAAAAGATGGCAGCCGTGAAGAGTTTAGCCGTGATAAAATGCTGCGCGGTCTCATTCGTGCCTGTGAGAAGCGTCCAGTATCAGTCGAGCAGCTCGATCTGATCGTATCTCAGGTGGAGAACGCTATTCGCAACACAGCAGCCACAGAGGTGGATAGCCAGCAGATTGGTGAGCTAGTCATGGAACAGCTCTATCCTGTGGATGAAGTCGCCTACGTACGCTTTGCGTCCGTCTATCGGCAGTTCAAAGACATCAATATGTTTATGAAGGAACTGAAAACACTGTTATCCAAAGATACAGACAGCGACTGATCGCTGACTGTATCTTTTTAGGGCCGTGGTGGGAAGAGGATTATATTTTTTTTATAAAAGTATTGACACAGGGTCGAATATTTTATATGATATAGAAGTCGCTTGAAACGTTAATTCATTTACATGTGACGGGGCCTTAGCTCAGCTGGGAGAGCGCATCGCTGGCAGCGATGAGGTCAGGGGTTCGATCCCCCTAGGCTCCACCATAATTTTATATGGACTCTTAGCTCAGTTGGTAGAGCAGTTGACTCTTAATCAATTGGTCCAGGGTTCGAGTCCCTGAGAGTCCATTCTTTAGAAAAAACGGCAGAAATGCCGTTTTTTTTGTTGTTCATAGATCTGTTTCCAGCCTAACCAAGGGCAGGTAAGGGTTGAATGAGCGCTTATCGAGTTTGATTATAAATAGCAACCCATTGTTTGTGAGTGTAACTTTGATCGTTGTTTCAACGCAGTTCGTATTTTACAATAACATGAGTTGAGTTCCTAATCATTGAACTGGACACGAACTGGAAACAGTGAAAACCAGATGATACTTGAGAGGAGGGGGAACGATGTATCCTATCATTGGTTTCGTACTCAATCAGCTCCATGCAAAGCCTGCGGAATAAACAAGGCGAAGCTTGGTGTGGAGCAAATATATTTCGCTTGAAGAATTAGTTGTTTGCAGACGCAGGCTTTGCCCTTAAAATACCAATTTATTTTAAGGAGCGAGCCGAAATGAATTATTTGAAGGCAACTGATTTGCTTCCTGATGATCTACTTAAGGAAGTTCAGCGGTATATACAAGGAGAACTCATTTATATCCCCAATCGTCCGAGTGAGCGCAGGCGATGGGGAGAAAGCTCTGGGGCAGCCCATTATTATCTCATTCGGAACAAAGAGATACGTGCAAAATTCAGTGTGGGAGTGTCCATTGACGAGCTCTCAGAACAATATGGACTGTCTACAGATCGCATTAAGAAAATCGTATATTCAAAAAAATAAAAAATAGGTGCCCACAGAGAAGATCTGTGGGTTTTTGTTATCCACTTTTATAAGTATAACGTTACAAACATTTGATAAAAGAACTTGGCATATATCAGACCTTCCAGAATCATTACAATAAAGTCAATATAGAAGAGCAGGAGGTAAATAATGAAGTATACTCAGAAAAAATTTGAAGCACATGACTTTTTAAGGGTTGGAGATTTTTTGAAACAGTCGCTGAAAAGCAGTCCTGACCTTAAAAATTGGTTCATAGATCGCTGGAATTTCTGTAGATATTGGGGACAAATTATGCACAACACATTTGAAACATGGCCTGAGACTGTTGGAATTTGGGAGGATGAGCATAATGAAATTATTGCTGTTGTTCACCCGGAAGGAGAAGATAACATAGGTGAAGCTTATTTCCAGCTTGCTGATCGTGATTTTTCAAATGAATTTCTAAATGAATTAATAGATTATGCTGAATTGAAATTAGCTTTACATGGTGAGAATGTAGCTACTTTAGATATAATCGTAAACGAGGATGGAGAGCAACTGAAGGAGCTTTTGAAAAAAAGACGGTACATCTTGCAGGATGGGAAAGAAACGACGTCCTATATGAATGTACCGCATGATGTAAAGCTGGAATTACCAAACGGGTTTAGAATCTCGGATGCGAATGAAGTTGGGGATTTTGAAAAAGGATTTGCTCATGGAAGAGCATTCGGGTACTACAAGGGCGATTATCCAGATAATGATGTGGCTGAGCGTTGTTATTTATCATTGAGAAATGCCCCTGATTATATACCGGAATTCGATGTAGTCATCCTAGACACCAATAATGAAGTTGCTTCTTTCACTACTCTCTGGTACGACGAGCTAAATAAAATAGGAATACTGGAGCCTGTAGGTACGATACCGAAGTATAGAAAAATGGGGCTTGGAAAAGCCGTTATTTATGAAGCCATAAAAAGAGTCAAGGACAAAGGTGTAGAAAGAATCTTTGTGGGTTCTGATCAGTCCTTTTATTTTTCGATGGGGTTTTCATTAGCCTATTCCAAAGAAATATGGCAAAAAAAGAATATCATTGTTTAATGCTGACTAACAAAATCAGCGAGAATTTCTAGATAATCATCATTTACCAATTGTCTAGGGGCAAATACGGCTGTTAAGAAAGTTAGGGACTTGGAATGCGCGATTTGTTCATTCATCATGGAATGGTCAGCTTCAGGCAAATGAATGACAGACAGCAGCTCTGCAGATATCTTTTGGCGATATACTCGCTCGGTGTCTTTTACATCTACGTTCATATCTTTTCCAGCCAGAACCAAGAGTACTGGGGATTTTAAGTAGCTTAATTCTTCCGTAGAATCAGAACGAAAATTTTTGCCTATAAAGCTCCATCTTTCTTTGGGAATTATATTCTCAGGATCGGCCATGCTTAGGTACTCTTCATAGGAAGCATGTTTTTTCAGTAGTTGTAGAATCTTTTGGTCGTAGTCCAGTCTCTTTTTAATTTGCTGCGGGCTAGCTCCTTCTTGTTCCAACTCTTTCCTGGTGTTAAATTGCCCTTGTGTAATCCAATTCACGGCCGGCGATACAAGGATGCTGAATGCAATATCATGCTCCTCTTTAACGATTTTCGGAATGACCCAGCCAGCTTGACTGGCTCCCCATAGGCCGATTTTGTGCTTATCAATCATCGGTAAGGTTTTGGCCCAGTCAACTGCATATCGAATCTCCTGTGCCCGGTCCTCCATGCTCTGCTCCAGCCAATTGCCTGGAGCGCCGCTAATACCGGGCTTATTCAGGGATAAGGAAGCATAGCCCTTAGAAGCGAACCTTTCCCACAGTGGTTTGTATCCATCATCATAGGTGTCATTAATTGGACCATCTCCATGGACAAAAACAACCAGTCCAATCTTTCCCGAGTAGTTCTTAGGCAAAACCAGTGTACCTGTTAATACTCCATTGGGAGTCGCAATTTGTATTTTTTCTTCCGTCATCTTGTAGGAATTTTGATATAAAACAATCAATATCAAGGCAACAACCAGACCTGCCACAATACCAAGGGTAAGCCTATATGTTTTTTTCAATGCTGTTCTCTCCTCGATTGCAGTTTCGTTCTTTCCAGCTCATTAGATGCCATACAGGCTCCTTGAACCAAAAATGCCGCCAATAATTATATTGGGACTGCTCTATTTCAAACGCTAGATTGTGGTACAAACGAATAGCCTGCTGGTTCTTATGTGCTACATGAAGTGTCAACGCATGGAAACCGGATTCAACCGTAAACTGCTGTGCGAAAGCTAGAAAACGTCGCCCGATCCCCTGATTGCGATGACTTGAGCGAATCGCCAAATGATCTATGTAACACTCATCTATGGCGGGCTTATATTCCAGCGCATGCATGCCTGTCAAAAATTTAAATACATTAAAGCAGCCAAACTGTTTTATAAGCGGAGCCAAAGAAATGAGATTGGCTATAGGAAGTGAAGAGGAGGGAGCCTTCCATTTGAGCGAAAGGACACCAACAACATCTTCGTTCTCTTTGGCGACAAATTGTTTCATAGATATAGAATTAGCATTTTGAACCCAAACCTGCATTAATAAAGGCTGTATATCTTGATCCTCCAGTGCAACAAGAGCTTGAAATTTTGCTTTAAACGATTCCACTAAGAGCTTACATACGGCTTCATGGTCTTGCTCTTGATAAGCAACAATGTCATAGGATTGTGGACTCATGTAACGTCCTCCTGCTATCAGAAATTTGTACTTGAATCTCATATTGCAGCTCGTTGCTGTCAAATATGGATAGATAGGATTTTTCCACCACAATGATCTTGCTCAAGCATTCATACTGGTGTTGGGTCGCATAATGCTCCAGTTGTTGGACTTGGTGTTCTATCTCAGCGTCTTCAGTGGCGGAGAAATGCTTGTAGAGATAGGTACCTTCTTCCAGAATGTAGTCAGCTGTTCCTGATGTCGTTTCATAGTATAGCTTCACCTGTCCAGAGTCAGATAGATAATGTAGATCATTTTCAAATAATTGTGGCGGGGCAGGCCGCTGTTCAAATAGATTCCTGGCCGTGAGTTCTTGATCACTCTCCAATGCAAACCACAGCTTTAAATGTCGAGTGCCCTGCAGCTTGAGTCGATACTCATTGTTTTGCTGGGTAAGGGTATGATGTTCTTTTAGCACTTTGTGAATAAACTGTTCGAGCAACTTTAAGTTAGCCATTTCATCCTGTACCTTCTGTAACGAATGTTCTAAAAGCTGGTTGTAATCATCGGCAGTGTAGGAAGTCATACATTCTTCAATTTGACCGACAGGGATGTTTAGTTTACGTAGCATTAAAATATGGGAAAGTTGATAAATTTCATGAAGTCCGTACATTCGATATTGATTTTCATCTGTGTATAACGGATAAAGGATCCCCTTTTCCTCAAAATACCGCAGCTGATGTACAGATACATTCATGAGCTGAGCAAGCTGGCTGATCGTTATGTGTTTTTTCAATGACAGGTCTCCTTACTCATAATTGATAATTGAATAACTTCACTATAAACCTTAGGTCAGACCTAAGGTCAATAGAAAATATCCGCAGAGTTTACCTCTCGTTCATAACCCGTTATAATCATAAGATTAGTGAGTATAAACCAATTGTTCAGGATGAAGGTTAGAATGGGGAAATCATGTTGAAGACTTTTAAGAAGGTATACATTGAGATAACAAGCATTTGCAATCTTGCATGCAGTTTTTGCCCTCAGACACAACGTGTCAAAAAATTTATTGATCCGGAAGTCTTTCGGAATGTGCTTGATCAGGTCAAGCCGCATACGGATTACATTTATCTGCATGTAAAAGGAGAGCCTTTGCTCCATCCCAAAATTGATCTTTTGCTGGAGAGTGCGCATGAAAAAGGCTTAAAGGTCAACATTACCACCAATGGTACCTTGCTGCCGAAGACCGGACATAAGCTGCTTGGTCAGCCAGCCTTACGGCAGATGAATTTTTCTCTTCATAGTTTTGACGGGCATGAAGGTTCTGTGGATCGAGAAGGTTATTTGGGTCATATTTTCACGTTTGTCAGAGAAGCTGTGAAGCACAATATCATTATTTCCTTCCGTCTCTGGAATCTGACTCAAGATAATTTGACTAATGTGCAGCGTCAGCGCAACCGGGAGACACTGGAGCAATTGGAGCAAGAGTTTGGGCTGGATTATCGGATTGAGGAAAAAGTAATACCGGGCAGTGGGGTCAAAATCGCTCCTAATGTATATTTGAATCAGGACTACGAATTTGAATGGCCTAGCCTGAGTGCTCCGGAAGATGACGGAAAAGGCTTTTGTCACGCGCTTCGCAGTCAGGCGGCGGTTTTGGTGGATGGAACAGTGGTCCCTTGCTGTCTTGATGGAGAAGGTGTCATTAACTTAGGAAATGTGCATGAGCAAACTTTTTCCGAGATCGTGGAAGGTGAGCGTGCAAACCGTCTGTACTTTGGATTCTCCAGAAGAGAAGCAGTAGAAGAGTTGTGCCGAAAGTGCGGGTATCGCAAACGATTTGGAACCTAATCATAGAGGTGGAACTTTAAGCGACAATAGAATGGATCACAAGAAAGAGAGCCCTTTTACAGGGCTTTTTCTTATATTTGCATAGGGGGATAATCAGCGGCTTTGACGATCTAGAGGAAGTTAGACGTAATGATTGCTTGTGAGAATGATTATCAATTATAATAAATTTATTCTAATAAATTGGGCGGGATAAGCAACACATCGGTTTGGATAGGGGCTGAGTGGTAGTAATGAAGTTGAACGATCACATTGTATTGTGGAATCATGTGTTTATACAGGTGATGGATGTTCGCCATAAGAAAATGGATAAAGGGGAAGAATTGAGGAGCTATAGACTTCCGGTCAGTGCGTTTTTATATACGGTGCGCGGAAGTGCACGAGTATGGCTGGATGACAGTGTTCATAGGGTGGATCGTTTCCATGTCCTGCATGGGGGAAAAGGAATGTGCTTGAGCGTCCTGACAGAGGATGTGCTTGAATATTATATCATTCTGTACAAGGCAACTTTGGCCCTGCCCAGTCGTAAGGAGCTTGTACAATTGCTGGAAAGGGAAAATCCTTTTCAGAATCAGCATGCTTTCGCACCTCACTACCCGCTGCCCCTGTATGATAAAGTGAAGCTGTTGGAGCAAGAATGGCATAAGGGATCGGGACTTGGTAAACTGCATGTCAAAGCTTTGTTTCATCATTTTGTATTCGAGTTGTTACACCAACTGGATCGACAAGGTATTCAGCCCCTTAAGCCTGACTTGGTAGCGCAAGCTGTAACCTATATTCGTGAGCATTTTAGTCGGCCTATAACACTAGAATCTATTGCGGAGGACCTAGAGTGCAGTACCGGACATTTATCAAGGCTGTTCAAAAGTAAAATGCATACCAGTCCAATTCATTACTTGGGTCAGATACGGGCGAATCGGGCGGCAGAGCTGCTAATGCAGACGGATGCCACTTTGCAGGAGATCGCAGAGCGTGTGGGATATCCAGATGCGCATTCATTAAGTCGCAGCTTCAAGAAATATAAGGGACTATCTCCTATACGATTCAAAAAAGGACGGCAGCAGCATATCCAGGGACAAGATCAGGTATGCCCCAAACGAAGCTTAAATATGCCCTTCAGCGGACAGCCTTCACACGTTATACTGATATTGATTATCAATATCGGTATCATGCGGAAGGGGATTTTTTCATGCACGGTAGAGGCAAAATGACGGCTATGATGATCATGTTGTGCTTATCATTGATGCTGGGGGCCTGCTCAGCTTCGACGAATACACATGGAAGCTCGCAGACGAAGGCTAATCATACAGTGGCAACATCTAACAGCGATGGACAAGCGGCAGTACAAACGCAGACAAGAACGGTTAAGACACTAAAAGGCGATGTAGAAGTACCTGCAAACCCGAAACGAGTGGCATCGGATCAGTATATGGGTCATCTTTTAAAACTGGGGATTATTCCAGTAGGGGTCAGAAGCTATATGCTTAATGAGGCTTGGATTGATCCATCGGGATATCCCAAGGAGAAGTTAGCCGGAATCAAAGATCTCGGGGATTTTCCTATGGATTTGGAGGAACTGACCGTTCTGCAACCCGATTTAATTATCGGCTCAATTGAAAAGAACATCGACAGCTACCAAAAGATAGGAACGACTGTGTTCCTGCCGTATTGGGAGGGTGAATCTACAGCGGGACCACTGGATAAATTCCGCAGAATCAGTGAAATTTTTGGCAAACAGAAAGAAGCCGAGCAGTGGATCGCTGAATATGAGAAGAAAGTTGCAGAGGCCAGAACCAAAATTGACGGTATCATTAAAGATGGAGAGATGGTTTCGATCGTACAAGTCGCCATAAATCCATATATGTTTTGGCGGCGAAAGGCGGCAACTACGGAAGCCCAACCATATATCAAATGCTAAAGCTGCCACCCACAAAGAAAGCATTGAATATGAAAGAGGGATTTGAAAATATTTCACTTGAGGTTTTACCCGAGTATATGGGAGATCATATTTTTGTATATGGCTCAAAAGATGAGGGGGCCAATCAGATCCTGCATAGTGAGCTATGGAAAGGTCTTCCGGCTGTAAAAAAAGGACAGGTGTACATGTACGGTTCATTCAGCAATAAAGGGGATGAGTTTGTGATGGAAGACCCCTATTCGCTGGAGCTTCAACTGGATACCATAGTTAATCTCTTATTAGCCCACAAAAAATAAAGGAAATACAAGTAACATCTTTGTATACTAATTGGGAGAAGCTTTAAGACTTCAATCTGCGAAAGTCATATAGAAAAATCCGCTTCACACAAGATTCCTAAGTGTTTGGCGGATTTTGTTATGTCTATATTTCTTCTTCTCTATATGTTTTGGTATATCTTTGAAATTCAGATTTTTGATCATCGTAATAATCTGCTCTTGTCCACAAAATAATTTGAGAGAACGAATCGGTATGCTCCAAATAAGTGATTAAATATACAACTTTCACTTTATCGCTCTCTGTCCATACTTCGTATTGCAAACCTTGATTCCCGTTAATATTGACCTTTATTGGTCCCGTCAATATTATCCCTTTTCCAGACCTTTTAAGTACTAATTGAGCTGAAAACTCAGCGTATTCTTTTAATGTGATCATTGAGGATTTCTCATAAGGCAGTTCAGATTTCCAATCCTTGATGACCGCCATGTACGCATCGTTTTTTTCATACCAGGCTTGAATTAATGCATCTGGATTAAGAATTAAACCAGACTTCCATACATAAGGGAGACGGATTCGTTGCTGGGCATCTTCGCTTTTAAAAGTTTTTAAAATAGTTGTTGAACGAAGATCAGGCTCAACTTGTGAATCGCTTAATATTTTCAAGGAGCTGGCTATTGTCGCAAATTCGTGATGTTTTTCTATAGCTGAGCCTCCCCTTGAATAGATCAATACTTGAAGATAATGCTGTTTGCTCTCAAACATGGCACTGAAGTAATAGACCTGTTGGCCCTTGAAATTCCCACTATAATCGGCTGTTCTGGCGGTTGTGGAATCAATCTGGATTGGGTTAGTATCCACAGCCTTAAAGTTTTCTAGGCCCAGTGAGGAGATTTCTTCACGTTGCTGTACGAATTCGTCGAGCGTCATATTATTTGCAAAAGCAGACTTGGGGACACGGAAAACCAGACCTACGTTCTTTTTTTCTTTGTCACAAACACTAAGCACCGAATCCAGTTGTCCTTGTTTAAATTTACGCCAGCCAGCGGGAATGGTGAGAGCCACAAGATCCTTATCCGAGGTAACGGTATGAGCCGACGACTCTGTAACGTGTGGGACAGGCTGACTTTCTTTGTCCACAACGGCTGTATTATGAGTCGTATTGTCTACATTAGAATTCGTGTGGACTGTAGTTACAGCATTTTTGGAATTGCAACTGGTAAGAATGAATAGTGCTATAAGTGTAACAATATAAAATCGAAAATAGGCAAAACTGAATTGCATGGAAATAACTCCCTCTGTTTCATATTTATAAAGGGAATTTTACCCTTTTATAAAATCATAAAAAAGAGGCGTTTGTCCTGTTTTACGTAGCTCAGTCGTTTATTGTGGTCGTCACTGTGACGTTGTTGACAGAAGTTGAGGAAGCGCTGGTGTTAAAATTGATCACCTCAACAACTACGGTAGCGCCAACTAATAAGCCAGTATATATGATTAGATTAGTAGGAGAAAGTGTCGTTAACCCGTCTCGCTGCAACGTTCCCAGATACAACACTGTCAGCTTCCAGATAGATTCGGATAATAGACATAGGAATTCCTCCACTCCTAATATTCCAGATGTATCTCATAGTCTATGTGAATATTTTAGATATGGATTGGATGGGGAGGAGTCTTCGATTTATTTCATTTTGTTCAAGCTTCTTTGGGCCCGAGTTACTATTCGCTTCGTTTCCTTTGTATCAGAAGTCATCAGCCATGTATCACAAACCTGAGTTACCCATTCCGGGTTAGTTTTGCTGGCATCATTCAGCCAATTGCCCACCGAGTCTTGAACATATTTGACTGGGTCGGATTGAACCGCTTCCAAAAGTGGAAGGGCCAGCTCGGGATGTTCTTTTAGTTCAGGGATATGCTTGGCCCAAACGCCTTGTGGCCGGGTTAATTCAATAGCAAAACGACGTATGTTAGCATCCTCATTTCGCACCCAGCTGTTTAACAGCGCAAGCGCCTCATCCAGTTGCAAGAATATAGGTTCTCTCATTGCCATCCAGGCTATTTCACGTACTCCGAAATGGGAATCCGCTGCAAATGGTCGAATGCCAGCTAATTTTTCTTCTAGACTTAAACGGGAATCAATCCCGATGATGTAGGCAGCCCAGCAGCGAATGCTGTCTGAAAGATGGGAGGCCATCGCGTCAAAGAGTCGAGTACGTTCTTCTAGCGCTTGTTGCTCAAACACATGAAGCCACGCTTGTGCTATTGCGGGTATCATTTTCATGATCTTTTTTTCCTTCAGATGATCCAATTCAGTCAAGAAGACATTGAATGATCGCTGCAATCCAAACTCATCCAGAGCGTTCTGCAGAAGAACAACATGATCCACAGCCAGCCATTCGGTAAGATTCACGGTCTCAAGCTGTCCCTGCTGTAGCAGTTGAAGTACATCAGTAGGGATATCTGTTCCTTTGCGAGCTCCTTTGCGGTGTAACATTTCATCACTCCATATCGTATATTTGCTGGTAGGTATACGATAATTCTTTTGTCAGGAGGAAAGATGTAATGTAGCTTACAACTTGGCTAGCTTTTGGCGATAGATGTAAATTGTCTTAAAACCGGTTTTAATGGCCTTTTCTTTGACAAGCTCCTGTAGAGCGGTTGTTACAGCTTCACGGGTGGCCCCAACCAAATTCGCTATTTCCTGGTGAGAAAGCGGAAAATCAATTTTATAATACTCATCATGACTTTGAAGGGCAAATTGATCACATAATTTTAAAAGAACATACATAATTTTATCCTGTAAATTCCCCAAAGCCAGATGCTGGGCTAAACTGCTCATTCCTGAGATCCGGTCACTTAGTACCTGAATCATGTTCACCATAAACCGGGGATGCTGGATTAAAAAATGTTCAAATCGGTCTGTGTCCATCAAGCAGATATCGCATTCTTCTATCGTTTCTATGTACATGTCCCGTGTCCCCAGCGAAATCATGTCCATTTCACCGAATACATTTCCCTCACTGAGAATATCCAAAGTGAACTGCTTCCCATCGGCATTCAGCTTGTAGAGACGTACCTTTCCCCTTTTCACAAAATAAAGCCCCTTGGAGAAGGTATCCGGGGTTTGAATAAATGTGTTTTTTTGTATAGTCGTAATAGAGGTCATTTGATCCATTTCAATCAAATCTTCTCGTGAGAGACTATGTAGCAAATTGAATTGGGATAAGTATTGAATGCTATTCATATGTTCTCCTTTTCGTTGCATCGAGTATACAGAATCATAATACTATACAATTATAGCTTCTCTAAGGTACTTTCACCTATACTACTCACTTGTTTGCATTAAAAGTGAGCAAATAAACTGGGAAGTCAGGCGGATTTATGTAAAGGGGAGATTGGTATAAAATAGATTTACATGATAATAGATACATAAAGAGTGAGGGTATACAATGATCCAATTAAAAGATATTGGCAAATTTGACGTTCTTCCCGAAATCGCAATGCATATTGTAGAAGGCAATATATCGGCATTACGCCAAGCGCTGACCGAAGGCTGGGATATAGAACAAGAAATTAAACTCAGCAAACATACGACGTTAAGTCCATTAGACCTTGCGCTTATTTCTCAGCGAATGGACGTGTTAAAGCTGTTGGTGGAGCAGGGAGTTCAACTCAATGCAAAAGATCGCCCTGCATTTTTAACAGCTGTTCGCTACTGCTCAGAAGAGATTGTCCGCTATGTGGTGGCCCATGGTGCCAAGCTGGACGGAAAAAACCAAGTCAAATCTGGTGCCTATGAGCAAGCCTATTATGGCAATAAAAAGAATATCCCGCTGATTCACGAACTTGGCCTCGATATAAAGCAGCATGGGGGAGCAACGCTGCGCAACGCAGTTAGTAACCATGACCTGAACACTGTAGCACTACTGTTGGAGCATGGTGCAGATATTAATTACAATGCCTCTGATATGGTGTATCCCTATAAAGCGACTCCTATAACTGTAGCAGCACGAAATAATGATTTTGCGATGGTTAAGTACCTGGTAGAGCATGGTGCTGACGTGACACTGGCAGAAAAAGGTGGAGATCGGGCATATACGATTGCTGTTAGCAATAAGAACGTGGAAATGGCCGAATATCTAAAGTCTGTGGAACCGCCAGCGTTTCATAATCTGGAGAATAAACAATATGCTTTAAAAAGCTACAAGCTTCCTAAGGATCTTACAGCCTTTCTAATGGGAGACCAGCGCCGTGTAGACCTGCCAGAAAATGATTTGGGTATCCAATTTGTTGAGTTCTTCTCTTTCATAGATACGGTTGAGATGAAAGTAGGTCGACAAAAGCTGTTGCGTTTGTCTCTAGAAGTAGATAACTATTCGGATATCCTTTTGGTGTGGAATCCCAAGCACAAGTGTCTGGGCTATTACGATGAAGAGCATCAGGAATATGCGGATGTATGCAGCTTTGCTGAGTTTCTTGCGCAGCCAGGAGATTACCTGGAGAAGATGATTGAGGGTGAATATTTATCATAACAAGGTGAGCCATGAATGCGGTATGCACGCAGTCATGGCTCTTGTTATTAAAAGAAGGCGCAAGTGTACACAGGTATCCCATGCTTATCAAGAATGATTGCGAATAAGCTGGATGAAATTCTGGGTAGCCGCTGATAGTGGCTCATTTTTGCGAGTACAAATAGCGATTGAATTGAGAAGCTGGACACCCTCCACATATACCCGGCATAGCTCACCGCGTTCTACATATTCACGCACGACTAGTGAGGACACAAAGTTTGCACCATAACCGGCAATCACTGCGGTAATCGCCTCATGCAGCCCTGTGAAGTTAAGTGTGACTTTGGGAGCAGGGGCATTGTAGGTTCGACATAAGGAAAACAATCTCTCTCGTGTCGAGCTTCCCTTCTCACGCATAACAAAGGGCTCCTGCATCATTTGCAATAATGAAACCTGCTGATTCGCATACCGATGATCCGGCGCTACTACAAACCATAGCTCATCACGAAACAATTCTTCGGTCTGAATCGTATCGGAGTACTGCTCAGGCAGTCCTCCATAGATCGCCAAATCTACTTCGATATTCAATAGCTGCTGCAAGGCATCATTGGAGTTCGTGGTATGAATCGTCATTTCAACTTGTTCATATTGCTGTTTGAATTTTGCGATCCAGGCCGGAATGAGAAAATGAGCCGGTAAATAAGTAGCAGCCAGCCGAATATGACCATGGGCTCCGTCACGATAATCCTGCGAAAATTGTTCGATTTGCTGTTCGACAGCAAAAAGCCGTTTGGCGAGAACAGCAAGCTTTTCACCAGCATCGGTTAAGGTAATCCCTCTTCCCATGGGCACGAGCAGTGTGAGGGATATTTCTTTTTCGAATTTTTTAATCTGGGCTGTTATCGCAGGTTGGCTAATATTTAATAGTTCAGAGGCACGTGTCACACTCCTTGTAGAGGCGACCACGTGAAATAAGCGTAATGCATGCAGGTTCAAGACCGGACTCCTTTCTAATTAACTCATACATTTAAATTATGAATAGAGTAAAAACATATATTATTTTTATAATAGTAATTCATTTACAATCAAATTGTAAGTTAAAGCCAAAGGAGAGTGGAGCAAATGCATTCAACGAATACGTGGGAACAAGTAGATCATTATATCTCGGAGCGTCTTATTCCGCATGATGCTGTCTTGGAAAAGGTATTGGCAACTAACCAACAGGCAGGATTACCTCCGCATGATGTGTCGCCTAATCAGGGAAAGCTATTAAATATCTTAGCTCAAATGCAAGGTGCACGACGTGTGTTGGAGATTGGTACCTTGGGAGGCTACAGTACAATCTGGCTGGGTAGGGCGTTGCCGACAGATGGAAAAATAGTTACGCTGGAAGCCCATCCGGTTCATGCTAAAATCGCTCGGTCGAATATATCGTTGGCTCAGTTGGATGGAATGGTGGAACTTCGAGAGGGAGACGCATTGGAGCAGTTGACACAAATGAAGGATGAGAGCGTTGCACCTTTTGATCTCATTTTTATTGATGCGGATAAACCCAATAATCCATTATATCTAGAGTGGGCACTTCGTTTTTCACGTTCTGGCACCGTTATTATCGGGGACAATGTTGTCCGTGAAGGGGAGATCATTCAAGCTTACAGCACAGACCCTCGTGTGCAGGGCGTAAGAAAGTTTTATGATTTGCTGGCTGAGGAATCGAGAATTACAGCTACAGCCATTCAGACCGTGGGGAGCAAGGGATATGATGGTTTCGTTATTGGAATCGTTAAGGAGTGAGTGTCAGGGACGTTAAGCGTCCAAAGAGCTAAATACTGAGGACGAAGTCCTGGTGATTAGCTCTTTTCTGACTAAATAAGGTTGGGACGAATGGTACGTAGAATGGTAAAATATTACTAATTGAAGTGTCAGAACGTTTTTGAACGTTTACTGCTGAATTTCCATGTAAGAAGAATGAATTTACATAAAAGCAGATGAAATTTCTTTAAAATGTAAACGCAATCATGCTGATTAGAGTAGGAATTCACCATTTTGTAAAAAAATGAAGTTGGAATGAATTTTTTTGAATCTTTTTGAAGAAAAATGATTGTTTTTTGCTAGGTTTGTGGTACGATAAGAACAGTTGGGGGAATGAAGATGCTGACGGAAGAAAGATACAAGTTAATAATACAGCGCTTACAAGAGCGTGGTGTTGTAAAGTTGCAGGAATTGGCTGATCTCTTGGGAGCTTCTGAGTCAACGATTCGGCGTGATTTGATAGATCTTGAAGGCCGTCAGTTGTTAAAGCGGATTCATGGAGGGGCAACCTTGCTGAATCAGAAAAGTCAGGAACCCGGCATGGAAGAAAAAACGTTCAAAAACGTTCAACAAAAAAACGCAGTCGCCCGTATGGCAGCTAAAGAAATTTTGGATGGTGAATGTATCTATCTGGATGCGGGAACAACAACGATGGCGATGATTCCTTACATTGAAGCTAAAGACGTGACGGTCGTGACGAATGGTCTCTCCCACGTAGAAGCACTGGTAAGCAAACGAATTAGAAGCTATCTACTGGGAGGGATGATGAAAATTCATACCAAAGCCGTAATCGGGAGTATTGCCCTACAGAATCTGGACAATTTTCGATTCGACAAGTGCTTTCTGGGAACGAACGGGGTAGATGTTGAGATGGGGTATACAACTCCTGATCCTGAAGAGGCGCTGATCAAGCGGCGCGCCCATCAGCTGTCCGGCAAAACATATGTGTTGGCCGATTCCAGCAAAATTGGAGAAGTAACGTTCGCCAAATTGTTCGATCTCAAGGAAGCTATCCTTATTACTGAATCGGTGCCAGAACGTTCACGCCGATCCATAGCTCAGAAAACTAAGATAATCGAGGGATAACAATGATATATACAGTAACACTGAACCCTTCCATTGATTACATCGTGGAAGTTGACGATTTGAAGCTCGGTGATTTGAACCGGATGAAACGTGATCTAAAACTGCCAGGGGGCAAGGGAATTAATGTATCACGTATTTTGAACCAGCTGGGAGCAGACAGCACGGCGATTGGTTTTCTCGGAGGGTTCACAGGCAGGTTTATCGACGATACATTGCGGGAAGAATCCATTAAAACTGATTTTGTAATGATCGAAGATGATACACGGATCAATATTAAGCTCAAGCATGGTGATGAAACAGAAATTAACGGTTTGGGACCTGTGATTCGTGAGCAAGAGGCCGATGCATTGGTACAAAAGCTGGCGGGTCTCCAGAAAAATGACATTGTCGTCTTGTCGGGAAGTATCCCGCCATCTCTTGGAGGAGACTTCTATGAGCGATTGATTCGCGTGTGTCAGGACACCGGGGCTGAATTCGTCATCGACACCACAGGTGAAGCGCTGATGAAGGCTTTGGTTCATAAGCCGCTGCTCATTAAGCCCAATCATCATGAGCTGGCTGAGTTGTTTGGCGTAACTATTCATTCAGAGGAGGAGATTGTCACTTACGGTCGTAAACTGCTGGAAGCAGGTGCAAAAAATGTACTCATTTCCATGGCAGGAGAAGGGGCTTTGTTCATTACGGCAGATGAAGTGTATCACGCAAATGTACCAGCAGGAACGGTGAAAAATTCTGTAGGCGCAGGTGATTCTATGATTGCTGGATTCGTGGGTACGCTGGCTCTTCAAGGCGATCCGATCGAAGCCTTCCGTGCAGGAGTGGCATCCGGAAGCGCAACTGCGTTCTCCGATGATCTGGCTACAAGAGAGAAAATTGAACAATTACGGCCGCAAGTCACGATTTCAAAACGGTAATCCGGCTGCATCATGAGCTTATTATGCGTGTGTCTACACGCTGATCGAACTTAGGAGAGTGTGAACAATGAGAATAACAGACCTGATGATTAAAGAAACGATGATCATGGACCTGCAGGCGACGACAAAGGACGGGGCGATTGAGGAACTCATCGCCAGTCTCGAAGCAAGTGGACGTATTAATGACCGTGCCTTGTTTAAAGAAATGATTTACAAACGCGAAGCCGAATCCAGCACTGGAATCGGTGGCGGCATTGCGATGCCGCATGCGAAGACGAAAGCCGTGAATGAAGCGACCGTTGTTTTTGCCAAAAGCAGTAAAGGCGTAGAATTCGAATCGCTGGACGGTGCGCCAGCGAAGGTATTCTTTATGATTGCAGCTCCGGAGGGAGCAGCAAATACGCATCTTCGCACACTGGCTGCTCTTTCGCGGTTGCTCATTGATACTGATTTCATCGACAAGCTGATGAATACACAAACACCGGATGAAGTAACAGAGTTGTTTGATACCAAGCAGGCGGAAGAAGAAGCTGCCAAGAAAGCAAAAGAGGCCAAGAAAGAGGCAGCCAAAGCACAGCAAACGCCGAACGTTATCGTTGGCAACCCGGATTCTGACGAGTTTGTGGTTGCGGTGACCGCTTGTCCTACAGGCATTGCGCACACGTTTATGGCTGAAGACGCTCTCATTAAGAAAGCGAAAGAGATGGGTGTAAATATCCGGGTAGAAACGAACGGCTCGGAAGGCGCACAAAACGTACTGACAGCGGATGAAATTCGTCGTGCCAAAGGTGTCATTGTTGCAGCTGACAAGAAGGTCGAAATGGCCAGATTTGACGGTAAGCCTGTATTGCAAAGACCGGTAAGTGACGGTATCCGTAAATCCGAAGAATTGATTCGCAAAGCGCTGAACGGCGATGCGCCAATTTACCGTAGTGAAGGTAAAGGCAGCGCTGAAGAGTCAAAAGCCGAGAAGACCAGCGTGGGTAGTAAAATTTACAAGGATTTAATGAACGGTATTTCTCATATGTTGCCATTCGTTGTCGGCGGGGGGATCTTGTTAGCGATTTCCTTCTTGATCGAACAAGTGGCCGGAGAAGATAATGTACTTTTCCAACTGCTGCAAACGATTGGCGGGGGAACAGGTGCGTTCCACTTCCTGATTCCGATACTGGCCGGATTTATCGCAATGAGCATTGGAGACCGCCCGGCACTGATGCCAGGTATGGTCGGTGGTCTGATGGCTGTAAACTCCAATGCAGGGTTCCTTGGCGGTCTGGCAGCTGGTTTCATGGCCGGTTATGTAGTTATCTTCCTGCGTAAAGCTTTGGCAGGTCTGCCGAAAGCTCTGGATGGTTTAAAACCAATCTTGTTATACCCTGTATTTGGACTCCTAATTTCAGGCGCGATTATGTTCTACCTGTTCGATCCGATTTTCGGTGGTATTAATACGTGGCTTGTCAATGTTCTGAACAATTTGGGAACAGGTAATGCGGTTATTCTGGGTCTGATTCTGGGCGGAATGATGTCGATCGACATGGGTGGACCTTTCAACAAAGCAGCTTACGCATTTTCGATCGGTGTCTTTACTTCCAGCGGTAACACAAACGGGGCTATGATGGCAGCTGTTATGGCAGGCGGTATGGTACCTCCACTGGCGATTGCACTAGCTTCAACGTTCTTCAAAAATAAGTTTACCGAGCAAGAGCGCAAGTCTGGCTTGACGAACTATGTACTAGGATTGTCCTTCATTACGGAAGGAGCCATTCCATTCGCAGCTGCTGATCCCCTGCGTGTCCTGACCTCTTGTATTGTAGGTTCAGCGATTGCTGGTGGTCTGACGCAATTCTGGCAAATCAATCTTCCAGCTCCACATGGCGGGATTTTTGTAGCAGCTCTTGCCAACCATGCTTTGCTGTTCTTGCTTGCAGTGGCGATTGGCTCCGTGATTTCCGCGCTCATTCTGGGACTGTGGAAAAAAACAGTTGAAACGAAATAACGAGTATCATAAGAGTATAAAATAAAAGAGGAACCGAACTCCTCTTGGCCTTATCATAGCAAAACCGCTAAACACTCGTATAACGATGTGTTTAGCGGTTTTTTTATAGGATTTCAATATTTTCAGCTCCAATGGGAGTCTTTTCCCATTGCTCTTTAACCAGCTGCATAAACAGCCTTCGGGCCGAAGTCAGGTATTGTGGATGCTGATTGTTTTGTAATAGTCCGATGGGAATATTCGGGTCTGTTAACTGGAGAGGGATGGTGACTAGGTCCTTCTGCAAAGGCATTGACGACAGAACCACTCCAACCGATGGAATCGTATTTACGAATGAGGGTATAGACGAAATTTGACTGATGGAATAAAAAAACGGCATCGACGGGAAGCCGGAAAGCTCTTTCTCCAGTCGTATATGGTACAAGCAATTCTTACCTCCGACGATAAGCGGATACTCATACAGATCTTCGAGCTGAAGCTCACTTCTTGCCGCGAAGGGATGATTACGGGACACGATAAAAGCAATTCGTTCGTAATACAAAGGTTCAAATTGTAAGGAAGGAATCGAGTGAGGTTCCCCGGAAATTGCAAAATCCAGCGTACCGTCTACCAAAGCATTGGAGAGTGCATCCGTGTTTCCCACTGTAAAATGGCACGTAATATTCGGTTTATGCTCTCGAAACTGTCGTAGAATCAAAGGCAATGCGGCAGCAGCAGCCGTTTCAATCACACCGATATGGAGCGTGCCAATCTCCTCTTTTTTCAGCGACTTCGCCTGGTCCATTACAAAATTCCAATGCTGAATCAGTTCGTCTACCTCTTCGGCATAAATTTTTCCTGAGGGAGTTAATTCCGCATCCCAGCCTCTTTTAAAAAGCTGAAATCCCAGCTCTTTCTCCAGCCTTTGGATTTGGTTCGTGACTGTAGATTGTGCGTAGTTTAATTTGGCGGCAGCCTTGGAGAAGGTTCCTTCTTCAATAATAGTACGAAACGTAGTTAACTCTTTCAGATCCATGCGAACTCATTCCTATCGATAAAATTGAATATATTTATGATTATTTTCAATTATACAGATGAAGATGAGAAGAGTACAATCATCTTATCCCCAATGGATAGGAGAGAATGATATGCCCTTTGTAAGAGTAGGCTACATGGAGCAGCAATACACCGAGCAAGAGCTGCCTGGCATTAGCTGCAGTATCATGAATGCTTTGATTGAACATTTTCAGGTCCCGCCCAAAGATTATTTTCAGGTTTTTCATGCTCATAAGCAGAGCGAGTTTTATTATAGTCCAGATTATTTGAATGTATCCAGAACAGACAAGCTGTTGTACATCCAAATTATAATGGGATCGGGTAGAACTACGGAACAAAAAAAGGGTTTTTACCAAAGGTTAGCCGAGCTCATCTCTATTGAATGTAAAGTTAGACCGGAGGATGTATTTGTGACACTGGTAGAAACTGAATTAGAGGACTGGTCCTTTGGCAACGGACTTGCCCAGATGATTTTATGAAGCATAAATTAATCAGATCGAGTGTTCGGGAAACGATAGGTGATTTTGCACCCGCTTTTGTAAGCTATACGGAGGATGTTCTTTTTGGAGATGTATGGAGAAGAAGTGAGTTGTCTCTTAGGGAACGGAGTTTTATTACAGTTGCCGCTCTGGTAGCGGGTGAGCATGTGAATCAACTTCCTTATCATCTGAATCTGGCCAAGGAAAACGGGATTTCGGAGGAAGAATTGATTGAGGTCATTACACAGCTAGCCTTTTACGTAGGATGGCCGCGGGCGGCCTCAGCAGTTCAGGTTGCCAAAGACGTATTTTGTAAAGAAAAAGAACGTTAACCATGAACTTGAATTACCGCTGAGCACAAGGATTTCGAGTGTTTGGCGGTTTTTTGGTATGATTGTATTGTTATTCTGCTTTGAAAGCGGTATAGTAAGAGTAATTGAATGAGGGGTGAAGTGCCCTTCGGGATTGTTACTGGTAAGCAGGCGATACCCAAATAATGACTAATGGACTTAGTCGTTATTTGGTTTTTTTTGTTATTACAAACTTTGTCATTACATCAATGAGGTGAGCAGCTAGATGATCATCCGGCAAATATTTAACAACAATGTCATTCGGGCCGAAAATCAGGTAGGTCATGAGTTTGTTGTCATAGGGAACGGTCTGGGTTTTAAAAAGAAAAATGGTCAAAGGGTCGATGAAGAAAAAATAGAAAAAACCTTTGTATTAAAGTCGGATAAAATTCCGCAAAAATTAATTGATCTCATTGGGGAAACATCTGTAGAGTATTTAAAGGTGGCGGATGAAATTGTAGGGAGCGCCAAAAAAGAAATGGGAGATATTTTTAGTGATAATATCTATATTTCCTTGATTGACCATATTCAATTTGCCATCTCTCGATACAGAAAATCCGTGGGGCTTAAAAATTCACTGTTATGGCAGATCAAAAAATTTTACAAAAAAGAATTTATGATAGGTATGAATGCATTGGACATCATTCATGCTCAATTTGGCATTCAAATGGATGAGCATGAAGCAAGCTTTATTGCCATGCATTTTGTCAATGCAAGACAAGACGGTCAGGGTATGAAACAAACGGTTGAGATTACGGAGGTCATTGATGACATTTTCAATATTGTAACCGATTACTATCAGATTACACTGGATGAAACCTCATTTAATTATTCGCGGTTTATTACTCATTTGCAGTACTTTGCCCAGCGCTTGCTAAGCAATGAGCAAGAGCAATTAGCTTCAGGGGATAACTTCTTGTATGACCAAGTCAAAGATAAATACGAGAGGGCTTTTCAGTGTACCCAATTAATTAATCAGTACTTGGAATTAAAGCATGAAAGTGCGATGTCGATTGATGAAAAAGTGTATTTGACGATTCATATACAGCGTGTAACCTCTAGAAACGATATGGCTGATTCTTAGAAAAAAAGCTTGCAAACGATTTCGGAGTGATTTATAGTAGGCTCACAACTTAAATTTAAGGATTGTTACTGATAAGCAGGCGATACCTAAATGAATGGCAGTGATCATTTTCTATGATCATGCATGCCTTTCGTTTAGGTATTTTTTTGTTTTCAGGCAATCTGCCCAAGAGGAGAATGAACATGGACCATAAGAAAATGGGCGAGGATATCGTACGGCTCGTTGGAGGAGAAGAAAATATCAATGGGCTTGTCCATTGTGCTACACGGCTCCGATTTGACCTGAAGGATTCACGAAAAGCCGAAAGAGAAGCGCTTGAGAAACACGAGGGAGTCATTACTGTTGTTGAAAGCGGAGGACAATTTCAAGTCGTGATTGGCAGCCATGTTGCCTATGTATACACAGAGATTATGAAAAACAGGGATTTTGGGTCAGACACCTCTACGGCCAACGAATCCAGCGGAAAGAAGACATCGGTCATATCCACAATCTTCGAAGTCATTTCCGGCAGTTTCTCCCCGTTGATTCCGGCGATGGCAGGCTCGGGGATGCTGAAAGCCCTCTTGACGGTTTTGACCTTGCTGGGCTGGATGTCTGAAACGAGTGATACCTATCTGATCCTGTCTGCTGCCGGGAATGCTGTCTTTTACTTCTTGCCGATTTTACTGGGGATTACGCTCGGTATAAAGCTGAAAGCGAATCCTTATGTAGCTGGTGTGATCGGTGCGGCTCTTCTGGAACCCAACTTTACGGGGTTGATGGACAAAGGCTCTGATGTATCGTTTTTAGGAATACCGGTGGTCATGATGAACTACTCAGCGAGTGTTTTCCCAATTTTCATATCTATCAGCATCTATGCGTTGGTCGACAAGTTTTTGAAGAAAATCATTCTTAAGGATTTGCAGCTGTTTTTAGTTCCGATGCTGGCTTTAATGATTATGGTTCCGCTATCTGCCATCGCATTTGGACCGTTCGGTACAACGGTAGGAGATTGGATTTCTTCGGGTGTGACATGGTTAATCGGTGTAAGCGGCATTTTATCAGGAATTGTGCTTGGCGGTTTTATGACCTTTATGGTCGTCTTCGGACTTCACTGGGGCTTTACCCCGATCACGATTCAAAATATCGGTGTTGGCGGTGATCCGATTGAGGCGATGGCGGCTACGGCTGTATTTGCTCAAATTGGTGTCGCATTCGGTATCTTCCTGAAGGCGAAAAAAGATAAAACGCTTAGAACCCTTGCAGGTTCCACGAGTATTACAGGCTTGCTGGCGGGTGTGACAGAGCCGATTGTGTATGGTCTGGTGCTTCGCTTTAAACGAGTCATTCCGATTGTCATTATCTCAGGGGCGATAGGCGGTGCCATCAATGGACATTTTGGAGTGAAAATGACAGCTTATGTGTTTCACAACATTTTTGCGATTCCGGTATATACGCCTACCTTGGTTTACGTGATTGCCATTGCATGCTCGTTCGCGGTAGCCACGGTGCTGACTCTTATTTTTGGCTATGAAAGCAAGGTGAAGGGGGAGACCGCGGCAACTGTTGAGGCCGTTAAGACGGAAGAACCTCTACCAACTGTTACAGCAACTAAGGCTGTTGACATCAAGAAAGAAACGATATACAGCCCGATCACAGGCAAGACGACACCACTGAGCCAAGTGAATGATTCGGCATTTTCTACAGGGGCAATGGGAAAAGGCTTAGCCATTGAACCGTCTGTCGGTGAGGTCGTAGCGCCCATAGATGGAGTTGTAACGTCGCTGTTCCCTACAGGACATGCCATCGGCTTGACTTCCAAGGCGGGTACGGAGATATTAATTCATATTGGAATTAATACCGTTGCGTTGAAAGGAAAGCATTTTAATCCGGTCGTTCAAGAGGGAGATATCGTAAAACAAGGGGACTTGTTAATCCAATTTGACAGAGAGCAGATTATAGAAGCAGGGTACGAAATCGTAACCCCTGTCATCGTCACCCTGACGAAACATAAAGTGGACGTATTTGAGACCAATCAGGAGCAGGTTCAGAAAAATGAAGTATTGCTAACTTTGGTGGTGTAATACAGGAAAGCTCATCATCACGTACATGAAGCGAAATTAGAAGGATATAACGATAACTGGAGGGACTTTAGCATGAAACATAATCAATTGAAGGCATTTCCTGAAAACTTTTTCTGGGGAGGGTCAACTTCCGCATATCAGGTAGAGGGTGCTTGGGACGAAGATGGAAAAGGACCCTCTGTCATTGACATGGCTAACCACGTTGAAGGGGTGACGGATTTTAAGGTAACCAGTGATCATTACCATATGTTCAAAGAGGACGTAGCTCTGATGGCTGAAATGGGTTTTAAGGCGTACCGCTTCTCGATCGCTTGGACACGCATCTATCCACAAGGCGCCGGCGAAGTCAATCCGAAGGGAATTGCATTTTACAACTCATTGATTGACGAATTAATTAAATATGGTATTGAACCGATTGTTACCATGTATCATTTTGATCTGCCCTATACGCTTGAACAACAAGGCGGATGGTCCAAGAGAGAGACGATTGATGCCTTCGAACAATATGCCAAAACGTTGTTTGAGAACTTTGGGGACAGGGTCAAATATTGGCTCACCATTAATGAGCAGAACATGCTGATTCTCCATCCCGGTTCTATTGGTACATTGGATACAAGTCTGGAAAATCCGCAAAAGGTACTGTATCAACAAAATCATCATATGTTAGTCGCGCAGGCGAAGGCGATGGTATTGTGCCACGAGATGCTGCCTGACGCGAAAATTGGACCAGCACCGAATATTGGGGTCATTTATCCAGCCAGTTCCAAGCCGGAAGATACGCTGGCGGCTGATAACTATGCAGCCATTCGCAACTGGCTTTACCTAGATATGGCTGTATTCGGCCGCTACAATCATATTGCCTGGAGCTATTTGGTGGAGAAGGGCTATGAGCCTGTCATTGAAGAAGGGGATATGGATATATTAGCGAAAGGGAATCCGGACTTTATCGCATTTAATTATTATACCTCTCAAACCGTAGGGGAAAGTCTGGATGATGGAAATGATTTTTCACATACAGGAGATCAGCATGAAATTGTGGGTGAACCCGGAGCATACCGAGGTTCTGTGAACCCCAACCTGCAAACGACGGAGTTTGGTTGGGAGATTGATCCGGTTGGTTTTAGAACCACATTACGCCAGATATATTCTCGCTACCGCCTGCCTTTAATCGTGACAGAGAACGGCTTGGGCGCTTTTGACAAGCTGGAAGAAGGGGATGTAGTGAACGATCCTTATCGTATTGACTTCTTCAAGAAACATATCGAGCAGATTCAATTGGCTATTACAGACGGCGTAGACGTATTCGGTTTCTGTCCGTGGTCTGCGATTGATCTGGTTAGTACACATCAGGGCTCCAGTAAGCGTTACGGATTCATCTATGTGGATCGTGAGGAATTTGATCTCAAAGATCTGCGCCGCATTCGTAAACAAAGCTTCTATTGGTATCAAAAGCTGATCGCTACAAACGGTGAAATTCGTTAATTAATACAGCAGTGAAAAAAGCACCTCCTTGAAATAGATGTTACCATTTTAAGGGGGTGTTTCTATTCCCTTTTCCAGGAGGGTGATCATGTATTATATAATAGAAGAAACACAAACGGAAAGGACATCATGCATTGACCTTACAACAATTAAAATATGTCATCGAGGTTGCCAATCGTGGCTCCATGAATGAGGCGGCGAAGCGGTTGTTCATTTCCCAGCCCAGTCTGTCCAACGCGATTCGCGATCTGGAGGAAGAAATTCATATCACCATTTTTGAGCGTACTAATAAAGGCATTTCTTTATCCAAGGAAGGCGTGGAATTTCTAGGTTATGCGCGTCAGGTCGTTGAGCAGGCGGAGCTACTGGAAAGTCGCTATTTGGATGCCAAGCCTTCACCACAGCATTTTGCTGTGTCTACGCAGCATTATGCTTTTGCAGTGAATGCATTTGTAAATCTGGTGAATCAATATGGACAGGATGAATATGAGCTGGCTTTGCGGGAGACCAAAACCCATGAAATCATACAGGATGTCAAAAGCCTACGCAGTGAGATCGGAATCCTGTATCTGAACGAATTTAACGCCAAAGTCATCAACAAGCTGCTAAAAGATGCAAATCTGCAATTCAACAGCCTGTTTACGGCTAAGCCGCATATATTTATCAGTGCCAATAACCCGCTATCCCGGCAGTCTATCGTGACCATTGACCAACTTCATCCTTACCCATATCTGTCCTTTGAACAAGGGGAGTACAATTCCTTTCACTTTTCCGAGGAGATTCTGAGTACATTGTCGCACCCCAAAAGCATTCGCGTCAATGACCGGGCCACCCTTTTTAATCTGCTCATTGGCTTGAACGGCTATACCATTTCTACCGGAGTGATTAGTGCGGATCTGAACGGTAACGAAATTATTTCCGTCCCCCTGGAGTGTGATGAGTCTATTAATGTGGGATGGATTTGCCATAAAAACGTCGCGCTCTCCAAGCTGGCCACTGTCTATGTAGAAGCGTTGCATGAGGCAATAGGGGAATAAAAAAGTTTGATATAGCCTTAGGCTATAACTAGCTATAGTTTATTGGAGTTACCTTATAGCTGAAAATGTATGTTATCTTTCTTACAACAACTTCACTACTGAAGCGAAAAAGGAGATAACCCTAATGAGCAGCATCCTTGACAATGCATCCCAACGTAAAGTGACCCCTTTTAGACATGATATGGTTGGCAGCTTTTTGCGCCCGCAAGCGATTAAAGACGCCCGAATTCAATTTCAAAATAATGAAATCTCTGCGGACGAGCTGAGAAAGATTGAAGATGAAGAAATTATCAAGCTGGTGGAAAAGCAAAAATCCGTAGGCCTTCAAGCCGTGACGGATGGGGAATTCAGACGTTCCTGGTGGCATCTTGATTTTATGTGGGGACTGGACGGCGTGGAAAAGGTACAGCTTGCAAACGGCTACCAATTCCAAGGTGTGGAAACAAGAGCGGAAACCGCACGTTTGTCCGGTAAAATTGGACATTCCCGTCATCCTTTCATTGAAGATTTTAAATTCCTGAAACAAGTCGCAGGAGAGGATGCTATCGCTCGCCAAACGATTCCGGCACCTGCGCAGTTCCTAGCTGAGCTGTTGCGTGGAGAAAATAAAGAATCAACCGATACGTATTACAGCAATCTGGATGAACTGGTGACGGACATTGCCAAAGCCTACAAATCCGTGATCCAAGCGCTGTATAATGAAGGCTGCCGCAGCCTGCAACTGGATGATTGCACATGGGGCATGCTTTGTGATAAAAACTATTGGGAAGCTAGACAGCATGCGGGTGAAAATGTGGAGGATACCAAAAAGCTGTTTGCTCGCGTGAATCAGGAAACCGTGAAGAATCTTCCAGCCGATTTGGTCGTTACAACCCACGTATGCCGTGGTAACTATCATTCCACCTGGGCATCTTCTGGCGGCTATGAACCTGTAGCTGAAACCCTGTTCGGCATCGATAACATCGACGGCTACTATCTCGAATTCGATACCGACCGCGCAGGTGATTTTACACCGCTTAAGCATCTGAAAGATGAAAAACAGGTCGTACTGGGCCTCGTTTCCTCCAAAAGGGGTGAACTGGAAGACAAGCAGACGGTCATCAACCGTATTAAGGAAGCGACTCAATTCGTGGACATCAACCACATCTGCCTTAGCCCACAATGCGGCTTTGCTTCCACAGAAGAGGGCAATATTCTGACCGAAGAGCAGCAATGGAAAAAGCTAGCTTTCATTAAAGAGATTGCGGACGAGATTTGGAAGTAAGGGCTTAGGGGAATTGAATTGAAGAGACTCGTCATATTAAAACACGCCACTTGGGGGCGTGTTTTTGCATTTGAAAACCTACCTCCAGCACCTATAAAAAATGCACTCTTCTCTAGTAGTCTAAACGTCTTATTCACCACCATTTTGCTATAATTAATAAAAGTCTTAAACCGTTTGCACAATATCTATGATATTGCCTCATTGAGGAAACCGTATAGGCGATTAAGTGTATGATTCTCCTACTTCTAAAAGAACAGTAATTCTTGTGGGAACCGAGACGACTTATGTGAAACTCATCCTAAGCGTCTCCATTAAGGAGCAAAATATGATAATCATTTTATTTATAGTAGCTATGATTTTAATATTTGTTTTCATATTTATCATATTTTTTTTAATTGCGAAGCATCAGAATACTCAGAAAACAGAAATAGATGTTCTTAACTTTTTAATAGAAAATCCGAAAAAAGCTTCTTTATACATGATCAAAAATGGTATGGAGAAAATCAGCTACAATTCAGAAATTAAAATGCCGCTTGCCAGCACTGCAAAAGTGATCATTGCTATTGAGTTTGCTCGCCAAGTAGCGGCAAAATTAGTAGACGAACATGAACTTGTGGCTTTAGAGGAACTAAATAAATTTTATATTCCTGGTTCGGATGGTAACGCTCATAATAACTGGATCAAATGGATTAAGTCAAACCATAAAGAGGTTCAAGGGAAAATTACGTTATTTGAAATTGCTAGCGGTATGTTAGCGTATAGTTCCAATGCCAATACAGAATTTTTGATAGCGAGAATGGGATTAAGTGAGATAAATGATAATATAATAAAACTCTCGCTTTCCTCACATGATAAAATCTTTCCCTTTTCATCTGCGGGTTTAATGTCCTCCTATATACAAGAAACAGAAAAAATGTGCTTTAAAGAATCAATACAAAAAATAAGTGAAATGACCTACGAGGAATACATGAAAAAATCCATCGAAATACACCAAATATTAAATAGCGATGAGAGAATAGGATGTATTCAGAAATGGAACACCAAGCAGAATTATGCACGAAGGCTTCAAGTTCTAGAATCGCGAAGGCTTCCTCGTTCTACAACTAAGGAATATGCTCATATAATGAAGCTTATACACAAGGAGGAGCTAGTTCCTTCTTCTATAAATCCATATTTAAAACTGTTAGTTCAGCGACAAGTGGATAACACCAAGCTAATAGAGTTTGGAAATAAAGGTGGATCTACCATTTCTGTTTTAACAGAGGCTTTATATTGCACAGATCGAGAAGGAAATGAATTTCAAATAGCCATGTTTATTCAAGATGAATCTGGGGTGGATCATATTTGGCTCAAGCAGAAGCTTGATTTGTTTTTTTACAAATTATTGACGGATACTGAATTTCAAGAAGAGGTAAGCAGCAAATTAACATATGATAAGGGAAGAAGTGATTGTTTTATTCAGTAAATCAGTAATATATTTGGTCTCTCATCATATTGGAGTGTGGAGACAACCGTAGTTGTAGAACCCACCTGTATTTAAGAAACAGGTGGGATTATACGGTTTTTATAATTTAGGAGATTACCAGCGAAGTTGACACCATCCGCAAAGTAGATATTATCAAATGGGAAATCTATTAATTACCTCATTGTATTCCTCCTGATCATTAGTGATTGCAGTTTAATAGACTTCTAATGACTTACGGCTTTCATGATCTGAATCCGGTTGTATGAGTTCATCATCAGTGCCTTACTTTTATAGCCAGGTTAAGAGAAAATGTCGCAGCTTTTGTGGAGACAGATTTTGAGTCATGCTGGCAGCTTCCGAAGATTTGGTTAGGATTTTGCAGACTCCCCAATCGGTGTGTTTCTTCTTTTTGGAATCAGCATGCACGGCCAACATTTCCTTGAACGAATAAGGGAATGGTACAATACGATCCTTCTTCCCCTTGCCACTATTAATGCGGTCTGACAGTAACGGAAATCAACATCGACTAACTTGATATTAATCAGTTCACTGACCCGAACGGCCGTATACAAAAGTGTTTTAACGATCATCATGACTTGATAATTCTTCACTTGCCAGACAACATCATAATATCGCTTTAACTCCTCCTCTGTGGGTACATAGGGGAGGTTCTTGCTGCTTTGGGCACCTCGACTTACAATTCTGCACGAAGGTGCTGGAAAAAGCTCTTCAGATAAGCATAGTTTGGGCGTTTTGATGTAAACCAAGCATTTCTGTTGCAAATTCGGATAAGCATCGGTCATGCCTGGTTACGGTCTAATAGCACAGGGGCGTTTTCCAATCAGCAATATATAGATCGAAACGTTTTAGTTTTTCTATATATTGTAACTATGAGTGTTGGAAATCGAATTATGCAAATGCTGAAATAATAAAAATGGCGTTACTTAATTATGAAATCATTGCAAAGCATCTAAATAGGTATAGTGAGTAAATTTTGATATGTATATGATTTTATTCTAAAAAATGGTATGATAAATTGCGGAAAGACCTATCCGATTCATCTGATTGCAGTAGTTCTCGTTTCATGAGTTGATTTTCTATATGTTCCTGATAAGGGGTGGTTATTTTTGTACAATACACCTACAGTTTCGGCAAAGTTTGATTATTATCTAAAACAAAATGATATGACACTGGCTCAATTTGCGAATATTCAGTTGTCCATCAAAGAACACTTAGTAATTGGATTATTCGCATCGTTCTGTTTCCGTGCAGCAGCTTGATCGAATCACTGTGGCTATAGGTTTACCGGAAGGTCACTTTTACGATCTATACATAGAACTACATCATTGACCTCTCCCAAAACATGAGACGAATTGAACCATTGTTATATCTTTGTACGGAGCTGAATAGGCTGGAAGCGATCCGTCGAATGATTGGACTTATGTACTTTCCCAGACTATATCAAATTGCAGAGACATTATTTTCACAGCGACAACATGCTGCTGCACGGATGCTCTATTAGAATGTGGCAGAAGTAGAAAAATACCAGCACTCCGAGCGCTTGTCAGTCTGTCAGTACCGTATTTTCACGATTCAGATTGGAGACAATCAAAGCCGAAATGTCAGGGCGCAGCCGTTTTTGAAGCTTTTGTCGAACGACTGGATGAAATAGAGCAGCTTAAACGCATTGAAGGATCTGGCTAATGTATATAGGTCTTTGCGTAAATGGGACAAGGTTGACGAATTGGCGAGGAAAATGAGGGCTAAAGCGAAAATTCAATATTTGATGAAACATCAACAAGAAAGTCGAGGGCGTGATGATTCTGCCAAGAAGCTAAGTTGTCCCATGTTTGTGTACATCACCTATGCTGATCTATTGTGTGCTAGTGTCTGTGAAGCCCAAGGCGATTATCAACAAGCTCTACAATATACATATAACTACGCTGATTTAGATTGGGTCTTAGAGACTGATGAGGATACCCCACACTGGATTGGTTTGTTTCAACAATGGGCGGAAGGTAATACTTACGCATTTAGGCTTTTATCAGAAGATATAAATGAACTACATGATTATGTTGAATATATCGCTGCAACATGAGGTAGTTCCAGCGTAGCTGATACCACCTCTAGTAGATGAACGTATTTTTATGGGTAACATCTCTGGTGCTGTTGATTGTTGCATTTCAAGGAGGCCCATACGTTTAAGAAAACGTTGTCTAGTACCAAAAATCACAAAATGAACAGGAGGTACTTGCTGCGCTAAAAAATATACCTTTAGGTATGAGATTTGGGAATACTGCGTGGCTATTGCAAATTATGGGGGATATCGGTGTATTACATGTGGAGACTGATTCGGTATGGCGTGATTTAATCTGCAAATATGTGAAGCAGCAGCCAGATATGAAATATATCGCAGGTATAGCAACGGAGAAGGAAGCCATTCATTTTGCAGAGCAGTATAAAGTCGATGTTATCGTGATGGATGTAACACTGACCTCTTCCCAGTACGATGGGTTGGATGCAGTGAGAGAGATTTTGATGAGAAAACATGTTAGCATTATTATTTTATCTTCAGAAGATAATTTGGAAGTGATTGCAGACTCCTTTAGCGTTGGAGCCGTCAATTATATTAAGAAGAAGAACTATACGGATATTGCTGCGGCTATTCGCGATGCGTATCATAATCGCGTAGCAATTCATCCCGATGCCGCTAGGGTGCTGCGCGATGAGTTCCGCAAACTAAGATTGGAAGAGCTTAAATGCTCCCTTACGCGGACCGAGCGACAAGTAATCGCGTATTTGCACGAAGGGTACTCTAAATCAAAAATAAGCGAAGTTCTGCATGTTGAACAGGAAACAATAAAAACGCATGTGAAACATATACTCACAAAGCTAGATGTGGGTAGTTGCAAAGACGCAGTCAAAGTAGCAAGACGGCGAGGATTGTTTGACAACAATTACGTTATGCGATAGGGGGGGAGAAAAATGTCACCCTAGTAAAAAAAATGAAATCTATAATATAATTTGTAATAGAGGAGTTGGATCGCGCTATCTGTATTGGCGCCGGTATAGATTGCTATCACTGCTTCTCTAATTGGGAATTTGTCTAGTTTGGTGAAATACCAAGAGACAATGAAAATCTTAGGAGGTAGTTATTATGTCTAATAATCAATTTGATCTTGATGTACAAGTAAGCAAAAATGTTGGCAAAATCGAGCCTCAAGTTACCAGTTGGTTTGCTTGCACTGGAGGATGTCTCACTGGGTCTAATTGTGGATCTAGTGAATGCGGAACTGTGCCTTGTGGTAAAACAACGTCGAAATATTGTTAATAAAAACCAAGTATGATCATATGTAGTCAGTAATGTTAACGTTCTGCAGGCTTCTGTCTAGTTGTTAGTCGTGTGGGCTAATGCAAGACAGAGGTCTGCACTTTTTTGTAGTGAAATGAAGAGAGAAATCAATATAGCATACAGAGGTGTGAACTGATGACCAAGCTGATTCTGGAAGTGGATCGTGTGACGAAGCGAATAGGTAATAAGACTCTTATTCAAGAGACGTCCTTTAAATTGGAAAAAGGTATGATCTACGGATTTATAGGCCCTAATGGAGCAGGAAAAACAACATTAATGCGATTAATGACAGGGCTTATCCAGCCAACAAGCGGAGCGATTCGCATTGGGACATATGATGTGCAAAAACAGAGAAAACAGGCACTAGCTAATGTAGGGGCGATTATAGAATCCCCCATCTTTTTTGAGTATATGACCGGAAGGCAGGTGCTTCGAAATTTATCTCGATTGCACTCTGAAATTCGCTCTGCAGATCGAGAAAAGCACATCGATCAGTTGCTCCAGAGTGTGGAATTGCAGTCCCGAGCAGATGATAAAGTGAAGACTTATTCGTTAGGGATGAAGCAACGATTAGGTATTGCGCAAGCTATGTTAGGGTCCCCCGACCTGCTGCTTCTGGATGAGCCATCCAATGGACTTGATCCGCTAGGTATGCGGGAGCTTCGTAATCTGATCCTCCAACTGAGGGAATCACGAGGTTTATCATTCTTCGTATCCAGCCACCTTCTAGATGAGCTGCAACTCATGTGTGATCAACTTATTGTTATTCGAGCAGGGGTGGTCATATGGACGGGTAATGTGAATGATTTGATTGTGGATGGTCAGAGGCTAGAAGACGCATTCTTGGAGTTGATGTTGTCATGAAAGTGTTAATCAGGATTGAATTCGAGAAGTTGATCCACCAGAAATGGACATGGTTCATGTTAGTTTCTTGCATTCCATTTGCTTATGCATTGATAACATATTTTATGTGGGTTGATCAGCGGCATTTACCTGATAGCCCATTCTATGTAGCTGCGAGCATGTCGGCATCGAGAGGGATGAAAGAAAGTATATATTTATTTGGGAACTTAATGGTTGCGCTGTTGGCTGGTCTCTTATACACAGAAGAGTTTCAGGGTGGTAAATTGCGAATGTTTTTTTTAAGAAGCTATTCTCGGGGTCAAATCTTTGTTAGCAAATGGATGATAATGAATTTATTCATCCTATTAATGATGGCCATTTTAGGCGTATCGTTTACGATCTTTGGCGTAATGAAACTTCCATCTCCCCCAGAGGTAATGATATCAGGGAATAGGATTCCTTCCACAGATGCTGCAATACTATTCTATACTTTGAAACAATATGCACTTGATTTCGCTACATTGATCGGGGGGGGCGGTTTGTTTATTTGGATTGCTATGTACTGTAGGACTGCGGCTCGTACAATTGGTATTGCGACGATCTATATCATTATATCAATGTTTGCTACAAGTATTTTCGATCCGGGAAGTCCTTTAATAACGGAAAATGCATTCTTGCTTGCCTTGATTTATGCAGGGTTGATTCCAGGTATGCAGATTGTTGGTGTCGAAAAGGCATTGTCGGGCGATGAATATGCACAAATTTCAATAGCAGTGGGTTTAGTTATTTACTTTTTCGTATGTATTGTAGCTGCTCGTAGAAAATTTACGAGAGCAGATTATTTAAATTAGGAGTGTTGGCGTGTGAGCACTGGCTTGTGGATCAGTGAACTGGAACGGATATGGAAGGGGAAGCGGATTCGAACGTTTGGATGTGCTTATCTGCTCGCTCTATTGATCGATATTGGATTCTTACGTCTAACAGGCGGTATTCAAATTGACCTAAGCCCGTGGTTTTCGGTTGATGCACTAAATCTGCCCATATTTATTATGAAGGATATGTCGTTCTTGTTGCAATTGTTTGTGTTGCCAGGCTTATTTGTAGAGTCGCTTGCTGATGAGATACATTCGGGAGCGTATCGCATATATATGTTACGTTCGTTCGATCGCTATCAGCACTGGCTAGTTAAATTACTTACACAGATCGTTTTGATTGTCACGCTTATCTTTGGAACAACGCTGGTCTCGCTAGCGTGTGGATGGTTGTTCTTTTCTCATCCGCAATCGACAGAGGTGTACTTAGTGCCAGAATCGATTGGATATGCCGATGTATTGTGGCTGACGATCCAATACGATTTCCTTCTTGTGCTGACTAGCATTGCGGTGCTTGTGATATGCAGTGTTTTTTCTATCCTTATCACACGAGTTTCAATTGTGTATGCATGCACCATTTTAGGGTTGCTTGGCAGTTATGTCATCGTCTCTGAACTTCGTTTTCTGCATGATCCGTTTGTCAGTATTTTGAGAGTACTTTGCGGACAAGGAAGTATGATCTTCTGGGTGTATTTAACCGGGATTGTTGTGATATGTCCAACCATCAGTTTCTGGATTTGGAGTAAGAGAGGAATGTAAAAGCATGCATATGAAACCATTAAATGAAAAGAAGAAGCCCCCACGAAAGGAAGACAGAAAAAAGATAATCCGCTGTTTGTTTTAGGGTGTAGTAAAGGTGGATGAATAGATTGGACACATAGAATTGAGAAGATTACACCGTGGGACGGTACACATGTTCACATTGGCTGGGCGTTAAGTACCGGATGGCAGAATGAATTCGTTTGCCATTATAGAAGCAGGTAATTACTCGAATATGCTCTTCATGGCTTGTACACGCGTGATCGTAGCAATTGCCATTGCGGCTCATGTTGCTTTTTATCCCGTATTTCTGCAATCGTGCTTGGTATTCCAGGAAGGCATATTGACTACCACGATCTGAATGGTGGAGAACTTCGTCGCGCGGTCCAGCATGTTTTCATGTACGGGGAAGTTACGCTTAGAGTTTGTAGTTGCTTTATACTTCTTGATGTTTCGCGATTTCAAGCCCAGTTCTTTCATGATGCGTCCTCAACGGTTTTTCCCGTCACATAAACGCCTTGCTGCTCTAGCGCTTCCTTGATTTTATCGGCTACCGTAAAGGTGACGCGAATCCAAAAAAGATTCGGCGTATGCGTTGCTCGAGCTCAGACATTTTTGGGTATTTACCCATTTTATTATAGGTAACATTGATCATCCTTCTATTTGATTCCCGCTGTTACGTGCTTTCAAAATTTAGGATTGTAAAAGATTTCGGGTATGTGTCGAATGTAAAGAGGTCTGCAAGTATTTAGACTCTATAACTACTCCCTAAATCTCTTATTTTCAGTCCGCTAAAACTAGGAGGAAAAATGACAAAAGAACCCAATATATATCGCGCATTGGATTTTTTTATGGTTCGCACGCCTGTTTTGCCGTTCAATTTGTTTATACAGTGTTTTCCTTCCGATTGGAAAGACCAAGAAGAGCTTAAGCGTTTTTCGCTAAATAAACTTGTCGAATTATCCAATGACTCGATTATTCGCGAAGCGATTGCGGTAGCGAGCCCGAGCTTGCTTGAGTCACTTTCTCATCTTGGCAATGACCAGAATGCACGGAAGAAAGCGCAGGCTATCAAAGGTTTTATGCGCTATCTGCTCCGCATGATGACGCGTCCCACACCATTTGGCCTGTTTTCCGGTGTGACTTATGGGCAATTCGCCGAACAGTCGCAGATGAACATAGAAGGCATCGCAGCGTATCGCAAACGCGTGCGACCAGATATGGAATGGTTGTTAAAGATTGTTGATAAAATCGAGAAGCAACGTGAAGTTGTAGTTCAGCTTCGTATTCAGCGCAACTCTCTTATCTACCGGCAAGGCGAACGAGCAAAAATTCCTTACGTAGCCAGATATGGCGATCTCGGCGTCGGAGAAAGTGATAGCGTATCTGTACGAGCCTCTGCAGTATTCGATCTGGTGATGGAAGCTAGTATAAATCCAATTCCGTACCTAGAACTCGTATCCCGGATTAAGAGTGCTTTCATGGAGGCAGAATTAGATACGATTCATCGCTACATTTGGCAGCTTTTTGAACAAGAATTCTTAGTTTCGGAATTGCGACCTCCGACGACGAGTATAGAGCCCTTCGATCATATCCTGTCTGTGTTGGATGGGGTAGAGGGTATAGATGAATGGAAGGTTGCTCTCAATGAAATTCGTCAGAATATTCGCTCGTACAATAACCGATCAATTGGGCAGGGCGAGGAGCAATTACTTCAGTTGCGACAGATGATGAATGCTTTGGCTGAGGTGAAGACGACGGTACAGGTTGACTTGTCCTTGGAAGATCGATCCGTGACCTTGCCCTATCAGGTTCGTGAGGATGTTGAGAAAGTTGCACAATTGTTTAGTCGAATTTCTACACGTAAGTACCGACACCTGGAGGAATACTGCAATGAATTCATAGAGAAATACGGCTCGTATCGAGAGATACCAATTTTGGAGTTGCTGGATGAGGAGATTGGGCTAGGGCCACCGGCCACCTATCAAAATCCGAGTAGCGTTCATAGGCAGTTAAAGAATCCGAGTGTGCCATTCAGTACGAAGTGTGAACAATTACTCTTCAAGTGGTTCGTCTCGTGTATGCATCAGGGTGAACAAGAGATCGTTCTCACGAACGAAAGGATTCAACAGATCTTGGAGGATGAATCTGATAAAACCACCAGTGAGTTAATTCCTACTCCGTCAATGGAACTCTACTTTTTAATGGTAGTGCAGGATCGGGAAGCACTCAATCGCGGAGAGTACACGTTGGTACTTGGACCGAATCCTGGATCGAGTGGCGCGGGGAAAACGTTCGGACGATTTATTGATTTAATGGGTGTCTCGTTTAAAAACATGTTCAATGAGATTCATGAGGAAGAGCAACGCCTATCACCAGGTAAACTGCTTGCAGAGATTTCGTATTTACCCAGTGCAGCGAGATCGACGAATGTCGTTCTCACGGAAAATTTTCGCACTTATGAAATCGGAATTGGCACGAATCACACTGTACCAGAGGATCAACAGATTCATGTGTCCGATTTGATGGTTGGGGTGCGAGACGATAAATTTTATTTGAAGTCACGCAAGCACAATTGCGAAGTGATCCCGACAGCTGGGCATATGTTGAACTACCAGGGTGCGCCGAATGTGTACCGATTTCTGGTGGAAGTTAGTCAGGAAGGGTATCGACAATGGTCGACATTAGAATGGGGAGTAATGGATCAATCCCCCTTTACTCCGCGTTTAAGATATGGGAACATCGTGCTAAGTCCAGCGACATGGCGTATACAATTGAGTGGCAAGACATCTGAGCGCGAGAGCGAGGAGCAATTGGAGCTTCTGGTTAGGGAATTTAGTATGCAGTGGAAAGTACCTCGGTATGTGTATATGACTCAATTCGATAATCGTATCTTGTTCGATATGGAGCATCCTCTGCATGTGGAGGAGATCTGCAAAGACTTGAAGTCAAAAGGTCAAGTGACGCTGATCGAGCATATAGGGGGATTCGAGGATATGCCGATCCAGCGGAGCGATGGGCCCTTGACGGCGGAATTTGTCTTCCCGCTCGTTAGACGCACGGAAGAGATGGATCTGACCCAAGCGGAAGTGGCGGTAAGTAAGGAGACAGAAATCTCTCGCCGGACTGTTGTTGATGCATCGCAGCGTGTACAGTTGCCGGGTGGATCGTGGTTCTATGCCAAGTTCTATGGGATAGACAGTCGCCAAGATGAGTTCATTGGTCGTCAGTGGGGAGATTTTGTTCAGAAATGCCGTGAGGCAGGTGTAATTGAACAAGCGTATTTCATTCGTTACTCCGATCCAACTCGTCATATTCGAGTACGGTTCAACATGCCAAGCGGTAATGACATATCTTCGTTCATCCCAATCTTCCATGAATGGACGACTATGTTACTTCAAGATGGAATGATAAATAAGGTTGTTGTGGACACGTATGAACCAGAGATCGAACGATATGGTGGACCTGAGCTTATGCGGTTAGCGGAACGTATGTTTGCTTGTGACAGCGATGTCACAGCGAATTTGGTTCGGTTGCTTCGATTTAAGCAGATCCAGCTAAGTCAGGAGGTCGTGGCGGTGTGTGGTGTGATACAATACATGACTCAGTTTGGTTACAACGAGCAGAAGGTTTACGAGCTCCTCAATGAGCGCTTCGATGTAAAAGAATATCTGGATGACTTCCGTAATGAACGACGTTTATTCCTGCAGTTGTTAGGGAGGGATTCATCCGAATTAGCACCATTGCATCAAGAAGGTAAGCTGATTCATCAGATTGGTCAGCACAGGGAAGAGGCTGTCAAGCGATATCAGCAAGTACTTCTTGAGCATGAGCGGCAGGGCACTCTTATGAACAACAAAGACAGTATCCTGTTCAGTGTGATTCATATGTACTTAAACCGCTTGATTGGGGTTGATCGAGATAAAGAACGTAAGGTAATGATTATGGCTCGTCACGCCCTTAATAGCTTGTTGCAATATTGGAGGAAGAGCTAATGAACTTTATTTGGAAGGGATGTCAGCATGAATTAGCTTCACTCTGGAAGACGGTTCGACATGGGCTGCAACTCTTCCGATTGATTTTCCGCATGAATAAGAAGTATATGATTCCAAGTATGATGCTACACATCATTCAAGGCGCTGTGCCTGTGATGACATTAATGGTTACACAGAATTTGTTGAATAGTGTTTCCGTGGGATGGAAAGAAGGGGAATACAGGGTACTTTCTCATTTTGTTTGGTTCATCGTCATCTATGTTTTTAAGAATTTCATCGACGTCGCCCAAAGTTATGTGGAGGGGAACCTTCAGGCGGTCATTTCCAATTCGATGAATGTCATGATCTGTGAGAAATCAACCACGTTGGGATTGGCCGATTTTGAGAATGCTTCGATTAATGATCAATTAAAAAGGGTTTCACAAGAATCTACTTATCGCCCCTATCAATTGTATAGCCAGATGGCTGGCATAACTTCTGGAATCATTACACTTATTTCATCTGCTATCCTACTTGTTCTGTGGAAATGGTGGGTGGTGCTCGTGATTTTCATAATATCAACGTTTTCTATCTATTCGATTTTCAAAATCAATCGAGAACAGTTCCAAATCTACTTGGATCGTACTCCGAAGTATCGAGAATCGTGGTACATGACGTATCTCTTAACAAACGATAGTACATTTAAGGAAGTGAAAATATTCCAACTGGGTTCTTACTTGTTAAACCGATACCGCGATTTGTTGCATGGCTTCTTCCTTGTGGATCGTCGCATATTACTGAAGCGAATTCGAGTTACTTTTCTGTACGATATGTTAGAAATGGTAGCTTTGTTCTGGTTAATTGGGCTTGCAATTCACGAGACATTTATAGGAGTGATGATGATCGGGAGTTTGTATGGGTATATCCAGGCGATTATGCTCACGCAGAACCAGATGAATGGGGTTATTCAGGGGCTTGTCCAGTTCTCACAGAACAATCTTTACATGGAGCAGTTGCTCTTGTTCTTGCAATTGCCTACGTCGGATCCTGTTAATCGACAGAAACAGTTGCCCAGTGCAACAGAGCTATCGTGTCACGCAAATGCAAGTGTCCAGATTACACAGATTTCGTTCAATCAGGTATCTTTCGCTTATCCAGGACAAGATTCGGATACGATTCGAGAAGTGGATGTGACATTCAAGAAGGGGCAGACTGTGGCTATTGTAGGGAAGAATGGTTCGGGTAAGTCCACACTCATGAAGCTGTTAATGCAATTGTACAAGGATTATCGTGGTACCATCCAAGTCAATGGCCGTAATGTTCTCGACTACGATCTGCAAAAAGTCCAAGAACGTATGGGGGTTGTGTTTCAAGATTTTGTTCACTATGAAATGTCGGCTCGCCATAATATTGGCTTCGGCTCATTGGCTGAACTCGAACAAGATGAGCGATTGATGGATGCAGCCAAAGTTGCAGCTATTGACCAAGTGATTGCGAATTTGCCAAACGGTCTCGATACACAACTTGGCAAATGGTTCGATGAAGGACATCAACTTTCGGGCGGACAGTGGCAACGTATTGCAATTGCAAGAGCCATTCTGCGAAGTGCGGATGTATATATTCTAGACGAGCCGAGCTCGTTCTTGGATCCATTGGCTGAACGAGACTTACTACAATTGTTCATGCATTTAATGAGAGACACGATAGGGATTTTCATTACACATCGTATCTCGTCAGCGCGTCTAGCCGATCAGATTTTAGTCATGGAGGACGGCCGGATCATTGAGCAGGGATCGCATGCTGAATTGATACGTTTAGGTGGGGTATATGCGCAGATGTATCAAGTGCAAGCAAGTTCATTTGCAGAAGAAGTTGCGGTGAATTAGAAGGAGATGATTGAGGATGAAAGCGGCAAGTGCGGTATCGACACAATGGATCCCCTTAAGTGGGGAAGTTAGGAAGCAAGTAGCACAAGTGTTGCAGGCGATTGTGCAGCGTTATAAGGATCCTGATCAAGTACGTGCCCAGATGAAGCAGGTTCCTGGGCAAGTGATTGAAGGGAAACAGGTAGCACGATGGTCAGACACAAGCTTCTCGGGTGGATTTACGGGTATTTGTGTATTAATGGGACAACTGGATCAGTTATATCCTGATAACGGTTGGGATATGGTAGGGCATAGTTACCTGCAAAAGATCCAACAGGTAATCGAACAGCAAGGTATTCATACTCTATCTCTATACAGTGGGTTAGCGGGTATTTTGCTAGGCGTTCGTGCTCTGTCACGAAAGAATACGCGCTACCAAGGCATGCTAGATACACTGGCTAGTTGGTTCGAGGAAGCTGTGTTAAATTATGTAGAGATATGCAAAAACCAGTGGGAAGAAGGGCAATTGCGTATTAGTCAGTACGATACAATCGAAGGTTTGACAGGAATTGCACGAGTTGTGTTGGCTTTCTCAGATCGACCGCAGATGAAGATTATCTGGCAACGGATTGTTGAAGTATTCCATATCTTCTGCGGGGAAAAAGATTATCAAGGACATCGGATCCCTGCTTGGCATATCCTGTCTGCGAATCAGTTCCTCGAACATGAAAAGGTGCAGTATCCAAATGGGAATTTTAACCTGGGCCTATCCCATGGTATCTCAGGACCGCTGGCTTTTCTGAGTCTATCGCAATTGCAGGGCATGACAACAGAAGCGATGCGTGCAGATCTGCGGCGGCTCACCGAGTGGATATGTCGATGGCGAGTGAGCGGTGAAGCAGGAACGTTATGGCCGGGGCGAGTCGCTGTTGAAGAGGTACTTCAGGGTGAATTGCATCCGAGCAGTATCCGAGACCCGTGGGACTCCTGGTGCTATGGGGTGCCTGGGATTGCACGATCCATCTGGCTAGCTGGGCAAGCGATGCATAATCAGGAATGGAGCGCAATTGGGTTGCAGGCGTATGTAGACATTGAGAATCGCATCCAGACCATGGGAGGACTCACCGCCTCTACCTTGTGTCACGGTATAGGAGGCCTGCTTCATATGGTTCAACGTATGTATTCGGATACGGGTCATGTGAAGCTTGGTGCGATTCGTGATGAACTAGTTGTGGCTGTGCTGGATAAGTATGCGGCAGAGTCGAAGTTTGGTTATTATGATGAATATTTTGTAAATGGCAAGTATGAGCAAGTGGATGAAGCGGGCTTTTTGACGGGTGCCGCGGGCGTGGCACTTGTGCTAGCTTCTTTGCTTTGCGAGGAAAGCCCGGATTGGGATCAGGCTTTGTTGATACGATAGGTTAACACCACACCACCGGACACCGCCAGGACTGATGACAAAAGGGTCCGTGAAAAAATCTTCAGACCCTTTATGCATGTTCACAAACGATGTGATTCTTCATTGGTCTGGCTAGAGCTTTCAAGCATTCGTAGAATGTTGAGGGACAACGTCGAAAAGAGGCAGTACTCCTGTATATTACGGACATTCCTCTTATGGGTTTTCACGAGATTATGGGCTGGTATTATGGTCCCGAAAGCTCCTTCGCATTAAATACTGAGAAGGCGCATATGTGTCGCCCAAAAATACCAGTCATCCCAAAACACTTTCGCTTTCTCAGGCGTTTCCTGCTTCCATAACTTCGAAAATGAGCTCAAGTGATACGCTTTCGCCGTTTTCAGATCTTCTTCCTTGAGAATCTCAGCTTGTTTTAGAAGACAAACCCTAGTTCGATGAGCGAAGAAAAATGTGGTAGTGAATAAGACGTTTAGACTACTAGAGAATAGTGCATATTTTATAGGTGCTGTAGGTACGTTTTCAAATCATAACCACCCGTCAGACGGGTGGTTGCTCTGAGGCTATAAGCCTCTGGTTTTCCTGCTCTTGAATATACTTTCTAATGGTTGCCTCAAACATCCACTTGGTATGTGCCATGCCATCTCTGCTTTGTGCCACAAAAACCACCTTCTCCTTTCGTTATACATAGTAGCTTGAACACTCCTATTATAACGATTGCATCAGGTGGTTTTTTGTTTCGCACGCTTTGCGTACTCAACTGGTTAAAGCCACTAAAATTGACCAAATTCCCTTATAGTTGCATTTCATCTTTAAGGACTTTTATTACAATAGCTAACGCTGTAATATCTTCTTAAAGGAACGCCAGATATTTTTTATTACAAGGGAAATATGGAGGGGAAATCAATGAATTACTTTTTATTAATCACTACACGAACAAACAAGTTCAATACTGATGATATCAAAGGGCACTATGACCATCTGGAAAAGTTAAAGAAAGAGGGAGCTCTTGAAAAGTATGGTCCATTTAGCGATGGAACGGGAGGAGCCTATTTAATAAAAGCAGCGTCACTTGAGGAGGCGACAAAGATTGGGAATTTAGATCCGCTCATTCAAAATGGTTCTTCTACATTGACAATAAAGGAATGGCTGTTGCGTTAAAGTTCATCTGCAAAGAGTGATAATCCATCTAAGAAGGTCATGACAAATAACTAATGTGCCTTTTTGGTATTGAATAAAAAATGAGGACTATGATTTTCTGAAAATGAAAAGTATGGTCCTTTTTTTATTTCCCAAGAGATTGCTCTCACAATTTTTGAGAATCTTCTTAGTTGATAATCTCCCGTATCACATTCCTCGCCAAACGTACCTTTTCTGGACTCGATTTTTTGAGCATTGTAATAATTTCTATAATATCTTCATCAGACTCCACAATTTTGGGGTCCTCGCTTACATATGAAAACAACTGAACTAAGTTTACGTCTAGTGCTTTTGCGATTTTAGCTACATTTATCAAGGAAACATTCTTTTCTCCACGTTCGATCTGCCCAATGTATGTAAAATGAAATCCGCCTTTTTCCCCAAGTGCTTCTTGCGAGAGGCCTTTTTCTTTGCGTAAAACTCTTATTCTAGCCCCAACTAGCTTTAACACTTCTTTGTCCAGCATACATCTACACCCCTTCATACTAAAAAGCGTAGACAAGATTTTCTTTGGTAAACATGAGATTAAGAATCGTATATTCGTTATTAATTATATCTATAAGTATTATTTTAGAGTATAATAAGACTATTCTTGAAATTCTCTGGAGGAATAGATATGAAAGAAGCTCTTTTACCTGTATTCCAAGTCCCACTCAACCATCCAGACCTGTACAACACCTACATCATTCAATAACCGATTTCCACACGCTATCCCAATACCACATGAAACTAGCCCAAATTCTGTACAAGCATAACCAACTCCAATGCTGCATTATCCTCTGTGACAGGGCGTTAACCTCCATGGTAAAAGCTCTATATATGAAAGAAACTAATAGTATTTTCCCTCCGGGACTCTTGTCCATGGCGGATTTGTTGCACTTATTACATACTGACACCAACCCCGGATTGGATATTGTTGTATTTATAGGCACCACTCAATTTCTTTCATCCCAGCTAGAAACCTCGCTCATTCAAAAGATGAAGCAGAAAGATGTGAGCAGGCTGTTGCGTAGATCCGACGACATTCTCTGCCAGTTGTCATCCCGAGTCATAACTGATTCATCCGAAACGTATCAGTCCATTTTCTAAGAATCTCCTCCATGGCAAATAAACTTGCCGATTCGCCCGATCGTTATCCACTTTTCTACATACGATAAGAGTAAGCTTTAACGCAAGGAGGGATTTAGACATGGGTGAAGTAGGTTACGGTGGAGCATGGACATCCACAGGCGCGATTTTGGTATTGTTCATTTTGTTGGTGATTATCACCAAATCTTTTCTGATCTAACGTTAGGTTAGCATCGCTCAAACTTACAAAGCGACCCTCTTTCACGACATCGTGAGGGAGGGCTTTTTTAATGCAGAATGGATGGTGGCTCTAGTATGTTGTCTGGTTCTACAAGCATTGTTATACTTTACATACAGGGATAATTTCCCTCAAATCTATAGCAATACGGATAGCGGAAGACGTGGGAAAACGGAAATTCGCTGACTATTATCAGGAGGATTGTATGATGAACATGGCAATCAGTCCATTTCAATTTACGACAGACACGGCGACTCTTTGCCTATTTGATACGCAAGCTCTGAAGCATCGCTTGAACGATGAGCCGGATTGGTGGTCTATCGAAGCAGATGAGCTGGGGGAGTTAAATGCGGGAAACGCTGCTTTCTTGAACCTGGGAGCGGATGGGACGTATGAGGTTGTGATAACAGATCATATCGAGCAGCCGACGGTGCGGCTGTTTTTGAAGGTTCCTTCAGGGAACATATTTATTGGTGCAGGAGAGGAAGCCACAGGTGGTGAGTTAGAACCTGATTGTGTATGGGGAGGGTCATTCCTGTCTGTGCAACCCGGACTTTATGAATGCTTGGCAAGCAGAGGAGAAAACCACCGTATTTATCTTTCTTTTAAAAAAGGAGGCGAAGGCAGTAACAGCTTTACCAGCCTGGTTCGATTGTAGGTTGCAGGATCAAACCGTAACGGATCAGACAAACCGCTCGAACACAGGGGAGCCATAATAACCGTGACTGGGAAAAAAGAAAAAGCTATCCCCACGGCTTACATATCCGTGAAGACAGCCCTTTATTCGTCTATTGATACTTTACAATAATAGCGTTGCTGATCTGGCGGCCGGGTGTGGTGAGGTAAGAGCCGTTGTAGTACAATCCGCTGGAAGCACCGCCATCCAGATTCATGGCCTGATAAGCGCCAGCCTGCTTCATCATTTGGGCGAGCTGCGGAATGGTCGCTCCGCTTGTAGTCAGGAGGATCAGCTTATGATCCCTAGTAATTCCAAGTGCGCTGCGGGCGCCGCCGCCTGTTAATATTTTAGGGTCTTTGAAGCCTTCGGCTTTGACATTTAGGGAAACCTGACCGTTCGTAACCAGACGAGGTCCAGCTTGAAGAGCACCTTCGACGCTGCCTTGACTTAACTGTTGTTCAAAGGCAGAACCCGACACAAGCTTGGCTAAATGGTTAGCATCGTAGGTAAAGACGGTACGTTGGTCACCGGAGCTTTTTTTCAACAGCTTGCCATGGCTGACCAGATAGCCGTAAGGCGTCTTGTAGGAGCTTTTGGTATAAGCGTCAAAGAATGTGCCATTAATGGCTACAACCGCTTGATTGCGTTTGGCAAGACTGCTTAAGTCCTCCACTTTACCAAGGGTATCGCTTGCCAGTGCTACGTCCAAACTTACCTTGGGATGGAGCATGGAGATGGTGACCACCTTAGCGGAAAAGGTACGAGATCCAACCTTGAAGCTCTTATGAGCTGTCGTGATGGGGGTAGTGTTTCCGAGTAGCTTGCCGGTAAGTACCGGAAGCGTAACAGACTTCGTACCCTGCGTAATTCGCACAGCTGAGGTTTCTTTTTGCCATAAGACTTGCAGATTTAGATATTGGTTGATGAACTGCAAGGGTACATAGGTAGCGCCGTTATCGGTAAAAGGTGCATTTTGCAAACGAATCGTTTGATCATTTACTTTAGCAACAGTTTGTCCCGTAAATAAGGTAAGCCGGGTATTGCCTTGCGCTATTTCTATTTTTTTGTCCGCTGGGTTCAGGTTGAGCGTGATCCCTTCATAGCTGTTCAGGAGGCGAAGCGGGATGAAGGAGTGGTTATTCTGATCCACATAAACCAGCATAGGTGCTGGTGAAGCAGCGTAGATCGGGGTTACAAGTAAGAGCATGGACAGGATGATAAGTGCGGTGATTCTTTTCATGAACAGATCAATCTCCTTATGTAGTCTTAACTAGGGACGAGGTGCTTGTACTTATATCGGGTTTTATGAGTTATAAGTGTATGTTACGCGAATTTTGAGTGTTTGGATGATACAGAAACGGGGTGGCTGGAGATGAGCAGGTATGAGACAAGACTTGAGGATTACCGTCGCAGGGAGCGCCCTTCTTATCGTGTTTTTGAAGGAATGCAGGAATTGGTGGGCAGCGTGGGGCAACTGCATAATAACTGGTTATATGTGAATGTGGATCAATGGGATCAAGACTCTGTTCATACACCGATTTATTATTTGGATGAGCATTGGCTGGAGGAATGTGCAGAGGACGGTACAGCTGTAACTAACGAGCAGGACGAGTATATTCCTATATGGATATCAGATCGTCAGGTTCAAACCTGGTTTGAGCTGGCCACCTTTGAAAGTGTTGTAGAAGTTCTTAAGGCTGCTGGAAAGCCAGTAACACTTCAGATGGTGATTGTGGCGGTCAAATATTACGACAAGCGCGATGCCTATCTGGACTATGACGAGGTAAAGGCAGTGACAGACCTGTGGTCTGTGTTGACGAAGGTGAGGAACCACCTAACAGAATGAATAAAGCCTGTAGAACAAATAAGACATACATACACTGGATGGGGGGAGCAGGATGAGTTGGTTGGATCATGAAATGGCGGCACAGTGGCGACAGGAAGGAAAAAGGTATGCCGCAGACGTGAATGAATTTGTTAGAATCGGTATGGAAAGCCAGTGGCAGCAGGAGCAGCCAGAGCCAAAGCAAGACGAACGCTCCAAACTAGCCGAAGATATTTTTCGTATGATTCAGGAGGCAAATCAGGCCGGGGAAATAGAGCAGTTACGTCAGGAGATTCCGGCTGCATCCTGGCCGCTTACACCAGCGTTTGAGGAGGCTTTGCAAGCCGTTAGGCCGATGGCTTTTATAAATGGAGGCAATGAAGTCATTCTACATGCAGGCAACCCTCGGGAACGCGGACAGATCTATGTGACGGGAAAAGATGGAATCAGGCAAATCCCTGGAATGCACCGAGTAGGTTGTTCGCCGGACGGGAGTTATTTTGCGTTGGTGGGTGGAAATGGGATTCGGATTGTTCGTCAACCGGATCGGAATCTGCAAGGGGAAGAGACAGCCTATTTTCAGTGGAAGGATATACAAGCCCGTTTAAAAGCATCTATTCCTGACTTGGAATGCTTGGCGGATGAGGAGCACCCTGAGGATATATTAGATGAAGTGATTCCTTTTGGCGATGGACAGCTTCTGTTGCTGGTTTGCGGTTACGGTGTTTATTTGCTGGCTGGTGATCAGGTGGAATTGATTCATCCCACGGCGTCTGAACGAAGGGAATTGGGACTGGAAGACACGATTGTGGATATGGCGCATGGAGCTGTGTCGAAGGATGGACGCTGGCTCGCATATGGCAGCCAGATGAGTGAGCATTTGCTTATGGACTTAACCGGTAAGACGGTGCATACATTGGAGCCAGGCTCCAGCTATCCGCATTATGCCCTATTTTCCAAAGATGATATGGATGTCTGGTACAATGCCTGTCATTTCTACAACGGTGCCACCATTCAGGTGCCAATTGCCGAAGTGGAGCAGGGAATTGCTCAGAATAAGGAAGAATGGCCGATAATAAATGAAGAAATGCGAGTATACGCTGCAGTAGCGCTGACACAAGGATCTATTCTAGGTGATGCCTACGGCTATCTCCGTCTTATTGATAGAGAGGGGCGTGAACTTTGGCGCTATTTTGTCGGCAGTACGATATCCGGGCTGGCAGTTACACCTGATGAAGGCATGCTGGCGGTTGGGACGTATGGCGGTATGCTTCATTTGATTGATTTGCAGAGTGGCTCAAAGGATGAATATAGCATTGGCACTGCTCCAATTCACGAGACAGAGCGTTGGTTGCTCTGGCGTAGTTATGAGCCATTGCGCTGGTAATACTAATATTCCGCAAATGGTGAAAAAAGCAAGTTCTGATAAGCTGAACATAAAAAGAGTAGTGGTATATGATTGCAATGCTATTTTCATATAAAGACGCATGAGGCATACACCTATGGTGCAAAATGGGAATAAAAAGGAAAGAGGTGTGAGAACATGGACAAGAAAGCGGATATTCGCACATCCATGAAGGAGTTATTTGCACAGATGAATGAAGCCTTTTTTATGGATGTGGAAGAAAATGTACCGTTCGAAATGCGTGATGGGAACGTCGATGAGGAGGGATGGATCAAGTGGAAACCTATTCCTTCACAGATTACAGAACAGGAAGTTCGGGATATGGAAGAAAAATACCATTTTGAATTGCCGCCTCTGCTGAGGAATTTTATCATGTCCTACCATTATGTATCTTTACAATTCGATAATGAATCTATTCCGGGAGTATACTGGAGCGATTGTACGTTTGTAGAGTTTCCACGTCTGCCGATAGGTCATGGCTTAAAGGCATTTTATGATTTGATCGATCAATGGTCACCTTTGCTGTCAGCAGGCTATATTCCATTTGCAATTGCAGAAGACAATCAGGGTCCTGTGTGTTTAAATGCAGGCAGCAGACATAAGGACGGAGATTATCCTATTGTCTGGTTCTTTCATGAGGATCTAAGGCATTTGGATGAGGATGAGCTACGGATCAGGAGTAATCTGCTTCCTCATGTGCAGGGGCTGTTTCCATCCTCTGTCGAACTGTTTAACGTTATGTTTAAGCAGATCAGACACTAGCGATTTCCTGAAATGTAATTTTACTGTGCAGGTTAAGCAAGATATTGACATAAAAAATGAGGAATGTTATAAAAAAGGTAGGCTAGCACTCGAATGGTGGGAGTGCTAACAAAGTTGAATCGTTTGCATAGCTCTTATCCGCTGGCCTTACATAGGTTTATATTTGAAAGGAGATATCCGAATGGAGAAAAAACAGTTTCAGGCTGAGTCCAAGCGTCTGCTCGAAATGATGATTAACTCGATTTACACTCAAAAGGAAATTTTCCTAAGAGAGCTGATCTCCAACGCAAGTGATGCGATTGACAAAATTTATTACAAAGCACTGACAGACGATCAATTGGTCTTTGACAAAGAAAATTATTATATTAAAGTAATTGCCGATAAGGATAATAGAACGCTAACGCTACGTGATACCGGGATTGGGATGACCAAGGAAGAACTGGAAAATAATCTGGGCGTCATTGCTAAAAGTGGTTCATTGGCATTCAAAAATGAAAATGAGTCCAAGGATGGTCATGACATCATCGGTCAATTCGGCGTCGGCTTCTATTCAGCTTTCATGGTAGCAGATGTAGTTACAGTAACTACCAAGGCTTTGGGAAGCGATACGGCTTATAAATGGGAATCAACAGGTGCTGACGGTTATACCATTGAGGCGGCTGAGAAGGACGAGGTCGGAACCGAGATTGTACTGAAAATCAAGGAAAACACCGAGGATGAGTCCTACGACGAATATTTGGACGAGTACCGTTTAAAAGCGCTTATTAAAAAATACTCTGACTTTATCCGGTACCCGATTAAAATGGATGTTACAGGCAAACGTCTGAAAGAAGGAAGCGACAACGAGTTTGAGGATTACAAAGAAGAACAGCGTATTAACAGCATGGTGCCCATCTGGAGAAAAAATAAAAGCGAGCTAACCGACGAGGATTATCAAAACTTCTACGCGGAAAAACGCTATGGCTACGACAAGCCGCTCCAGCATATCCATGTCAGCGCGGACGGCGCGGTAGTGTACCAAGCTATTCTGTTTATTCCTGAGAACATACCGTTTGATTTTTACTCCAAGGAATATGAAAAAGGGCTGGAGTTGTATGCCAACGGTGTACTGATCATGGAAAAATCTCCTGACCTGCTGCCGGATTATTTTAGCTTTGTGAAAGGTATGGTTGACTCCGAAAGCCTGTCACTCAACATTTCGAGAGAAATGCTGCAGCATGACCGTCAGTTGAAGCTGATTGCCAAAAATATCGAAAGTAAAATTAAAGGCCAGCTATTGACACTACTCAAAAATGATCGGGAGAAATATGATCAATTCTACAAATCATTTGGCAGACAATTGAAATTTGGTGTCTACAACGATTACGGCAGACATAAAGAAACCCTTCAAGATCTGCTTATGTTCTACTCTTCTACAGAGAAAAAACAGGTTACTTTGGACGAATATGTATCTCGTATGCCAGAGGATCAAAAGTATATTTATTATGCTTCCGGGGAGTCCAACGAGCGTATTGAAAAGCTGCCGCAGACCGAATTAGTGGCCGATAAAGGCTATGAAATTTTGTACTTCACTGATGATATTGATGAGTTCGCTATTAAAATGCTCTTAAGCTATAAAGAGAAAGAATTCAAATCCGTATCGAGTGGCGATCTGGGGATTGAATCTGACGAAAATGAGAAAGAAACTGAAGCGGAACAAAACGACAACAAGGAGTTGTTCGAGTACATGAAGGGCTTGCTGGAAGGCAAAGTATCCAGTGTAAAAGCCTCCAAACGCTTGAAAACACATCCGGTATGTCTGTCCGCAGACGGCGAAGTGACTATTGAGATGGAGAAAATTTTGAACGCCATGCCGAATAACGCTGATGTCAAAGCGAATAAAGTGCTGGAAATCAACGTGAACCATGCGGTGTTCAACTCTTTGAAAGAAGCCTTTGCCGAGGATAAGGAGAAGGTAAACCTCTATACGGCATTACTGTATAATCAAGCTTTGCTGATCGAGGGCTTGCCGCTGCAAGATCCGGTTGAATTCACGAACGATATTTGCAAAATCATGGTTTAATATGCTTTATTACGATATAGAGCCGTTCCCGTACCGGGGGCGGCTTTATTTATTATGACACTTCTTAAAGCTCCATAATAGGTCGTATAGTGCTTACACTAGAAGTGTAAGGCTACAACACTATGTTGACTATAATCCATACCTAGGAGGGCGATTGTATGAGTCTGGACCGAAACCCATTGAAACTCCAAAAGTTAAACCGAAGTGAGCTTATACAGTTGGTGGACAAAATTATCAGAGGCGAGGGAACGGAGGAGGAACTTGACAGCATGCTGACTGAAGTCATGCAAAATACACCTCATCCGGGGATTAGTAATTTGATTTATTGGGATGACCGTGATTTGAGTGCGGCAGAGATTGTAGATGAAGCATTAGCCTATCAGCCCATTATTTTACCACCCAATGAATCTTCTTCATAGGACGCGGAGGGGTGGTCTTTTGTTCAAAAATAAGATAATATGATTTCTTTAAGACATGAGCATTATATTCAAGAAAACTTCCATTAAAGGTGTGTTGGATTCCTTGTAATGTATGGGGAAATGTTTGCTTTTGGCTCGCTTCACAAAGAATTTATGCATAATTTTGGGATTTGTAAAGTTTTTGTGACATGCTCCTGTGAATTTTGACACAGCAAATTGTCGTTTTTCTTGATTATTTGGTGGGATGTCTTTATAATCATTTTGTTTGCAAGAATGAATAGCGATTAGCGTATGGAATAAGGAGGTTATTTATTTTGGGAAAAGCATTGATTATTGGCGCCGGTGGCGTGGCCAGCGTTGTGGTGCATAAATGTTGCCAAAACCCAGATGTATTTGAAGAAATTTGTATCGCAAGCAGAACTGTTGAGAAATGCGATGCGCTTAAAGAGAAGCTGGGTGGAGGTCGTACGAAGATCCAAACGGCTCAGCTTGATGCTGACAACACCGACATGGTCATTGACTTGATTCGAAGCTTTCAACCGGATGTAGTTATCAATGTGGCTCTCCCTTATCAGGATTTGACGATAATGGATGCTTGCCTTGAGACAGGTGTTCATTACGTTGATACGGCGAACTATGAACCGCCGGATACGCCGAAGTTTGAATACAGCTGGCAATGGGCCTACAAAGAAAGATTCGAAAAAGCAGGAATTACAGCTCTGCTGGGCAGCGGTTTTGATCCAGGTGTGACTGGAGTATTTACGGCATATGCTCAAAAGCACTATTTTGATGAAATTCATACGATTGATATTGTGGATGCAAATGCAGGGGACCACGGATATCCTTTTGCAACTAACTTTAATCCGGAAATCAATATTCGTGAAATTACAGCGAAAGGCCGTTACTTTGAAAACGGAGAATGGATTGAAACTGAGCCACTTTCTGAGAAAAAAGTATACGACCTGCCTGAAATTGGACCGAAAAATATATATCTTTTGTATCATGAGGAACTGGAATCTCTTGCAGTGAATATTAAAGGCGTGAAAAAAATCCGCTTCTGGATGACGTTCTCGGACAATTATCTGAATCATTTGAACGTACTTCAAAACGTAGGCATGACTTCGATCGAGCCTATTGATTATGAAGGACAACAAATCATTCCACTGCAATTCCTGAAAGCTATTTTGCCGGACCCGGCTTCTCTGGGACCAAGAACAAAAGGCAAAACAAACATTGGCTGCATCATCCAAGGCGTGAAAGATGGAAAGCCGAAAACCTATTATGTTTACAACGTTTGTGATCATGAGGAATGTTATGCAGAGGTTGGCTCCCAAGCCATTTCTTATACAACAGGTGTACCTGCCATGATCGGTGCAATGCTTATCATCAAAGGTCTCTGGAAAAAGCCAGGCGTTTACAACGTTGAGGAATTCGATCCAGATCCATTCATGGAAGCACTAAATAAACACGGATTGCCATGGCAAGAGAACTTTTCGCCAACGTTGCTTGATTGAGGTCTGCGATGAATATTGATATTACCGGACTCCCATCACCTTGTTATCTTGTTGACGAAAGACTTCTTGTCAAAAACCTTGAGGTTTTGAATTCCGTACAAGAGCGTACAGGTTGCAGTATTCTGCTTGCTCTTAAGGGATTTTCGATGTTTTCGACCTTTCCTCTGGTTGGCAAATACTTAAAAGGCGTAACCTCCAGTTCGTTGTTCGAGGCAAGACTCGGTCGCGAAAAAATGGACAAGGAGGTTCACGTATACGCACCGGCTTATGTTGACAGTGAATTTGATGAGCTATTGGAGTATGTTGACCATATTGTTTTCAACTCCTTTGATCAACTGAAACGCTTCAAAAGCAGAGTGCAAGGCGTAACTTCCAAAAAAATCGATATCGGCATTCGAGTGAATCCGGAATATTCGGAAATCGAAACGCCGCTGTATGATCCTTGCTACAACAACTCCAGAATGGGTGTGACTCTGGCTAACTTTAGACCTGAGGATCTGGATGGCGTGGACGGTATTCATTTTCATACGATGTGTGAACAGAATTCAGATACGCTGGAGCGCACTATTAAAGTCGTGGATGAGAAATTCGGGCCATACATTAAGCAAATGAAATGGCTCAATTTTGGCGGCGGTCACCATATTACCAGAGAAGACTATGATCTGGACACACTGGTACGCTGTATCCAATATTTTCAGGATAAATACGGTGTGCAAGTTTATCTTGAGCCAGGCGAAGCTATCGCTCTGAACACCGGATATCTGGTTGCAACCGTATTGGATACGATGAAAAACGGAATGGACATTGCCATTCTGGATACTTCGGCTGAATGTCATATGCCTGATGTGCTGGCTATGCCTTACCGCCCGAATATCATTGGTGCTGGCAAGCCTGGTGAGTATGCACATACTTACAGACTTGGAGGGCTTACGTGCTTGGCTGGAGATGTGATTGGTGACTATTCCTTTAAAGAGCCATTGAAGCCGGGAGACAAGCTTGTATTCTGCGACATGGCCCATTATACGATGGTCAAAAACCATATGTTCAACGGAGTCAACCTGCCAGCCATCGCCAGCTACAACGATGAAGAGGGCATCAAGGTAATCCGTCAGTTCTCCTACGAGGACTTTAGCTCGCGTTTGTCGTAAAGAATAAATAATGTAAAGTGACTTAACACAAGAAGCCGCGTCCCTGAAATAGGGGCACGGCTTTTGTAATTAGTATTTATTGATTATCTAAGCTACTAAGTAAATACATAATTTTAGTTAGGTTCAGTAGAGACTTTATAAAAGAACGCTCTGCCTGTGTAAGGTTCAAGTCCTGGTGCTTCGACGACTAGGTAGTATTCCTTACCTTTTTCAAATTCTACATCTAAAAAATATTGATCGTCTCTTGAACGACTCAATTTATGATGATTACTATTATAAACAGTCATTTGCAACCAGGAATCAGAGTATCTGTCTCCCTGAATTGTAAAATGAACTTTTTGCGATTCATAAGCCTTAAATTTAAATACATCATAGGCTTCCCAGACTCCAGGAACTCCTTCTTTACCAAGGGTCCCAATGATAGAATCACCTACAAAAAAAGGGTTAGCTTGTTCGAAGGTGCCATTTGGTTCCTGTTCATTTCCAGTAAGGGTTGGAACAGCAATTAGTTGCTTGTTTGCTGTAGGATTTGTTTCTTCGGCTACAGCGATACCAGTAGTAGTACTCAGCATAAGTGTAAGACCTAATGAAGCTAACAACATTTTTTTCATAAAATAAAACACCTCTCTTTTTAAGGGTTATATTCTTATATGAATATATCAGTAATTATTTTTGAACTATTTATATATCCTTCAATAGAAAAGGATATACACAAAATAAGTAGAAGGTACAAACGAGCCATAAGACGAAGAAGGTATGAACGTAAAAAACCGTCAGTTCTTCTACGACGATATAGCTATATTTGCCGTAAGATAATAGGGGTTCAAAGATGTAAACTCAGTAAAAAGGATCGCGTTTTTTGTTATACTTCAACTTTACTACTAATTGATTTGTTTAATCGTAGAAAAAACTCTATAGTCAAACAATTGACCAACGTCAGCATCAGTTGCTTCTACTAACAAGTAGTAAGTTTCTCCAGCTTTAAGATTTAAACCTAAACGGTATTGACGCTCTTCTGCACTTCTTTTGACGCTTCCATTACTGTCAGCCACACTAAGCCTCATCCATGCTTTGGGATATATCTCTCCTTGAATATTAAATTCGTAGAATCCAGACTGAGAAGCTGTAAACTTATAATAATCGACAAAGTCATAATAGCCTGCATATCCTCCAGGGATTTTTCTTTCTAAGCTCCCATAGATATCGATTCCATCTCCTACTGTTATTTCACTGGTAATCTCATCAAACCAGTTATTAGGCTCTGTGTCGGCGTACCAAGAATTAGAAGGCTGGATAGATTCCTTTTGTAATGCGGGTGCTACTTCTTGAGCTTCTTGAGCAGATGCAACGGCGGTGGATGTGCTTAATAGAAATGCAAGACCTAGTGTGGAAAAAACTGCCTTTTTCATTTAATCATCTCTTCCCTTCTTTTATTTTGGGATTTATATAATATACTTACTAATCCCATCCATTATTATATAGTATGTTCCAGTAAATTGTGATAAAAATGTAACAATAAACAAAATATATATTTTTTTGTCACAATTATGAGTTTTTACAAATTTATTCACTAATTTTCAATTAAGAGTTAGCCAACTTACTGTATACTATAGAATTCCGTCTTAATATACTTTCGTGAAAAGGGGCATCCTATTTTAGGAGTAACACAAGCTATGTTATACTCAACAACTGGGGGTGAGAAAAGTGTTCGACCCGACCGTTTTTGATAATTTAAAAGTGGCTATGGAAAATGCGGTTTATGATCTGGATAATCTGGATTCACGTATTAACATTACACAGCGAATCGATAGATTGGAAATGTCGGTAATGTCGCGTGAATTTGGTGTACAGTTCAGTCTGAGAGAACAGCCGGGTGTGACGGCAGAACTTCAACTAAAAATGGATTTAAACAACCTGGCTGCAGAAATTTTGGAAATGGAAGATCAAACTCCGGGATGTAGCTTATTGCTGTATTTTGATATGAAGATTCGAGATATTGAGACACAATGCAGCCGGATTGAAAAAATACTGGCCGAAATTTGGAAGCCTGAACTTCGACCAGTACAGACGCTAAGTCAGATTTACGGAGAGAAGACATCTACATACCATAATAGGATTGAACTCCAATTTTCCAGGCAAATTAACGAAGATCAGATGGAGGATATTCCAGAGTTGTTGGAACATATGTTGCTGACGCTTACGGAATTAAACAAGATCTAAACATCCCTTTTCCTCTTAATAAAGACAGCCTGTCATTTGGGGAATTTAGAGATAAAGGAGCTAGGGATATATGATAAATGAACACGATTTTTCTGAAATATATGCGATTATGGAGTCTTCTTTTCCAGCATCAGAATGCAGGACGTTTGAGGCTCAAAAGGCTTTGCTAAAACATCCTAGCTATCGCATCATGACTGAAAAGAATGAGCAGGGGAACATAGTGGCTTTCTTGGCAGGTTGGGAATTCGCGCATTTTTGGTTTGTAGAGCATATTGCGGTAGATTCCCGTATACGAGGTGGCGGATTAGGCAAAAAGCTTATGAGTAGATTTGTCTCACGGTCTGATCAGCCAGTAGTGTTAGAGGTTGAGCCGCCAGTGGATGAATGGTCACGAAGAAGAATCGGTTTTTACGAACGATTGGGGTTCCGTTTGAACCATTTTGAATATGTACAGCCCCCTCTAAGAGAAGGACAGGCGGATCTGCGGCTTCAAATTATGAGCTATCCATATGCGTTGGCTGAATCGGCGTTTGCTCCTTTTAAAGAGATTTTATATACCGAGGTTTATGGGCTTAAATAAGGGACTAGACAGTTAGTAGATAAAAGTAAAAGGCTCTGCTTGTGCCGTATGGATACGGGAGCGGAGCCTTTGCTCTAAAAAGTTAAAGGGTGCTTCATTAGTATGAATGTTTAGTCCATATCATCACAAATTCCTTCTCCTCAGTTTCGGCATCCACAGATTCCGCTTGAATGGTAAATCCATTTTTAGTATAAAAGTTAAATGCTTTCGTGTTGGACTGATACACCTTTAATTGAATTTCGTCATGCTGCTTTTTAACCCAATCTAATAGTAGCTTGCCATAGCCTTTTCTTTGAGAATCAACACGTATGAACAGAGCAGCCAAGTATCCATCCAACATGGAAACGAAGCCGCCAATCGTATGATCATCCTGTATGATAACGTAGTTTTGAGCGAGGGGAAGGTACTTGTACTCCATCTCGGCAGCTTGAGATTTCCAATACTGTGGAGCAATAAAATGATGGGCTTCTACAGAAGCATCCAGCCAGATGGCTACCAGTTCTTTCAACTCTTCTACTTTCGCAGATCTAATTGACATTGTAACGCCTCTTTTCACATTATGTAATCTTATCTATACTAAGTATGATACTGAAATAAAAAAGACCGTCCGTAGACGGCCTTTCTACCCGTGGCGCTTAATTAAAACCTTGATCCGTATCCCGCGCCTCCGTCAACTCTGTAAATTAGAGAATAACGGACCGGGTAAGGGATACGCTCAACATGTGATTATTGATGTTGACGCACCTCCTTTCCTGATGCGTTCATCTTACCATATCTGGTTGGTGATATCCAGTGGTTTTATTATATTTGCTAGTATTATTCATAGAAAATATAATATAAAAATGGCTTGCTTTTAAATTCTATGCAAGATATAATCTTAATTACGGTGATTAAAAAAGTTGCCATCAATACATAGTATGCGGTCGTGGCGGAATTGGCAGACGCGCACGGTTCAGGTCCGTGTGGGCTAACCCCCCGTGGAGGTTCGAGTCCTCTCGACCGCATTATACCTAACCATATAAAAACAGGTTCTTGGATTGGCTGGATGCCACCAAGAGCCTGTTTTTATATGGTTAAGATGCGTGTTGTAAAACAGCCATTTTATTTATACTGGAATATATATTTAATATAGTCCTTTGCGCTTTGGTTAATGTCTTCATCACTTGCTTGAAACGAGGCTCCAAAGACAGCGAAATAGGGTAATGTCGTGGCGCCAACATGTACTGCGCTTGCTTTGAAAGGTGCTATAACTTCATCTACCGTAAAGGTAACGGAACCAGTAGATAAGTAGTTTTCTTTTTTATCGCCAATCGACATGGCGATCCCTAGCTTCTTTCCTTTTAACTTATCACCTTTTGAACCATAAGCCCATCCATGCGTAAAAACATCATCAAACCACTTTTTTAACAGAGGAGGGTAACTGTACCAATATAAAGGAAATTGAAATATGATATTGTTGTGTGCTTCAAGTAACTTTTGTTCTTTCAAAACATCAATATTCCAGTTTGGATACTCTTTATAAATTTCATGAATTGTAATTTCATTGGTATATTGAAGCAATTCTTGTTTCCATCTTTGATTTACTCTGGAATCTTCAATATTCGGATGTGCTAAAATCACGAGAGTCTTCATCATAAATCACCTTTCTTACATAGCATCATTTGCTTTTTGGGGATACGTCTTATTATTCTGTACGCTATAAAAAAAGTAAATACACACAATAAAGTAATATAGTTACTTGAAAGTGTGCATGGTACTTAGAGTAAAGATATGTGACTATAGAATTAATTGGATCAACTTAGTTATTTTAGCGGTGAAAAGGTGGTCGTATGAAACAATATAATTTAGGCATAGAAGCAACACTTGAGATCATCGGAGGTAAGTGGAAATCCTTAATCATATGTTTATTAATGGCTGGTAGAAAGAGGACAAGTGAATTACAGCGTAGTATACCAGGCGTTTCTCAAAAGGTTCTTATACAGCAGCTTCGTGAACTTGAGAAGGATGGCATCGTTGGCAGACATGTGTATAATCAAATGCCTCCAAAAGTGGAGTATTATATAACGGAATATGGTATAACAGCAAATGAAATAATTGATTTAATGTGTACCTGGGGAAGAGCAAATATCAATAAAAGACAACAGCAAGGAGAAGATGTGAAGTTGCTAGAGAATGAGTCAAAATGAATAGCGGAGTGAAAGAGCGCTGGAGACTATGATGTTTACGGCGATTTTCTTTTTTGTCATAGAGTAGGTAGTTGGGGAATGGCTGTTATAGGATCGGTTGCCTTCAAGTACTATGTTATATGTTGAGCCACAAGCTGATTTGTAATATAGTTATGACTGGACAACCATTCCATCAATATTAAATGAATGCCAAAGTAGGGGGACCCTTGCAATGATTATTAAACCGAAAATACGTGGTTTCATATGTACGACAGCGCATCCTGTAGGATGTGCGGCTCATGTTAATCGTCAAATCGACTACATCAAAGACAGCACAGCATTACAAGGAGCTAAAAAGGTACTCGTGATCGGAGCATCCACAGGCTATGGACTGGCTTCCCGCATTGCTGCAAGCTTTGGTATGGGAGCTGACACTATAGGAGTATCCTTTGAACGTCCTGCTTCAGAGGGACGCACAGCATCGGCAGGCTGGTACAATACAGTGGCCTTTGAAAGAGCGGCCAGAGCGGCTGGCTACATAGCGGAAAGCATTAATGGAGATGCTTTTTCCCATGAAATTAAGCAGGAGACGTTAAAGCTGGTCAAGGAAAAACTGGGCAAGGTAGACCTGATCGTGTATAGTGTCGCCTCACCACGGCGGACCCATCCAGATACAGGTGAAACCTTTAATTCCGTTCTCAAGCCGATCGGACAGCCGTTTACGAATAAAACGGTGAATACGAATACGGGTGTTGTATCGGAAATCACATTGGAACCAGCTACGCAGGAAGAGATTGAGAACACCATCACAGTCATGGGTGGCGAAGATTGGTCCTTATGGCTTAAAGCGTTGGAAGAAGCTGATCTGCTGGCTGAAGGAGTAACCACACTGGCTTACTCGTATATTGGTCCTGAAATTACGGAGGCTATCTATCGTAAAGGAACCATTGGCCAAGCTAAAAATGATTTGGAAGCCACAGCGCATACTTTAACAAAGCAACTGGAGTCTTATCATGGGAAGGCCTACGTTTCAGTGAATAAAGCTTTGGTTACACAATCCAGTTCGGCTATCCCTGTAGTGCCTCTGTATATTTCCTTACTGTTTAAGGTCATGAAAGAAAAAGGACTGCATGAGGGATGTATTGAGCAGGCGCAACGTCTGTTCGAGACGTTATACAGTGGGTCCACTGTGGAAACGGACGAAGAGGGACGCATTCGTCTGGACAACTGGGAAATGAGAGAGGATGTGCAGCAAGCTGTTAAAGCGGCTTGGTCTGAGATCACTACCGAAAACGTATCCGAACTGGGTGATCTTGAACAATACCGTCTGGATTTCCTTCAATTGTTTGGATTCGGATTTGATGAAATTGATTATGAATTGGACATTGATCCAGAAGTTCACACGAATTAAGTAAAATAGGTTCCAAGTCAAAAACGGGTACTCTCAAGCTGCGATGGCTTGTGAGACCCGTTTTTTATGTATGCAGGCAAATAAAAATGGGTTGGTTCACCAACAAATTTCATCGAGAATTAGACGTAGAAAGCAACTTCCGGTGCAGCAAGCGAAAAACGGCAATAGTAATGATAATCCCTGCAATGCCAAAAACCGTGACAGAAGTCAGTGCGCGATAAGCTTGCCAACCGAACAAAAAAGCAATCCCACTGCCAAACGTTGTACCTGCCAGTAACCCGAGTGCGCAGGCAATGTCCGTTCCAAATTTCATAATCATGTTCCTTTCGAATGGTTGAATTGAATAGTAACTTGTACGTTTTTTCTGGACTTGTACCTACACTTGTGCGTACAATTAAATAGTAATCGTTTTCAAACGGAATCTATTTATTAGTATGGATCATTCTTGTACAAATTATTCCTTTTTCAGGAGGCTGATGAAATGAATATGAATGAGCAAATCAAACTGTGGAACGAAGAGGCGCAGGCTAGTAACGCTGATCATCCTCACCGAAAGGTTGAATTGTTTATCGAGGTACGGGATGGAGCACTTGAATCCATTGCTTCTTATTTAATTCAACAGAATTATCGGCATGTCACTATGGTAGAGGATGAGCATACTTCAGCGGCAGCAGGGAAAAAAGTAGCTGAATTCATCCGTGAAGCAGGTTTGACAGTTGATGTAGTTCGGCTACCTCCGAATGCGGTAGGGGATGTTATTGCTGATGAAACTTATATTATGAAGGTTCTGCTGGGTGTAGCGGATCAAAGTCAGGCTGTACTTGCTGTAGGATCCGGTACAATTCACGATCTGGTTCGCTTTGTATGCTATAAAATGAATCGTCCGTTCTTGTCAGTCCCAACGGCTGCCTCCGTAGATGGTTTTACCTCCGCCGGTGCCCCATTAATTGTGGATGGAAGCAAGCAGACGTTCCAAGCCGTCCCGCCAGAGGCGATCTTCGCTGACTTGTCCGTACTGGAGAGTGCCCCTCAAACGATGACTGCTGCGGGTTTTGGCGATATGCTCGGTAAGTTTACCTCATTAGCAGACTGGCATGTGTCCAGAGATTTGGGAAACGAGCCGTATTCACCTGTGGCTAACCGAATTACCGAGGAGGCTTTACGTGCCTGTGTAGAGCATGTTGATGAGATTGCGGCAGGCAGCAAGACAGGTGTTGAGGTGTTGATGAATGCGCTGATTGCATCCGGTATTTCGATGTTGATGATTGATCATTCCCGCCCTGCATCAGGTGGAGAGCATCATATTTCTCACCGAATTGAGATGGATTTTATTGCAGAGGGGCGCAAGCAAGTTTTGCATGGTGCCAAAGTGGGCGTTGCCTCTGCTTTACTGTCTGATATGTACAGGGAATTGGCTGCCAATCAGGATGTGGAGGCTTTTAAAGTATATCGGACTTTGCCTACATCGGAACAGATGCGTGCATGGCTAGCTCAGGTTGGAGGTCCGTCTACCATTGCCGATCTTGGGGTTACGCAGGAACAGCTTGATCGTGCTTTGCGCACGGCGCATACTTTGCGTGATCGCTATACCGGACTCAAGTATATGAATGAACACCTGTTGCTCCGTTCGTAATGTGTGTTACACCTACACCAGAATCCTTTAGATACTCAGTCTAAGCATGGGAAGGGGGTTGTGAATGGCTTTATGCCTCCGGCAGCTATACAACGATATCCTGCTCCTGTAACATTTGTATGTACAAATGGACGATATGCTATAATCGGAATACGAATAGGTACATGATATGGCAAGTACGGAGGAAATTATGGCACCCAAATATATACAAGTTAAACAGGAAATTTTATCATGGATTCATTCATGCAAACTGGAGCCGCAAAGCCAGCTTCCTTCTGAACATGAAATGTCTGAACAATTTGCAGTTAGTCGGCAAACGGTGCGTCAGGCGCTGGGTGAGCTGGTACAGGAAGGTTGGCTGTTTCGCATACAGGGCAAAGGAACCTTTGTCGCAACACGGGATCATAAGCAACCCGAAGATCCACGGACAATTGGAGTCGTTACAACCTATATATCGGATTATATTTTTCCATCCATTGTACAAGGAATTGAATCCAAGCTAAGCCGGCAGGGCTACAAGCTACTGCTATCAAGTACAGGTAATGACCCTGAACAAGAACGTCAGTGCTTGGAAATGCTGCTGAGTCAACCACTGAGTGGAATTATTATTGAGCCGACCAAAAGCGGGGAACGTAATCCCAATTTGAACTATTATTTAACCGTGGAAAATCGCCAAATCCCTTATTTAATGATCAATGCGCGTTATGAGGAGATGGACGCACCTTGTCTGCGTTTGGATGATGAGAAGGGTGGTTTTTTGGCAGCAGAGCATTTGATCAAGCTGGGGCATCGGCGATTGGCTGGTTTTTTCAAAACCGATGATATGCAAGGAATTCTGCGGATGAAGGGATTTGTAGCTGCTCACCGTAAATATGGAGTTACCTTACATCCGAACGCAGTAACGACGTACCGGACTGAAGAAAAAAATGAGCTTCCGTTACAACGCGCATCGCAGCTGCTGGCGATGGAGGCAGGGGAACGTCCGACCGGATGGGTGACCTATAATGATGAACTGGCGGTGCGGCTACTGGATATTGTACGTTCGGCGGACCTGAGCATTCCCCAAGATCTATCGCTGGTTGGGTTTGATGATTCATTTTTGGCGACAGCCACGGAAATCAAACTTACAACCATTCGGCACCCCAAGGAAGAATTGGGGTTACGTGCCGCCGATACCATGCTATCGATGATTAAAGAGAAGGGGTATCGTGAAGAAGATCGTCAGTGGATTATACCTCCAGAGTTGATTGTACGCGAATCCACGGGACCAGCTCAGGCAATGTCTGGAGGATTTTGAAATGGGGCTATCAATCGTTTGGGTTCAAAGCTGAATTTTGAATGGCATGCTACTCGCCATACCGAACAGCCTGTTTTCTGGATTGCAGAAAATGGGCTTTTTTTCTATACATTTTTGAAAATGTATACATAAACCTATCAAAAAATACATAAAAAGGCTGGTTGAGTTGTACATACAAGTGTGTGATGAGAGTGGTACCAGAAATGAAAGTAAGAAGAGTGACCTAAATATATTAGGAACATTAAATCAGGACATTTGGGAGGACAGACTGGCAGCCGTGGCTGCAGGAGCTGAAGCTGGAGGGTACGACAATATCGTCGAAGCAGCACGCCATATGGCACGTGTACGGGACGAGAGCTTCAAACCGATCCCCCGAAGAACGCTGCCGTCTATAATAAGCTCTATGAGGAATACAGCCGTCTTCACGACTACTTTGGATGTGGGGGCAACCCGGTTATGAAAAAGCTGAAGGCTATCAAGGCAGAAGGTGGACGTTCAACTGAAGCGGCAAGCGCTCATTCCTAAGAAGTATATAAATTATAAGCAAGAAGCATTTAAATTTTGCTATCTAAAAAGCACAGTACACCGAGGAATCGGCAGACTGTGCTTTTTTGCTTTTATATTCTGTGAATTACATGATGTGAAAGCCTTATGCATGAAAGATGGTAATGCGTTCCTTTCAAAGACTTTCATGAAAAATTCAATCGTTTTGTTTTAAAGGACATTTTTACTTTTTCAGCATGGCATCAGCAAACAAAATGGATTTTGGAATACGGAAAAACTGTTCCGCCTGATCCTGGAAAGTTTGCGAAGGAACGGTACCCTGATGCAACCATTTCCGAAATGTACCGGGGTGAACGCCAATCCAATGACTGACATCAGTCACCGAAATATCATGTACCATGCACAAACCCGCCAAAATCCGGTTTTTAACTGGAGAACGAGTTACAGTCCGTTTCATAAAACGGGACGGCGATGGTTGACAAATGAGCGGTGAACGCCGGACAACCTCTTCATTAAATAGAATATGGTGCGGATAACCAAGTGTGTTACACGTCTTTTCCAGATTAGTGTTGCCGGGAATACGACCTTCATATACCCACGCGCTGACGCTGCGAGAGGAGATGGAAAGCTCCTCGGCAAGTTGGGACAGTTTAATGTCATTAGCCATCAAAACGGCAAGCAGAACGCGATTGCGTACTTGACAGCGTGTTGGTTTGCGAAAACGTTTGACACGCACGCCTTTTCCCAAATATTTGCGATTGATCAGAGACCACGCCTGAATGGAATGTTTGTCTTGTTGTTTAGGCATATACCCTCCGATTTTTTTTAAACACATACTACTATACCCGAAGGGGGCTTTGCAAGTGACTCCTATCCTGATTTTCTTTTAATCCCATGGGCTTAACCGGTTTATGGAAAATAAGGTCCATTTGGCCTATAAAAATGGAAGTTTAAGGTGTTGATATATTAAAATGTGACATTTTTTATGGAAATGGAGGTAATATGTTCTTCTGTTTTGATTGTGAGGATGTCAGAGAGAAAAGTGGGTTTTTGCGCTATATGGTTAAGGTAATGGTATGGAGAATGTAATTGCTTTACAGCAGGTACGAAGGTTAGAACAGATGAAAGAGAGAAGAATATTGAAGACATTCAAGTCAGAGATATGGTTCTTTCAAAAAAATGAGGAGACTGATGAGGTAGAAGTAGCATATAAAGAAGTTACGGTTATGTTCAAATACGAGATAAATGAGATTTATCAAGTCCATGTGGGCGGTCAAGTTATTGAATCTACCTATAGCCATCTCCTTTGGGTATAGGGCAAAGGATGGACGCTTGTTAAAGATTTCAAGGTTGGAGACTTGCTTGTTCAGAGTGCCGGGAATGCACTTTAGAAAGACAATATTGAATTGTTGCACAAGCAGGCAACGGTTTATAACATGACAGTCGATAGTTCCAAACGTACTTCGTAAGCGACCTTAGTATAGGTGCGTGTGAATACACCAGTATTAAGAGTAAAGAAATTAACAACGTATAATAAACTTTCTAAAAAATATACAAGAAAAAGCGGATGCAGCTTTTAAGCAATTCAAGGAGAATCCGGAGCATCCAAGTCTGAATTTCGAGCACCTAAATGGTTCCCCAAATGGTAGAAAGTATGTGTCTCCCTGATCGAAGGTTCTTATTGGGCTTATGGAATAATTCGAGAAAACGGTGTAATTGAGTGACTTGGAATAAACAACCACGACTACAAGGCCGTCATTAAGGAATTAAAGGCTGCTTTTTGAGTGTAAGGAGGAGTCTTATGGGATGGAAACATATTGTTCTAGAGGCAAGTTGTTTCTATGAAGACAATGAAGAGAATCATGGTTCAAAATGCTGTAAGGGAAATATAGGTGTTCACTGTTTAACTTACAACCAAGATGGTCATCAAATTTGTCCCAATTTGGTTTTCGGTAAAAGTAGGACATCGGTTATTGCAACCGATAAAGATGGTAATGCTGTGGATTCTTCTACGTTTTGGACGGACGAAAAATTAAGTCCTGAAGAATGGGTGAGAAGAGAAGAAGAATGGCTAGATGAGAAGAGAAGGCTAATGAATATGGATGGTAAGTAATGGGATTCAATAAAAAGTTTGGATAAGAAAAAGACCTTGAGAGTATACCATTTCAAGGTCTTTACTTTTACCCCCACCCAGTGTCGAATGAATTGGGCGGCTAAGTCCAAACGAATTTAACTCTCATGACTCCCGTAGCCTGTACACTATACCAGATAGTTTCGTGTTATGGTCTTTTTTATTATTACTTCTTGACTGATAATAAATCTATGATCCTGACCAAATATTCCAATGCAATTTCAATATATTGACCCTAGGACAGGTAAAACTACATCGGATCACTATTAATTCAAATGAATAGGATGATGAATTTGGAAATAAATCTTAAACGGCCTTATGGTGTGATTAAGCATAATATGTCAACGGAGAATATTGCTGACTTGATAAGGTTATTCATTGAAAAGGATTCAATTGTATTATTTTCCTTTTACGAAAGGAACATGAATTTATTTGATGTGAATACACAGAATTTTATCTCAGAGAGATGTGTTTTTGTGAATTCCGAGTGGGTGTTGCCATGGAAGGAATCTATACCTCATTGGAATGAACCGAACCAGACACCGCCGAAAATAATGTGGTTTTCAGTGATGCAAAAAAAAGATATTATAAAGCAATTGAAATTGATCATTTATTTAGATGCATTGTCTTAAAAAAGGATTCAGATTTTAAACAACATTTCAATGTTTTATTCCATCAGGAATATTATCCGTCTAGTGATGAGGATGACTATGAATATTTTTTAGGATTTACAAATAAGAATTTGTTTCTTGCTAATTATCTGGATAAAGTTAAAAAGAGGTTTGAGGTATCATTAATAGAATAGGCAACTGGAGAGACCTCGGGGGCGACAATCCTCAGGGTCTTTCTTTATATCTATTAATACCTAGTACCTTGTAAACGGGTTAAATGATACTCCTCTATGACATTCCATAGTTTATTAGATACCTAGAATATTTAGTCAGATACCAGAGTTCTATCCCCAAGTACCTTACCTTCATATTTCTTCAGGTAGTCTCTAGTTCCATCAAGATTTATTCACAACTTTGTAACTTATTTGGTAAGATGGATTGCGAGATTGTTTTCAAATTGTTTTACTATATTTACCTACTATAGTCTGGTAATCTATTAATATGTATAGGGGGCCAAAAGACGTCCGGTTCAGTCGGTTGAGATGCGTTTATGTTCTTTATGTTGAGTGAATGTCTATATTGCCATGTCTATATCGTCATGTCTGTATAACTTCATAGACAAGCTAGAGATAGCTCCCGCACATTATAAAATACAGCACAGGATGGTGTAATGAATGAAGCTTTTAAAAGTAAAATGGATGGCTGTATGCTTGATGGCAATCTGTTGTTTGGGGTTGCTGGGTTTACATACGAATACAGCGAGTGCACAAGCGAAGGCTCCTTTACTTGGGGTCAATGATGTGTTGCTAGATTCGAATACAATTAAGCCCGTAATGGAAAATGATAAGTTGTATGTTCCTATCGTGACATTGGGGCAAAAGATGGGCATTTCTACTTCGGCCAATGGAAGTACATTGTTGCTGACTGGACATAATCGCAGCTTTACGCTGGATTTGAACAAAGGTGATGTGTTTGAGCGGGGAGGACGTACGATGGTGCCAATTCGTACTTTGACCGATGCGTTCGGCTTCACTATTACGATTCCTACGAGTAATTTGTATCGAATTCAGAATGCAAACGCTAGTTTGTCTGATGCTCAGTTCTTGAATACATTCGCGGCAGAAATTAAACAGTACGCAGCTGTCAAGCCAGACAAAGCCAGCAATACAGGCAATACGGGAAATGCCAAGCCTTCCAGCCGCACCATTTATTTGAGCTTCGATGATGGTCCTACAGCGCATACGTCGCAGCTGCTGGATATTCTGGACAAATATAATGCCAAGGCTACGTTTTTCATGCTGGGACCTGAAATTCGCCAACATAGCGCAGTGATGAAGAGAATGGTAGACGCAGGGCATGGTTTGGGCCTACATGGGATGACGCATCAGGTGAAAAAGATCTATGCATCCCCGGCAGCAGCACTGGCAGAGATGAATCAGGATAATGAGATTTTATTTAAGGCCACAGGAAAACGCACTTCTTTGATTCGTACACCTTATGGCAGCAAACCCTATTTGAAGAAAACATACCGTGATCAACTGACGGGTGCAGGCTATCATATTTGGGACTGGAACATAGATTCCAATGATTGGCGTTATACTAAAAATCCGGAGCATTTTGTACAGACGGTCCTCAGTGATATTAAGAGATTGAAAAAGCAAGGCAGAACACCAGTCGTTCTTATGCATGATAAGCCATCTACGATCAAGGTGCTTCCGCAAATCATGGCAGCCTTGCAGAAAGAAGGATATTCGTTCGAGCCGTTAAATGATAACCTGACTCCGCTTAATTTTTGGAATGATCACCGTTAATTGAATAAACTTGAAAGGAAAGCAGGCTGCCCTACTTCAATTTTTTGAGAGGGGGTAGCCTGTTTTTTTATATAAACGATAAGCAGAACCCAAGCGTCATGGATAAAGTAGATGCACAATTGTTATATTCCCTCAAAAAATAAGTAAGGCACCTTTATCGCTCCTTTATAGGGGCTTTGAAGGTGCTTTTATTGTATTTGCTCGGAAATGGTGAATTTCACAGCTTGTTTTATATGAATCTATGAATTGATATCTATGCACAGGTCATATGACTTTACGGGTGACCACGTCGCTGCATATATTACAATAACCGCCCCGAGAGGAGGAGCAGGTATGAATATTAATCCAAGTATGTTTAGTATGATTTGTGCCACCGCAGGAGCGATTATTACGTTTGCCTTTGGCGGCTGGAATCAGCTTATGGTGCTATTCACGGTTGCCATGGCTGTTGATTATGTAACTGGAGTCGCCGCCGCCGTGAAGACTGGGCAAGGTTTAAGCAGTAAAGCTGGCTTTTGGGGGTTGGCGAGAAAGGCTTTAATGCTCATGGTGATTTCTTTGGCGCATCATGTGGATCTCCTGATGGGTACGGAAATCATGAAAGGGGCGGCAACGTATTTTTATTTATCCAACGAATTGATCTCAATTACGGAAAACTGTTCACGAATGGGTCTGCCGCTTCCACCGAAGCTTAAGAATTTTTTTGCCCTATTAAAGGACAAGGAGTCTGATGGTAAAAATGGTGGAAAAGATCGCTAAGATCACAAAGTTTCTTTCCGTATGTGGGGCGTTATGATAAAATTTTCAAGAGAACATTTTTAAGATAAGGAGCCTATACGCATGATTAAACATATTGTTTTGTTCAAATTGAAAGATCGCTCCCCTGAAAGCATTGAACATACGGCATCTATTTTGCGCAGCATGAATGGCAAGATCAAAGAGCTGCTGTCACTCGAAGTAGGTACGGATGTGATTCGTTCGGAACGCTCTTATGATATTTCTCTTACCGCTGTGGTTGAAACATTGGAAGACTTGCAAACGTATCAGGTACACCCTGTGCATCAGGAAATTATTGTACACATGAATGAAGTGAAGGATGTATCTATCGCAGTTGATTATGAAATCTAAAGCGGTTACTGGAGGTGCAGAACTTTGTATTATGTCAACCGGGAACAAATTGAGCTTCGACTAGGGGCTGTTCCCGACATTGTCGCCGGACTTCGCCAGACATCCGCCGCCTGGAACGGCGATCTGTTGCAGGGGCTAGTGCAGGAGCGCTGCCTTCATCTGGCCATTGAGACGGTAACGGACGTAGGAAGCTATATCATCGACGGTTTTATTATGCGTGACGCCAGTAGCTATGAGGACATTATCGGTATCATTCATGAGGAAGGTGTATTGGATGATACCGTATTTCATTCACTATTAGAGCTGGTAGCCTTACGTAAACCCTTAGTACAGGAGTATTTCCATTGGGACAGGACAAGCCTTCACCCACTTACACCTAAGCTGCCTGGGTTGCTGGAGCTTTTTGTATCTAACGTGCACGATTATTTAAATAAGGAATTGGGTCCTCAGCCCGAGGGAGTGTAAAGGCAAAAGTGACGGATAAGTATATCGTACCCGAAATGCCCACTAGGCGCATGATCTTGACACTGTTGAAAACCCAGGGACCTGTGGGCGTCGGAAGCTTGGCAGCTCAATTGGGCATTACCGAAATGGGGGTGCGCAGGCATCTCAAATTAATGGAGCAGGATGGCCTGATTGTGGCTACGATCCTGAGACAGGCGATGGGACGCCCAACGTTTTTGTACAGCCTGAGCGATCAGGGAAGCGAGCAGTTTCCTCGTAATTATGATCATCTATTACTGGAACTGTTAGAGGAGCTGGATGAAGAGCAGGGAATGGAAGCTGTACACTCGTTATTTGATGGTAGAAAACGTAAAATGATGAAGCGCTACGCCCCTCACATAGAGAGTGAGTCTACACTAGCTTCACGTGTGGAAAAGCTTTCGGGCATCCAGAACGCTTCAGGCTATATGGCAGAGTGGCGTGAGGAAGAGGATGGCAGTTACTCTATTATGGAATACAATTGTCCGATCTCTCAGATCGCCAATCGTTACCGCAAGGCTTGTGAATGCGAACAGCAAATGTTTGAGGAGCTGCTTGATGCCGAGGTTGTCCGTGAGGATTGTTTGGCGGATGGAGGTCGTTGCTGCTTGTATCGTATCCGCTCCAAAAATAAGTAGAAATTTTCTGGCTTGTTCTCTGTATCATGACAGGCTCTCCATGCTTATAATGCATTAACAGATGGGCATTCGCCCGGGCATAAGGGAGAGATGAATATGAAAGAGAACTGCAAAAGCTTTATCCGTGGCGCGTTGGTAGGCAGCATTGCTGGTTCGGTTGCTGCGTTGTTATTTGCTCCTAAGTCAGGTCGCGAGCTGCGTCAGGATATTACAGACCAGGCACGTCACGTGAGTGATAAGGGACAGGAGCTTGCGGGGAAAATTTCAGATACTTCCATCGAGTATACTGACAAAATTAAGGAGACAGCTTCAGCCGTCATTCATGAATTAGGTCAATGGCGTAAAAAGAGTGATATTGCTTCAAAGGTTGGCATTTCATCCGTGCCTGTTCAAGAGAATACGGAAGAAGATGCTTTGTAACTGTCTGTATATCGTAGGTGAAACAACTGGCTATAGCTTGAGTTTGTGGCTTCTCCCGTTGGGGTGAAGCCTTTTTGTTGATCGCTTCCTCGTTTTAGGGTAATCTTTTGGGGTACCTTTTACGCTAATACGACATAAGTTATGTAGCAGCAGAAAGATTTCCGAGATGAAACAACTCATATTTAAACAAAAAAGGAAGCGGTGTGTACGTGCAGCAAGCGATTGCAATATTGGATTCCGGTGTAGGAGGTTTGACGGTTGTTAAAGAAGTCATGCGTCAGCTTCCGCGGGAAAAAATTATTTATTTTGGAGACACTGCGCGCACCCCGTATGGTCCCCGACCATCGGAAGAGGTTAAAAAATTTACAGAGCAAATGGTTGATTTTCTGATTCAGTTTAATCCGAAAGTCATTATTATTGCTTGTAACACAGCAACGGCTGCGGCATTGGAGTATATAAGCCAAAAGGTATCCATTCCGGTGATCGGAGTTATCCACCCTGGGGCTCGTGCTGCGATCAGTGCGACCGCTACCGGGTATGTCGGGGTGATCGGAACTGTCGGTACGATTCGAAGCGGAGCATATACAACTGCGCTCAAGCAGCTGTCTCCCTATGTAGACGTGGTGAGCCACGCTTGCCCTGCACTTGTGCCTTTGGTGGAACAAGGGTTGTTCCGCTCCAAGACAACATCGCAGGTTGTGGAGGAATCATTGAGACCTATTCAAACGTATCCGATTGATTGTCTGATTCTTGGTTGTACGCATTATCCTTTTTTGAGGGAAACGATTCAGGAAGTCATGGGTCCTGCGGTGAAGCTTATTAGCTCGGCAGATGAAACTGCACGAGAGACGAGTACCATTTTGTATAACAAGGGCAAGTTAGAGGCCGGGGACGAAACGCCGGTGCATCAGCTTTTTTGTTCCGGCGATCCAGAGTTGTTCCAGCGCATTGCCGCACAGTGGCTTGGGGAGCAGATTCGGCAAACGCCTGTTGTCTGGCAAGTCACCCATCTGGATTAACGAGACAACCAACTTTTTTGTCATTGGACAAAAGAAGTTGGTTGTTTTGCTTTTCGCTACATCAAGACACGCAGCGTCTGCATAACATGCAGTAAGGCAGATGGAAGGGGCGTAGTAAGATGAGGGAATATATCGTTCAAAAAGGAGATACATTGCACCGGGTCGCCTCGGCTTTTAAACTATCCGCGGATACTTTGATCGCAGATAATCCGTGGGCCGCCACGCAACCCTATCTGATTTGTGGTCAATTGCTATATATTCGTCCGTCTACGGATCGTAAATACGTTATTCAGCCTGGGGAGAATGCAAGACAGATTGCCAAACAGTTCGGTGTAGAGCTTGATGAGCTGCGGCTCGCTAATTCGAGGCTTGCGGAGCATGATTTTCTGGAAGGAAAGATAATTATTATTCCTGATGACCATCAGGATCAGATTGTACGGTTACGTGGAGAGTACAGTTATGAAGATTTAAAGGAAGACCTGGAGGCATTGGCCCACAAATATCCGTTTATTGAAGTTGGCAGCATTGGCACCAGTGTCATGGGGAAGGATATCCCTTATATACGGATTGGGCAGGGAACGAGGAAAATTCATGCCAACGCTTCTGTACATGCTAACGAATGGCTGACGACGCCTTGTTTGCTGCGTTTTATAGAACAATATGCACAAGGGATTAATGGGTCTGGAGAACTTGCTGGGAATTCTCAATGGGTGTATGCGGGCTCTCCGATGAAATTAATGGAACATACATCCTTATGGGTGGTACCGATGGTCAATCCGGATGGAGTAGAACTGGTGCAACAGGGTATACTCCCAACTCATCCGCTGTATCATGAACTCAGAAAGTGGAATGAAGGACGTGCTGATTACCGCGGCTGGAAGGCCAATATTCGCGGTGTCGACCTCAACGATCAGTTTCCGGCGTATTGGGAGGAAGAGGTGCGCAGACGCGGTAAAACAGGTCCGTCTCGACGAGATTACGCAGGACCTGCACCTTTGTCTGAGCCAGAGTCCAAGGCCCTTGCGGATCTAACGGAGCGCGAACAGTTCGACATGGTATTATCCATACACAGCCAAGGACAGGAAATCTATTGGAATTACCGGGATCTGGAGCCTAAGGAGAGCCGAGATTGGGCATTGCAGCTGGCTGCTGCAACAGGGTATCGGGCGGTAAAGCTGGGGGGAAGCGATGCAGGGTATAAGGATTGGTTTATACAACGGTTTGGTAAACCGGGATTTACCGTTGAAGTCGGTCTAGGCGTAAATCCGCTGCCTATGCGGGATTATGATGATATTGCAGCAGAAGTAGGCATGTTAATGGCGACGGTGCTGTCATGGTAACAGATCGGAGCTGCTGAAACGTATTGATTCAATTGCGCGTATTAGGAGGAGCACGTTTTTTACAAGTGTTCCTCTTTACATGTCCCTTCAATAGGGTATATATACTTAGGAGCATTGGAAATGGAGTGAACAACCTATGAAGTGGAAAAGACTACTATCTCTCCGTCAGTGGTCACATGTATTTCGTCGTATCCCCCGATTGATTACCTCTTCGAGGATTCCATTGGGTGAAAAATTACTTTTTGCGGTGCCTGTATTGCTCTATTGGATACTACCTGATGTCATGCCATTTATGCCCATCGACGATATTGGTGTGACGTTATTGCTTATGAATTGGTTCGTCACCCGTGCTGAACGAAAATATCCCGATATGCTTGAAAAACAGCACGTACGTGTCCGTTAGATGTAAGCTTATGATTTTCGTGATTGCGATTTTTTACGATTTTCTTTACAATAGGAATATTGCCTTGTGCTATGCTGCACAACTTCTTTTCATCAAGGAGAGGGCTAATTATTGGAATTGTTGATTTTATCCGCTAGGTTGTGTGGTGTGGATATGTATCCATTGAACCACATTTCATTTAATGAATATGAAGGAGATGAAGTTTAATGAACTGCAAAATTACTCGTAATGCAGCTAAAGTATTGAAGCTTGAACTGGATAAGGAAGAGAACCAAGGGAAGAGCTTGCGCGTTGTAATTACTCATGCTCATGGAGATCATGCTCATTACGGGCTCGATTTGGACACGCCTAAGGAAACAGATACTGTTGTATCTACAGATAAAGGCATCGATGTGATTTTGGAAAGCGGTCAGCCGTTGCTGGATGGTGTAAAAATTGATTACTTGTACTTCCCCGAAGAAGGATTTGTTATTACTAACCCTTCCCAAGGTAATCACGGCGACCACTAAGCCGGAGCTCGGAGGGATGACAGATGGCTAATGATATTCGCGTATGTGATGAGTGCAATCATATCCGCTTAAAAACGATCTTGCCTAAGTTGAAAAAGATGGCACCCGATGCGGAGATCAAAATCGGTTGCAAATCGTATTGCGGTCCTTGTGGAAAACGGGCGTTTGTGTATGTGAACGGACGTTATGTGAGTGCGGCCACAGAGGATGAAGTATTAGAGAAGGCTGCACGCTTTATAAAATAGTTCGAGTGCGCATCGTTGGCACCTTTTGAATAGTTCCCCTCCTTCTGATCCATGCTAATGAATGTAGACCATGCCCAGAAGGAGGAGTAACTCATGGCCCAATATGATTCCAATCTCGACAATCACAGTGTCGAAGCTCAAACACAAAACTCGGTGGACAAGCTCCACAATGCCGTGTCTCAGGCATTGTCACATCCGGCTGAACAGCTGATTGAGCAAGCGGAGCAATCTCGCACTCATGCGGAGCATGCTATACAGCAGGCAAAGGATAGCCTTGGTGACGATGCAGTAGAAGTTGCTGAGGAAATGCTTGGTGAAGAGGTACAGCGTCTTGATCAGGCTAAAAAAACGTTGCGTTCCTGAGTATTTGTTAATGGTAACAAGCGCAGTCAAATGACTGTCAACACAAAAATCCCGATCCACAGCCCTAACAAGCGATGGATCGGGATTTTTGTTATATATCAGGTAGTTATGCAATCGATATCCTTGTTACTTCTTTGCTTCAGTCTCCCATTCGCGAATAAGATCGTATGTGATGACCTGATCGGATATCTTTAATCGATTGAGAGCCTCAGTATAGCCTGGTCCGCAGGCATTCACATCTGTAGGTTGACCTGTACTCAGATTGTAACAGGTTCCCTTGGAGAATGTACCGTCCTCAGATGGAATGTAGTACACTCGTCCATCCGTGAAAGCGCCAGTACGCAGCACAACCATACGAGGTTTTCCACTAAACAGATCGTTACCCATAAAATGATATGGTTTTGTAGAAATCCCAAGTAGATGCATTACGGAAGGCGTCAGATCCAGCTGTCCTGCCGGTTCTGTATACGTGCCTGCCTGGCTTCCGTCAGGAAGATGCACAAGTAATGGCACCTGATTCATGATTTTCTGCATGTCCAGATCTGTAAGAGGCTTGCCTAAAAACTTTTCATACAGTGCTTTGTCTTTAATGGAATTGTCGTGATCCCCGTAGAACATCAGGATCGTATTATCCCACAATCCGTCTTTTTTCATCTGATCTACCAATTCACCCAAAGCCTCATCCACATAATGGACGGATTTTAGGTAGTCTCCGAACATCGTACCTTCAAACTCGCCAACATCCAAATCTACAGCGTCAGGTGACAGGTTGTACGGATGATGGCTCGAAATACCGACCATATAGGCGTAGAACGGTTGCTTAACTTCGGTTGTGAGATCGTTGAGCGTTTGTCTAAAAAAGGATTTGTCTCCCAGGGACCAGCCCAGAGGCTCATCTATTTTAAAATCCTTTTTACTGTAGAACTTGTCGTAGTTCATCGCCTTATACATCGTGTAACGGTTCCAGAAGCTGCTGTCGTACACATGAAACGCATTAGGACTATAACCTGTATCCTTCAAGATGGAAGGCAACGTATCGAATTTATGGTCCGCATAACGGATAAATACAGAACCCGTAGGGAGCGGATGCATTGAAGCGTGGGTAGAGAAGTCCGCGTCCGAAGTACGACCCTGCGCAGTTTGATGGAAATAATTATTAAAATACATGCTTTCCTTCGTCAGTTTGTCAAAGTTAGGCGTAATTGCTTGACCGTTGATCTGTTTGCCAATAAAAAAGTTCATGAACGCTTCAGCTTGGATGACCATCACATTTTTTCCCTTATACTTGCCGTATAGGTCATTTTTTACCTGAAGTAAATTCTGGTGTTGATTGAACCATTCCTTATCCTTATCAGATTCCACCTGAGCCAATGTAGGCTGGGGCCCAAGATGATCCTGACCGTAGCGGTAGATATCATATCCATGAAATCCGATCAATCCGGTTACGTTGTACAAGGCCATTGACCACCAGTTGCCGACAAATATGCCGGTTGCCCAAGTGGAGGTATATATTTTGATCGGTCCAAATGTCAAAACATAGCCAATCAGGAAAGCCAATGCCCCCTTGGAGAAGCGAAGCAGAAATCTTTTAGTGAAAGAGCTTCGTGATGCTTCTAAGTAATGATCATTCGTTGTAAACCGACGCCGTAAGGAAGCTACGAATATGACATACGGAATGAATAAAATCCAGTCTGCAAAAAAGAAAATATCCCACCAGTACATAAGAGATGCGATACTTCCACCCAGAGAATCAACTTGTCCAGCTTGAAGCAAAACGGGAATCGTAATGAAATCCTGGAAATACCGATAATAAACCATGTCGGAATAAATGAGCGCGGTGAGCAATATATCGAGCACCACAAGAGCAATCAAACGTCCGCGACGTGGCAGCCACAAGGTCCAAAAGCTTACAAGCAACAGGGAACCAATAGCAATGACATAATCCAGCGGATTCATGTCAATATTTTGGGCATGCAGGTTATAGTGAATCAGTACAAGCTTGCCAATCATAAGTAAAAAAAACAGAACTAAACCGAAATATTGAGACAGCAGCAGTCTGCTGAACATGTTACCAGTGCGTCTTGCACTGGTCGTGCGAATAACCAACACTTTACCCCCTCCGGCAGAAATGTTCGGCTAGTATAAACTACACATTAACGTAATGTTAAAACCGAAATGCCTTTAATTATTATAGCGCTCATCCTGCGCATTTCAATGATTAAGTAAAGAAAATACAGCACAAATGAGGCCAGGACAACGAACAAAGGGTTCGTTTCCTGGCCTATAGCTCGAACATTTAGGACTGCAACGGTGAAGTATCTTTGCGGCGCGGAGGCAGAGGACCCAGATACTGATAGTATTGGCATTCAATTCGGCCGTTAAACAGCTTACGGCGCTTATCGGCTTTGCGGCCCCAATAATGCTCAAATTGCTTGGTGGAGCTGATGGCAAAGAAGGACCAAGTCTTCATTTCGGCTGCCGTGCGTGCAAGTGTACGGATCAGTTTTTCCACCTCGGCTTGCTCGCTCAGTCTTTCGCCGTAAGGTGGATTTGTAATCATCACACCATACTGGCCCTCAAGTCTAACCTTGCTGGCAGGCAGCACCTTTAGTGAGATGTCTTTAGCAAAGCCTGCTGCCTTTACAGCTGCTTCAGCAACTTGTATAGCGCTAGGGTCGATATCGCTACCTGCGATCTCAAAAGGAATGTCATCACGAGTCAGATCCATCGCCTCGTCGCGAGCCTGATTCCATAATTTTCTGCCAATGACAGGCCAGTCTTCCGAGTTAAAGGTACGTCTCAGGCCTGGAGCAATGTTCCAGGCTTGCATAGCAGCTTCGACCAATAAAGTACCGGAACCGCAGCATGGGTCATAGAATGGTCGATCCGGGCTCCACCGACTAAGCTGAATAAGAGCGGAAGCCATTGTTTCTTTGAGAGGCGCCTCTGTAACAAGCTTGCGGTAACCTCGTTTGTGCAGTCCTGGACCAGTTGTGTCCAGCGTTATCAGCGCACGGTCATTCAATAGAATGACCTCAATGACGTAACGAGGACCATCTTCAGCAAACCAGTCTGTATGGTAGGTTTCCTTGAGCTTTTCTACAATCGCCTTCTTGACGATTCCTTGACTGGCTGGTACGCTACTAAGCTGTGATTTGTGTGAACGTCCCTCTACGGGAAATTCACCATCTACAGGAATCCAATCCTGCCAAGGCAATGCTTTGGTACCCTCAAACAGCTCGTCGAAGGTAGTTGCAGCAAATTCGCCCATTTTAATAAGAACGCGGTCAGATGTGCGAAGCCACAGGTTGCATCGGCATATATCCTTATAATCTCCGGAAAAAACGACGCGGCCATTCTCGACGGTCAGATCCGTGTACCCCAGTTCTCTGAGTTCTCGGGCCACAATGGCTTCCAGTCCCATCGGCGCAGTTGCAATTAGTTGCAGTTGAGTCATTAAACGTATTCACTCCGTCTCATAATCATGTAAGCTTGGTTCAATCCCTATAGTATAGGTCATTGTACTCGAAGAGACAAATCGTTAAGGCAAATAATTTACGAAGGACACCGCGTCCAACCTGCGTTATGATAAAGCAAGAAGGAGAGATGAAACGTGGAAATCACACCCAATATGACACCTGAACAATATGTAGACCAGCTGGTACAGGAGGATGAAGCGCTGCGCAGCATTAGGGAGGCTATTGTTAAAGAAGGGATGCCGGAGGTATCGGTTGCTCATCCCTATGGAAAGCTGTTGACCTTTCTCGTGGAAGTCTCTGGTGCACAGCAGGTACTGGAGATCGGAGCATTAGGAGGATACAGTGGATTATGCCTGGCCCGTGGGCTGGGAGAGAAAGGTCGCATCGTGTCCCTGGAGCTGAAAGAAGCGTACGCTGCGCTGGCTCATCAACATATGAAAAACAATGGCTACGGTGATCGTGTCGAGTATCGTATTGGACCCGCAGCGGACAGCCTGAAGAAGCTTCAGGAAGAAGGAAAGACTTTTGACTTTTTTTTCATTGATGCGGATAAGGAAAATTACCCAGTGTATCTGGAGTATGCGATTGCACTGGCCAATCCAGGCGCTATAATTGCCGGAGATAACTGTTTTCTTCGGGGACGCACACTGAACACCGACAAGAACGGACCTGCCGTACAGGCCGTGAGACGTTTTAACGAAACGATAGCAACGGATCCACGGCTAGTCAGTACGCTTTTGCCGGCTTATGATGGATTGGCGTTGGCACGAGTGAAGTAACGGGCGTCCCTTGAATGTAGCTATACCAAAAAGAACCTCCTTATCCACAGTGTGGAGCGGAGGTTCTTGTCTGTTAAGGCAGGCTGTCCTACCCGAAGGTTGTCTTACCTGAAATGAGGCGTAGCCTTACGATCAAAAAGCTTCATACGTACCCAGATTATATTGACAATCAGCAACACACCAGACATGATGAACAGTCCCTCGATGCCGATAAATCCGGAAAGCACTCCGCCAATGACCGCACCCAGCATATTCCCGAGCGCCAGTGAACTGGTATTGAATCCGAAAGAGCGGCTTTCCATTCCTTCCGGTGTATAGGTGCGAATCAGCGCATTTACGCTTGGTAGCAGACCGCCCATAAACACACCCATGAAAAAACGGATAATGACAAGCTGCCATACTTCATTGACAAAAGCTTGCGGAATGAGCATAATCGCCGTTCCGAGTAGTGCAATGGTCAAGATCTTGTGTGCTCCTATTTTGTCACTTAATCGTCCAAGGAGCGGTGCGGCTACCATATTCGATACGCCTGTAATAGCGGTAACGAACCCGGCAACCAGTGCAATTCCCTCTGCCGAGCCATATAGCTTTTGCACATACAAAGGTAGCAGAGAAACTGTACTGATCATGGCAAACTGGAGTAAGAATGTCACGGTGAACAAAGCCGGAAGCTGGGGCGTATGGCTTAGCTCCTTTAATCCGGCAAGAACCGAAATTTGTGGAATTCGCGCGGCCTCCGCTTTGCTGAAATTTTCTTTAACCAAAAACATTGCCATTAGAGAGGCTAGGAAAATAAGAGCTCCTGTAATGTAAAAGATCGGTCTGAACCCGACCCAGTCAGCCAAAAATCCGCCTAGCAAAGGGCCGAGAATTGTGCCAGCCATTTGACCGGACTGCATAATTCCCATAGCAAAGCCGGTTCGCTCTTTGGGAGTGGTACCCGACACTAGGGAAATAGAAGCCGGGTTGAAACCCGAAATTGTACCGTTTAGCAGGCGAAGCGCTAGCAGCTGCCATGGGTGGGTGACCAAACCCATACATCCGATGACCAGGGCCATGCCAAAGCCTGAGCGAAGCAGCATGACTTTACGTCCATATCGGTCGGCCAGCTTGCCCCATAATGGCTGAAATATAAACGAGGTCAAAAAGTTAGCTGCAAAAATAACTCCTGCCCACAGTCCTATATCGTGCTCGCCCTTCACATGGAGGTCTTGAGCCAAATATAGGGCAAGGAACGGAGTAATCATTGTAATTCCCGCATTGACCAGAAACTGACCGAACCAAAGCACAATGAGATTGATTTTCCACGTCTCCCACGTTTTCAATGTGCTTTCACTTCCTTTCTGCCATTCTCATCCTGTTGTAAAGGTACTTATTCATGTATAACTTTCCCGGAGCTTTAAAAAAGCCATTTCTCTAGTATAGCACACTTCATTGAAACTTTATCCAAATGTCATGGGTTTGTCATGGTTTGTTTGAGAGCGGCGGTTGTTACGACTCTTGAAAAAGGGCATAATAAAATATAGTATTTATGATTCGAACTGGAGGCTGAAGTCATGACCTACAATGATACTTTTATCCGCGCTTGCCGCAAGCAAGCTGTGGATCATATTCCCGTATGGTACATGCGGCAGGCCGGAAGGTATGACCCTGAGTATCGCAAAATTAAGGAAAAATACACGCTGCTTGAAATTTGCCGCCAGCCCGAGTTGGCCGCAGAAGTAACGTTGATGCCCGTGCGCAAGCTTGGGGTGGACGCTGCAATTTTATATTCTGATATTATGAATCCGGTAGCCTCGCTAGGGGTTGATTTTGATATTGTCAAAAATATTGGCCCGGTTATTGATAATCCGCTCCGTACAGCTGCAGACGTAGACAACTTGCGTCCGATTGATGTAGAACGCGATTTGGGTCATATTTTGGAAACCATCCGTATTTTAGACCGTGAGTTGAACGTGCCATTGATCACGTTTGCTGGAGCGCCTTTTACTATTGCCAGCTATTTAATAGAAGGAAGACCCTCCAAGGGATATATTCGCACCAAAGCGATGATGTATGGAGAGCCTGAACTATGGCATCGTTTGATGGATAAGCTAGGGGATATGGTTATTACATACGTGCGGGCCCATATCGCTAACGGTGGCAAGGCTTTTCAATTGTTTGATAGCTGGGTAGGTGCACTCTCGCCTTATGATTTTCAAACTTTTGTGTTGCCGACCATTGTACGTATTTTCCATGAGTTATCTGATCTGAATGTGCCTAAAATTTATTTTCCGGGCGTAAGCTCTGGTGAATTGCTTCCGCATTTGAGCGGGGTAAAAGCCGATGTGATTGGATTGGACTGGCGGGTAAGTATACCTGAAGGCCGTCGTCGCTTGGGTAACAGTTTTGGAGTGCAGGGCAATTTGGACCCTTATGTGCTTACTGCGCCGATGAATGTGATCAAGCAGTATGCAAAAAAAATTGTAGATGAAGGCATTCTGGAGCCGGGCTATATTTTCAATCTCGGTCACGGCTTATTTCCTGAAGCCTCGCTAGATAAGCTAAGAGAGCTTACCGATTATGTACATGAGTATTCTCGCTCTGTTTTGTCAAAAAATGAACACAACTAGAAAAGATAAGAGGGATCTGCTAATGAAAACCAAAGTGGGTGTACTGGTCATGTCCTACGGGACGCCGGAGAGTCTGGACCAGGTTGAAGCGTATTATACACATATTCGCCGTGGTCATGCTCCCTCGCCGGAGCAGTTAAAAGAATTAAAAGATCGCTACGAAGCCATTGTGGGTGGCGTGTTTCCGTTGCGTCAGAATACAGATCGACAGGTCCACAACTTGCAGGAAACCTTAAATCAGGAAAATCGCAACCCGGACATAGAATTTGTCTGTTATCAGGGGCTCAAACACGCCAAGCCGTTTATTGAGGACGGTATCGAAGCGATGGTGCAAGATGGCATTCGTACGGCGGTGGGTGTCGTGCTGGCTCCGCATTATTCCGTTATGAGTGTAGGCTCTTATATCAAGCGTGCACAGGCTAAGGCACAGGAACTGGATCTGGCCATATCATTTGTGGAGAGCTATTATCTTCATCCCAAGCTGATCAAGACGCTGACTGAGCGTGTGAACGCAAAACTGGCGCTTTTTGAAGAAGCGGGAGCCAAGCGGGACGAGGTTCGTGTTCTGTTCAGTGCGCATAGCTTGCCTGAGCGGATTTTGGCTATGGGTGATCCATATGTGGAGCAGTTAATGGCTACTTCGCAGGCTGTTGCGGATAAGGCGGGAATTACCAACTGGCAGTTTACGTGGCAAAGTGCCGGCCGTACAGCTGAACCGTGGCTGGGACCAGATATTTTGGATACCATGCACAGTCTTAAGGAAGAGCAAGTGGAGTATGTGCTGGCTGCGCCAGTTGGCTTTGTTTCTGATCACTTAGAGGTGTTATACGACCTGGATATTGAAGCACAGGCTTTGGCGAAAGAATTGGATATGCGTTTTCAGCGTATTGATTCACTCAACAGTGACCCACTGTATATGGAGACGCTTAGTGATGTCATCATAGACCAATGGAAAAAGGGATGAGGACATAATGGAGCAAAAGTTACGTAATATTGTAATTGTAGGTGGAGGCTTGACCGGGCTCAGCACTGCTTTTTATACACGAAAAATGTACAAAGAAGCTGGCTACACACCTCGAATTACGCTGGTGGAGAAAGCTTCCGCGCTAGGCGGAAAAATTGAAACATTGCATAAAGATGGTTTTGTCATAGAAAAGGGGCCAGATTCCTTTCTGGCCCGTAAAACGGCTATGATAGATCTGGCAAAAGAGTTAGAGATGGACCATGAGCTGGTAAGCACGAACCCTGAAGCTAAAAAGACATATATTTTGCATGAAGGTCAGCTTCATCCGATGCCTCCTGGGCTTGTGCTGGGCATTCCAACAGAGCTAAAACCATTTTTACGCAGTGGCCTGATCTCTTTAGGTGGAAAAATGCGGGCTATGATGGATTTTGTCATTCCGCCTCGACGTGAACCGGGAGATGAGGCACTGGGTGATTTTATTGAACGCCGACTGGGCAAAGAAGTGCTGGAGAATGTAACCGAGCCACTGCTGGCGGGAATCTATGCTGCCAACATGAAGACGCTAAGTTTGCAGGCAACTTTTCCACAGTTTGCAGAGGTGGAGCAGCAATACGGAAGCCTTATTCACGGGATGAGGACAGGTCGAAAACCAGCTGAAACACATACGGGTACGAAAAAAAGCGCCTTTTTGACCTTCCGTCAAGGCTTGCAAAGTTTGGTGCATGCGTTGCTGAATGATTTGTACGACTGTGATTTACGCACCGGAATTGCTGTTACAGAATTCACAAAGACAACGGAAACTAAAGGAAGTCCCTATCGCGTTATGTTGGACAATGGAGAGACGCTGGAGGCAGATGATATTTTTGTAACGACTCCCAATTTTGCTGCTGCGCCGCTATTGCGAGATCATGTAAATGTGTCTGCACTGGAAGCTGTTAATTACGTCTCCGTAGCGAACGTGGTCATGGCCTTTGATAAAAAAGATATTGAGAACGTCTTTGACGGCTCCGGTTTTCTGGTTCCTCGCAAAGAAGGACGTAGTGTCACAGCTTGTACTTGGACGTCCGCCAAGTGGCTACATACCAGCCCGGATGATAAGGTGCTGTTGCGTTGTTATGTAGGGCGAGCAGGAGCTGAAGAAACAGTAGACTTACCGGATAATGAGCTGATTGCGGTGGTACGTAAGGATTTGAAAGAGATGATGGGAGTTACAGCAACTCCGCTGTTCACGGAAATTACACGTCTTCGTAATTCCATGCCGCAATACCCGGTAGGGCACCCACAAGCTATAGCTAATCTGCGGGAAGAGCTACGCAGTGCGATGCCAGGGGTGTACGTTTTAGGCGCTGGCTATGATGCAATCGGTTTGCCGGACTGCATCCGTCAGGCCAAGGAATGGGCCTCCAAGGCTGTCCACACAGCACAACGGGAAGCCGTCAAGGTCCAGGTATAAATGTTCAATAATGAACCCTTCGCGATCCAGGCGAGGGGTTCTATTTATATAGAAATTTGATATATAATGGAGAAGGTGTAAAAGTCGCCAGCTAATAAGGAATGCATGTATATGGAATAGCATAGAAGGAGTGAAGAATGTACCCTCCCAGGTCACAGAGAAATGAAGGTCGAAAGAGAGCAAGAAAACCAAAAATAGGAAAGGCATGGATCATTACGAATCTGGTCTTGCTGTTCATGATTGTAGGACTTTTCGGTTATTATTACATATTTGAACACGATAGTAGTGGTTCTCTTGCGGAAAACGCCAAGTATTCGCAAACTGAAAAGAACATCCAAACGGGGTCTGCTAATGATGAGAATTCTACTCCCTCAGGAAGTGAAGATGTTAATGAAACGAAGGACTCTACTGTTCCAGACACAAGCAGTCGTCCCGTAACAACGCCCGACACCAATGCCTCCGAAGGCAGCTCTTCAGGAGCAAAATCATCTTCGGAGAAAGACGGGCAAGCACAGGAGGATTCGCCAAATAAGGATGTAAACAACGATGATGCACCCACCGAGAAGAGGGGAACGAAGGATGTCATAAAATCAAACACGGACGATGGGAATTCTCCAGCAGTTATCCTTCACTTCATAGGGGATGTGCAGTTCTCTGGTAAAGTTGAGCAGCGGTTGGAGCAGAACGGATTTGATTTTCCATACCAATATCTCGGAAGTTTGTTTCATAAAGACGATCTGACGATTGCCAATCTGGAAACACCGGTGACTACTAATGGCGTCGGTGCGTTAAATAAAACGTATGTGTATAAATCTTCGCCCAAGGCGCTAACTGCAATGGCAGCGGCAGGGGTCGATGCTGTAAATTTGGCCAACAATCATATTTTGGATCAGGGGACAAGTGGATTACTGGATACCCTGAAATATTTGGATGAAAAGGGTATAGCCCATGCTGGAGCTGGACGCAATGCTAAAGAAGCGTATGCACCGCATTATTTTGAACGTAACGGGATTAAAATTGCGTTGTTGGGGGCTACACGTGTCATGCCTGAAGCCAACTGGAATGCGAGTGCCAAACAGCCCGGTGTAGCAGGGGCTTATGATTCGACCGCTATCGTAAAGTCCATTCGTGAGGCACGAAATCAGGCTGATTTGGTGATTGTGGTTGCCCATTGGGGCAAGGAGCGGGCAACTACACTTGAACCCCATCAAACGGAGTTATCTCACGCTTTTATTGATGCTGGGGCCGATCTGGTCATTGGCGGGCATCCTCATGTGCTGCAAGGGATGGAGCAATATAAAGGCAAATGGATTGCATACAGCACAGGCAATTTTATTTTTTCTAAATCAACGGTGCCAGCCACTTGGGATACAGCGATATTTCAGGCCACCTGTACCCGAAACGGGGACTGTAAGATGAAGCTGACCCCTTACCGGGCGGAGCTGGGTCAACCGATCCCATTGAAAGATGTGGAGGCCAGCAAAATTTTACAGAAAGTAGCGGCACTGTCACCAAGTAATGTCTCGATAGGTGTAGATGGTACGGTAAGCGCTCAGTAGCAGTAAGAAAGAAATTGTCAATATGGACATGGACGGAACGATTGTATGAACGACTCCTTTGTGAATGGAGGTCATAACGAGATGGATCATTTGTGCGTGGCTCACCGCGGTTTCTCGGGAATTGCTCCCGAGAACACGATGGCAGCTTTTAAGCTTGCGCTGGAACAGCCTTTTGTGCACTGGATTGAACTGGATGTACAGCTGTCAAAGGACGGTGTTCCTGTGGTCTTTCATGATTTTACGCTGGAGCGAACGACGAACGGTACGGGACGAGTGAAAGATGCAGACTGGAAACAATTGCAACGACTCGATGCAGGTAGCTGGAAAAATGCACAATATCACGGGGAACCTATTCCTTCCCTCGCCCAAGTGCTTGACTTGTGCCAGGGGCGTGTATCGCTCAATATTGAGCTCAAAACTGCTGGTGATATGTATCCCGGACTAGAGAAAGCCGTCCTACGTGAAATTATAATGAGGGGGATGGAGGCTGAGGTGGTTTTGACCTCTTTTGAGCGTGCGGCATTGCGCCGAGCAAAAGAACTGGCACCCGAAATCCGTACTGGACTGATTATCGATGCCCGTCCAGACGATTTGGCAAAGCAATTAGAAAATCTGCAATGTTCTTTTTTATCTATTGGCTATCCACGGATAGACCGAAAGCTCTTGAAAGATCTGATCGGACGGGGTATTACGGTCATGGCGTGGACGGTGGATGACCGGCGTATCATGCGGAGATTGTCCTTATTACATCCTGAATTGATGATTTGCACTAATTGGCCGGATCGCTGGGAGCAGGTTTTTTTGCTTTCTAAGCCCCGGATGTGGCACTATATACGTAAACTTATTCGTTAATCAATTGGACTACATACGCGGAAGGGTGACGGATCGTAATGAACGTAGAAATTCATAATGTTTATTGTGTCGGACGCAATTATAAGTTGCATGCGGAGGAACTGGGGAATGAGGTTCCGACAGAACCAATGATTTTCTTGAAGCCATCTCATGCGGTTGTGCCGCTGGATGGTGCTGCGCTGGAGCTTCCTCAAGGTAAGGGAGATATTCATTTTGAGACTGAACTGGTTGTCGCTGTAGGCCGTAACTACGAACCAGGCATGACCGCAGATGCGTGTCTGAACGCTTTTGCATTTGGCATTGATTTTACCCTGCGTGATGTACAAAGTACGCTCAAGAAAAAAGGCCACCCGTGGACTGCTGCCAAAGGCTTTAAATCGTCTGCACCTGTGACACCGTTCTTGCCTTTGGAGAGCTTGGACGTGCTGGAGCAGCAGGATTTTTCCTTATTCAAAAATGGACAAGAGGTGCAGCGTGGGCATGTCAAGGACATGATCTTTTCCATCCAGCACATCGTTGAATATATAGCGACTCAATATGGACTAGGTAAGGGAGATATTATTTTTACTGGCACTCCGGCGGGTGTAGGGCCTACAACGAGCGGGGACCACTTTGAGCTTTACTGGGGGAGTGAGCGTCAGGGAAGCTTCACCATCGGCTAAATCTACAGTGGCAATAATAAAGATACTTAAAAAAGTCTTGTGAAGGCCGTGTCCTGTGCGAAAGCATGGAGCACGGCTTTTATATAAGCGTACAGCATTGTACAATGATATACAGAACTACAAGCGAAAAACAGAGATTCATCTCAAATGCGGGGGTATATCATGGACTGGATCATCGGATTGCTTTCCGCTGCTGTGGTAGCGGGGGCTGCATTTTATAAAAAATCTTTAACCTTATCCGGCTTTGCTGCGGCTGTACTGATGGGAACTGTGTATTATGGGGCGGGCAACCTGTTTTGGTTTGGTACATTGCTCTTATTCTTTATCACGTCCACCCTATTGTCGAGGTTCAAAAAGGAACGCAAGGCTGAGCTCGAAAAATCGTATGCCAAAACAGGCAATCGGGATGCAGGGCAAGTATGGGCTAATGGGGGATTAGGCATGCTGCTATGCCTAGGTTATGCGATATGGCCTCATGTTGCCTGGCAACTGGCATTTGTCGGTGTTATGGCTACGGTCACCTCCGATACGTGGGCAACAGAATTTGGAAGCCTGAGTCGTAAGCCGCCTCGTTCGGTGCTTACCGGGAAGGTGCTGGCACCCGGAACCTCAGGAGGAGTATCTGTATTAGGAACGGCTGCGGCCTTGGCTGGTGGCATACTGATCGGTATTGGCGCATGGGGCTTTGGACACACCGTAGGAATGCCGGAATTGCCGTTATGGCTGTGGGCACTGATTGGGGGAATATCCGGCAGTGCCGGAGCTTTTGCTGATTCTTATCTTGGTGCTACGGTGCAATTGATGCGCTCCTGCCCAGTTTGCAAGCGGGAAGTAGAAGTAGACACACATTGTGGACAAACGACAGTTTATATGCGAGGCTGGCATTGGATGAGCAATGATCGGGTGAATAGTATTAGCTCTATTTTCGGAGGATTGGTCGCGCTTGCAGGCATTTTCTTTATACTCTGAACACGGGGCTGGAGATCGCTCTAGGGAATAACTGCGTGCTTCAATCATGGTTTCAGGAGGTGCAAAGATGGGTGAAATGCACGGAGATAAATATGAAGCTATTTTGAACGCTGCTTACACTGTCTTCGGCACCAAAGGCTTTTATGAAAGCAAAATTTCCGAAATTGCAGAACAAGCAGGTGTTGCTAAAGGCACGGTATACTTGTACTTTAAAAGTAAAGAGCAGCTATTTACAGCAGTCACACGTAGAGATTGCGAACAATACCTAGCCGAAATGCAAGACGCATTAGTCAATCGTACTTTGGGAGAGGGATTGCTGCGAATGGCGAGTTTGCATCTCCACTATTATTACAAACGCAAGCAGCATACTAAATTATTTTTTATGACTCCGAATAGTGATCCCGATCTCATAGAGTTTATGCGGGGATTTATTCAGGACTATACCAATCTGGTCAAAAATAAACTGGCGTCAGAGGGTGTATTGCAGCCCGAATTTCATGCGAAGGCATTCATTGGTATGATGGAACGCCTAAAAATGGATATTTTGTTGAATCAAGATTTCCGTGAATGTGACGTGGATCAGACGGCTGCATTGGCAGCTAATTTATTTATGCATGGCTGTGAAGCCGGAGTACAAAAATCCTGACATGTTGTCTTTGAAAACCGTACTGGCATTGTTCAGCTAACGGTTTTTTTTAATCATTGGCTGTGTCTGTGTTAAAATAGACAAGATGCATCACAAAATTGGGGAAGAGTAGGGAATCTGTAATGAATATTATGACCGTTGAACATATAACAAAAAGCTACGGCGAGAAAATGTTGTTCGAAGATGTTTCCTTCGGTATGGATGAGCGTGACAAAATAGGGGTTGTTGGTGTAAATGGCACTGGCAAATCGACGTTTTTACGTGTGATTTCCGGCTTAGAGCCGCCAGATGAGGGTAATATTGCAGTGAACAACGATGTGCGAATTCAGTATCTGGCACAAAATCCGGAGTTTGATCCTGAAATGAAGGTACTCCAGCATATTTTTCATGGTAATCAGCCTGAAATGAAAGCAGTGCGTGAATATACGGAAACCATGGAGTTACTGGAGTTGAATCCGGGTAGCGAGGAGCTCCAAAACCGCCTGCTGCGAGCAAGCCAGCAAATGGATACGTTCCAAGCATGGCAGCTGGAGAGCGAGGCCAAAAATATACTTACCCGACTGGGGATCACCCAGTTTGAGTCTCGAATGGGCGTTCTCTCCGGTGGTCAGCGTAAACGGGTTGCTTTGGCTGCGGCTTTGATCCAACCCTGTGAGCTGCTCATTCTGGACGAGCCTACCAACCATATTGATAATGATTCCGTTGCATGGTTGGAGCAATATTTGCAAAAAAGACGCGGTGCGTTATTAATGATCACGCATGATCGCTATTTTCTGGATAGAGTTGCTAATGTCATGTTAGAGCTGGATCATGGTCGCCTTTTCCGTTATGAGGCTAACTATACCCGTTTTCTGGAGCTGAAGGCAGAACGCGAGGAGCGGGAAGCGTCATCGGAACAAAAAAGGAAGAACCTGCTGCGTAATGAGCTGGCCTGGATTCGCCGAGGAGCAAAGGCACGTTCGACCAAGCAGAAAGCTCGTATTGACCGTTATGAGCAGCTCAGGGATCAGCAACCGGAAGCTCGTTCTGGATCTGTAGATATGTCCGTTGCCTCCACACGGCTGGGTAAAAAGATATTGGAGATCGAGGAGCTGTCCAAATCGGTAGATTCTCGTAAGCTGATTCAGGATTTGAGTTACATTGCGGTTCCTGGTGATCGTGTGGGCATCCTGGGACCTAACGGTAGTGGAAAATCCACTCTGCTCCAAATGATTGCCCAGCGTGTAGAACCAGATTCCGGCAGTGTTGTACTGGGACCGACTGTGAAGCTTGGTTATTTTACTCAAGAACATCAGGAAATGGACGAATCTTTGCGTGTCATTGAATATATTAAGGAAGAAGCCGAAGTGATTCGTACGGCAGACGGTTCGACGATTACAGCTGCGCAGATGCTGGAACGGTTTCTGTTTGCACCAAGCGCGCAATGGACGGTTATTTCTCGTTTATCGGGGGGCGAAAAACGTCGCTTGTATCTGCTGCGTGTCCTTATGTCCGCACCGAATGTACTATTGTTGGATGAACCGACAAATGATCTTGATATTCAGACTCTTTCCGTTTTGGAAGACTATCTGGATGAGTTCCCGGGCGTAGTTTTTATCGTTTCTCATGATCGTTATTTCCTGGATCGGACCGTGGACAAAATACTGGCTTTCGAAGGGAATGGGCAAGTACGTGTACATGTAGGCGACTATAGCGAGTATGCAGAATGGATCAGTAAAAATGCTCAATCTTCTGCGAATACGTCTGACTCGACGGGTACAGCTTCCTCGAATCGTTCTTCTACGCCTAAGTCTGCTGGTTCTTCCGATTCAGTCAAGGGGACAAGTAAACCCAAGCTTAAATTTACCTTTAAGGAACAGCGGGAATATGAGCAGATTGATGAGCTGATTGAACAAGCCGAACAGAAATTGGCCGATATTCAGCGACAGATGGAGGAATCTTTCAGCGATTCGGCACGGTTGCAGGAGCTCATGGCTGAGCAAGCGAAGGCCGAACAGCATCTAGAGTACCAAATGGAACGCTGGACCTATTTGAATGAGCTAGCCGAGCAAATTGAACAAAGTAAATCTTAAAAATAAAAGCAAGTCTCCATTTAGATGGAGGCTTGCTTTTTTGTAGAAATAGAAGTATGTGCACCTGTTTTCCATGCAGCATAAAATGGTTAAGCTGTTACGTAAGCCGCGAGCAGACGGGCAGTGTTCACTACGGCCTGCTTATGCGTGCGTTCCATTGCGTGAGAGGCGTGTACGCCAGGTCCGATCAGTGCAGCACGAATGTTATTGCCTGCTTTAAGCGCAGCCGAAGCGTCTGAGCCATAGTGTGGATAAATATCTACCGCATACGGAATATTCAGTTCCTTAGCCAGCTCAATCAGACGGGTTGTCATGTTGTAGTCGTAAGGACCTGAGGAGTCTTTGGCACAGATGGAAACGTCCGTTTCCTTGCAGCTTAGATCTTCACCTATGCAGCCCATGTCGACAGCAATCATCTCACTGATTCCATCGGGTATGTAAGCCGCTCCATGCCCCACTTCTTCATAGTTGGAAATGAGCAATTTAACAGTATGTCGAGGCTTCCAGCCTCCATGTACAGATGATTCTAATAAACCAAACAGTGCCGCTACGCTGGCTTTATCATCCAAGTGCCGCGACTTGATAAAGCCACTGGGCGTTACGACTGGGCGCGCATCGAACGAAATAAAATCGCCCACCGAAATACCGAGCTGAAGCACGTCTTCTTTCGACTCGACAAGCTCGTCAATCCGTACCTCCATATGGCTCTCCTTACGATCAAAGCTTCGTGCATCATCATAGACGTGCACGGATGGGTGGCTGGATAGAATAGTGCCCGTATAGGTTTGTCCGCTTCTGGTATGAATAAGGCAGTATTCGTTCTCAATGCTGTTCATCATGAAGCCACCCACAGATGTCAGGCGTAGGGTACCATGCGCTGTAATCGAACGTACCATTGCGCCCAATGTATCCACATGCGCGCTAAGCGCCACTGTACGGTCCGTTGCTTGACCTTCCAGAGTCAGGATAGCACCGCCTTTTGCATTCCATTCGAGGGGTACTCCTAGCTTTTCGGCTTCCTTACGAATCAGCTCCATTACATGATGTGTATATCCACTGGGACTAGGCGTGTTCAAAAGCTGATTTAAAAGGCTCATGATATAGTTTTCATTTAATTGAATTGTCATTTGTTGCTCCTCCTCATTTGGACAACCGATCAGGGTTAGAGGACGATTGCTCTATACCTGGGTCGGATGTAGACACCGTGCTGGAAGAACCAGTCGTGTTACTGGACACATTCGCATATGCTTCGACTGCCGATGTGTGCTCTTCTTGTAGTGTATGAAGCTGATTAGTCAGACGTTTAATCTCTCTCTGAAGCCTATATTGGCGGAAGATACCGAAAGAACCGACAATAAGTCCACCTAAAAGAGTGCAACCGAGAATAAGTAGAATCAAAGGGATGCTAACCCTACTAAACAGAAGGTTCACTTGAACCGAATTGACATTAATAACAGCAAAAACAGCTGTTAACAAAGCTATAACAAGTGCTGCGATCAAAGACCATTGTGTTTTCAAAATGCCACCTCCTTCCGTTACATTATAAAATCCCTTGTCCGCCATGGACAAGGGATTTATCCGTGCATCTTTTTAATGCGGGATTCTAAGTGTGCACGGTTTTACTTTCCTTCAGTTAGTTTTTCCATTTCCGTAATGACTTCCTCAAATACGCTCATTGCTTCGCGAATCGGCTGCGGTGAGGACATGTCAACGCCAGCTTTCTTCAAAATATTGATTGAATAATCACTGCCACCGCTCTTTAGGAAGCCTAAGTAACGGTCAACGGCTGGCTGGCCTTCTTCCAGAATCTGTTTCGAAAAACTGGTTGCTGCCGAGAAGCCGGTAGCATATTTGTAGACATAAAAGCTGTTATAAAAATGAGGGATTCGTGCCCATTCCATTTCTATGTCTTTGTCTACCTTCATGCCAGGTCCGTGATATTTCACATTCAGATCATAGTAAATCTCCGACAAAAGCTGCGGTGTAAGGGATTCTCCCTGTTCAGCACGCTCATGTACAATCTTCTCGAATTCCGCAAACATCGTTTGACGGAATACCGTTGTACGGAATTGGTCCGCATAATAGGTGAGGAGGTACATTTTCTCTTTTGGATCGGTAGATTTGTTCAGCAAATAATCCATCAGCAAGGCTTCATTAGTAGTGGAAGCCACTTCAGCCAGGAAAATAGTATATTGTGCATCCCGGTACTTCAATGCGTTGTCTGAATAGTACGAATGCAGCGCATGCCCCATTTCATGTGCAAGCGTGAACATGCTGTTCAGGTTATCTTTATGGTTCAGAAGCACATAAGGGTGGGTGCCATAAGCTCCCCAGCTATAGGCGCCTGTACGTTTATTTTCATTTTCATATACATCAATCCAGCGCTCATCATAGCCTTTTTGCAATGAAGCCAGATAGTCCTCGCCCAGAGGCTTAAGGCCTTCTTTGGTTTGCTTTTTGGCGTCCTCATACGTAATATCCATCTTATATTCGTCCACAAGCGGAGCAAATAAATCATACATATGTAGCTCATCCACACCTAGCAGCTTTTTACGCAGCTTGATATAACGGTGAAGCAGGGGCAAGCTTTCATGAATCGTATCAATAAGATTCGTATACACTTCCTTCGGAATATTGTCGCCGTATAGTGACATTTCCAGTACGGAAGGGTATTTGCGAACACGAGAATAAAAAATATTTTTGTTCACATTGGCACTCAATGTAGAAGCAATCGTATTTTTATTTTTGGCATATGTGTCATATACCGCTTTAAAAGCACGTTCACGTACTTCGCGGTGTGGACTTTCGAGAAATTGAATGTAGCTGCCATGAGTCAGCTCGACCTCTTTGCCATGCTCATCCTTGATTTTCGGAAACTTCAGATCCGCGTTATTGAGCATCCCAAAAATCGTTTGCGGGGCTTGAGCCAGATTGCCAACCTGAGCGAGCAGCGCTTCTTCTGTTTTGCCCAAAACATGTGCTTTTTCCCGCTTCATTTCTTGAAGTGTGAACTTATAATCCGAAAGCTTCGGATCTTCAATGAAGGCATCAAGCTGAGAATCTGGCAGCGCCAAAATTTCAGGTGTGACGAATGATAGGGACTCGCTGACTTCAACGCCTAGCTTTTTAGCTTTTTGCGAAAGACCTTGATATGTAGGTTCAGCCGTATCTTCATCATGATGAAGATGGGCATACACATATACACGCTCAGTTTTGAGCGACAGCTCATCTTCGAGTTTGAAGCAGTTGCCAATCGCTTCGGCTGAATTGAGCTTGCCTTGAAATTGAGCAGCCTTTTTGGCCAATTGTTTGACTTCTTCGTATTCTTGATCCCATGCCTTGCGGTTGGGGAACAGGTCTTCCAGTTTCCATGTATTTTCCACTGGCGCATCAGCGCGTTTTACAATTTCACTCATGGAGAGCCTCCTCTGATCGAACGTAATGTGGGATAGGGCTGCGGCGGTAAGGGGCGGATGCCAAAACGAGGAAACCGCCACACTTACTGTAAGCAGCAGGGCAAGAGGTTTTACAGGATGCATGTAACGGCATATCCTCCTTATACCATGGCTTGTTATACCATAGTATGACCTTTTGCCCCTGAAAGTATAATTTTCCTTACTGTGGGTTGGAACCTATATTTAATAAGCTGTATACAATAAGATAAAAGGCAAGGCAAATCATGATTACGGCAGTGAGGGCCATCCACTTTTTGAGAGGAGCCGGTATCGTTTCACGCTTCATGATCAGCACTCCGCCCAGCGTGAAGGCCAGAATAATGAAGATGAGATAGCTGTTGGACACCATGAATAGGCTACACCTGTTTGAAAGCGTTCATGATCCGCTGCCACTCTTCCTCATTATCTTGAAAGGATTGCTTGGGAAAACGATTTTCAGCCCAATGCATAAGCGCAGGACGGCTCAAAAACGTGTGGGCTTCCTCGCCCCAATCATCAGATATTTCCCGCAAAACGATGTAACGGCCCTGCACCTCGACAGTCATCATATTCCACTTGTCTTTTTTGTATATTTCGTGTTTTTTCATCATATGCATGTCTCCGATTTTATAGATGTTTTGGTTCATGATACCGCAGTTTCCGCCGCAAAAGCAAATCATTCCAGACCGTAAAACCCGGAAAAACACCAATTGCAATGTGAAAAAGCATGAAGTATAATATGGATATTCGCCATAGATGGCGGTATTTTTAGGAGGTTGTTCACTTGAAAGGTACAGTTAAATGGTTTAACGCAGAAAAAGGTTATGGCTTCATTCAAGTTGAGGGTGGCGAGGATGTATTTGTACACTTCTCCGCAATCCAAGGCGACGGTTTTAAAACTTTGGAAGAAGGTCAAGAGGTTGAATTCGAAATTACTGAAGGCAACCGTGGACCACAAGCAGCTAACGTAATCAAACTGTAAGTGTAACTGAATTGTAAGAAATGTTCCGTTTTTACGGATGTCTTATATATTACGGTTAAACGATGAATTGAGAGCGCAGTTCCTTACATTTAAGGAGCTGCGCTTTTTTGCGTAAAAACGTTTGTGAAATGAGAAGATTGAGCTGGAATAGGGTATTATACGTAATAAAACTAAATATGAGTTATTGTAAGTTGAAAGGAGTTGAGAAAATGAGTGCAGCAGAGGCTAATCGTAATCCTTCCCTGATTGAAGGCCCCATTGCCAAAACACTGTTTATTTTCTCTTTGCCGATGCTGTTCGGAAATATTCTGCAATCCTTGAATGGAACGATTAATTCAATCTGGGTTGGGAAGTTTCTGGGAGAAGCTGCGTTGACTGCCGCTTCGAACGGAAATATTATCATGTTCTTTCTGATCAGCTCGATTTTTGGGGTCACTATGGCGGCCACTATTCTGATCGGACAAAATATCGGAGCCGGTGACATAGCGGAAACGAAGCGTGTAGTAGGTACAAGCGCTGTCTTTTTCCTGGTGCTCGCTTTTGCTATAGGTATTATTGGTTTTTTGGGCTCACCTTGGATTCTTCATGTGCTCAATACGCCTGCCGAATCAGTCGATATGGCGATCACCTATACACGCATTATTTTCGCGGGTATGCCCTTTTTGTACGGCTATAACTACATCATGACCGTAATGAGAGGGGCGGGAGATTCCAAAACACCATTTTATTTTCTGCTCGTTTCCGTCGTACTGGATGTATTACTTAACCCACTACTCATATTTGGATGGGGACCGATTCCTGCTATGGGCATCGGAGGCTCTGCCGCAGCTACCCTGATTGCTCAAGGGATCAGCTTTGTGTTGATTCTCATTTACCTATATCGTGTAAAATATTTTCTGCGCATTACATCTTCAGAGCTTCACTTACTTCGATTTGATTGGAAGATTATTTGGACTCTTATTCGTAAGGGAGTTCCGATGGGACTACAAATGATTGCTGTCTCTACCAGTGCGATTGCTTTAATGAATCTGATCAACGGTTACGGGACAGTCGCAGCGGCAGCCTATACAGCAGCTAACAATTTGTCCAGCTATGTGCAGATGCCGGCCATGGCATTAGGTGCAGCTGTATCTTCCTTCGCCGCTCAAAATATCGGAGCCGGACGCTGGGATCGAGTACGCAGGACAACCTGGATTGGGATTGTATATAATTTTGTATTGACTGGTGGGGCTGTGGTACTCATTTACGTGTTTAACCGTCAAGCCTTACTGATGTTTCTCCCTTCTACGGGAGGGGCATTGGAACTGGGTATGCAGATTAATCTGATCACGTTGTGGTCTTTTGTTATATTCGGTATTACCAATGTCATTACAGGCGTTGTTCGATCTACAGGCTCTGTAATGGTACCGCTTTTAATTACCATTATTTCATTATGGGGCATTCGTATACCTTTGGCCTATGCATTTGTCGATAAGTATGGTCTAGATGCTGTATGGTGGAGCTTTCCTGTTGGTTTTACGATCTCCGCCGTTGCAGTTATTTTCTACTACCTTTTCGGGAAATGGAAGCAGGCTAGCATGGGAGAGGGCAACCAAGGCATGAAGTTGGCAGAGGACAAGGGCTAGGTAGGACATTTCTACTATTTGCGATTAAAGTCTTATAAGGGTGAATCTTGTTAAACTCCTATTTTTGATTGATTCAGTAGCACAGATACAAAGCGTTTTTGTGAGAAGAACTTATTTTTCTTGAAAATGAAAGAAAAAAGTGAGGTTGTTCATTTGTGCTAAAAGGTCGATCATATTATAATGAATATGGTTTGGATAGGTATAATTACGTAGACAACAATGTGGAGGCACCGTCATTTGAGTTATGTTGAGCAAGGACGTTATCAAGTACCGAGAGGCCCCATAGGTCTAATGAGCCGAATGTACAAGCACATTCTCCCTGAAACGAAACAAGAATTGAGTAACTGGAAGAGCAAGGCCGAACAGATTCCGGACCCTGAGCTGAGAAGCCAGGCGCTTGCGAGCATAGCAGAGAAGACGTTTCACTGCGTGGGGGGAGCGGTTTATGCTGCAGCCAATATGTCTGACCGGCAGACGCTAATTCCGTTGATTGTGGCGTACCAGACGATTAGCGATTATCTGGACAACCTGTGTGATCGCAGTACGTCGATGGACCCGGATGATTTTAGGTTGCTGCATCAGTCTATGCTGGATGCGGTTAATCCGGCGGCTAGGCCAGTGAATTATTATGAGTTGCGTCGTGAGCAGGAGGATGGCGGTTATTTGACCGGGCTGGTGACAACCTGTCAGTCTTGTGTAAGCAGGCTTCCGGGCTATGAGGCGGCAATGCCTTACGTTCAGGATTTGGCGCGATTATACACGGATTTGCAAGTATACAAGCATATTAAACCCGAGCTGCGGGAACAAGCGCTTTTGGACTGGTGGTCGATTCATAAGGACCGTACACCCGAGCTGCGCTGGAACGAGTTTGCTGCGGCTACTGGCTCAACCCTGGGGGTCTTTATGCTGTTTCTTGCTGCCAGCGACCGGCATCTCACAGATGCGGGGGCTGCCTCAATACATGCATCGTATTTTCCACATGTGTGCAGTCTTCATATTTTGCTGGATTATCTAATCGATCAAGACGAAGACCGGAAGGGCGGAGATCTTAACTTTTGCAATTATTATGAAGATGCCGACATGATGCTGGACCGGATCGCCTACGTTGTGAATCGGGCGCGGGCTGATATTGCAGATGTCCCTGCCAGCTCCTTTCACCGGATGATTATCGAGGGATTGCTGGCTTTATATTTATCCGACCCTAAAGTTAGTGAGCAGCAGGATGTTCGCGCTGTTTCGAGACGTTTAATGAAAAATAGTCCGCTCATGCGTTTGTTTTTCTTATTAAACAGTCGATGGATAAGAAGGCTTATATGATTATTTTGAGGAGGTCATAAATCATGACAGCAGTTAAGAAAATTGCAGTATTAACAAGTGGTGGAGATTCACAAGGGATGAACGCGGCAGTTCGCGCCGTTGTGCGCAGCGGATTGTATTTCGGACTGGAAGTATTCGGGATCCAACGCGGATATCAAGGCCTTTTGAACGACGATATTTTTCCAATGGACCTGAGAAGCGTCGGAGATATTATCCAACGTGGGGGTACTGTACTTCAATCTGCAAGATGCCTGGAATTTACGACTGAAGAAGGTCAGAAACGTGGCGCTGAAATTTTGCGTAATCGTGGAATTGACGGCGTAGTCGTAATTGGTGGCGACGGTTCTTACCAAGGAGCTAACAAGCTGACCAAGCAAGGCATTAAAACCATGTGTCTTCCAGGAACGATTGACAATGATATTTCCTTCACAGACTACACTATTGGTTTTGATACTGCGGTTAGTATTGTAGTGGACGCAATCAACAAGCTGCGTGATACGATGTCTTCCCATGAACGTTCTTCCATCGTGGAAGTTATGGGACGTCATTGTGGCGATATTGCTCTCCATGCAGGTCTGGCTTCCGGTGCAGAAACGATCTTGGTACCTGAGGTGGAATTTGATCTGAATGAAGTATCCGATCGGATGAAACAAAACTTCAAACATGGTAAACGCCACAGTATCATTATCGTTGCTGAGGGTGTAGGCAAAGGCGAAACAGTAGCAAAAGTAATCCAAGAAAATTGTCCGGATTATGAGCCTCGTGTTACAGTGCTTGGACACATTCAACGTGGAGGTACACCAACTGCGTTTGACCGTAACCTCGCAAGCCGTTTGGGTGACTTTGCTGTTCGTCAATTGATTGAGGGTGTATCTGACAAAGCTTGCGGAACGATCGATGGTAAGCTGGTAGCTACAGATATTGACAAGGTTGTAAATACCAAAAAAGATTTCAACATGGAGCTTTATGAGTTGGCTCTGCGTTTGTCCCAATAATAAGAACCTTTACCTTTAGTAGATCGGTTCTGACATGGGGAAAAATTAAAATTATGCGGATGACCTGAGTCATCCGCTATTTTTTTAGCAATTGAATAGGGCCAGGAGGTAATCATACATGTATTTATTCAAAATGGAAGTGGACAGCTCGGAAGGAGCTCTGACCGTCATTCTTGCTGCTGAGAATGAAGAACAGGCATTTGAGGAAATGGATCAACATGTGGAGAGGCACTTTTTATATCCCCCCGAGCTAAAGGAAGTGGCTATCGTAGAGAAAAAACGAATAACTGCTGGTACAGCATATGTCATCGAGACACGCAAAGACTAATTAGTCTCTGCGTGTTGTTTTTGTTGTGCAAAACGATGCTGCACTCTTACCAAACGCCAGAGAAGTAAAATAGCACCTACGGCCAGGCCTGTTATCAAGCCAATCCAATAGCCGTAAGGCCCCCATGTGGTCCAGCGTGCGAGTATATACCCTACAGGAAGCCCAATAACCCAATAGGACAGGAAGGTGAGTAAAAACGCCGGATTGACATCTTTATACCCACGTAGCGCACCTTGTGTTGGTGTAGCGACAGCATCAGAGATCTGAAAGAAAATCGCATAGATTAAAAAATGCTGGGCTAATTGAATGACCTGCAGGTCGGAAGAGTAAAGCCGAGCGACCTGTTCACCCCAGATGAGCAGTACAATAGCTGTAATCATGGATAAGCCCACTGCGCTGCTAATGCCCATTACACTATAAGTTTTAGCATCTCGTGGACGGGAAGCTCCTGTTTCAAAGCCGACCAGAATCGTAAGTGCCATGCAAATACTGAGTGGAATCATATACAGCGTAGATGCAAAGTTCATGGCTGCCTGATGAGCGGCTATGGTAGCTGTGTTATAGCTACTCATGAAGAGCGTGACAGCTGAAAAGACGGCAGTCTCAAAAAATATAGCAAATCCAATAGGTACCCCGATCTTGATAAGCTCTTTTAAAGCACCGGCCGCAATCCCGTATATTTTGCTAAAGATTCGGTATTCAGCAAATATTTGTCCATGATGAGTAGTAATACCAGCGACCAGCATAATAATCCAGTAGGTAGTAGCTGTTGCTACCCCGGAGCCTACACCCCCCAAACGCGGAAAACCCCAGTTACCATAAATAAGTAGATAGTTCAATAAAACATTGATGGGCAATGACATGAGCGTGATTAACATCGTAAAACGGGTTTGTCCCAATGCATCCATAAAGCTGCGAAGCACGGTATAGGCAAATAGAGGAACAACACCGAAGGCCATCGCACAAAGGTAGTACAGAGCCACATTATGAACTCTCAATTCCAGATTCATACTGTTTAATATAGGCTTTACCAAAATAATCCCGGCTATCAAGACGACGATGGATAGGGCGAGAGATAGCCAAAGAGCCTGAATGACATAGTAGGAGACCTTATCTTTACGCTGTGCTCCTAGCAATTGGGATACAATAGGGGTAATAGCCATCAGTATCCCATTAAGGCCTGTTTGTACAGGAACCCACAGGCTTACTCCGATAGCTACTCCAGCCAGATCAGCAGGGGAAAAGTGCCCCGACATATTAGTATCAAAAAAAGTCATGGCAGATAGTGCAAGCTGGGTAATCAGAATAGGAAGCAAAATGTAAAAAAGCTGCTTCCATTTCTGACCCATTGTTAGAGTCAATTGCATTTTTGTTTTCCTCATTTACTTGGGTTTATTATTTGTATATATCATAACATGTAAATTTTATTGTAAGGGATACTACAACAATTGAACAGCAATAAAAAAGACTGCATCCGTTCGTCAAACAACGGGGCAGTCTTCGATATATTTGATATAAGTTCTAAAATTCTTATACAAAAAGAAGTCCAGAGAAATAATTATTTATAAGTTACTCCGCTTGTATAACGGTTAGTGGCATTCCAGAGTAAATATTCGTCCACCTTCATGTCCTTAAGCGCGCGAATTTGGTCCTCGACTTGTGTTTTCCCATATTTGGCATAATGTCCGTTTCCTAACCAACTTGCGGTAAAATCCTGAATCCAAGGGCGAATAATTGGCTTTAGCTTGCCTGTAGGATTGAGTTTTTTGTGTGTATCGGCCATGGAGCCTTTGATCGTTTGGTAGGGGTTTTTATCGGGGTCCTTTACACCGAACCAGCCTGTTGTGTAGTGACTTGGATAAACCATCGGTGAAATGACATCCACATTTTCAGAGATTTTAGTGAAATCCTGTCCGATTCCCTCGGCAGCAGGAACGGATGCGGCATATCCGAAAATATCTACCGATACCCTCACACCTAGTGGAGCAAGTTCTTTGCGGGCATATTGTACGAATTCAGCGACCGTATCCGAGCGGGATTGGTCTGATTTGGTATATTTCAGTTTGTCTGCTCTTTTTTCAAAGCCCTCAGGGAAACGTACATAGTCAAATTGGATTTCCTTAAAACCGAGTTTTGCTGCTTCCTTGGCAATGGCGATATTATAATCCCATACTTCTTTATTATAGGGATTGACGAACCCATCTCCCTTGCCGTTTTTCCAAACAGAGCCGTCAGCATTGCGGAAGGACATCTCAGGATTTTTGTTGGCCAGTACCGTATCTTTAAATACAACAATACGAGCAATCGGATAAACATTATGTTTTTTCAAACGGTCCATCAAGCCGGAAATATCCTTAATGAATTTTTGTGGCTTGCCCAATTTCAGAAGCTCAGGGTTGGTCGTTGGATAAGTGATGTAACCTGCATCGTCCTTAATATCGATAACCATGGAATTGAGCTCTGTCTTGTCCAGCAATTCGAGTAGCTGGGTCATACGTGAACCGCCTGCGCTATAGGCTGTGACATAGATGCCTTTAATCGCTGGCGTGGTCGGCTGTGGGTCAATTTTAACCGGCGGATTGGAGGCATCTACCTTTAAATTACTGTGTTGTGCCTGGATCATGGCGCTGCTGATTGTCGTTGCCACCGTATCTTTTACATTTGGAGCGTTGGCTGACGAGTCCCCATTTCCGCCTATTCCCATTGCGAATAGCATAATTGCCCAAATCATATTCATTTCCTAACTCTCTCCCTTATGTATGGCGCTTACCTGATTATACGTAAAGTTATGGATAGAAAAAACAACACGCTTGTAACCAATACTGGCATCATCAGGCATAGTCTTACATGATTAACCTAACTATCGCTCGATGAATCCGTAAATAGGCATAAATAATGCCGCTCTCTTCACGGTTGTGGATACAACCGGAAGAAGCGGCATTTGGCAAAAAAGATTTATTGAAGATAGTTATTGTCTTGGTGCTCACAAATACTGTACTGAATAATTTCAAGCGCATCCGTTGGCTTGAGTATGGACAACCCGTCTCGAAGCACAATCATCGAGTTTAGCTCATTCTTTTTGAGAGAAGGGAGCATTTCCGGGTACCATCTTAAGACAATGTCGGACAGTTTTACCGTTTCCATTTCCACAAAAATCACCCTTTCCTGCTCGGAATCATTCCAAAAGAATCATTCAATACGATTCGGAAAAGCAAAGTGCCTGTGAAATAGCAGGTAAAGCTGGTCTTTATATACTATGGGAACAGCGCACATATAGTGTACCACAAAAGCTTCATTTTGACACTTGGGTTTGTGCTTATCTTCGGCGAAATGAACCCATTACTCCAACCGTTTCCACAATATTGACAAAAGCAGAAGGGTCTACTTCCTTAATGATACGTTTTAATTCAACAAGCTCGTAGCGTGTCGTAACAGTCATCAGCATGTCCTTTTCAGTATGTGAAAATGCACCTTCAATTTTTATTTTGCTGACACCTCGTGGCGTTGTTAACATTCGGCTGAGTAGCTTGTCAGTGTGCTCTGTAATGATGTAAACGGTGATCTTCGTATGACTTACATAGATTTGATCCAACACTTTACCAGTCACAAAAATGGATAACATGGAAGCGAGTGCAATATTCCAGTCATCGTTCAAATATCCTGCTGCGAGAATGACTAGTCCATTCATGCCCACAAGTACAGTTCCGACGGGGAAGTCCCGATAAGTGGTAACGATAGAACCGATAATGTCAAAACCGCCTGTAGACCCTCCTACCCGAAAAGAAATTCCCGCTCCAATGCCTACCATGACCCCTCCAAAGACAGAGGCCAGCAGGGGATCAGACACAACAGAATGTACAGGTACCCAAGCCAAAATCCACGTGGTAACGATAACCGACAGAATGCTCAGACTAATAAAACGTTTGCCTAAAATAAACCAGCCTGCAATAAGCATCGGGATATTGATGATAAAATACATGGTGCTGATATCGAATTTTGTGAAATAGCCAATTAGCATGGAAAGTCCGGCTACTCCCCCGCTCAGCAAGTGATGTGGGACGAGAAACAGATTAAAACCGCATGCTATGGCAGCGGCTCCAAGAATAACAGTTAAGCAGTTTAACACTTTTTTTAACAACTTTTTTTCACCTCATTTTAATTATACAGAAAGCAACTTACTGGTATTCATGAATTGTTCTGTGCTATAATGCGATGTGGATATTCTTGAGTAGGGACCTATGTCCAGAGAAACACTTAAAATTTAAACTGTTTTAAAAAGGGTAAATTCGTTTAAGATGTATCGGATAGGGTTCCCCGAATTCATTACAAAAAGATGCAGTTATAGAGTTAAATAAACTGTCACTGTATTGGGGAAAACTTATACAATAATATCGCTACTTAAGAATACAGACAACATTGTGGATTGTCCACCACATCCACTATTATGAAGGAGTTTGAATAAATTTGACGACATTTGCAGAATTTGATCTTGAACCGAAGGTAATTCAGGCGATTACGGAGCTGGGGTTCGAAGAAGCAACACCTATTCAATCCAAATCCATCCCGATTGCATTGCAAGGGAAAGACATGATTGGTCAAGCCCAAACAGGTACTGGTAAAACTGCTGCGTTTGGTATTCCGATGATCAATAAAATTTCTAAAAACGATGAAAAAATCAGAGCCCTGATTATGGCTCCAACACGTGAGCTTGCTATTCAAGTGGCTGAAGAAATCGAAAAACTCTCCCGCTTTAAAGGTCTTCGCACTTTGCCGATCTATGGTGGACAAGATATCGTACGCCAGATTCGCGCTTTGAAAAAGAAACCTCAAATTATTATTGGTACACCAGGACGTTTGCTCGATCACATTAATCGTAAAACCATTAAGCTAGAAGACGTAAACACCGTTGTTTTGGATGAAGCAGATGAAATGCTGGATATGGGCTTCATGGAAGATATTCAGTCCATTCTGAAGCAGGTTCCGGACGAGCGTCAAACGATGCTGTTCTCGGCTACAATGCCTCCTAACATTAAAAGATTGGCTGAGCAATTCCTTAAAGATCCTGAGCATGTATCCGTTATTCCTAAACAAGTTAGCGCTCCGCTGATTGATCAGGCCTATATTGAAGTTCCTGAGCGTCAAAAATTCGAAGCATTAAGCCGTTTGATCGATATGGAATCCCCAGAACTTGCTATCGTGTTCGGTCGCACTAAGCGCCGGGTAGACGAGCTGGCTGAAGCTCTGCAAAAACGTGGTTATTCCGCAGATGGTTTGCATGGTGACTTGTCTCAAAACCAGCGTGATGCTGTTATGCGTAAATTCCGTGACGGAAGTATTGACGTGCTCGTAGCGACTGACGTTGCTGCCCGTGGTTTGGACGTTTCCGGCGTAACTCACGTTGTGAACTTTGACCTCCCGCAAGATCCGGAGAGCTATGTTCACCGTATCGGACGTACTGGACGTGCAGGTAAAGAAGGGGAAGCTTGGTCATTCGTAACGCCTCGTGAAATTGACCATTTGCACTTCATTGAACGTGTAACTCGTCACCGCATTCCACGTAAGCCTCTTCCAACGTTGGCAGAAGCTCTGGAAGGCAAACAACGTATCATCGCAGAACGCCTTCTAGAAGTTGTAGAAAAAGGCGAGCTGAACGAGTACAAAGGTTTGGCTATTCAAATGCTGGAGCAATATGACTCTGTTCAACTCCTCTCCGCAGCTCTGAAGCTGATGACTGGTGAGAAGAGAGAGGCATCTATTGAGTTGACTCCAGAAGATCCGATCCGTGCAAAACGTCGTAAACCTGACGTGCGTTCTGGCGGACGCAAGCCTTCCAACTATAGTGGACGCAGCAACGGTGGGTATAATTCCAACCGTGGCGGTAGCGGCAGTAAAGGTGGCTACGGTGGTTACAACCGTGGCAAAGAAGGCGGTGGCTACAACCGTGATTCCGGAAGCCGCTATAGTGGAGATCGCAAACCACGCCCGAGCAGCAATGGCGAAACTCGCCGTCCTGCAAGACGTGAAGATTCCTCTTCTGAATAATAAGAAATAAATGAATAAAAAGTCGAAGCTAATGTTAGCTTCGGCTTTTTTTGATCAGTATGTATGAAATTTATGGGATCAGCTTTAATGGACCACGTATGGATTTCACTGGCGCTTTAGGGCTGAAATACGGTATGATATAGTCAAGAGCCGGAATTAACAGGCATAGCAACATAAGTCTTGGAACTGCCAAGGCTTGCGGAGGGAGAGACTAACATTGGAATTTAAAGGAGCTATGGGGGGGATTTACCGCCTAACCGAGTGGATTACCCGGCTGGCGGCTAGCAATTTGTTGTGGGTGTTATGTTCATCGCCTTTTGTATTCTGCCTCATACTGAAATTACTTGTTATGAATCAGAATCTGGCGAATGAATCGTTACAAATGAACTGGGCGATGGCGATTTTGGCACCGCTTACTTTATTTCCAGCAACATCGGCTTTGTTCGCAGTGGTTCGCAAATGGGTGATGGGCGATACCGATACAGGCGTGTTTCGTACCTTCTTTAAAGGATATAAAGAGAACTATAAGCAGAGTCTGATTGGGGGTATCTTTTACACGCTATTGTTTGTCGTTATGTATGTGGATTACACTGTATATATGACACAGCTCAGCAACTTGCAAATCGTGGGCGTCATCATGCTGATCCTCATTATTATTTTGCTTGTGTCTATGTTTAACTTCTTTTCGATGGTAGTTCACTATCATATGTCTACCGGACAAATTATTAAGAATGCAGTTTTATTGACGCTGATTCGACCATTCCGTGTATTTTCCACCATGCTCGGCAGCGCCGTTGTTATATACATTGGAGTTAAATATCCCGTGCTTTTCTTATTTTTCATCGGCAGTGTAGTTGCCTGGTTCGCTTTTTTTAATTTTTACGGAACCTTCCTCAAAATGCAGGATCAAATGGAGAAGATGAAACAGAAAGACGAGGAAAAGGCAAGCATGGAAGACAAAAAAAGTGATAACCTCTAAAAATAAAACATATTTCTCCTAGCATTTACTTTTTGAGTGAGAAGCGCTATAATAAGGTCACATCCTGCGATGCACGTTACGGTCATTTGTTGTTTTGAACCAATGACAATGTCTAGGGAGATCTATACGAATGAATAGCTGAAAAGCCCTGTCAATTGCTGACAAGGGGACTTCAAAAGTTTATTCTGCGGTCACCCACCTGCTAAAGCAGGTTCAGAAGACGCTTTGGTCGGACGGCATCGGCGGGTACTCCATAATGTAATGAAAACACTCTGGTACTGCTTATGCAGAAACAGGGTGTTTTTTGTATGCAACAATGTTAAACTAAGACATGAGGTACTAAGGTCGCATACCAAAGACATGATCGGACTCATTTTCGGTTGTTTATCGTATTTTATAAAGCGCTTGCAGCAGAGGAAGCCGATGTGTCGTATGATTAGGTAGCGATTATCGTGAAGGAGGAAATGTCTTGTCGTTGAAGAGGACTCTGGTAGGGATTGTGCGCAGCCAAGAAGGTACAAGCGACCGGGTCAAGGACCCCCAAATGAAGACACGCTATTATAACTTATCGAGAGACAAGGCTTGGGAAGAAGTATCATCTATCATGAAAAAGATTCCTGGCTACAAGGTACTCCATGAGGTAGCATCCGTAGGTGAGATTACGTTGGAGAAGCGAACGGCGTTCGGCAGAACCGTCGACATTACCGTTTCAATTTTATCTGTCTCGCCAGTTCGAAGTGCGGTGGATATTTATTCTGCTTCACGCGGATCGTTAGGGGACTTGGGTGCGAATTACCGCATTATTTTGCAACTGTTCGCTATGATCGACAAGAAGCTGTCCGCTTATAAGGTCGTACAGTAATAGCAGGTTGTATGGGAGTAGTGATGTGGTAGACAAACATCAAAAAAGCGAGGAAGGCCATCCTTCACTCGCTTTTTTAATATTCGATCTTGATTTAGACGAGTTTTTTTACGGCTGCGATCGCCTGGTCATAGTCAGGATGCTCGGCCATCTCGCTCAAGTATTCTACGTAAGCGATTTTGTCATTTTGATCAATGACAAAAATAGCTCTATGATCCAAATGGAATTCCTTAATGAATACACCATAAGCTTCACCAAAGGAATGATCCTTATAGTCGGACAGTGTCAATACGCGATCGATACCAGCCGCACCGCACCAACGAGCTTGGGCGAAAGGCAGATCCACGCTAACCGTCAGGACCACAACTTGGTCCCCCAAGGAATCTGCTTCCTGGTTGAAACGTCGAGTCTGTGCGTCACACACGCCTGTATCTAGAGAAGGGACAACGCTAATCAGTTTGACTTTACCTGCAAAGTCTTGAAGCGTAGCTGCTTCCAATAAGTCTTTCTGTAATTTGAAATCAGGCGCCTGATCTCCAATTTTCAGTTCAGGACCTATGAGAGTCAAAGGATTGCCTTTAAAAGTAGCAACTCCTGTACGTTCTTGTGCCATATGTAATAGCCTCCTTTGGTTTTTGGCATTGGTTATCGTTGCCGAAATCTATTATAATCTTTTATAAAAGACATTGTCCAATTTGAATAAGGTGGAGACACCCCATGAAGGAAGGATTGCCTTGATTTTTTTACGTTATGAGAACTGGAAAAGTTATTTGCGGTTTTACCCGGTAACCTGTCTGATTTTGCTTATCAATATTGTGATGTTTATTGTACTGACCGTGCAAGGTGGATCAGAAAATAGTTTGACGCTGATCCGGTATGGGGCTTTGATTAATGAGGCGCCATTCACTGACCAGCTGTGGCGGTATGTGTCAGCTATGTTTTTACATGCTGGGTTTGATCATCTTTTGTTTAATTCCTTTGCAATACTTGTATTCGCTCCTCCGCTGGAGCGTTTGCTCGGGTCCTTACGATATGTGTTGTTGTATCTGGTCACGGGTGTTGTAGGGAACATACTGTCCATTGCGCATTACAACATGGTGGCAGAAACGACAGTCTCTGTAGGAGCCTCAGGAGCGATTTATGGGATCTATGGGGCGTTTCTGTACGTTGCCTTGTTCCAACGTTCCTTGATGGATGATGCTTCGCGCAAAACGCTGTACACGCTGCTTGGGTTTGGTATTCTGTTTTCTTTTGCGGTTGCGAACATTAACTGGACCGCTCACTTTGGGGGCTTGCTCAGTGGGTTCTTCATGTATGGATTATTGATTAGATTGACTGGTCAACGCAAACGTCACTAAAGACAGCTTTATCGTAAGTTATCTGGGTAAGAAAGAGGATGATGTTCGATGAACATCTTCTTTCGTATGTTGAAAAACAGATTGGAGCGAATATCGGAGTGGAATTACGACAGTTGCAATACTTCATGAAAGTAGCGCAAAAAGAACATGTCACTCAGGCAGCTGAGGAGTTGCATGTGGCGCAATCTGCGGTAAGTCGGCAAATTCATCAGCTTGAAGAGGAGCTGGGAGTTAATCTTTTTATGCAAAAGGGTCGCAATCTGCAACTTACGCCAGTGGGACAGCTATTTTGCAAACGGGTGGAAACGATCATAAAAGATCTGGAGCGGGCTGTTTTGGAAGTGCATGAGTTTTTGGACCCTGAGGGGGGCGAAATCCGTATCGGTTTTCCGCACAGTTTGGGGATTCATCTTATTCCTACAGTGGTGGCTGAATTCCGTAAGCGGTATCCCAATGTTAAATTTAGATTTAAACAAGGAATGTACCCGAGTTTAATTCGTGATGTGTTAGCGGGTGAGGTGGATTTGGCCTTTGTATCTCCTTTTCCAGATCGACATGACCATGTCGAGGGGGATGTGGTGTTAACTGAGGAGTTATTTGCGGTTCTCCCGCCTAATCACCCTTTGGCTTCAGCTGAACACATCACATTGAGCCAGCTTAAAGGTGAAAAATTCATCTTGTTCAGGGATGGATATTCGTTACGTCCGATTGTCTGGCAGGCCTGCCTGGAGGCTGGATTTACGCCGGATATTGCTTTTGAAGGCGAAGAGACAGATACGATTCGCGGTTTAGTAGCTGCGGGTATGGGGGTTAGTCTTCTGCCTGAAATGGCGCTGTTTCAGACTAACCCGCTTCAACCTGCAAGGGTATCGATTGTTGATCCAGAGGTGACGCGAACAATTGGCTTGATTCATCGTAGAGATGACAAACTTCCATTAGTTGCTAAATCGTTCCGAACTTTTTTATTGCAATATTTTGGCCTTCATGGTAACGCTGCTACTTCGAACAAAACGGCAAAAGCAGATTGAGACAATTAAGTATAGTGTATTGGTTTAAGATCAAGAAAAAAGGTTGTTCCTCTACCGTCTTGGTGGAGGAACAACCTTTTTTTGCAATACAAGTGATTAATCCCGGCTATTAAAGATGCCAATTAGGCGGATCAGTTCCAGCAAGGAAACGAGAGCTGCGGCCACATACGTCAATGCAGCAGCATTCAAAACTTTGGCTACACCACGTTCTTCATCATTACGGATAAATCCTTCAGAAACCATAATTTCCCGGGCACGATTAGAAGCATTAAACTCAACTGGCAATGTGATTAATTGAAAAGCAACAGTAGCTGAGAAGAAGATAATACCCAAACCGATCAGGTTCGTAAAGCTAAATAAGAAACCAGCAATCAGCAGAAACGGTGCAATCCCGGAAGCAAAGTTTACGATTGGAAAGATCCGGTGGCGAAGTGCCAGCATAGGATAATGCTCTTTATGTTGGATGGCATGACCGACTTCATGGCAAGCCACAGCAACCGCAGAAATGGATTTTTCATAATAAACAGGCTCGGACAAGCGCACCACTCGTTGTATCGGATCATAATGGTCAGATAGCGCGCCGGGTACTGGCTCAATAGGTACATCATGCAAGCCATTACGATCCAGCATGTGCCGAGCTGCATCGTAACCAGTCAGTCCATTTTCATTTGGGACATCAGACCATTTGTTAAACGTACCTTTTACACGGAATTGCGCCCATAAGGATAATCCGAACGCAAGAATAATCAATATATACATACCCATCATAAAGCAACCCTCCATTATTGTTCATACTACTAGCCTGGGTATCTACATCATAGAACTATGCTCCAACAGATACTTCAAAGCCTCAATACAAGCAGCGCTTTGTGGCAACAGACCAGTAAGCAGCTTGCGAGCTTGGACGGGCTTGAGCTGTCCGAGAAGAGGCTGTAGTTCATTGACTTCACGCTCTAGACGCTGCATATGCATTTCTAGACTCGTTAGTTTGTCAGTGACGTGCTCTTCTCCTGCAACCGAGTTCCATTTAATCAGAGTCTGTCTGATTTCCTCAAGGCTATACTTCTCTTGTTTCATTTGGTTAATACGTTCAAGCCTGTTTAACGTTTCACCATTATAAAGGCGATAATTTTTCAATGATCGTTCTTCAGGTGTGATCAAACCGAGTTTAGTGTAATAATCAATCGTTCGTTCGCTGACACCAGCCGCTTTGGCTAGCTCGCCAATTCGATATAGCTTCATATCCCCATCTGTCTTCACCTCGCGCTCTTCGTTCAACCTTCAATATTAGCATTTTAAACCGAGTGTTTATAAAGGATATTTTACATGATCCTCAACCATACAGTCAAACGTTATGCTTTTGCCGGGCTCAAACAAGCTACCTTTATGGTTAGTAAATATGACATGTCAGGTTTGTAAGCTCATTTTTTTAACATAATAAAAAAAATCTTGTCAACTTTCATGTATTCTGATTATAATGACAATAAGAATTTCACGAAATGTAAAGAAACTTAACATTCGAGGAGTGGTCTTCATGAGAAAAAAGTGGTTAGTTGTATTATTGGCCATGCTGACGGTTCTAGCTTTTCCGGTAGGTGCGTTCGCTGCTGACGGGCCGACAAATATTCAACTTCAAGCTGGGCTAAACACGGCATTTACGTTCTTGGCATTTATACTTGTATTTTTCATGCAAGCGGGATTTGCATTGCTGGAGGCAGGCTCGACACGAATGAAGAACGCGGGTCATGTCGCTGGTAAAACGATTCTCACGACGGGTGTTGCGGCTTTGTCCTTCTGGGCCCTCGGATTTGGTTTCGGTTTTGGCAATGACGGCGGTAACGGATTTATGGGACTGACGGGTTTCTTCATGAGTGGGACAGATGCTGCTGCATCGTTTGATACTCTTTCAGGTTTGGATGTTCCGATTACGATTATGTTTTTGTTTCACTTTGCTTTTGCTGCGGTTTCGCTTTCGATCGCGTGCGGAGGGATGGCAGAGCGTGCAAAATTAAGTGTATACATTATTTTCGGTATTTTGTTCTCCATCGTGATCTATCCCGTTGTAGCTCACTGGGTATGGGGCGGCGGCTGGCTTGGCAAGTTGGGAATGCAGGATTACGCTGGTTCAACAGTGGTCCATCTGACAGGTGCTACGGCGGCACTCGTCGCTACGTTGCTGCTCAAACCGCGTCTGGGCAAGTTTAATAAAGATGGCAAGCCGAACATTATCCCTGGTCATAATCAGGTGTACTCTATCCTGGGTGTTATTATTCTCTGGTTTGGCTGGTTTGGATTTAACCCAGGTAGTGCTGTTTCTGCTATGAATGACGGATTCTTTGGATATGTAGCCCTGACTACAAATATTGCTGCTGCGGCAGGCGGAGTTTTCGCTTTGCTCGTATCTTGGATGGTATACGGAAAAGCAGATATTCCTGCTATGCTAAACGGTGTGCTGGCAGCCTTGGTTGCCATTACGGGTTCTTGTGCCTTTGTAGCGCCTTGGGCGGCATTGGTTATTGGCGCAGTTGCAGGGATCGTCACTTTCTTCACAGCGCAATGGTTTGAGCGTGCGAGAGTAGATGACCCAGTATATGCTTTCTCCGTACATGGTGTTGCGGGGATGTGGGGCGCGGTATCCACAGGGTTTTTCGCTACTCCTGAGCTTGCAAAAATAACAGGTGTAGGTCAAGCGGGTCTGTTCTATGGTGGTGGTTTTACACAATTAGGAGTACAGCTGCTTGGACTGATTGGTACTTTGGCATTCGTATTCGTCATTTCCTTCATTATTCTGGGTGCGATGAAAGCAATTATGGGTATTCGCGTTACGGAAGAGGAAGAAACGATGGGACTCGATATCAGTGAACACGGTACGTACGGCTATCCAGAGCAAATGAAGTTAGTTACCGAAGCTGAAAAGCGTTCTGGAATTGTCAGCTAATAGGTCAAATATAAAGAGCCAGTATGGATGAGCGGAGGAGATGGAAGTATGGAACTGCAAAATATGGCCCCTTGGGTGAGTTCCACCGAAGCGATTGATCATGCAGACACACCTGAGTCTTTAAGGCAGGCCAGGGTCGATTCCCAGAAATGGCTGCTGGCTTCCCAAGCCTCCGCTCCGTTATCAGACTGGTTACGAACGGCGAATGAAATGCATGACCGCATCGCGGCCAGAGCTGTGCAAATGTGCGAAAAAGGGATGGTTGAGGATGGCTTTGGCCCTCCTCCCGTCCCTTACGCATTTATAGCCTTCGGTAGCATGGGGCGCTCGGAATCGACGCTATGGAGTGACCAGGATAACGGTATGATTATCAGTGACCTTGTGTCTGCTGATAAAGAATTGTATTTTAGCGAGTTTGGTCGCAGACTCTCTGCAATGCTAGAGCATTTGGGATATCCCAAATGCGAGGGGAAAGTGATGTGCTCGGAGCCATTGTGGCGCCATACATTGACTGGATGGCAAGAACAGCTATCAAAATGGTCGGAAGATTTTGCCTGGGAGCCGATTCGATATCTCATTATCTCGTCTGACATGAGACATATCGCAGGCGACGAGCAATTGTCTGTGGAATGGAAGCAAAGCTTTTATAAGTTGTTCCGTAAACAACCCGACCTACCTTCAGCGGTACTTAGGAACACGGTAAGGCATAAAGCGACACTTAATATTTTAGGTCAGATCGTTACCGAGCGGTTCGGTGAGCATGCAGGCGATTTTGATGTGAAATACGGGTTATACATTCCGTTGGTGAACGCCGTCCGTTTTTTGGCATTGCAACATGGTGTAGAGGAAACTTCCACCCTGAAAAGACTCAGGCGTCTCGCATCACTTGAAGCGGCACCGTTGCCTTTACTCGATGCTTGCGAGCGAGCCTTTCGGATCGCACTTCAGCTTCGAATGGCTACTCCAGCGAGGGAGAAGGACGGGTTGCTGATCAGTAATGGCTATCTGGCTGTCAAGCCGTTGAAGCAAGGTAAAGGCTGGCATGAGCTGCGCGAGGCTCTTTCAACAGTACGACGGCTGCATCGTGCGTTGCAAAGGCAGCTGCGATTTATGGAAGGGAGAAGGTCATGAAAGAACCAGCGCAGGGAGGTGGCTTCTGGAGTGCCCTCCGCAGAGGAGGAGTGCCGTCGGCAATCGCATCTGTAATGGGGGCTCCTACGGCTCAGCAGATGGCGTTTATTCGGTCCTTAACGCGGGAACAACGGCGTTCTGAAGTATTGCGTACCCCACTGGAGCGTTTGGAGACGGTAGTTTTTGATCTGGAGACAACGGGATTTTCGGCACAGCATGGAGATGAGATTTTATCGTTCGGAGCGATTCGAGTAGTCGGGGATGTGATTATGGAAAAAGAGCAGTTTTATACGCTTGTCAATCCGCGGACCGAGATTCCTGAACAGATTACTCGGCTAACTGGGATTACCCGGGAAATGACGGATGGAGCTCCGCCGCTTATGAATGGACTGCATGACTTTATGTCCTTTGTAGGTGGGCGGGTGCTTGTAGCGCATGCTAGCGCTCATGATAAGGCCTTTTTAAATGCTGCGTTATGGAAAACATCTAAAGTTCAGTTAACTCACCGTGTACTAGACACAATGATGCTCGCCAAATGGCTGGAGCCACAGCAACACCAAACCTATAGTTTGGATGAATTGCTGGCCTATCAATCCATTCCGATTGAAGGGCGGCATCATGCGTTAGAGGATGCGAAGATGACGGCTAAGCTTTGGGTGGCGTATGTTCAGGAAATGCTGAAGCGTAATGTAACCAATTTGGCAGATGTCTACGCGCATTTGAGTCATGCCTGATTCAGTACAAGGTATAGTATCTGACACCACATTATAACGGCAAGTTCGCGATTTTCGTGGGTTTGCTGTTTTTTTTGTGTCCTGTTCAGATTTAGAAGGTTAGAGGTGGGAATCGTATGGGCATCCTATGGGGAGGATGAAGGTCATTTAGATGAAAGACAGGTGATAAGACTGTGAAAAGATTTCTTTTCATTAGAGCGATAATTGTGCTGGTTATGGTTGGGGCTACATGGGGGATTATTGCAAACACAGTCTATTCAGCAAGCCTGCCTGTGGAAAATGCAACACTGGAAGAAAAATATAAAGGTGAGAAAGAGCTTGATGTTGAGAAGAATGTAGGGACTGAATCAGTTGCAGCAGAGGTAATAAAAAGAATCAAACCTGGGCAACAGCTTCCTTCTATGATTTTAAAGGGGTTAAACGGCAAGTCCTACGATGTAGGGGCTCCGCGGAATAAAGCGATGATCATTAGCTTTTGGGCTTCATGGTGCGATCCGTGCCGATTAGAAGCGCCCATGCTGAATGAATTGTATAGTAAATACAAACATGATGTAGATGTGTATGGCATCAATGTAACTCGCTATGACCGGTTGGAGGATGTGCAGAAGTTTTCCCGTTCTTTGAACCTCAAATTTCCCATATTACTGGATGAACAAGGAGCGTTGTTTGAACAATTTGGAGGAGTGGCTTTTCCGACTCATGTAACGATTGATGACCATGGACGGGTACGAGAAATCATAATCGGCATGCTCAGTGAACGGGAATTGGAGGGGAAAATAGAAGCTCTTCAAAAAATAAAGTGACTTTGGGGGCCAAGTAGACCGCCAAAGCCACCTTATTAGCTCATGCTTGTACTTGATTAGTGGTTAACTAATCCGTGATGAGTAAGCTCAGTTTGTTCATTTTTTGGAGTTGGCGCTTCCAGCAATGCGTAACGGAAGCTGTCCAAGAGAGCTTCCCAGCTAGCTTCAATAACATTTTCGGATACGCCTACGTTACTCCAGACGTCCTCGTAGTTTTTGGACTCAATGAGCACGCGTACCTTGGCGGCAGTGGCGTCTTTTTCGTCGAGCACACGCACCTTGTAGTCAGCCAAATGCATGTCTCGCAAGGCTGGGAAATACTGAGAAAGAGCCTTGCGGAGTGCATTATCAAGCGCGTTGACAGGACCATTTCCTTCAGCTGCGGTATAGACACTTGTCCCTGCAACATTCAGCTTTAAGAATGCCTCGGAGACGACCGATCGCCCCGCTGTTTTTTCCACCAGCACCTTAAAGGATTCAAATGAGAACATTTCCTTCACTTCACCGCCGGCTTCACGAATAAGTAATTCCAGCGAAGCATCCGCGCCTTCAAACTGATATCCCTGATGCTCAAGTTCCTTGATACGACTAATGACGCCACGTGCCTCATCACTGGACGGATCAAGGGTGATGCCCAGTTCTTGCGCCTTGGACACAACGTTGCTTTGTCCGGCCAGTTCGGAGACCAAGACTCGCTGCTTGTTCCCCACAAGTTCAGGAGCGATGTGCTCATAAGTTCGTGAGTCGCGCAGAATAGCTGACACATGAATACCTCCTTTATGGGCAAAAGCAGCATTGCCAACATAAGGCTGGTTGACAGGCAGATTGACGTTGGCGACTTCACTCACAAAGCGAGCTGTATTGTGGAGTTGTTTTAGCTTCTCGGGATCTAGACAGTCGTAGCCCAGCTTAAGCTGCAAGTTCGGAATGACGGAGCATAGGTTGGCATTACCGCACCGTTCACCATAGCCGTTGATGGTACCTTGGACCTGTCTTGCGCCTGCTTGAATTGCACTGAGTGAGTTGGCTACTGCTAATTCGCAATCATTGTGTGTATGAATGCCCAACTGTGACTTCGTTAGCTGGCTTTGCAGTGTAGTGACAATTTCATGTATTTCATGCGGAAGGGTACCGCCGTTGGTATCACACATCACGAGCCAATCCGCGCCTGCTTCCTCAGCTTTTTTCATAACGGCGAGTGCATACTTGGGGTTGTTTTTATATCCGTCAAAAAAATGCTCGGCATCAAAAATAACTTCCATGCCCCCTTGCTTTAAAAAGGCGATGGAGTCGTAAATCATAGACAGATTTTCCTCCAGTGTTGTCTGTAAAGCAGTGTGCACATGAAAATCCCATGATTTACCAACCAGAGTAGCGGCCTGAGCGCCGGATTCCAGAATCCGTTGCAGATTGACATCCTGCGCTGCGATGCTATCTTTGCGGCGCGTGCTGCCGAAGGCGACAATCTTTGCCTGAAGGCCTAGTTCTTGTACCCGTTTGAAAAATTCAATATCCTTGCTGTTGCTCCCGGGAATCCCGCCTTCAATATAGTGAACACCGAGATCATCGAGTTTTTTGGCGATTTTCAATTTGTCATCAGCAGACAAGCTAATTCCTTCTCCTTGAGTGCCATCTCGCAGCGTTGTGTCAAAGATAGAAATAGCGGTGGACATGAGGGACTCCTCCTTCGCGGATTGCTCAGATTGGTAATGATCTGCTTTTTTAAGCACATTAATTTAGTTGTTTAACGCTTAAAAACAGGAAAGCGTTAGTTTGTCGTGTTCGTATGATAGTCGATTATAACAACTAATGACTTCAAATGTAATATATAATTATCATTTTTGAGCGCAAAACCTATATTTTTTATGTAAAATAGAAATAGTATGCAAGGGTACTTTAAGTATAAAATCAAAGGACATATTCTTGGGCTAACAAGTGAATTTACAGTTAAAAAGAAGGGTTGAGCATGAAAGATGTCAGTGCTTATTATCCGGTTGGTGGACGAGTTATTCTGCATGTGGATATGAACGCATTTTATTGTTCCGTTCATGCAGCGGAGGAGCCGGAAAAATATAAAGGATTGCCTACCGCAGTGGCAGGCAGCAGTGAGCTGCGCAAAGGTGTAATTGTAACTTGCTCTTATGAAGCACGACGATTAGGCATTTCAACAGGGATGGTTGTTCAGCAGGCTCGACGAATTTGTCCGCAGCTCATCGTAATACAGCCTGATTTTCATTTATACCGTCGTTATTCCAAAGCATTTATGAGTATTGCTTACTCGTATACGCCTATGCTGGAAGCAACTTCAATTGATGAGTGTTATCTAGATATTTCCGGTTCCAAGCAGTTTGGAACACCTTTGGATATTGCCGAGGAGATTCAGCGTAGAGTAGAAGAAGAGCTAGGCTTGCCTTGCTCAATTGGGGTAGCACCCAACAAACTGCTAGCCAAAATGGCCTCTGATCTGAAAAAGCCACGCGGGATATCTGTTCTACGTTTGCGTGATGTACCCAACATTTTGTGGAACCTTCCATGTGGGCAATTGTTTGGTGTGGGCCGCAAAACAGCAGATAAGCTTCTACAAATGAACATTCGCACCATTGGTCAACTGGCTAAGGCAGATGAACACATGCTGGTTAGCATATTTGGGGTAACTGGTTCTTGGTTAAAATTGGCGGCAAACGGAATTAACCATTCTCAAGTCAGCACTGAACGGGAGCCGAACAAATCCATCGGTCACACAACCACTCTGCCTATGGATGTAGTAAAGTTGGAAGAAGCCCAAAGAGTACTGCTTAACATTAGTGATCAGGTAGCTCGGCGGCTTCGACGACAAGGGATGCTGGCAGGAGGTATCCAACTGACGATTCGGACCCCGGATATGAAGACCTTTACGCGTTCTCAAGTCAGGAGTACGCCTACGGAAAGTGCAGAAGACATATATAAGGAAGCTTGTGCATTGTATCGTCGCCATTGGGGAGAGGATAAGCCAGTGCGTTTGTTGGGGATTACGCTGCAACAGCTCATTCCAAAGGAGGAAGCGGCAGTTCAATTAGATCTATTTGAATACCAAGACCAGCCTAAAAAAGAAAGTTTACTGAAAACGATGGATGCGCTGCGCGATAAGTTTGGTGAAAATGCAATTTTGACTGCGGGGATGCTGGGAGATGATCCTTCAGTACTTCTTCGTAATTCCAAGCTGCGCGGAACTTCGCTGCAAAAAGACAATCTACCTACTCCAGAGTGAACTTAGGGGAGAATGATGGTCAGTATCAGTAACACACGTTATAAGCGTTTTTTGCATGAAGGATAAAGGAAAATAATTTGTAATAATTTTGGGTTTGTATTAATATGTGAATAGAATGCAAAAGCTGGTTTGTTCGATTGTATAGGAGGAAGAGAAAAGTTATGGCTAAATACACTTGGGTAGAAAAAGATACATGCATTGCTTGCGGAGCCTGCGGCGCTACAGCACCAGACATCTATGATTATGATGATGAAGGTTTGGCTGAAGTGATCTTTGAAGGGGATGCAAACCAAGGCATCAAGGCGATCTCAGAAGACCTGTTTGATGATATGCAGGATGCTTGTGACGGTTGCCCTACAGATTCCATCAAAGTTGCAGACGAACCGTTCAATAAAGAAGGTTAAGTGTAAGTTTTTTGGACAGGCATAGCACCGACAGTACCCTTCACCGTATAACGGTGAAAGCATGCTGACGGTGCTGTTTTTTTTATGTGCTGTCCATCAGGCCCATTGTGACCGATATACATAATAGTAAGCATGCAAGATTACACGATCAGGAGGATCCGATGGACCATTCGCCTCATCTTAAATCGTATGTCAAAAAGCACCCTGATAATAAAATGGCCTGGTATTTACTCGGTAAAGAGTATGAAAGCAACGGTCAGGAAGGCAAAGCGAATTATTGCTTCAATCGTGCAGGAGAAGTGTTCGAAGCCTTTGAGCATAAACAGATTCCGGCAGACGTATGGATGGAATATCAGGATAAACTGGTTCAGATGTCCAAGGAGAAGGAGCGGAGAACCGCTCGAACACGTCATCTTTTAACTGCCTTAATGGTACTTCTGCTCATCTGGGTCCCTTCAGCCAATTCACCGAGCACTTCACCTGAGAGCGCATCCGTTCCATCCGGAACTGAGCATGCAGCGATTGATCATGTCGAAGTTGCGAAAGTGGCTAATGCAGATCCAAAGAAGAGGGCACAAAACGGTGAGTCTTATGCTGGTGGTGTGTTTACAGCTCAAGCCAGGCAAGGAAGTGGGGCTGGAACAGCGCTTACGGATATGTTGGCAAAGACGAGTCAAATGCCGTCCAAGACCACAGTGCTGGGCATGGAGCAGAGTGGGGCGTGGCTGATCTGGAGAGAAGGCATGAAGCCGTTACTTAGTGTACAGAACAAGGGAAACGGCGGATTAGCTATTCAGTCTTACGATGCCGCTGCATGTGCTTGCAAGCCGTCGGACAGTGAGAAACTCCGCATAACAGGTCTAAAATGGGCTGCCGGACAGGAAGAGCTGGCTGTGCTGAATAGCGCCATGCGTGCTTATCGCTCGCAGCATCAACGTCTTCCCCAGAGTCTTGAGGAACTGACCCGAGATTTTCCCAATAACACGATGTACGGTACGACAGACGGGATGACGAAGGCTTTTACACCTATGCGCAATTTACTTGCTTCTCCAGCACAGGGAACAGGGAAGGCAGGAGATCAGAACGCTGGCTCAGCGGCTGAAAGCAGTCTACTGCTGGCATCGTCATTGCACGGACGGCCTTTTCTGGGGCAACCGCTACGAATTGTGGTAGACAAATCCAAACACAGGCTAGCATTGGTGAGCGGCAATATACTTATTCGCAATTATCCCATCGGTTTGGGCGGAGAAAGAACACCGGAAGGGAAATTTGTGATTACCGATAAAGTCGTAAATCCGAACGGCAAATCCAACGGTGAGTTTGGCAGCCGTGGTATGCAACTGTCTGCAACAAATTATGCTATCCATGGTACGAACGAGCCAGAAAGTATCGGCAAAAATGAGTCGCTGGGTTGTGTCCGCATGGGGAAGGAAGACGTGGAGGAATTGTTTGCACTCGTACCTTCAGGTACGGAGGTGGTTATTGGTAACGGGGGACTGCCTGATCAAGTGCTTGTACCTAGTTCCCGATTTACGAGTGAGCCGCAGCACGACCAGACAAATCCCCACAAAACCTATCACTGGCTAAATTAACATTTTGATGCCACTGCTACTTGTTGTTTAACGAGTTCCTGCTTGTGCTAAAACAATGACCAGAACAATCACAATGATGAGTAGAACAAAGCTGACGGCGGTCCAAACAATCGCTTTCTTGTTCACCTCATCCTTTTTCTTTTGCAGACTGGGCGGTTTGCGCTTGGTCTTCATATCAGCAATCCCTCTTTTCTTGCGGGCTAAGATCCTGTCTTACTATGTCCATTGTAAATGGTTTGATTATACATTTTCAATGACATCTCCATGACAACTGAATTGTTCTGATATTGGACCTCGCAAATTACTTTCTTTTTGGTATGGAAAAAGCTAAACTATTTTGTAGAGATGTTTTTTTAGGATTGTGCAAGGGCATAGAACGGAGTGGATGAATCGTGTTGTATCGAAGGATTGCGAAACCTGTTTTTTTCAAAATGAGTCCAGAGAGGGCCCATCATGTAGTCATTGACGGCTTAAAGCATGCGGGCTCACTTCCCGGTGGAGCAGCGACGTTGCGAGGGATGTATGGAGTCAAGGAAACGGAAGATCTTGCCGTTGATCTGTTTGGTATTCATTTTCCCAACCCGATTGGACTGGCTGCGGGACTGGATAAAAATGCTGAAGCGGTTGTCGGTTTTTCTTCCATCGGTTTTGGTTTTATGGAAGTAGGCACGGTGACACCTGTCGGACAGCCCGGCAATGATCAGCCCCGGTTGTTTCGACTGCCTCCCGATGAGGCATTAGTCAATCGGATGGGCTTTAACAATCTGGGTGCTGAGAGCATGGCCCAGCGTTTGGCTACCCTTAAACATCGACCTGTGCCGATTGCTGTTAATATCGGTAAAAATAAAGTAACGCCAAATGAGGATGCCCATAAGGACTATGAGAAATGTATTTCCGCACTGTATCCGTATGCGGACTTCTTTGTAGTAAACATTAGTTCGCCCAATACCCCGGATTTACGAAAACTCCAGCATGGCAGTGAACTGAAGTCGTTACTGGAAGCGGTTCGGGCAGAGATGGGAGTTCAGGCGACAAAGTATGGTAAAGCCAAGTCTGTACTGGTCAAAATTGCACCGGATGTATCGGACGAGGAATTGGAATATATGACGGATGCGATTGCGGCCAGCGGAGTGGATGGCATTATTGCGACGAACACGACGATATCCAGGACGGGTCTGACGCATCGAAATGCAAGTGAAACCGGAGGATTGAGTGGTAAGCCGCTACGTGACCGTTCCACAGAGGTCATTGGACGGGTATACCGCCAGACGGAAGGGAAGCTGCCTATTATTGGATCAGGCGGTATTTTTACCAGTCGTGATGCCTATGACAAAATTAAAGCAGGCGCTAGCCTGATTGAAATTTATACAGCATTGATTTACGAAGGGCCGGAAGTAAACCGGGCTATACATGCCGGTCTGCGTGAGCTGCTTCGAAAGGACGGCTTTAGACACATTACCGAGGCTGTTGGTGCAGCTCATAGATAAAAAAGTGTTGTCGGAAGAGACAGGAGGTACGGGGATGGACGGAAGAGACTGGGGAACATTTTTGCTGCCATACGATCAGGCGGTGGAGGAACTTAAGGTCAAGTTCAAAACAATGCGTGCGGAGCTGAAAAAGCGCGAGGAATACGCTCCTATCGAATTCGTAACTGGACGGGTTAAAAAAATATCCAGCATCCTCGATAAGGCGAAGAGATTGCAGGTTTCACTTGATCAACTGGAGACGGGGATCGAGGATATTGCCGGCATTCGCATCATGTGTCAATTCGTAGAGGATATTCGGCGGGTAGCCGAATATATTCGAAGACGTAAGGATTTGACGGTATTGTATGAAAAGGACTATATCACAAATTATAAAGATAGCGGCTATCGCAGCTTTCATATGATTGTGGAGTACCCGGTTCAGACAGCAGTGGGGTTAAAAATTGTGCTGGCCGAAATTCAAATCCGTACGTTGGCTATGAATTTTTGGGCGACCATAGAGCATTCTCTTAGCTATAAGTATCGTGAGAGCTTGCCGGATGATATGCGGGCCCGGTTGAAAAAGGCGGCTGAGGCAGCCTTTGTGTTGGATAATGAAATGTCTTCCATCCGTCTTGAAATATTGGAAGCGCAGAAGAAGTTCGAGGATGAAGCCAATATCGTATCCAAAGTCCTAACAGGCATGCACCGTCTTTATTTCTACCATAAAATTAGTGAAACGATTGAGGCGCAGCGCAGATTTAATGAACTGTGGGAGCGGCACGACATGGAAGGAATCAAGCAGCTGCATGATGAGGTCAAGGAGATGCTGGAAGCTTCAACTAAGGAAGAAGACAGGGATGAGTTTTAAATGGTGAACCCTTCCTATGAACCGTTGTACGTAACTTATTTGGTATACTTCAATCGGGATCGGGATTACTTTGAATGTCATGAGGTACTGGAAGAGCTGTGGCTTAAGCTGGACCGAGACCCTGTATATAAAGGTTTACTGCAAATTGCTGTAGGACTGTATCATTTTCGCAATGGTAACTATCGTGGTGGATACATGATGCTGGACAGTGCGGTACATAGGCTGGAGCATGCTGCTTCGCACGCGCTGGGCATTAATATGGCGAAGCTGGTAGATGAGGCGCGCGCTTGCGCTCGGCAGCTTGCTGAAGCTGTTATGGAAGGTTCGGGAGAGCTTCAACGTCAACCGCCGGTTTATCGGGATTTGACGATTGAAATTGTCGAGCCCGGGCTGCGTCAGGCCGTGGAGAAGGCATTATCGTCCGTTCCAGTCAACATCCCTCAGCAGAGAGGTCCTCGGCGTGGGGAAAAGCATGAGCAGCGTCAGCAGGCGCTGGAAGCTTCGATTAGGCGAAGACAGGCCGCTGGGAGCTTACGCTCAGCTACAGTGGAAACGAAGGATGCGCCTTGATGTTGTAGCGCATAATAAACGAGCAGCCCGATCCGTTTTATAGGGATCGGGCTGCTTTATCATTGTCAGGTATGAGGACATTTGTCTAAGAGGTCACGTTCTTTTTATATTTCTCAAAGAAGGCTTTGAAATCGTCGAGTGTGTATCCGTTGTCTGAAGGACTTTCCTTCAATCCACCTACCATACGTTCCTTTTCCACGCCTTTTTCGTAATAAACAAGCGTAGGTGTATACTCAATCTTGTACTTGTCCCAGCCAGCCTCATACTCACGCAGGTTAAATTCGTGCATCGTAATGTTCTCCTGCTTGCTCAAAGGCATGAGCTTGGGAGTGGTGGCACGGCAGTGAACACAGTCAGACGCGAAATGATAGACGAAAAAGCTTTCCTTTTTGTCAATTTTACTTTGTAGATCTTCTGGCTTAATAATTTGCTGATAGTTCGGATCGTTTAGCAGTTCCTGGGTAGTAGGACTTAACGAGGCTGTGGAAACGCCGTACAGCTTGTTTTTAGTGCCTGAGTTTAAAGCGAGCAGCACTCCAAGCAAAATGATAAGCACAACAAAAAAGCCAATGACAGGTATAAGCTTTTTTTTGTTGGATTTTTGTGCGTTCAATGGAATCTCTCCTATCAAAATCTAAAATATGTAACTATGAACCTCATTATTATACAACATTACAGCTTGTAGTGAAAGTTTGTAAATCACACAGATATTGCCGGCTAACAGGTTGATTATGGTACAATAAAATTTATTTTAACAGGACAGGATGATTACGATTATGGGTGTACAGCTCCCCACAGCATTTGTAAAGCGCATGGAGCAACTGCTCGGCGATGAATTTGAGGCTTTTATGGCTGCCTATGACCACACGCCCCATGCGGGGATTCGTGTCAACACATTAAAAATTCCAGTAGAGGACTTTAAGGAACGTCCTCCGTTCGAACTGCGGCCGATTCCGTGGTGCGCCACAGGTTTTTACATTCCGCACGGTACTAAGCCTGGACTTCACCCCTACTATCATGCTGGGTTGTACTATGTTCAGGAACCGAGTGCCATGTCTCCAGTTGAACTGCTCAATGTAGCTCAGGGTGAAGCTGTTTTGGACTTGTGCGCTGCACCGGGAGGGAAATCAACCCAAATCGCAGCCAAACTGCAAGGAAGCGGCATACTGGTGACCAATGATATTAGCGCCGATCGAACCAAGGCTTTGGCTAAAAATGTGGAATTGTACGGTGTGCGCAATGCCGTGGTATTGAATGAGAGCCCTGATCGTATCGCAGATGCTTTTCCTCATTTTTTTAACAAGATTTTAATTGACGCACCTTGTTCGGGAGAAGGCATGTTCCGTAAGGATGAGGATATGGCCAAACAATGGGAGACACACTCGGTGGAAAAATGTGTGGTCATGCAACGGGACATTTTGCGTGTAGCGGCCTCAATGCTGAGCGATGGGGGAAGAATTGTCTATTCGACCTGCACCTTTGCCCCGGAGGAGAATGAAGGAATGATTGCGGAATTTCTGGATGCTCATCCCGATTTTAACGTAGTCCCTGTTCCTTCGGAAGCAGGCTTTGCACCAGGCCACCCGGAATGGATGAACGAAGAGATTGCATCGGCACATCCCGAACTGCGGGGTACAGCACGCCTCTGGCCGCATCTTGTAGAGGGGGAGGGCCATTTTATCGCTGTATTGCAGCATCAGGGTGGTGCTCGTGTGGCCTCGACAGCAGATCACACTGTATCGGGGGATATGGTTCCGTTTTCGAACAAGAATGACAGAGTATTAAACATAGAAGCAGCATATCCGCAGAAGAAGCAACATTTGCCCGTCAAGGAAGCGCTACTCCCAAGTGGCCAAGGAAGGCGCACGACTGATGAGCCTAAACGAACCGGAAAAGGAATGGGCGGAAAGTTAGCCAAAGGAAAGAACACGCGCGGCTTTGATGGCAGCAAGTCACGTATGGGCAAAGAAAATGTGAAATCTGCCGCACGCTCCCCGCATGATGTGCTGGAGTCCTATCACCAATTTGTTCAGGAGCAGCTGGAGGTTTCATTTGCAGGCTACACGGTGGTCTACGGAGATCGCATTTATCAATCGCCGCTGGCATCACATCGTTTGGACGGCCTTAAGGTGGTACGTCCGGGCTGGTTTATGGGAACCGATAAGAATGGTCGTTTTGTACCTTCACATCCGCTGGCGGTGGCTTTACGCCCTTCTGAGGCGGTTAGGAGCATCAACCTCTCCAGCTCGGATGCTGAAGCCATCCGGTATTTAAAAGGTGAAACCTTGTCCATCCCTGTTGAGAGAATAGAGCTTCGAAATGAAGTCCAACCCAAAGGCTTTACTCTCGTGTGTATTGATGGTTATTCGGCCGGGTGGGGCAAATGGCAGGACGGCATGCTTAAAAATGAATATCCTACAGGCTGGAGGTGGACATCGGTATGAGTGGAAAAGGAAGACAAACTCAGCGTTTGGACAAAATTTTAACCCATATGGGATATGGTTCCCGTAGTGATATCAAGAGACAGGTAAAGCAAGGTATGATCACGGTAAACGGACGGACCATCAAAGATAGCGGCTTACAGGTTCATCCATACCAAGACCAAATTGAAGTGAACGGAGAACTGATTGTATTTCGGGAGTTTATTTACATCATGCTGCACAAGCCTCCAGGTGTCATATCCGCAACCGAAGATACGAGGGAACGGACGGTGCTGGATTTGCTGAGTGCGGAGGAACGACATTTTGAGCCTTTTCCAGTAGGGAGGCTAGATAAAGATACAGAAGGCTTATTGCTGTTGACCAACGACGGCAAGCTGGCGCACGAACTACTGTCTCCACGGCGTCATGTCCCCAAAACGTATGAAGCTACGGTGTCGGGGCATGTCACGGAGGAGGATATTCTTCAATTTACAGCAGGAGTGGAACTGGACGATGGGTATGTCACCCTACCCGCGCAGTTGACGATTCTTCGGCATGAACAGCCGCATCAGGCAGATGGAGAAGTCACTTCCTATATTTCGCTCGTAATCCATGAGGGTAAGTTTCACCAAGTGAAGCGCATGTTCGAGGCGGTTGGTAAAAAGGTGACCTACTTGAAAAGAACAGCCATGGGGCCATTGAAGCTGGATGATCAGCTTCCACTGGGCAGCTATCGAGAGCTGACTAGCGAAGAACTGGCCTCGATCGGCCGTGATATAGCATCCGCAACTTCAGAAGTTTAATGAAGAGATTAAATACAAATGACGCACAGGCTCGTATGAGATTCCTGTGCGTCATTTTATGATATAGACAACCAGACAGAGCAGTATTCATAGGCAGTCTTTGATAACGAATCGAATTGCGAATTATTGTGCGCGTGCTGCCCGACTCTGCTTCACTTCCGCTGCCTTATAAGCTGTAACCTTGTTTTTGCCTGTCGTTTTGGATATGTACATGGCTTGATCGGCCTGTTTGACGAGTTCATCCGGGTTTATTTCCTTCTTTGCTGTACTGTGTCCGACACTGATAGTGACGATGCTTTCCTCAGCGACACGTTCGCGGATTCGTTCTGCGACCTGCGCCACCTTTGCCCGCCGATCCACAACCATTGCGACCAGTTCCTCGCCACCGTATCGTCCGGTCAGCCCGATTTCATCCAGTTCCTCCTCCATAATTTGTGCGACCTGCTTGAGAACCTCATCCGCACGAGCATGGCCCTGCGTATCATTCAGCTTTTTGAAATTGTCAATATCGCAAAAAATGACCGACACGCGGATTCCCTGGTCCATATATCTCCGTAATCTTCCCGAAAAATATTTACGGTTATACAGCCCTGTGAGGCCATCGGTGATGGAAGAACGATAAATCCTTTGGAGTAGCTCCACAATCCGTTCAAACAGAATGATGAATAACGTAGTGTAGTACAACAATGGTAAAAATGACATCCACAGGACTGTGCTTGACCCGTTTGCTTCTTCAGGGATGTCATTTTGCAGCCAGAGAAAACCAAGCCAGAGCGAATAAGTGAATAAGCCTGCTATAAATTTCTTTGGCTGTCCGATCCGTGGGGTGATGAACAGAAGGCTTAATATAAGCACCAGCACTCGATAAAACAGAGTGAATCCAACCAATTTTACTGAGCTGATCCAAGTGGGTAACAAACCTAAAGTCCAAGCCATTACCGGCAGTATTAATAACGCAGCCAGCAACAGCAAGGCCCATTTTTCCACACGCTTTAGTTTTCGGTACAGCTGAAATACAGCGGCATTGATGAGCAAGAAGGCAAACGCCTCCAGCGCATTTTTCCACACGATTCCCTGCAGTTGCATTTGGCCGCCGCCTGCCGAATAGAGATTCATCGCTTCATATGTCATAATAAAAATAGCGGCAACCGAAAAAAGGATATAGGCTTTTTTTCGTTGTCTGCTATATATGATCACGCACATTAGCGCCATCATGAGTATAATATACAAACCGCAGGCTGCACTTATAGCCCCGGCCAGAGATGGGGAGCCCAAGGTTCCCAATAAGGACAACAACGTCAACATCACCGACTCCATTTGTAAAATTAATCTATCTATTGAACAGACGATATCGTTCCGATACAATAGACAGGATTTATTGCAGTTAAAATGTTATAATTTTCTTTTGTGCCTAACATTTATTCTCAATATATCATCTTTCAGAAAATCCGGAAACCTATACATATATCCTGTGTTCCGGGCAGTTTAATGCTTGAAAGGGGAAGCACTCATGAAATTGCTACAGGCTCTCTTTTTCCCACCCGAGCAACCGGGAGGCGTTTCATCCATGATTCCATATTTGCAAGAGCGATTTACGTCCCCCCGTTGGGAAATGGAGCTATTTTCAATCCCTAAACGGATTCGTAACAAGGGCAGGGACGAAGTAATCTTTGATACCTTCGACTGGACGAGATATGAGCAATATCCAATTGTTCAAAAATATATTCAGACGTACCGTGATTATTTGTGGTGGACTCGGCTTCGTATTCAGAAGCCCTTTGACCTTATTCATGCTCATCATCCGATTGCCGGGCTCGCTATGAAAAACGTATTTCCAGATATCCCGCTCGTACAGACGATTCACTCTTCCTATGAGAAGGAGTTAATTCTAAACGGGAAAATAGAGGAGAACGGGCCTGAACACCAATTCTTAGTGTCACTGTACCGAGAAATGGAGCATAAGGCGGATCGCCTGATAGCAGTATCGCAATCTTTTCAGCATTACTTAACACCTTATGTACAGCATCCGCAAGATGTTGTGGTTATTCCAAATGGATATGATGAGAAACGATTTAAGCCCATTCCTCACGAAAATGAAGTGACACAGCTCATAACCGTTTGCCGACTTGTTCCCGCCAAAGGGCTTGATATTCTATTACAGGCTTGCGCTGAGCTGAAAAAAAGAAATCAGGAATTTGTACTCCATATCATTGGAGATGGTCCGATTCGACCTGAGCTGGAAGAGATGGCGCGACAGCTGGATATATACCATGAGACGATTTTTTATGGATATACTCTTCATCCTGAAGAGTTTATGCCTTTCTTTGATGTATTCGTATTGCCTTCGCGGGCGGAGGCCTTTGGCTCCGTATTTGCAGAAGCGGCGTTGAGCTGTCTGGCATTGGTAGGTACAGAAGTAGGGGGAATACCGGAGCAGATTGAGGATGGGGTAAATGGTCTGCTCGTGCCACCCGATAATCCGAAGGCACTGGCAGACGCATTAGAAAAGGTCATTGCTGACCCTGCCTATCGTTATGAACTGGCTAGATCTGCCTGCGACAAGGCTAAATCAAGCTATTCTTTAAGTCGTGCTGTTAACGAGCTGAAGAAAATGTATTTGAAATTTCCACACTAACCATGACGGGTATCACCTGGTTTGGAATCAGAATGTCGAAAGCTGGAACGAGGACGTGAGGAGCGGAAAGGTCTTCCGCGTCCTGCTAAGATCAGTTTACTAACCCACATCAGACTGAGCATTCCGAAAATAGGATAAAGAACAGATAACAGTGAGCTGAAGCCGAACTGACTGATTAAAAAACAGGTGAGCATAATGAATAATGTAATGAGCTTGGGCGAAATTTGGACATGCTGACGAATTTGTAGACTGACTCCATAAATGTCGGCTACAAAGGTACTGAAGATCTCCATGAAAATGAGTAGAATGTATATGATTTCAACAAGGGCGCCTAGACGGTAAGCGATGCTTCCCATAGGGATTTCAAATTGCTGAATGCCTGGCATTTGCGCTGACATGACAAAATGTGCAGCCATCAGCATAAAGCCAACACCAATTCCGCCCAATACACCGCCCCAGCGGATGGTTTTGCGGGAGAAAGTTTGACTGCCTAGAGGGACAAGCACGGCCTGAGCCATAGCCAGATTGAAGGACGTGTACAGGAGTGGAGAGATCCATGTTCGTAGCGCACTGTGGTCTGTTGTATTTGTGATAAAGCTTTGTGGATTGGGCATGGAAAGGGTGCTGTGAACGAGCAAAAGAGATATGGTGATCATCAGCGGGACAACAATGGTGTTCATATGCAAAATCGCTTTAATACCTTTATTCAGCAGCAAGTAAGTTCCAATTAATGTAATGAGCAGTCCTGTTTGGTAGTGCAGGTGAAGGTGCTCCACAAAAACAGAGCCGGCTCCTGCGAGCATGACGCTGTTCACGCCAATCAGCACAATAAGTGTGAATATGCTGATCCATTTTCCGGCATTGGCACCAAAAAGGTGCTTGTTCAGATCCTCGTAGGAGCGGGCTGAAATATCATGAGCAATCAGCATCATTTTCGTACCCAACCATACAAATACAAGTGTGGACAGCATAATGGTGATTGTAGCCCAACGTCCATATTGCGTAAAAAATTGCAAAATTTCTTGTCCGGTAGCGAACCCGGCACCGACGATTGTACCAATGTATGTAAAAGCAATCTGAAAAACATGAATATTACGTTTCATTCCCAGTCCCCCCTTGCTTGCTTGAATAACGCTGCAGCGAGCATATAATACAAACTATGTTCAACTGAAATGGGACATGACTGGATGAGACTGAAAATAATTATACTGAATTTAATGAATAGCTTGACGGGAGCGTAATTTATGGGTCAAATCCTTGCATGGATACTGGAATACGGATATTTGGCGATGTTCGGCTTGCTTGCCCTTGGAGTAGCTGGTATGCCGATACCCGACGAAGTGCTAATGATCGCCTTTGGCGGGCTCGTGTCTCAAGGACACTACAACTTTATTGCCGCGCTGGCAGTCACATTTTTCGGTAGTATGACAGGCATGATGCTTAGCTACACATTGGGTCGCCTGCTGGGCAAGCCACTATTGCACCGATACGGTAAATGGGTGAGGCTTACGCCCTCCAGGATTGCCTCTTCCGAAAATTGGTTCGGGCGCTATGGTACCTGGGGAATTTTGTTCGGGTATTTTGTCCCCGGCTTGAGACACGTATCATCCTATCTGGCAGGCACAACCCGTCTAGGTGTTTTTCGCTATATCGGCTATGCATCGGCAGGAGCTTTGCTGTGGTGCGGTACATTTTTGGGGATCGGACATGCGGTGGGCATGCACTGGGAACAGGTGGCTAAGCTGATGGAGAAGGTGACGCACCAGGTAGGTTTGATCGTTATTCTTTTAATCGTTTTGGGAGGAATCATCGCATGGTTCTGGAACAAACGTAAAAAAAATATCACATGAACGCATGGAAAGCAGGCTATAGCTTGAAAGCGGCGGGTGAAGTATGGTACTTTTACCGCATAGGAATGCCGTGGGAGGTCATGGAATGGAAGTATTAAAGAAACGAATTTTAAATGAAGGCGTGATTGCGTCAGATCAGGTGCTAAAGCTGGATGGATTGCTTAATCATCAGGTTGATCCAGAGCTGACAATGGAAATGGGACGAGAGTTCGCAGCCCGTTTTCGGGAAGACAAAATCACCAGAGTAGTGACCGTGGAATCCTCAGGCATTGCCATCGGGTTTGCGACAGCGTTGGAGTTGGGTGTACCGTTGGTATTTGCTCGTCGTAAAAAGACTTTATTAGCTGATCCGGATGCGCTGTGTGAGCGTGTACCTTCGTTTACAAAAGGTATTGTCACAGATATTATGCTGTCTCGTCAATTTATTCATGAGCATGATCGTGTGTTGTTCATTGATGATATTATCGCTAATGGCGATGCGGCTCGAGGCATGGTTAAAATTATTCAACGCTCTGGAGCGGAGTTGATTGGATTCGGAGTTGCGGTTGAAAAAATGTTTCAGGCTGGAGCGAGAACCATCCGTGAGCAGGGCATCCGTGTAGAATCATTGGTTAAAATTTCGTCGTTGGCTGACGGTAAGATAGAGTTTGCTGAATAGTAACAATTCGAAACTCCGGATCCTTATTTCTAATAATAACCTTTGCATGAGCATCAATTTCGCTTATAATATATATAAGGTTTGGGAGAGGAGGCAGCAACATGGGGAATGAACAATTGACCGAACAGTTTTTTCTGGAAAAACTGGCAGCGGCTAAAGTGCATTTTGAACGCGCCTTGGATTGTAAGCATACGGAATTCGACGATTTGTATCCCTATATGATTGAACATCCTCAGTTTTTTTGGTATAAACGCTATGTGGCCTGGTCTGAGTTGTTGACATTGGTTAACCTATGCGAAGAATTGTCTTTCTCTTGGAAAGAAGAATTTACTGCTCACCAAGTGGAGTATGTAGAACAGCGAGTGTTGTCTGCACAAGTGCTGGACTTCTGGTACGAGAAGAACGATACAAAAGAACATGATCACAGTGTAAATCAGTCGGGATAATTTGTTGCTCTGTTGGCAATCCATATAAGTAGTAAGCGGAAGAGACCTAAATGATTCGTTTAGGTCTCTTTTTAAACTTTTTTCATGTATATAAAATTATGGCGTTGTGTTGAAAAAATGGACAAGGAGGGGACATGGATGATAATGGACGAAGAATTGGATGCTTATCGACTTTCTGGTGAAAAGGTACGCGTCGTACGCGATGGATTGGAGTCCAATGATGTGGTTGGCATTGTACTGGCATGGGATGATGAACAGGTGCTTATTCGCCGCCAGAATCGACGTGTGGTCAAGTTGGATCGCAGCTATACATACCAGCCGTTCAGCGAGCCGCGTCACAATCCGATAGAACTGGATTAAGAAACGAGTTCTAATGGGGATTGGATAAAAAACTGGGTGCTTCATTAGGCATACAGAAACTCTAAACCGGACACAGTAATGAAGCAAAACTCAACAGAGAGGGCGTGCTGTGTTAATGACGGTTATGGACGAAAAAGTACATGCATACAAGGATCAAATCAGCCATTTGGAAGATAAGTTGCCCGAGGTAGTTCATGCCTATCATCGCTTTACCGGAGAATGCTTTCAAGCCGGCAGTTTAGATGAAAAAACCAAGCAACTGATTGCGCTAGGAATTGGCTTATTTGCCAACAATGAGGTGTGCACGTTTTATCATGTGAATGAGGCGCGTTCCAAAGGAGCCAGTGATCAGGAGATTATGGAAGCCGTTGCTGTAGCTGCTGCAGTTGGTGGAGGACATGCTCTAAGTCAAGGGGTTACACGTGTACAGAAGGCGCTACATTAAAACGAATCATCCATACAGATAACCCATACTCAAAATAGGGGAAATAGATTGATCTGAACAAATGATAGTGATGTTTATGGAGAGAAGCTTCCGAGCACAGTTAGTGCCTGCGGAAGCTTCTTTTTGCATGTAGTGCGGGGATTATGCTCTTTTGCTTGCAGCAAAAGCAGCAGGGCGAGGGGATTTATGCTTATAGGCAGAAGAGGATGCAATCCAGCTTCGCCCAACAACGCGTAGGGGTTTGGGGGTTGAGTTATTGGGTAATTCGGGGCGATATTTCTCTGGCAAAGGTAGAGACGCCGTATGAGGCATAGAGGTAGGGAGCCCCAAATAAGCTCGCATTCGTTCATACATTTCTTTGCGGAATGCGGACATAGGCATACTGAACTGCTCTTTAACGCCTTTATATATATAGGTGGCGTGAACGCCGGAGTGGTTTTGTTGTATGTCTAGAACACGAACGTGATACTTCTTAAATTCATGTTTAATTTCAGATAGCAGGATTCCGGTACGATCTATTCCTGCGTTAACCATTTCAACATAAAGATCAGGGGTTTTCAGAACGCCGCTTTCTTCAAGAATTAGGCTGTCACGCTCAAATACTTTTTGAATAAAGGTAAGGAGCAGATAACTTTTCACAAGAGAGCATGAATGCTGAGTAGTATCTGAAGAGATCATTACCATTCACCGCCTTAGGGAAATGTGATGATAATTCATAGTCATGGAAGTAAAGGAACTTTTGTTCCCAAGAACTTATGTTCTTATATTATCGTATTATTCCTTTTTTATCAAGAAGAAATAAAGAAAAACAAAAGATTTGACAACTTTATTTGAGCATGGTATGATCTATCTTGTCGCTAAGAAAGATTGGTTCTTTCGAGATAGACGACAAATATATATGCGGTCGTGGCGGAATTGGCAGACGCGCACGGTTCAGGTCCGTGTGGGCTAACCCCCCGTGGAGGTTCGAGTCCTCTCGACCGCATCCATTTAGAAAAGGTTTATAGAATTGCTATTGTAGCAATTTTATAAACCTTTTCTTATGTTTCGGAATTATTGCAGACTTCCAGCAATGATTCCAATACGAGGGCTTGAACTTTATTCAAGTTCATAAGCAATTCTTTTATAAGTTTAATTTTTAAGATATGATAGAAAATAACGCATTTGATGATGAAGCTATTGAAAGGTTGGATGAAAGATGGAGAAAGCAACTTTTGCAGGCGGATGCTTCTGGTGTATGGTGACTCCGTTCGAGGAGCAGCCAGGCATTCATAGTATTGTCTCAGGCTATACTGGAGGGACGATTTCCGATCCGACCTACGAACAGGTTAAAACAGGAACAACCGGGCACTATGAGGTGGTGCAGATTACGTTTGATCCTGAGCTGTTTCCTTATGAAAAGCTACTTGAATTGTATTGGCCGCAAACAGATCCTACCGACGGAGAAGGTCAATTTCAGGACCGAGGCACACAATATAAGCCTGCAATTTTTTATCATACGGAGCAGCAACGAGAGCTTGCACAACAATCCAAGGAACAGTTGGTACAAAGCGGACGCTTTGATAAGCCAATTGTAACGGAGATTCTTCCGGCTGCAATTTTTTATCCGGCAGAGGATTATCATCAGGATTATCACAAGAAGAATGTGAAGCATTATAAGGAAGATCGAGCCCAATCCGGTCGTGATGAATTTATCGATAAAAACTGGTAAGCAGCTTTAATATACGTTATTATGCGCACTTCAAGGCAGATCAGAGGTTATATCTCAGATCTGCCTTATACATATTTAAACGGTTTTACTCACACAATGAAGGGACAGAGAAGGAGGCTGACCCGCAAATGAGTACACGACGGAAGCTGCACATGAGAAATATAATAAAAAAGGCTTTAAAGGCATCACGCAACCGGAAGAATTCGTCTTATGCGCTTGTACACCATGCAAGATCTAGAATGCAATTCATCGCAGTGCTTTGTATTTCAGTCTGTATGTTATTTATAGTCTGTAAAACTGCTGTTGCCGAAGCAATAGACCAACAGAACCAGCAGCAAAAGAGGGTTGCTGTCATTATTGATGATCTAGGAAACAACATGAAAGGTACCAAGGAGATTTTAAATTTACCTGTCAAAATCACCGTTGCTGTAATGCCCTTCCTGCCAACAACCAAACAGGACGCTATGGAAGCGCATAATCGTGGTCATGATGTTATCGTCCATCTTCCAATGGAGCCCAAGCAGGGCAAGCCTGAATGGCTTGGACCTGGAGCAATCAAGGCTAATATGACGGATGAAGAAGTACGCGCCAAGGTGACCGCAGCTATCAAGGATGTTCCTTATGCCATAGGAATGAACAACCATATGGGCTCCAAGGTCACCTCAGACAAGCGCATTATGTCCATCGTTCTTGATGTTTGTAAGGAACATGGACTATTTTTTGTTGATAGCCGAACTAATTATTGGTCAGTGGTGCCTGAACTTGCCGCTAAAAAGGGAATGCCACCGGTGCGAAATGATGTTTTTTTGGATGATGTTCATACACTCGCTCATGTGAATCGGCAACTTAGCAAAGTGGTTGAATGGTTGGCAGAGCACAACACCTGTGTAACGATTGGACATGTTGGCGTGTCCGGCATGTATACCTCCTCAGGGCTTCATTCATCGGTTCCTAAATTAAAGGAACATGCTCAGTTTGTAGGCATTAGCGATCTAGTGCGTGATGTATGGGGGTGGACAGGAGATCCAGCCACGAATACTACCACGCCGTCAGATGGGCAATAATGCCTTCGGCAATAGCTTCAGCAATCCTTTTTTGGCCGCGATCCCCAGAAAGTAGGGCTCTGTCTTGTTCGTTGCTGATAAACCCCGTTTCGACTATTACAGCGGGATGTTGAATTTTATTCAGAAGATAAAAGGGTTTTCCGTACATGGTTTGTCTATTCATGCAAAATAAGCGGTTTAATGAATGCTGGATCTGCTCAGCTAACGTATAGCTGCTGCCTTCATCTTGATACAGTACAATGGGTCCACGTTTTTCGGCACGTTTGGCCCAATTGACATGCAGGCTTACAACCACAGCAGTGGGCAGTTGTTCTGTCAAGCTTTTACGTTGGGCGAGGTCTTTAAGATGCCGGGATTTGGACTGCAACCAACGGTTATCATCACTCAGTGCGTAGTCCTTGTCCCTATTCAAGACAGCAGGGTAACTCTGGGAACGTAAGATCAAGTACAGTTTTTGAGCAATGGCGAGATTGATATCTTTTTCCAGAAGTCCTTTGTGACTTGTTCCACCATCCACACCGCCATGACCTACATCAATCAGGACCACGGGCTTGGCAAAAGCGTGATAGGAGCGGTTAAACGAGGTTTCTGTATGCTTGTTTGTGTCGGTGCTTTTCTCGCCAGGCTGAGTAGTTGCATAAGCAAATGGGGCAAATACAGCGCTACAAAGGATGCAAAAATTTAACCCCAGCCCGATCAGCCATATCTTGTTTAACTTTTTATTCAACACGTTCTATTCCTCCAATGGACGAATTGATTGTTTACCTGGAAACTATGCATAACAGACATCAAACCTTAAGCAGCGTAGCTGCCTTCAAATATAAAAATAAACCTTGGGGGAACTGTTATATTGAAGATAGTATGTTCCATTTAAGGGAAACCATGCATAGTTATTCCGCAGGGATTAGAGCTCCTGAAAACTGTGCAAGCTAGTGGTATCTGAACCTAACGTGTAATTTGATATTTCCAAGGCACAGTGATTGGAAATGATAGGTGCAGATGGAGGAGGTCATGGAGGATGGCGAAGAGTGACGAACTGGTGACGTATATTACACAGCGGATTGTACGTTATATGGAAACGCCGCGTGAGGTTCGACGTAGCCAAAAACAAGCCAAGGAGCCATGGGTGAGCAAATGGTTTGGCATGTTGCCTCTCGCTCTGAAAATGTGGATAAAATCCACACGCAGAGGGCGAAAAGAGCAACGTTAAACACGCCAAAGAGACCACAAGAGGCAGGGGTATGCCATTTGAGGTCTCTTTTTATGTTGTTATAGGGGATAATTTCGAATGATTTTTGTTGTTCCTGAAATTACTAGGATTCCAAACGGTAAAATTGACCATGAGGCAACAGCTGTTTTAGTGGCACAAATCGGGAAAGTCCATCGTGGTAGGTTAATGCATATAAAATGGGTTCGGACGGATGATCTGGAGATATCCAAGCTTGAAACCCGCTAATGGATAAGGGTCCCCCAAAGGCAAAATTGATACTTGTGGCAGAAAAAATCATACGTGGTGAATTACTTAGCGCGTCCATAAATTGACCTGTGTCATAAATGGAAAGTTTTTGCTTAGCTTGAAGCCAACCCAGATCATCATAGGGATTGAAAGGATCGGACGAGATAGTAACTGTTTGTGCCTGCGTTTTCGAAAAGGGTGTAGGTGAAGAGATCGCGTTGTTCTGAAGCTTATGTTTCCAGCCCCCATCTGCTACTTCTACAGGTAGCGGATCGCCAGTAACAGCATCAATACATATTTGGCTACCCGTAGAGGAACGCACCAGCCAATAGGCTAAAAGTGGTTCCTCATACATAGGTGTAATTTGCAGCTTGTCGATAGAAGAAAATTCGGTTTCTGTGAGCAACTTGAGGGATTGGCGAAGTATATCCATACTATATGGTCCGCCTGGACCATTCCCGTATTCATTGAGTTGATAAGCGCCGTCTGGGTCAGATCCGATAATCAGGTAGCCAATGTATTCTCCTGCATGGTTCACTTGAACAAGCCAGCTATGGGTTCCAGGTCCAAGCGGATGGTAGCTGAGCTCGGCGTCTTTCCACGAAGCAAAAGGGGGTTGCGACGATAGGGATTGTACGGTGTCGGCTGCTGTCCGTTTCACGTCTTCAGGCACCCCTTGTTGCTGAGCAGGAAGCTTTGATGAAACGTCACCCGGGGAGGCAGAAGGAGTAGCAGGACTCATGGATTCCATTGGAGGAACCCACGAGCTTTCGTTGTAGTTGGGTGCTGAGCTTAAATTGCTTTCTTGAACGGCTGAGGGAGCCGCATGAATGGAAGCGAACGGACAGACTGCGGACAGGCCGATCAGTACAGCTGCGATCATACCTACGCTATAATGCCCGGAATGATTTTTCTTCAATGGAATCCACCTTTCTGTCGGATGACTTGCCGACGGAGGCATTCTTTTTTAACTAGCATACAGCCTGTCCGATGAAAAGACTGCTGCACCCTGTCGGCGCAAATGTCGTATCCAGGTTCGCTTTTTGCTGTCGATACATAGGAGACAGGTTAGACTACGCTTGTGTTTGCAGCAGCAGAAACTGATGTAGGCTGAAGCAAGATGTTACAACTTGACGACATGTCTGCAACCAACCTGCGAAGGAGCGTGAGATATCAGTTACCGCAGGTGAAATATGCCGCAGTTAATGGCGGATACGAGTACCTTTGGCTCATATTGCCATACCATTTCTTTACGACGGGCTTGATGCTGCTCTAATACGGATTCTTTTTTATCCTCTTCCTCTTTCTGTTCCTTGATTAGGTCATCGTAGTAGTGGTCTATGACCTCTAGTTCCTCGCGCAATCGTTCCTTCGCCTGCTCAGCCCAACCATAATCTTGCTGTCGGAGCTGTTCGGTGAGATAGTTTTCAAGCGAGGTGGAAGCCTCAGGGACAGATAGCAGTGCTGGCTGTACATGCATATTGCCTGCCAGTAGTGGGCTGAGCTGCCGAGTTTCGAGCATAGCGCCAAAATTGGCTACAATAGTGCCGCTTTTGAGTGAAATCCCTAGCCACTGAAGTTCCTCACGCTTCAGATCGCAGGCAAACTCAATCTTGTAGCAGACGCTGAGCCAAGCTTCATAGACTACAGGAGAACGGGCAGACAATTGACGGGCATCCGGCTGCTCGAACAAATAAACATATTTTCCTCCATCCCGAGCGGCTTCAAAAATTTGATGCAGCCGACGGCTTCCGTATCGAAGCTCCTCCTGCATAATGCGACCAGGCCCTAATTGCGGTAACGTCGGTACATGACCGAAGTAACGCCCCATGACCTGATCTTGTGCTGCGTTGCCAGCTACAGGAGCTGGTGGCGTCTGATCCGCTAAACGTTCCTGTTCTGTCCGATAGGCTTCCCCATCAAAGATGAATGTGAAGGACATCGTCTGCGCTGGAACGCCAGTACGCTCTACGTATCCCCAATAGTAGGGACGATTTGTCAAGGCTTTATCTGCCTCTGGAGAAAGCTTGACAGTTACATGGTGGGGAGACCTCTCAATGATGCTGCACCCGGTAGCTTCCAGATAGGTGTGGACAAAACGCTGGACTTGCTGTGCATTCATAGTCAACGCTAGCGACCTCCTTTCACACTGCGTCGAGCTTTGGTTGGAGAAGATGCATCACCTGCTAAGCCTAACAAATCCTCGGTGACACTTGAGCTTACTCCTGTTAGCCGTCCCTTAGGCTGCTTTGTTCCAGCTGACTTATCGGTTGCTACATTTGGAGTGACTGACGGGTCTGTGCGGATTTGTTCTATTTCTTGTTTGATGGAATCCAGCGAGTGGCCTAACTTTTGCATTTTTCTGCGAATTTCATCATCACTGCTGGACTCAAGCATGATTTTATATAAACTTTTTTCAATGGATTCTTTTTTCTCGAACTTTTCCAGAATAACGTCCAATCCGCCAATGACCATTTCAAACATATTAATCTTTTCATGCAGCAGGTGCAGGATATGCTCCTCAATCGTTCCGGTAGTGGACAGGTTGAAGATATTCACATCATGCTTCTGTCCAAGTCGATGCACCCGTCCAATCCGCTGTTCCACGCGCATGGGGTTCCACGGTAAATCGAAGTTAATCATGTGGTGACAAAATTGCAGGTTAATACCTTCACCACCTGCTTCAGTGGCAATCATAACCTGAATGCGACCACGGAACAGATCCATCATCCAATCCTTGCGCCCTCGGTTCATACCCCCTCGGTAAGGAACAGCAGACAGTCCGCGATCACGGAAATAGTTTAGCAAATACTCCTGTGTGGCCCGATATTCTGTAAAAATAATCACTTTTTCGTTCATCTTCCGGATAAGCTCAAGCGCTTTTTCAGCTTTGGAATTGGCCTTGATCGCTTTAATGTGTGCGACCAAGTCCCAGACACGATCACGTAGAGGAGAGTCTGGAGCCATCTTTTTGGACAAATTGACCAGCGTGACGAACACAGCGTCCCGGCTACTGCACACTTCCCGTTGAAGGGTAACGAGAGACAGCATGCTGCTTAAATTTCCGCCATTCGCTTGATATTGCTCTTTGACAAAAGAGGTCACCCCATCGTACAGCGCTTGCTCTTCTGGCGAGAGCTCCAAGTGAATGTTGGAAACATTTCGTTTAGTGAATTGAACTGGCCCTTCTCCACGACGATTGCGGATCATGACTTTAGACAGCTCATCCTTGAGCTGGTCTTCATTTTTGGGCAGACGTTTATCTACAACAAAGTTTGCTGAAAAATCGCCTTGTCTTCCTAATTGACCGGGCTTGAGTAACGTAATCAGATTAAACAGCTCAGATAGATCGTTCTGTACAGGTGTAGCTGTCAGGAGCAAACAATATTTTTTACGCAACTTCATAATGAACTGGTAGTTGGATGTTTTTTTATTCTTCAGCTTATGAGCCTCGTCAATAATGAGCAGGTCATAATCGGTATCTAGCAGGATGTTACTATGTGGCTCTCTTTTGGCCGTATCCATAGAGGCTACGACGACCTCGGAAGACCAAGAATACGCTTTTTTCTGGGCGACTGCGGGAATGCCGAATTTGCTATTCAGCTCACGCACCCATTGCAGGACCAAAGAAGCGGGTACAAGAATAAGCACTTTGGAAGCCAGCCCGCGAACCAGATATTCCTTAAGGATCATTCCAGCTTCAATTGTTTTGCCTAGGCCGACTTCATCGGCAAGAATGGCACGTCCAGACATCTCAAACAGTACCTTCCGAGCGGTATCGAGTTGATGGGGCAGAGGAGTGAGGTCTTGCAAATGCTGAAGACATTGAAGCTCATCAAAGCTCGGCACCAGCTTGGCCTTTTCCGCCTCGATGGCCAGCTGATACAGATCCCAATCTCCCCAGGGGCCTCCCTTGTGCAGGCGTTGGTCCAGCTCGTCCTGCCAGCTGCGGTCAAATTGTACCGGAACAGGCAATGGTGCTTGGTTTTGTGTGTGCTGGGAACTTGTCGGTTTGGCTTTCATGATGATTCCCTCCCTCCTGGTAGTAGCACAGTTGAAGCTATCGGCTCTGTCACATATATGGCATCTATTTTGCACAGATCGTAGATGTAGTATGGACGGAAAAAGATATCTTCATAACAGGAGGGATGAAATCCTTTAGTTGCCTTCCATTAACTTTTGGAGTTTACTTTCCGTAGAAGTTTGCCCATTAGGGGTGTAAATGCTGCAACGGAGATCGACACTGCCTTGTACCTGAAGGGAAGTCAGGTCAAATAACATTTTGCCAGCCTTGGCATGACGAAATTCAATGAGCACTTCGGGAGCGGAGCTTACCTCACTCTGATTCCAAAGCTCGTTAAACTCTGGGTAGGCCTCGCTCATATTTTGTATAAATTGAGCATACCAGGGGTCTGTCACGTATTGCCCGTAATAAGCGCGGAATATAGCAAGAAACCCCTTTACAAAGTGCTCCCAATTCACGGCCAGACTTTTAAACTCCTTTTTGGTAAATAGCAGTTCGATCATATTGCGTTGCTCATGTGGTAGCTCGGCAAAATCCATAAAAACATGAGCAGCAGCTTCGTTCCAGCCGACAATATGGCAGCGCCGATCTGAAATAATAGCAGGACAGTAGTGCAACTCTTGTACGATCTTTTGCAGAGATGGAGATATGATCGCCTGCTCTGCAGAAGCAGGAAGGTTATGAGACCCGGCTTCCAGCGCTAAATCGTACAAATATTTACGCTCATCCGTGTTCAACTGCAGGGCAGCGGCAATAGCATCCAACACGGAGGCGGATACTTTAATATCCCGACCCTGCTCCAGCCAGGTATACCAGGTTGTACTGACACCTGCTAGCTGAGCGACTTCTTCTCTACGTAAACCTGGTGTTCTGCGACGTGACCCTGGGGGAAGACCAACCATATGCGGGTGTAGGCGGGCCCTTTTTGTTTTCAGAAAAACAGATAGTGCTTCCAGACGTGCTTCCGTTTTCATAGGTATTTTCTCTCCATTCAATGAGTGTATCTGAAGTAATTAAATCAGGCGCTTACTATAGTAGTGTTCATTATACCAGGATAAACAAACACTTGTAATAGGATAAGACGGGGGTAAAATGAGGATTATAAGTAAGCCATCGAGCAGGAGGAATGAATAGCTTATGCAAAGAGTAGTGATAACAGGTATGGGTGTCGTTTCGCCATTGGGTAATGAAGTAGACACGCTATGGAACAATTTGCTGGAGGGCCATTCAGGTATACGTAAAATTAATTCATTTGATGTGTCCGATTTAAAAGCACAAATTGCTGGACTGGTACAGGATTTTGATGCAGAAAAACAGTGGGGGCGTAAGGATGCCAGACGAATGGATCGATTTACTCAGTTTGCATTATATGCGGCAGAGCAAGCGCTCAAGGATTCTGGCCTGGAACTAGATCGCACTGATCTGGAGCGTGTAGGTGTATATGTGGGATCAGGAGTTGGCGGTTTGGATACGTTGGTAGACAATGTGGACGTGCTGCTACATCGTGGTCCGGGCAGAGTTAGCCCGACGCTGGTACCTATGATGATCTCGAATATGGCTGCTGCCCAAATTAGTATCGCGTTTGGAGCAATGGGTCCTACGCTTTCACCTGTAACGGCTTGTTCAATTGGGAACACTGCAATTGGAGAGGCATTTCGAACCATTCGTACAGGAGATGCGGATGTCATTTTTGCCGGTGGAGCTGAAGCGGCGGTGTCTCGATTGGCTTTGGCAAGTTTCGCTAATGCAACTGCCTTGTCGACACGTAACGAGGAGCCTTCCACAGCAAGTCGGCCGTTTGACAAGAATCGGGACGGTTTTGTCATGAGCGAAGGAGCAGGCATCTTGGTGCTGGAGTCGCTGGAGCACGCTACCCGGCGTGGTGCAGAAATCTATGGTGAGGTCATCGGTTATGGAGCGAGTTCGGATGCCTATCATATGGTTGCACCGCATCCTGAAGGAACCGGAGCTTATCTAGCAATGAAAGCGGCCCTTCATTCGGCTCGAATCTCCCCTGAAGAAGTGGACGTGATCAGTGCTCACGCAACGAGTACGGCTGTAGGGGATATCGCTGAAACCTTGGCGATTCACAAGCTGTTTGGTGACTATGCCTATCAGATTCCGGTAACCGCGAATAAGTCCATGCTAGGTCATATGCTAGGAGCCGCAGGCGGTGTCGAAGCGATTGCGCTTGTTCAAAGCCTTCGAGAAGGTATCATTCCGCCAACGATGCATCTGGATAATCCAGACCCTGTTTGTGATCTGGATTATGTGCCTCACGAAGCGCGCAAGGCTTCGCTAGATATTGGGTTATCTAATTCTTTCGGCTTCGGTGGTCATAATGCGGTCATTGTGCTGAAACGCTATGAGTCATAATATGTAATGAGTATTGAAGCCTCAGATGCTATATCCGGCTGGATCTAGCATCTGAGGCTATTTTAATTTAGGCATCATAGATTTAATTTAAATAATAGATAGAGTAAGATGGAGGAAAACATTTGGAGGGATGAAGCCATGATTATCATCAGGAACATAGAGCCAGCAGACGCTGAAGCGTATTGGAATTTAAGACTGGAAGCCCTAAAAATGAATCCCGAAGCTTTTGGAACCTCTTATGAGGAAGCTGTACAAGTTTCGTTATTTGATATAGTGAAGCAAATACAAAATAAGAGAGATCATTACATACTTGGTGCATTTACAAAGGATCATCAGCTGGCTGGCATGACCGGGTTTAGAAGAGAACACAAAATTAAGACACGACATAAAGGAACGATTTGGGGAGTGTATGTACCACCGATTTACCGAGGCCAGGGGATCGCTAAGAAACTTTTATTGGAAGTTATCAGTCGAGGTAGAAAAGTGGAAGGATTAAAACAAATCAATTTGAGTGTGGTGGCTGCCAATCAAGCAGCTGTTGAGCTTTATAGAAAATTGGGATTCAAAACTTATGGTATTGAAAAGAACGCTTTGGAATATCACGGTCAGGGATATGATGAGGAACTCCTGGCTTATTTTTATTAAGGGTGAAAGGTTTTGAAAAAATGAAAATCGATCGATTGCTTTCTATCGTCATTTTGCTGCTGAAAAGAAATAGAATACAAGCAAAGGAACTCGCTGATTTGTATGAGGTTTCAATTCGGACGATTTATAGAGATATTGAAGCGATTAGTCTGGCTGGTATCCCAGTAGTAACTTTTCAGGGAGCAGGTGGGGGGATTGGGCTGATGGAAGGATATCGTCTGGATCGCAGTATGCTGACGGATCATGATATCAAGGACATTGTGATGGGCCTACAGAGTTTGTCCTCGTCGTTGGGCGGTCCCAACGTATCCCGGTTACTTCATAAATTTGAAAGCATTATACCAGAGTCTGAAAAAGAGCAATTTAGTGTCCGTACCACACAGTTTATCGTCGATCATTCGGGATGGGGAAATCAGTCTGTCCAGGAAGCTAAATTAATAAAGGTAAAAGAGGCAATGAGTCAAGCGCGTACGGTTGCTTTTATCTATCGAAATGCGGAAGGAACCCGAACGAAGCGGAATGTGGAACCACATACGCTTGTGCTGAAAGGGCAACAATGGTTTGTGTATGCGTATTGTCCTGACAGGGGGCAGTTTCGGTTGTTCAAGCTTTCTCGTATGAGTGAGCCTGTAGTTACAGAGACGGCTTTCACCCGCAGGGATCTTTCTGATGAAGTGCTGCCGTGGAATGAGGGACGGATGACGGCATCCAGGGATGTACAACCGTTTACGCTACAATTTAACCGCAACTCAAGACATCTGGGGGAGGACTGGTTTGGTGTGGAAGCATTGAACGAGCAGGAGGAAGGAATTTACACAGTTTCGGTCCCGTTTCCCGAGGATGCGTGGGTGTACGGGTTCATTTTAAGCCTCGGGCCGGATGTGGTTGTCAAAGAACCGGCTCATTTGCGAGACAAGATTCATAAGATGGCGTTGCGTATTGCGTCTAATTATGAAGAAGGCTAGGAATTATAGAGTAAATCTTAGATTAAAGTAAAACGAACCTGACCCATAGTTGTCAGGTTTGTTTCGTTATACTGGTGGCATACCAGATATGAGTTAGCGAAAGGGGATTTACGAGAATGGATAAAGCTTGTCAAAGTTGCGGGATGCCGCTGGAGAATGAGGATCAATATGGAACGGATGCACAACATCATAAAACAGATGAGTATTGCAAGTATTGTTACAAGGAAGGTGCATTTGTACAGCCTGACTTGACGATGGAGGGAATGATCCAGCAGTGTGTGCCGATCCTGGTAGAAGAGGGTATGCAGGCAGAAGAAGCGACTTCGATGCTGCGTAATTACCTACCGCATTTGAAGAGGTGGCGGTCTTTAGAGAATACAGAGCTTCCATTTGATGGACCCATTCGGGAGGAGTACCGAGGTGAAATCCATTTAATTGGTCTAAAAGCACGCACAAACAATCAGAAGGAACAAACACCTCACGGGATCATTCCAGGCATGTGGGAGCGTTTTGTAGGTGAGAATGTGGCAGGTCGGATCAGGGGTCATGAAGGACTTGCTTCCATCTATGGTTGCTATACTGACTATGAAAATGGAGCTCTGGGCGAGTATACATTTTTTATTGGAAAGGAAGCGGCTGAGGACTTCCAAACTCCTGACGAGCTTGAAGAACTTGTAATTCCGGCTGCACGCTATGCTATTTTTCAGGCAACCCATGAACCTTCTTCTGTCTTCCGTGTATGGCAGACAATTTGGGCATGGGCTGCCACGGGACAAGGGGAGCGGACCTACACAGGTGATTTTGAAGTGTATGGCAATCCAGATGAACCCGTTTTGATTTATATTGCAATTAAGTGATGATCTACAGTGATAGAAGAGAACCGCCCTAGGCCGTTATTGAGGCCCAGGCGGTTTTTCGTTGATCCAAACCATATGGGTTTACCATCAAGTTGAACGTCGAGTCACCGCCCAAAAAATGAGAGCTAGAGCACTGACACCAGCCCCCAATAGACAAACTCCATTCCACCCAGCATAGGTATACATGTGAGTGGAGGTAATGGCTCCAGTGGCGCTACCGATGGAATAAAATATCATGTAGCCTGCGGTAAGTCGGCTCCGTGCTTCAGGGCGAACGTTAAAAATCAAGCTCTGGTTTGTGACATGTACAGCCTGTACGGCCAAGTCCAAAAGAATGACACCAAGAGTTAAAGCGAATAGAGAATGCTCGGTGTAGCCTATAGGTAGCCAGGACAGCAGCAATACAACTAGTGCGATACCTGTCGTTCGTTGTCCCAAGCCTTGATCGGCAAGCCGTCCTGCTTGTGCTGCTGCTAATGCTCCGGCGACTCCAGCCAAGCCGAAGGCCCCAATTGCAGTGTGTGAAAGAGAAAATGGGGGGGCACTGAGAGGTAATACAAGCGAAGTCCACAGTATGCTGAACGCTGTGAAAATGAGCAGCGCAAGGACAGCACGAATACGCAGAATTCGTTCTTGGACGAACAGTGTGATAACCGAGCGAAGTAGCTGCGCATAGGAAAGTGTGGCGCTTGTGGGTTCGTTCTTTGGGAGCACTCGCAATAGAGCCACAGCCATAAACAGCGTAAGTACAGCAGAAATAAGGTAAACTGAACGCCAGCCTGCCAGATCAGTTAATACACCAGCAACGGTTCGTGCGAGTAAAATGCCGATAACGACTCCGCTGGTTACCAGCCCTACGACCTGCCCGCGTTCAGTCGGATTAGCCAAGGTCGAGGCGAATGCCACGAGTGTTTGAGTCACGACAGCCAGCAGTCCAACCATTGCCATTCCCATAAGCAGTATTGTACGGGTAGGAGCAAAGCTAACCAGGATTAATGCCAGCACAGATAGCAGCATTTGTCCTGTGATCAATCGCCGTCTGTTCAAGAGATCGCCAAGCGGGACGAGCAGCAGCAGTCCTAACGCATAACAAATTTGCGTGACGGTAATAACGATACCGACTGATGAGTGTGTAATGCCAAACTCGTGCGCCAGCGCATCCAGTAATGGCTGTGCATAGTAAATGTTAGCGACAGCCAGCCCGCAGGCTATAGCAAACAAGAGTGCCACAGACCGGGACAGAACCGGAACGGGGGCTATTTCGGCAGTGTTTGCTATCGTTTGATGGGAGAGGAGGAGAACGTTTTCTTCTGACGTCTTCATTTTCACATACCACGTCGCTTTCTGTGATTTACATACTGATCAGTATAATATACCGATCAGTATGTAATGATTTTAGGTTAATGTAACTCTCATCCATAAGATTTGTCAAGAGTTTAACCCGTATATATTTGACAGCCGCTTCTGGAAATCATACAATCTTAATATACTGAACGATACGAAAATAAGGGGATAAGTATGGTTCGACCACGAGAATTTGATGAAGATCAAGCGTTGGATGCAGCGATGCAAGTTTTTTGGGAAAAGGGTTTCGAGGCCACGTCTTTAAGCGATTTAACCTCGCGTATGGGAATACAACGCCCCAGCATATATGCTGCCTATGGGGATAAAAAGCAATTATTCGAAGCTGCGCTGCGTAAATATACGCAATCTCATGCAGCTTGTGTAAGGGCTAAACTGCAAAATAGTTCATCTGTAAAAGAAGCATTTTACAATTTTTTTGGGGGAGTGGTGGCGGAAGAGTACGAGAAGGAGTCTAACAAGGGATGTTTTTGCATCAATACAATGGTAGAGTTAGCCCCTCATGATGAGAGGTTTGAAATTTTAACCAGAGAACATCAGATGTATCTTTCTGCTGTCTTTCAGGCGACCCTCGAACGTGGTATTCAATCTGGGGAGCTTGAGGTGACTATGGATGCACGAGCTTTGGCACATACTTTAGTCTCTTTGTTAATCGGGATAACTGTGATGATGAAGTCACGCCCAGCGCGTTCTTTTGTGGATCATGCGGTTGCGACCGCCCTTATGTTGCTGGATGGAAAATAATTTAGGACAGGAGAACACTTGGATGCCACACATAAAAGCTATTCAAACACCGCTTGGTGAATTGCATGGACGGGATGCGGTCTATTTGGATCAGGTTCATATGAATTATGTACAAAAAGAGCTGGTTTTGAAGGGAGAGATTAATGGGAGTTTAGCGCCGGAAGCAGTAGACGATTTTGTACCCTATGAGCTCATATTTACAGGAGTCTATTACTTTAATATGATTGAACTGGATGTGGCTCTAGACATGTCTGAGCAGAAGTATGCGCAAGGTAGCAGTTTTGACGAGCTTACAGATACGCCATTATTAGCGACAATAGCTAGTGCACGGGGGAAAAATCTAAGACACTTTCTGTTGAAAACCTATGACGATATATTAGAAATCGCTTGTAGAGACTATAAGATGACTATATAACAAAGCTGGTTTTTAGAAGAGAAGGAGGATCAATGGATACCCAAATTGAACGATTTAACGTGATCATACGTGTGGTGCAAGGGGATATTACCCGTTGTAAGGCGGATATTATCGTCAATGCAGCAAATACAAGCTTGCTGGGTGGCGGTGGTGTAGATGGTGCGATTCATAGAGCTGGTGGTCCGGCTATATTGGAGGATTGTGTCCGTATCAGAAACAAACAAGGGGGATGTCCGGTAGGAGGCGCGGTTTATACGACGGCTGGCAAGCTGGATGCCCAATATGTTGTTCATACGGTTGGCCCAGTCTGGAATGGTGGCGACCATCAGGAAGAAGAACTATTGGCGACATGCTACCGTCATACACTGCAATTGGCTCTAGAACTGAATGCACGCAGTATTGCTTTTCCCAATATCAGCACAGGCATCTACCGATTCCCAAAAGAAAAGGCGGCCGAGATTGCTATACAGGAAGTGACATGTTTTGTACAGGAACATGCTGGGTTGAATGAGATTATTTTTGTTTGTTTTGATGCGGAAAATGCTCAGTTATATAGCCGTAAGCTACAGTCACCTAAAGATTAATTTTTTAGTATACATACTTAAGCTCCTCATTTACCTTAATCCAACGAATGAGTTGATGTAAGAGTGCTCAACTGGAGGTGTGTTATGCTGGCTAAGCTGGTAAATAAGATCCCGCGGGATTGGCTTGTATTCATGTATAAGCATACGCCGTTTACTCGATTGAAAAATGCTTTGGTGTACCGGGCACAACATAAATTTTTAATTGCTGTGCTGGGCATTTTCACGAATGAGGCCGGGGAAGTGCTGCTATTAAAGCACGTATACCGGAAGCAGCCGTGGGGGATTCCCGGCGGCTGGATGGAGCTAGAGCAGCCGGAAATTGCCCTGCGGCGCGAAGTCCGGGAAGAAACCGGGCTGGAGGTAGAGATCACCTCATTGGCGCAAGCCCAGTTTGGCCAGTTGCCGAACCGCGTGGATCTTATTTTTACAGGCCGGGTTATCCCGGGTACCTTTCGACCAAGCGCTGAAATCTCCGACATTTGTTACTGCCGCATAGGGGAATGGCCGGAAGGCTTGCCAGCACACCAGAAAAAGCTTATTCAGAAGCTGCTGAAGTAAATGTTCACCTTATGCTCATGTTCAGTTCATGCGATGGAAAATCGGTTTACAGGCGTTTCAGGAATACGCTGATGCGTTCCAGAGCCGTTTCCAGCTGTTCACGTGATGATGCATACGAGCAGCGGATAAAACCTTCGCCGCCTGGGCCGAATGCGGAACCCGGGACCGTTATAACTCCTTGTTCTTCCAACAGTCGTTTGGCAAACTGTTCTGAGCTTAACCCTGTGTGCATAATGGAGGGAAAAGCATAGAAGGCACCATTTGGTTCATGACATGGAAGCCCTGTCTGACAGAGGGCAGCAACGAACCATTTTCTACGTTGATTGTAGGACTCCATCATACGATCTTTTTCCTCCAGCCCGTTGCGCAGGGATTCAATAGCGGCAATTTGCCCGATAATAGGCGCGCACATGGCTGTATATTGATGGATTTTCAGCATGGCTGAAATCAACTCTTTCGGACCGCATACATAGCCGACCCTCCAGCCTGTCATGGCAAATGCTTTGGAAAAGCCGCTGATGAGCAGGGTGCGTTCTTTCATTCCTGGCAGAGAAGCGAAACTTACATGCTGCTGTCCATAGGTCAATTCAGCATAAATTTCGTCCGATATGACGATCAGATTATGCTCCTCAACCAGACGGGCAATGGGTAGCCAATCCTCATAGGTCATCACCCCGCCAGTCGGGTTGTTCGGATAACAGAGAATAAGCACTTTGGATCGTGGAGTCAGCTTGGATTTGAGCGCCTCAGCTGTCAGCTTAAACTGCTGGTCAGCAGACGTTTCAACCGTTACGGTATGTCCTCCGTTCAAAAACGTAATAGGCGAATACGAAATATAACAGGGAGCTGGTATGAGTATTTCATCGTGTGTTGTGATGAGGGCGCGTAGCGCCAAATCCAACGCTTCACTACTGCCAACAGTGACCATAATTTCATCTGCCGGGTTATAGGATGTGCTGAAGCTGCTCTCCAGATATCCGGCAATTTCCTCACGAAGCTCAGGGAGACCTGCATTGGGTGTGTATGAGGTTTTACCATTTTCCAGTGCTGTGATACAGGCCTTTCTCACATGTTGAGGAGTTACAAACTCCGGTTCACCAACACCAAGCGATACGATATCTTTTCTGCCTGCACTATATTCAAAAAACCGACGGATACCTGAAGGCGGCATTTCCCGTACAGCCGGAGTCAAAAAATCAGTTATAGATACTGCTGTCGATACATTTGTCATGTTGATTCCTCCTTATTGAAAAACAAAAAAACCCGCCCCTGTAAAAGGGACGAGTTTATACCCGTGTTACCACCCTAGTTTCATTCCATAGGAAATGACACTCTGTTCACGTATCCATCAATACGTGTTCCGGTTAACGCTGGAAAGGCGGCAGAGCTTACTTCAGGTTCAGCCCGCTTCTCAGAGATGGCGTTCAGCTACCCTCGGAATGTTGGCTTTCACCTGCCCCAACTCTCTGCAAATCCGCTGTATAGCTTACTCGTTCTCGTCATTGAAATTTGTTGCCGTATCAATTTAGGTGTAATTATAAGCACAACATTTCAGAATGGCAAGTCTTTTTTTATAAATTGTAAAGACAGGGGCATCATCATTGACGACTGGAAGATAACGTATATAGTGGTATCAAGGGGAACTGTACCCCCAAATTCACTGTGTTAAGACTATATTGGCTAGAGAGGGATGGTATCCATATGAATGTATTTGAAGGCTTTAACGACAAGGTTTTGCCTCAAGGATGGGGCTGGATCAACGAACCGACTGTATGGAGCTTCGATGAATCCAAGGCTTTACAAGTATCTGCACCTTCACAGGCAGATTTTTTTAGAGATCCGTCCGGCGCCGTTATCAAATCGTCCGCTCCTTTTTTGCATACCACCCTTCAAGGAGATTTTACAATATGGACGAGGGTTCGTGTCGATATGAAGCAGCCCTATGACTCAGGATGCTTGATGGTGATGGCTGATGATACTCATTGGGCTAAAGTGTGCTTTGAATACTTTGAGAATACCCCCTCGATCCTAAGTGTGGTTACACGGGACACATCCGATGATTGTATATCGGGGGCGATGGATGCTTCTAATCCGTATTTGCGAGTAACACGAGCTGGAAATTGCTTTGCCTTTCACTATTCATCGGATGGTCAGCATTGGAAACTGGCCAGATATTTTGGGATGAATGTTCCCAGCCAGCTAAAAGTTGGGGTTGTCGCACAATCTCCAGTAGGGGAGGGGTGTAATGTTACCTTTGACGCTTTGACAATAACAAACCATGTGTTCGAGGATATACGAAACGTGGAATAAATAAAAGCCCTCTCTATATATGAAAGCGCTATATAGGAAAGTTAAAAAGACGTAAATGCGTGTTTTTAGGCAGGAGGTAGATGGAAGTTTGCTGTTAAGAAGGAAGGGTTACAAGCTGCCCGGTTTGTTGGGGGTGATGCTTGTAGCTACATTGGGCTGTTTCGGACTCATTATGTATCTACAGTCCACAAGCGGGACGAGGATATATCAATTTCTGTACTGGGACATATTCCTGGCCTGGGTTCCGGTGTTTATTTCATTGTTAATGGTGGCTTTATCCAAATTACGATATGCAAAAGTGAGAAATATTCTTTTATTTTTCGCCGCATGGGTATGGTTGTTCTTTCTGCCGAATGCTCTTTATCTAGTGACCGAGTTACTACATGCATTCCGTTTTTACGATGTGAACCCTGGTACGCGTTTTTGGTTGAACACTCAATTTTGGCTAATCTTATTTACGTTCTTTTCAGCCGCTGGAATTGGTCTTTTTCTTACATCTCTTTGTGTATTAATGATCCACCGTATGTTGAGGAAGATTTGTTCAGAGTGGCTCGCATGGGTTGTAGTCTTTGTGATGTTGTGGTTGGCCAGCATAGGTGTATATATAGGCAGATTTGCACGCTGGAATAGTTGGGATGTGTTGCTGCAACCGCTGGTGCTTTTTGCGGATCTTTGGAGCTGGGCAGTAAATGCAGGGGAGAAGCTTCATTTACTGTCTTTTAGCTGGCTGGTGTTTGGGATGGCGGTCATCTTTTATTTATTTATCTATATCTCTTTACGTGAGGATTAGGATTGAGGCCGAGGACCTGTATTCAATGAATACAGACTTCGGCCTTTTTATCTGTGACGAGTTAGGAGTTGGAGTTATCTTCTTCGTGTACATCATAAAGCACGCGCACAAGCAAATCTTGGCTGAAATTTCCGAATCTTTTACCAAAAATAGTGAGCCCTCCTTTGTTTTGCGATTGATCGGATACGGATAAACGCAGTGTAATATCGCTTTTGTAATCAAGTCCGATATCGTCTATTGTGACTTCTGATATACGACACCCGTCAATGAAGCTTCCATGTTGATTGATGCGAATTAACTTCAGCATGCCGTACTGATTCAAGTGTGGAGGCCACCAATCGGGATTGAGGACCCCCGGAACAGCTCCAAAATCGCCTGGGCTCGTCCAGTGACCGATGGCAATACCATTTACATGAAAACAAATATCAGACGGATAGTCCTCACAATAACACGGTGCTTCTGACCCCAGCTCTGCGGAAAATTGAATTTCGGTAAAGGATTGATTCGCTTTCAAGTAGTTAGGAATGCGGTATTCCAGAAAGCCTTCTGCCATCCAGATCATTTCAGAGTCCAGTCGCGCGGGATCTGCAAAATAGCGTGGGTCATCAAAATCGCCGATAATGCTGTCTTTGGTCACTAATCCACAAGTAGGAACTGCCTGGTAGTTACTATAATGACCGATGCGAATTTCTACCTCATACACATTTTTTTGTTCTCTGCTGCGCAGATCTACCATTAGCTTTTCCTTATTTAAATAACACATTTTTCGGGTCCCGTGTTTACCGCTTACGGTATTGATTTCCACAAGTCCGCATTCTTCCAGTTTGCGAATATGCATCGTAATGGTGCCGTTACTTAAATTCAGTTTGCTCGCAATATCATTCATACTTTGTCCTTGAACAGCAAGTAATTCAAGAATTTGAATGCGGATTTCAGAGCCCAATGCTTTGAAAATATCTAACCCTGACATTAAATCCTTAATATAAATCATAGCTATAGCCCATCCTTATCTATAAAAGTGTGATGTAAGCGCTTATATTTTTATTTTGATTTATGTTAAAATAAAATCATAAAGAAGTAAACTGCTTTTATGTAAATTTTTTTTACTAAAAGAAGAAGAGAGGAAATCACGTTCTAAAATAAAGCCTTTTTTATAAAATAGATCGCATTTAAGTTTTTTTAATTAGATTCTATTAATAAAAATACTTAAATACGATTTAATTTCACTTTTTAAGTTACTCTAATCTATGTTTTATAATTATTTAAAAAGATTGAAAAATGCATTGACGAACCGTAGAATGGCGTGCTATATTTTATTTGTAAACGAATTCATTATTGATAAAGGTAAATGTTAATTATACGGTACATGAGAGGGATGATAATCACAGCGGCAATCAACAACGGGTTGTGTACCGCACAGTTAAAGATTAGGCCGAGTGGTATGAAGTTAATTTAACACTTAATGTATGCGGTTTCATTTTAATTTTAGGAGGGGTCGCGTTGACAAAGAAAAAAGGTTTTGCGCTAACAATGGTTGTTCTGTTGTTAATGGTTGCTGCACTGGCAGGCTGTAGTGGAGGAAGTTCCAGTAGCGATGGAAGCAAGGAATTGACTTTCATGTTCCGTGGAGGAACGGATGAGCAGAAGGCTTATAAGGATGTTATCAAAAAATTTGAAGAAGAACATCCTGGTGTGAAGGTTAAAATGGTTGTGACGGCAGCAGATCAATATGCTACAAAGCTTAGAGCTGCAATTACAGGTAATAATCTTCCAGATATCTTTTATTTTGCCCCTGGGGATTTGAAAGCTTATGTTAACAGTGGGGTGTTGAAGGATCTGACACCTTATATTGATAAGAGCAAGGATATAAATCTGGATAACATCTGGAAATACGGTGTGGATTTGTATCGCTATGACGGTAAAATGGCCGGTCAGGGAAATATTTACGGTATGCCGAAGGACTTGGGTCCATTCGCTTTGGGTTATAACAAAACCATGTTTGAAAAAGCAGGTGTTCCATTGCCTGACAAAGACAAACCATATACATGGGATGAGTTCATTAAGGTTAACCAAGAGCTGACCAAAGATACCAACGGTGACGGCAAGCCAGATCAATACGGAACAGGCTTTAACGTTCAGTGGGCATTGCAAGCCTTTGTATGGAGTAATGGTGCTGATTGGCTGGATGAGAGCAAAACCAAAGTAACAATTGATGATCCGAAATTTGCGGAAGCGCTTCAGTTCTTTGCTGATATGCAAAACAAATATAAAATTACACCTGGTATTGAACAATCACAAACATTGGACACATATCAACGCTGGATGAAGGGCGAAATGGCTTTCTTCCCAGTAGGTCCTTGGGATATGAGTACATTTGAAAAACTGCCATTCGAATATGATTTGTTGCCTTTCCCAACTGGATCGACTGGCAAACCGGCAACATGGATTGGTTCTCTGGGTATCGGTGTTTCCTCTAAAACAAAATACCCGGATGAAGCTGTAGAACTGGTTAACTATCTGACTACTTCCAAAGAAGGCATGAAGCAGCTCGTAGATGCCAAGGTACAAATTCCGAACCTGCTGGATATGGCTGATGAATGGGCCAAAGACACAAAAACAAAGCCTAACAACAAACAGGAATTTATTGATATCGTAAATGACTATGGACGCTCATTACCAGGTAACTATACGTATAACGCAGAATGGTACGATATTTTCTTCACAGATATTCAACCTGTGCTGGATGGCAAAATTACGGCAGCAGATTATGTGAAACAAGAACAACCGAAGATGCAGAAACTGCTGGATAAAGCGGTGGAGCAAGAGAAAAAATCACAGAAATAATGCGTAAATAGAGGAAAAAAGGATGATGTTAGTGGCTGAATATCATGCTGCTAACATCATCTTCATTCCAAATCAGAAACAGAGGTGAGCCCTGTGATAACCAAATCTAATCTCTACCGCAAAGAGAAGATATATGGATACTTATTTATTCTTCCGCCTATTCTCGGTCTGCTAATCTTTACGTTGTTCCCGTTTGTCTATTCGTTATACGGCTCTTTTACAGATTGGGACGGATTAGGACAAATGAACTTTATTGGGTTCGACAATTTTAAGGATTTATTTAGCGATGAACTCTTTTACAAATCGATGTACAATACTCTTTTCTTAATGTTGGGTATTCCAATCGGTCTTGTACTAGCTTTACTGCTGGCACTGGGGTTGAATCGCAAGATTCCAGGTACGACGACATTTCGTGTGATTTATTATATTCCGGTCATTTCTTCGTTGGCTGCTGTTTCTATTATGTGGAACTGGGCTTACAACGGAGATTATGGTTTGGTGAACCAATTCCTTGAACTGTTCGGTATTAAAGGACCTAACTGGCTGATGGATAAGGATACAGTCAAACCGGCCTTGATTCTCATGACTGTATGGAAAGGTCTCGGATATACAATGTTGCTGTATCTGGCTGCACTGCAAAGTGTATCTCGCTCTTATTATGAAGCAGCAGAGCTGGACGGGGCTAGCGGATTCCAAATGTTCCGCAATATTACATGGCCAATGGTGAAACCAGTAACCTTTTTCCTGGTCGTTACCAACATTATTGGTGGTTCGCAAATCTTTACTGAAATGAACATTATGACACCTACAGGGGGTCCGGAATATTCATCCGCCTCAATTGTCTTCTATATTTGGGATAAGGCATTTAAAAACCTGCAAATGGGATATGCCTCCGCGATGGCTATGATTCTCGGCATCTTCATTTTTATCGTAACTTTGATTCAATTTAAAATGAATGAAAAATCATCCTTTGATGGGGATTGATTTTCGCGGAAAGGAGTGAGGCTGATTATGTCCCATAGTCAAAAAACGAAAGTTACCAATATCATTATCTTTATTGTACTGGCGCTTGGAGCGATTGCGATGATCGCGCCGTTGCTTTGGATGTTGTCCACTTCGGTAAAAGAAAAGCAGGATGTCTTTGCACTTCCACCAGTATGGATACCAGAGGTGTTTCAGTTCGGTAAGTACAAGGAAATTTGGGAAGCAGGTCCTCTGTTAAGCGGGATCAAGAACAGCGTGATTGTGGCTGTAAGTGTCACGGTTGTGGGTACCTTCACATCTAGTGTGGCCGCTTTTGCATTCGCAAAGCTGAGATTCCCTCATAAAAATAAACTGTTTTTGGCACTCATCGCATCCATGATGATTCCTTACCCAACAGTTATGATTCCACAGTTTATGATGTTCTCCAAACTTGGCTGGATAGATACGCTGTTGCCTCTGATCGTTCCCGGCTTGTTCGGTAATGTAGTTATGATCTTTTTCCTGCGGCAGTATTTGCTCAGTGTACCAGATGCTATTATCGAAGCTGCTAAAATTGACGGAAGCTCTTATTTCCGACTTTATTCGTCGATTACGTTCCCACTCATTAAGCCGGCAGTTGCTGCACAGCTGATCTTATGGTTTATGGGGATTTGGAACGATTACTTGGCACCGATTATTTACTTGAACTCACCAGAAACGCAGACATTGCAGCTGGTTATCGCGAATTTTAATGCGACTTACGCCATTCAGACAGACTATCCGCTTATTATGGCAGCTTCCATTATAGCCTTGTTACCTGTGTTGATTATATTCCTAATCTTCCAGAAACAAATTATTGAGTCGGTTGCCATTTCAGGTGTCAAGGGTTAATTGACACTCGCACTTGGACGATTTGGATGAATGATGGAACGCAGTCACCATATGTATTGAGCAAAGGAAGGAGGAGAATAACAGTTATGTTTATGCTGCTAATGCTGGGCCTATCCGGCTGTGGGGATAACACTCCGGACCCTGTATATCCGCAGGCTCCGCCTCCTGATCACTTGTATGATCAAAGCACGATAGACGATGAACAGCGCTGGACTATTAACAATGCTCATGACCCAGCAATTATCAAAACAGATCAGGGATATTATGTCTATTCGACGGATGTAAAGACAGGTGGAGAACTGAGGCCGGGTGTCATGGTGCGCAAATCGACCGACCTGATTCACTGGAACTGGGTTCAATATGCTTTACCCGGCATTCCAAAGGAAGCGGGGGCATGGTCATCAGCAACGAATCTGTGGGCCCCGGACGTCATAAAGATGGGCGATACCTATCGAATGTATTATTCTGCCTCTACATTTGGCAGCACACGATCAGCCATTGGGTTACAGACATCCCATTCCCCAGAAGGTCCTTGGAAGGATGAGGGACTGGTTGTTAAAACGGATGAGCATGACAAGCTGAATGCAATTGATGCTAATCCGGTATTGGATGCTGATGGAAATCCATGGATGGTGTACGGATCTTTTTTCGGCGGGATTTATATTACACCGCTTGATCCGCAGACTGGAAAGCTCAAAGAATCTGGTTATGGTAAAAATATCGCTGCCAGAGATCGGGCAACCGAGGACGGAGCTGTGGAAGGTCCGTACATTGTGTACAATCCTGTGTTCCGTAAATACTACTTGTTCGTCTCGTATGATTCTTTGTTCGAGGACTACAATGTTCGCGTAGCCCGCTCGGATTCCATCACAGGCCCGTACGTAGATATGAATGGACATGATATGGCAGATACCAGTTATTTGCCTCAATATGAGATTGGGACCAAGGTACTGGGCGGTTATCGTTTCAGTGAAGGAGAAGGCTGGGTTGCGCCAGGTCATAATTCCGTGCTGAAGGACGGAGACGATTACTATATTGTTCATCATGCGCGGGGAGAAACGGATAAGAGCTGGCCTTACTTGCATGTGCGCAAAATATTGTGGACGGCTGATGGCTGGCCTGTCGTATCGCCGGAGCGGTATGCGGGCGAAAAGGAGCAGGATATACCCAAAAGATTATTATCCGGCAACTGGGAGCGCATCGTGATCAGGCAAGAAGTAGACGGTCAGGTGGAAGCTGAACCGCTTCGTCTGGAAGATGGAGGGCGGGCAACCAGTGGTTCTCTGGAAGGTCACTGGAGTTTTGATGGCAGACGTACTCTAACAATGAATTGGAGCAATGCGTCCGAAGGGTCAAAGGAGGAAGTGCTATTGCTTCCTTCATGGGACTGGGAGCTTGGTCGCCATATTCTAATTTTTACGGGTATGAATGAAAAAGGAATTTCCATCTGGGGAAAACGTATCAGCGATTAATCCTATGAACTACATATTACACATAGAGGAGAGAAAAACCATGAATCAAACTGTATCCTTTAATAATCCGGTCATTGAGCAACGTGCAGACCCTTGGATTTACAAGCATAGTGATGGGTACTATTATTTTACCGGATCTGTGCCAGAGTATGACCGCATTGAGGTTCGGCGGGCACGTACTATTCAAGGTTTGAATACAGCAGAGCCAGTGGCAGTGTGGCATAAATATGAAACGGGTCCGTTAAGCGCGAACATTTGGGCACCGGAAATTCATTATATTAACGACAAATGGTACATTTATTTTGCAGCAGCTCGTACCACAGAAACGAAGGAAGGTCTGTTCGACCATCGGATGTTCGTGCTGGAAAATGATTCAGCTAATCCTCTGGAAGGCGAATGGGTGGAAAAGGGACAGATCAAAACTCGCTGGGAGACGTTTGCTCTCGATGCGACAACCTTCCAGCACAATGGCGTTCTATATTATGTATGGGCTCAGAAAGACCCGGACATCGTAGGCAACTCCAATCTGTATATTTCAGAAATGAGCAATCCGTGGACGCTGCGCGGTGAGCAGGTTATGATCTCTACACCAGAATATGACTGGGAAGTCATCGGTTTTAAGGTGAATGAAGGTGCAGCGGTTCTGAAACGGAACGGCCGAATTTTTATCAGCTATTCAGCTAGTGCTACGGACCACAATTATTGCATGGGCCTGCTAACGGCAGACGAGAATGCAAACTTACTTGACCCGAAATCGTGGGCAAAGTCTCCTGCGCCGGTATTCTGCACGAATGAGGAGACAGGTCAATTCGGACCTGGTCACAACAGTTTTACTGTTGCTGAGGATGGTAGTGACGTTATCGTATATCACGCCCGCAATTACAAGGAAATTACAGGTGACCCGCTGTATGATCCGAATCGTCATACACGTGTTCAGCCGTTGAACTGGAATGAGGATGGAACACCTAATTTTGGTATTCCAGTGCCAGATGGCGTTTCCGTTAATAACTAAGCAGAATATATGCTAGACGATTGACGTGTCACACAGCGACGCTATAACTTTATAAAACATCGCAGGAAAATGATTTTGCTGCGTCTAACAATAGTAATGAGATATCTTCGGCCTTAGGCTGGAAGGTATCTTTTTGCTTTTGGGAGGGAGAGACGTCTCGGAAACTATGGGAACTTTAAATCAGGTTATGTGAAGCCTAGAACATGTCAAGCGATTAATTGATACAAATGTTTAATATTTTCCACGAGATGGAAGCTACAAATGTATGGTAAAGTGTAGGGTATACAAGATATTTTCCAAAGTCTCCTGTGCATACCGAATCCGAATCACACGAGGTGAGAAAAATGTTACAATCGTTAAAAGCCATTGCTAATTACAGGAAAGAAAGTGATCTGGCCTGGGATACACCGACTTGGCTAAAGCTGCTTGTTTCGGCTGAGGAGCGTATTGTAAATTTGGAGCGCATTCGATCCATAGGTGAGTTAAAGGATGCCAATCCTGTGCTGGACTACGTGGAGCGCACGTTGCTTATTTTGGACGGACTTCCATTGTCATTCTGGGTTAAAGAGCTACTAGAGGATGTATTGGTATGGTCTGAGACAGCCAAAGGAGGCACAGTCCGCGAACGGCTACGCTGGCAGCATGAGGGCATTAATTTATTTGTACATAATATTGGCTCCTCCCAACTGTATGTCAGACAGGCTCAAGCAGAGTCCCCTGCCTACCCGCGCAACAGCATGACCCGAATTTTGATTGAGACGCATGGATTGATCGGACAGTATATACGGGGAGAAATACCCTTTGCAGAAAATCGACTGCTGCTCGAAATCACTCGTAAGGGCTGGCTGAGCTCGGAGGAATTGGAGCTTGTATTACGAGCACTGAACGAATGCATTATCGCCGGTGTAGATCCTGCATTATGGGAACAAGTACGCGGTGAAGTGGAGCAGCTAATCGGCTGGATTGCCTGGGATAACGCACCTGTAGTCTGGAGTGTAAAGGAGCGACTGGAGAGATTGCGGTCGGTTTCGATTCATGAAGGTGAGCCGTTTGAGCAGGCTTACGCCGAGCTGGAGCGGGAGCTGAATGTAGAGAAGGCGCTGGCTCCGCTGGAGAATCGTACACTTTGGTATGTAGAATCAGCTTTGCAGGATTTTTCACTTCAAGAACTGGTTAAGGTATTTTTACTCACATTGAGGGATGGCACAGGGCAGGAACAGCCTGCAACGGTACGGCATATCAGTTTTGAATCACTTATGAATACGATGTATTATGACTATCGTGGTGTTAAGAAAATTAACGTATACAAAAAACGAATGATAGAAAAATATTTAAGCGCACTGTCTTGGCAGGATATCACAAAAGGAAAACGGAAGCATAATCCTCATTTGAGTGTAATCGTGGAGCATAAGGAGGAGCTGCCAAGTACCGTGTTTTTTAATTTTGTATTTTCATCAGCTGCTGAAAAATTGATCGACTTTTGTATTGAGGCAGAAAAGACGCCTCTGTATGACAAAGCAGTTCTGCTGCTGTTTGATCTGTTCGGATTACGGCGTGATGCTTATGATCGCTTTCACAATGAGGAGACGTACCTTACAGATATGAACCAGACCGCAGATTTCAAAAGGGTCATTCTGGATTACGTGACTGGAACCCGTATACTGGATATCGGACCCGGCGGGGGCGTACTGCTGGATCTGATCGAGCAGGAAAGACCAGACTCCAAGCCGTTGGGTCTTGATATTTCTGTGAATGTGATTGAGGCTCTTAAACGCAAAAAGCAATTGGAGCACCGTCGTTGGGATGTCATCAAAGGTGATGCGCTTCGACTGGAAGAATTTGTGGAAACGGAGAGCATGGACACGGTTATTTTCTCTTCGATTCTTCACGAGCTGTATTCCTACATCGAACGAGATGGAAAAAGGTTCAATTCACAAACAGTGGAGGCTGCTTTGCAAAGCGCCTATCGTGTACTTGCACCCGGCGGACGCATTATCATTCGTGACGGTATTATGACCGAACCAGTAGAGCAGCGCAGACGCATTCGATTTTTGGAGCCGGACGGAATGGAATGGCTGATGCGGTATGCGCAGGATTTTGCGGGTCGCCCCATTGAAATAGAGCGTATAGGTGAGCATGAGGCTGTTTTGCCGGTAAATGATGCAATGGAATTTCTATATACCTATACATGGGGAGCGGAAGCCTATGTGCATGAAGTGCAGGAGCAGTTTGGTTATTTTACTCCGTCACAGTATGAAGAATGTATTCGTAACACACTTGGTTCACAAGCGATTATCCGGGTGAGTCGCCACTATTTGCAGGAGGGCTATGCCGAAGCGCTGTCCAGTCGTGTTGAGTTCATGGATGAGCAGGGACAGCCGGTACCTTTGCCGGACAGTACCTGTCTGATCGTGATTGAGAAGCCAAATCCTAGGGATGAAGCAACTGAATGATTTTTAATTTGAACAAGAGAATGCCTTCTGAGGTGTGCCAAACGCACTGGGAAGGCATTTTTTTGAAAAACGAATGGAGGTGCGTTCATGTCCAAGCAGGTAGTGATATCCGAATATAATCCGCAGTGGGTAGCAGAGTATACACGAGAACGAGCAAAAATGATAGAGGCCCTCGGAGACGTATGTGTCGGCGTAGAGCATATTGGCAGTACATCCGTTCCTGGTTTGGGAGCCAAGGCTATTATCGACATTATGGTTGGAGTAGAAGATTTGGCGATTATTCAATCCGAACAGCGAGAGCGTTTACTAGGTATTGAATATGAATATGTACATAAGCCGGATTTTCCAGAGCGAGCTTTCTTTCGCTGTGGAGAATGGGGAGCTGGGACCCATCATTTGCATATTTACAAGTATAAAGGAGAACATTGGGAAAACCATTTATTGTTCAGAGATTACTTGAAAGCGCATCCTGAGAGCCTGCGAGCGTATGAGACTTTAAAAAAAGATTTGGCGCATCAATTCAAACATGACCGCGCAGCGTATACCGAAGCCAAGGGACCTTTCATTCGGCAGATCGTTGAGCAAGCGAAGCTTGAAAGACAAAAGCAAAGACAAATGGAATTTTAGTACGCATGGACAAGGTGGAGGTATGATGAAGAATATGATGCTTGATGCACAGGTAACGCCGAATGGTTTAAAAGAGAGAATGATGCTGCTGTCAGCGCTGGATATTATATTGTCTCCAGAAAATTGGTTACGCACGTATCGTATGCAGTCTGAATGGTCTGGTGATGTGTGCCTGGGTGAGGTGAACAACGGCGCTGGAGATACGATTCATATGCTATGGACACGTGGAGGTGTGTTGTTGAAGGGTTTTGACCACGAATCCCCTGTAAGTCCTCATGCAAGAGACGAATATGAGGTCTGGCCAGGCATGTACGACGGTGTGCCTGATGATATGATGGAGCTTTTGGAAGATGAAGCGCTGGAGAAAGAGGACGTTACCTTTTGTATGTGGAGGGAAGCGGGAGATAAGGAGTGGCGTATGGGCAACTCGAACTTTCCTGAGGGATATGACGATGGCTCATCCTTTTTGCTGGGGAAAATTATAGTTACACCGGAGGAATATCAGGATTGGGCTGAAAGTTACTATGAGCTGCCGATTTCTCTAGGGGTGGTAAGCCAGATTTTCAACGGCGTTCCGATCACTGCCCAGATGATCTCTGCGCTTCATCCACAGCGTAACGTTACGGAAGTGGTAAAGGAGCTAAAACAGCTTGGCATTCAGGTGCATGAAAGCTAAGAATACAGATTTGTTTTTCTTGACAAGTTTTGTATATAATACAGGAGAAATGGCTGGGTTAATCACCTCGAATTAAAGGAGCTGTGTTGAAGATGTCCAAACGTTTGATTCCTTACATCACACTGGATGGAAATGCAAAAGAAGCAATCGAATTTTATGAAGAGGCATTGGATGCCCAACTGCTTTTTATTCAAACCTTTGGGGAAATGCCGGAAAATCCCGATTTTCCCATTCCCGCAGAGGTCAAGGAACGTGTGGGACATGCTACCCTTAAAGTAGGTGAAACAGAGCTCATGTTTTCTGATACCTTTCCCGGCTCACCGTTTAGCAGCGGGAATCAAGTGAGTATCTGTATTACAACCGATAGTGTGGAGCAAGCTAAAAAAATGTTTGATGCTTTACAGCAAGGAGGACAGGTGGGAATGCCTTTGCAGGAAACCCATTTTAGTCCAGCTTATGGGAATGTAACAGACAAGTTTGGTGTCACCTTTCAAATATTTACAGAAGCTCGATCTTAGTAAATAGAAAACGGCCCGATCCGCTACTATAGCGATCTGGCCGTTTTTTTGCGCGCATGTCCTTCGTCTGAAAAATAAATATACATACATAAAGGTATGGGGAGTGTTTGGATCTCTTTTTTTATGTATCGCTCAATTCCTAAAATAATCATTTTGTTATTGTTGAAATGGAAATAAAAATATATTATATTAAATTGTTAATGCACCAACGGGTGGGGGGACAGTCCATGAACAAAGAAGAACAGGTCATAATGGGTTTCAGGGACTTGTATAACAAGATGGTTTGGCTTAATAAGGATAAGATGGAGGACAGTCTTAAGGGTCATAAGCCTTCTGAAGTACATTGCATGGAATACATTGAAAAAAATGTACATTCCAACGTGACAACACTTGCAGAGTCCCTTTATATGACTAGCGGTGCCATAAGTAAAATAACTAAAAAGCTCATAAAAAAAGGCCTTATCGAAAGCTACCAGAAGCCGGATAACAAAAAAGAAATCTATTTTAGGCTTACTGAGCAAGGGAAAGTAATCTATAAAATCCATGAGGAACTGCACAAAGAGTTTCAAGAGCGGGATAAAGCCGTATTTGAGCAGGTAACTGATGAGCAATTTGACAGTATGCTTAGCTTCATAGATCAGTATAGCAGGCATTTGGATGCAGAAATAAAGAAAAAGGGTAACGATATTAAGTCGAAATAAAATTTGAATAATGAAAATCAAACCATAGGCAGCCGGGCTCTATTGAGAACGGACTGCTTTTTTTGTTTCCTGGGAAGGAAAAGTATGATACGATAATTTTGTTTCCTGGGAAGAAAAATCGCGACTTTTGAGGGGAGAATTGGAGTGTTCAAATTTAGATCACATAGTGAACAGACCACAGAACAAACCGTAGATAAACACGCTTTAATATTCGGCCTTATCTCTGTGTTTCTTTGCGGAATAGGCTTCAGTATCATAACACCTGTCGTCCCATTCTTAGTGCAGCCTTATACAAGCAGTCCGGAAGAACAAGCCATAGTTGTTACGCTACTGACCTCTGTTTATGCATTTTGCGTGTTTTTTGCGGCTCCCGTACTTGGAGCTTTGAGCGACAAATATGGTCGTCGTCCATTGCTCTTAATATGCCTTTTGGGTTCCGTAATCGGGTACTTAGTTTTTGGTATAGGAGGAGCTGTATGGGTACTATTTGCTGGGCGCATCATGGAAGGTATAACAGGTGGGAGCATAAGCACGATCTTCGCATATTTTGCAGACATCATTCCTCCAGAACAGAGAACTAAATACTTTGGATGGGTGAGTGCGGTTGTAGGTGTCGGCACGGTCATTGGCCCAACCCTAGGAGGATTACTTGCCAAGTTTGGTTATTCTGTACCCATGTATTTTGGAGCAATAATCACTTTATTGAATGTTGTTTATGGATTCTTTTTTATGCCGGAGAGCCTTGACAAGAAACATAGACTGAAAGAGATCACCTTTGTAAAACTGAATCCATATACACAGCTTGCAAACGTACTTTCCATGAAAAACTTGAAAAGGCTACTTTTCTCAGCGTTCTTACTCTGGATACCCAACGGATCTTTACAGGCAGTTTTTTCACAATTTACAATGGATACCTTCGGTTGGAAGCCTGCATTAATCGGACTTATGTTTTCGATTATGGGATTCCAAGATATCATTTCACAAGGTTTCATCATGCCAAAGCTCTTGATAAAACTTAGTGATAAACAGATAGCAATTCTGGGAATGGTCTCGGAGATTATAGGCTATGGTCTTATTGCGCTATCTGCTTTGTTCTCATTCTATCCACTTATTATCGCTGGAATGTTTATATTTGGTTTTGGCGATTCGATCTTTGGACCTTCATTTAATGGGATGCTCTCCAAGTCTGTCAATTCTAGTGAACAAGGAAGGATTCAAGGAGGTAGTCAATCTATTCAGGCTTTAGCAAGAATGATTGGACCTATCATTGGAGGTCAAATCTATGTATCATTTGGTCATGCCGCACCCGCTTTTATGGGTATGATTCTTATAGCGGTGGCCATACCAGTTTTATATAAGAGAACGCATGCGAATATGTAAACTACCGCTCGAAGCTTTCCGGAACCACCTGCATAGCAGGTAGTTTTAAGAAAATAATAGGGTTTCAGAACTTAGGAATAAGTTCTGAAACCCTATTATTTTACAGTCTGAGCCATCCGCATGTGGATGGCTCTTTATAGTATCGCCTTGCTAAATTTATTTTACGTATGTGTACTTATACGCCAAAGTTAAAATCATCATCTGTCAGCGGTTCTACATTCATCGCCCGCACATAGCCGTTTCCTTTTTTAGAAAAGAAATCGTGCTGCTTGGTGTGGGTGCTGATGCCGTTGAATACAATGGGATTGACTTCTTCTTCTTCAAAAAGTGGATCAAAGCCCAGGTTCATCATGGCCTTGTTGGCGTTGTAGCGCAAGAAGACTTTAACATCGTCTACAAGTCCAATAGGGGCATAAATTTGCTCGGTATACTGTTCTTCGTTATTGTGCAAGTAGCGCAGCAAGCCTACCAGCGTCTGGTAGAGATCGCGTTGTTCTTCCTCGTCCAGTTCCGCATAAATCTCCTGTGCAAGTACACCTACGTAGACACCGTGTATACTTTCGTCCCGCAGGATCAGATCGATAATTTCCCCGCTGCATGTCAGCTTTCCCTGACCCGCCAGATAGAGAGGGTAGAAGAAGCCGCTATAAAACAAATAGCTTTCTAACAGCACCGACGCTGCCATCGCGAGATACAGGTCTTTCGGTGTATGAATGTTCATATAATACTGACGAATGGTTTCTGCTTTCGTTTGGAGATGCGGATTTTCTTCCACCCAACGGAATACACCGTCAATTTCTTCCGTGGAAGCCAGGGTTGTAAAAATGCTACTGTACGACTTGGCATGAATTTGCTCCATCATCGCCATAAAGCTTAATACCGCTTTGCGTTGCAGTCCGTCCACATGCTCCATAATTTGCGGCATTCCCACGCCGCCTTGAATGGTGTCCAGCAGGGTCAAGCCACCCAGCACCTTCATGTAGGCTTCTTTTTCGATATCACTAAGGGTTACCCAGGACATTTTATCGTCAGACAGCGGAATTTCATCATCCGTCCAAAATTGCATAATGTTCTGGTTCCAGAACATCAATGTGAAATCATCGTCCGAGCGGTTCCAGTTTACGGCTTGTATACCTGTCATTGTTAGCATTCTCCCTTCAGCTTGCGAGATTCCCTGGAAACACACATAAGAGGTTACCGGAGAGTCATCGTATGCTTGACATACGGAAGCTGTATCCGCGAGGGCCTTGTTCAATCCTGTAAAGGTCTGAACCACGCGCTGGATACAGCTTCTAATGCCAAGCATTCATATCTATTCAAAATCTCATTTTTATTCTATAGCTTGTTACCATGTATGCATTAGATGGAGCAAGTGAGGCACTCTTCCACAGACAGTTTTTTGGTACGTGTGTAGTATAACGATTTAAGTCCTTTATGTGCGGCGTACAGATAGCAACGTGCTAACTGACGCGTAGTCACGTCACTGTTCACATGAAGAACAGTCGAAATTCCTTGGTCCACGTGAGGCTGGATTTCAGCAATCAGATCAAGCACTTTGAATTGATCCATTTGATAAGCGGATTTGTAAAAGAATACATTATCCTTTTGCAAATACGGCATTGGATAGTAAGTTGTTGAATTCGCATAGGTACGAGTTTCAATCTGTTCGACAATCGGCATAACGCTGGACGTTGCATTTTGAATATACGAAATGCTGGCAGTGGGAGCAATCGCCATACGGTAGGCGTGATACAGACCGTTCTTCATGACGTCTGCTTTAAGTGTGTCCCAGTCTGCTTGAGTCGGAATATAAATATCCTTGAACAGCTCTTGCACACGTGCCGTTGTCGGACGATAATCTGTGTTCAGATATCGGTCAAAATATACACCTGTCGCATAATCCGATTCCTCAAATCCATAGAAGCTTTGTCCGGCTGCTTTTGCGATTTCCATACTCTTTTCGATGGAATGATAGTTCATCGTCATGAAGAAGGTACGGACAAAATCCTTCGCTTCATTGCTTTCATATGCAATCTTGTTCTTGGCAAGGTAGCCGTGCAGATTCATGACACCCAGACCAACGGAATGCATTTCACGGTTCGCTTTCGCAACACCTGGTGCATTAGCCACTTGGGTCATATCGCTGACCGAAGTGAGAGCAATCATACCCTCGTGAACGGACTCGCGGATTTTGCCGTGCTCCATCACATTTACAATGTTCAGGGAAGCCAGGTTACAGCTTACATCCCGGCGAATAATATCCTGTTGTCCATAATCGGCAATCTCAGAAGTTTCCTGTAGCTGGAAGATTTCCGTGCACAGGTTTGACATTTTGATTTGGCCCACGTTTTTAAGAGCATGCGCCTGATTTGCGTTACTCTTATTCATAATATATGGATAGCCAGACTCCAACTGAATCATGGCAATTTTCGTCAGCATATCACGTGCGCTCATCGCTATTTTTTTCTTCACTCGATCGTCAGCGAGCAGTGTATCGTACATTTCATCCAGATCCATGTCGTCCAAATGCGTTCCATAAGCCTTGAACACACTATAAGGTGCAAACACATGCAGCGGTTCATTATCTTGAGCCAGCTTGTAAAAGCGGTTGGGCACCAGCAATCCGATCGAAAGTGTCTTAAGGCGTACTCTTTCATCGGCATTAATTTTTTTACTATCCAGGAACTCCAGCACGTCCCATCCGAATATGTTGTAATAGGCAGCGCCAGAGCCTTTACGTTGACCCATTTGATCCGCGTAGGAGAAACCATCTTCCATCAGCTTCAGCACAGGCATAATACCTTTTGCTGCGCCTTCTACACCTTTAATCGCCTCACCGCGTGACCGCAGCTTCGACAGGTTAACCGCCACACCGCCGCCAATTTTGGACAATTGCATGCAAGTGTTCAGTACATAGTTGATTGAGTTCAAAGAGTCGTCCATTTCGAGTAGGAAACAGGATACCAATTCCCCACGACGGCTTTTGCCAGCGTTCAGGAAAGTTGGTGTAGCTGGCTGGAGACGTTGCTCCATCATCGAGCGGGACAACAGGCGGGCCGTATCGGCGTTGCCGCGTCCCAAATGCAGGGCGACAGCAGCCACCCGGTCAGGGTAGTGTTCCAGGTAGACTTTACGGTCATTACTCTTCATTGCATAATCGGTATAAAACTTGGATGCTGCCATATAAGAAGGAAATTTAAAATTATAGCTATGAGTGATATGGAAAATATCGTTGATTTCATCAGCCGTATAGCTGTTATAGAAATTTTCGTAATAATCATTCTCAATCATATACAGCACTTGAGCAGCTGTGTCAGCAAACTTCAAACTCCGTTCTTGAACTTCCTTCATAAATTCTGCTACAGCCTCTTGGTCCTTTTCCAATTGGAAAAAGCCGTCTGTATCGCGTTTCATCAACATGTTGTTCAATTCAATATGCCGCAACTCGGCTCACCTCCTGTTTAAAACGCTCTACATCTCCGAACGTTCCAGATAATTCAAATTTGCTAATCACGGGGACATTATAATGGTCGGCAATCAAATCCGCACTTTTGGCAAATTTGTCACCCCAGTTACGGTTGCCGCTTGCAGCTACACCAACAAGGTTTTGTGCATTTTTTTTCAAAAATGAAGATACCCTCTCAGGTATCTGTCCAAACCCGGTTGTATATGTAATGAGTACGTAAGGTTCTTCTATAGTCATTTGTTCCTCAATCTGAACAGCCGGAAGCTTGAGCTTGTTTATAAATCTTTTTACATTGCCGGTCTTGGAATCATAAGCAATCAGCATGGTGTGCAACCTCCTTAACAATTAACGAAAAAAAGAAAACGGCATTGCCAAGAGACCCATCATAGCTGTAATCCCTTGCTGGCTGCGCCATTTAAGATTTTTGACTCTATATTTACATGTATTTTCATACCTGTATCTTCAAGATATCGGGCATAAATACGTTTTTACACTATATTTAGAGTACATTCTCTATTTTATATCTATATATAGTTTTGTCAATCGGTCTAGAGAGGCTCAGAGGACCTAGATCCGGTGTAAGTCCAAGCAGGGTGCGGAAAAGAGCAAAAGAACTTTTTTTTCGTAAGTATGTTAAAAAAGTATTGGAGTTTTTGAGGCTGGAGATGTACGATTTGTCAATGGGCAATAGAATGTAAAATTTACATTTTACTGTAGAAAGGATGAAGTAGATGGAAAGTGGTTTTATGGAGGAGGTGAACGTAAGGAGCTGAAGGTAAAGGGTTCGGATTTCGGAATGATTATAATCGGGGATCGCGGGGAGGTTCATTATAAAGGTACACGTTTTCTGGAGTTTGTGAGATTAATGGGAGCGTAAAGGGATGGCGAGGTGTTAGAGTATTACCAGAACAAATACATATAGGGAGGAAGCTGACGATGCCACATATCATTGGAGCACGAATTGTTTTAAGAGAGTACCGTCAGGAGGATATACCTGATATCCGAAGATGGGTCAATGACCCGGAAATCACACATGGTTTAAGCGACATATTTATCTATCCGCATTCACTGGCTAATAGTGAATCGTTTGTACAGATGATGATTGACGGCAACTCTGAGATCAAGGGCTTTATCATTGCTCATAAAGACACATTGGACTATATTGGACAACTTGATTTATTCAAAATCAACTGGGTGAATCGGCATGCCACCCTTGGGATTGTAATCGGGCGTGACAGTGACCTGGGCAAGGGCTATGGGCGGGAAGCAATCCGGCTGATACAAAAATTTGCGTTTCATTCGCTGAACCTGCATCGGCTGGAACTGGAGGTGTATGCGTTCAATGAACGTGCATATCGTTGCTATCTGGCATGTGGCTTTAAGGAGGAAGGGCGGCTACGGGAAAAGCTATTCAGGGAAGGACAGTACTATGACATTATTCAGATGGGAATGTTGCGAAGTGAGTATGAGGCTGTAGAGAAAACAAAGGAATCCTGAAAGTGAGGCCACATAAGCTATTTTACTCCGTCAGCTTTCTGCAATTTTTTATGAGTGAAATCACGGGAACTACGCTTATTCTATTTCTATTAGCTAAAGGACTTTCTCTGCAAAGTGCGAATTTCTTGCTGGTTGTATTCTTTGTAAGTATTTTTCTGTTTGAAATACCAACAGGAGCTATTGCAGACAAGTATGGAAGGAAAATTTCTGTTGTTCTGGGGCTTTGTTGTTTTCTAGTCTACAGTGTGTTGTTCGTTTGGGTAGATCACATGTGGCTGCTTGTGTTCGCACAAGTCTTTGGGGGTCTGGCAATATGCTTGCAATCAGGCTCGTTGGAATCCTGGGTTGTGGAAAACAGCGATAAGCCGATGGAAGTTCTTTTTACAACCTCTAACAGTATACAGTACATTTCGGGATTTATTTGCGGTCTGTTGGGGGCCTTCCTCGCAGCTTTTAACTATTCACTTCCCTGGGCAGCCAGCATTGTATCTATTATCCTATGTATATTTCTATGCTGCTTTTATATGGATGAGAAGAATATTACCCATCGAAAAGCATCAACTACTCACATTAAAACGATTATCGGGGAAAGTGTCCGTATCGGTTTTGAAAATAAGTCGATCTGGATTGTGTTTATCATTGGTTTATTTATCAGCTTTTCAAACTCGGCGGGGAATACATTTCAACAGCCACGTCTGGTCGGTCTTTCTGAACAAGGGATTTGGATTATGGGATTGATCAAGGCAGGTTATTCACTATGTATGACTTTGGGAAGCTATCTGGTTCGAAGGCTAGGCGCCCGTTATAGTGATGTACATATACTCATGTATGCTTGCGGGATGATTGGGATATGGCTCATTTTAGCGGGTGCTTTCAACACGTTTTATCCTGTACTGCTTACCTTTTTAATCTATGAAATTGGGCGAGGGATGTATCCGGTTGCCAAACAAATTTTTCTGAACAAAAGGATCTCTAATGAGTATCGTTCAACACTGCTATCTCTGGATTCTGCCATTTCCCAACTAGGCATGTGTATAGGTTTAATCGTGACAGGCATCGTAAGCCGTAATTTTACCAATCTTGCTTCAGATCAAACACCTATTCAGATATCGTGGATGCTGTGTGGCGGGATCGCATTGATCCCAATCTTTTTGTTGCTTTATGTCCATCGGGGGTCAAGGAAAAATAGTTCCTGGAAAGAAAAAGCAACAAAGCAGAATGTTTAGTGCAAAAAGGGCTAAACAGGTTCTAGCTGTCAGCCCCTATGCACCTTCATTAGCAATCAGACTCTACTTCTCCCCGTACCATAGCTTCAGACGATTTTGGATCAGGCCAGTGAAGATTTCTTCAGCCTTTGGTACACCCGCCTGATCCAGCTCTTGGAGCATGCGGTCATACACGGCATCGAATTGATCTGGCTTGGCGAGTACGGCCTCAGGAATACGTTTGCGTACAATGTCCTGCGACTTTTGATAAATAACATTGTAATTTGTATTGGTCGGAACAGGCATGTTGTAGGCAGCACCCCACTCTTTTACCGGAAAATCCTTCTCGTTCGGGAACAGGTCTTTCCATGTCCGGGCTTTATATGCCTGAAGGGATTCTTTTTCCGCTTGACTATAATTTTCGGTAATCATCTCCGGATAATTGGTTGTGTAATAGTTGCCAGTAGGGTCCTTAACGCTATCGCCGTAATGTGGTCCCCATATCCAATACAAACCGATACCTGATTCTCTGCTAAAAGAAGCATTATCTTTGTTTTTGCGTTCTTGCACAGCCGCAGGAATGACTCGTTTGCCATTCTCTACATTGTAATGCTGGCCTTCAATTCCCCAATTACGTAAAATTTGTCCTTCGTCCGAGGCCAGGAAGTCCAGAAACTTGATCGCTCGCACCGGGTTTTTGCATGAAGTTGTGATGCCGATCCCGGACGCAGTATCGAAACCAATGGGCTGGAGGGAATGATCTTCGTATTGCTCATTTAAAGTGACTGGAAAGTGGGAGTAGGTGTATTCATCCTTACCTGCTGCCTTGAGCGCATTTTCGGCATCCTGGTAGTTCCATTCCTGATCAATCAGTCCAATGACACGACCTGCGGCGATTTTGGATTTGTACTGATCACTTTTTTGTACAAAAGTATCCTTATCCAATAGACCTTCATTGTACATATGGTTTAACCAACGGAAATACTCTCGCTCTTCTGGGCGTTTGTAGTGAAGAGTGGCTTTGTGTGTTTTAGGATCAATATAATATTCGCCATCGTCTGGTCCACCTGTAGCCGTAACTGCCGGGTTTGTCACAGTAATCTGCATTTTCCAGTCCTCGGCATCGAGCGATAAGGGAATGGTAGGCTGGCCATTAGTAGTAGGGTATTTGGCGACATAATCTTTAAGTGCTTTTTCAAAATCTTGAACGGTGCGAATTTTGGGGTATCCGAGCTTCTTAAGGGCCTGATGCTGGATTTCGAAGCCTGCTTGTGCATCAAACGCGATGTGATCTACGCCCAGATTGGTCGGAATGGTGTAAATGGCGGGATCTTCACTACTATATTTAATACGGTTAAAATAATCTCCATACACTTTCTTAATGTTAGGACCGTATTTATCAATCAGGTCGGTTAAGTCAATGAGTGCTCCGGCATCGACCAGCTTTCCAATGTCTCCTTTGGGGTACACGAGATCAGGGTACTCTCCGCTAGCAGCCATTAAAGCAAACTTTTCCTCGCCTCGACCGTTGACAGCATGTTCGGCATTGAGTGTAACACCCGTTTTCTTGGTTATTTCCTGCCCGACAGCGTCCTTCATGTTGTTCCAGTTGGAGCTTGAGTCACCGCCGAAGAACGTAAATGTAATGGGACTGGTGTCATCGGGGTCTTCCTTTTCTGCCGTACCGCCTTTGCCATTCGCGCAGCCCGTTGTAACAAGCAGCAGCAAAGTCAGGAGCAGGATAGAGCATTGTTGTACCGACCTGTTCGTGAACATCTGCAAATCCCCCTTAATAAGTATGATTTACACAATGTAAGTGCTTTCAATAGTAAATTGTAGGAAATAAAGAACCTTACGTCAAGTTATTTATGTTTATTTGTTATGTGTTTTGTTTTTTATTAAGCAAACATATTTAAATGAAAGGTGTGAATTTGTGCAAATCCATCGTTTGATGATCTAAAACAAAGTATGCTACGATGGTACCAGTTTATAGGCATACCTGTATATTTAGAAGACTAAGGTAGAAAAAGATTTCGAATAGGGTTGGGTGAGGAGATGCGTGGAAAAGTAACATTACAGGAAATTGCGGATGCGGCGGGCGTTTCAAAGTTTGCTGTTTCGCGTGCACTGTCAGGCAAACCCGGTGTAAGTGAAGAGACAAGGGCACTGCTGGTTAAGCTTGCTGCCCAGATGGGCTATTTTCGCAGTCATCCCAAAATGACTGGGGTAGAGCCTCGGGACACAGATGCCAGAGAATGGTCGGGTACGGTGCTGGTGTTATTTCCGAATATTCGACACCAGAATCGGGAGTCCAGGTACTGGGGACCTGTATTTGAAGGGATTTCCGAGCGTCTGAACCGCAGGGGATTGGATATGATCACGCTAACGGAGCCTTCAACTGACGATATGTTTTCTTTACTGAATCCAGAGGCCATTAAAGGGATTATCACTGTAGGAACGATTTCAACTACGTTATTGCTGAACATTTATCGAATGGGTATTCCGGTTGTCATGGTGGATCATTGGGACTCTGCATTTTTAAGTGATGCGGTGTTCACGGATAATCGCACATGCATGAATGAATTAATGAAGGATTTGCTATGCAGGGGCTATGCCCACTTTCAGTTTGTGGGTCATATTGACGATGCTCACAGTTTCTATGAACGTTGGGAAGCTTTTCGGTCTGCACTGGAAATGAGCGGAGTAGAATTACGGCAGAACAAAGCCCTTATTTATGGGGGAGCGCAGGCGCTTGCTGAGGAAATGGACAAGTTGCCCGAGGATGAGCTGCCAGAGGTTTTTGTTTGTGCTAATGATGTGACTGCTTCGCAAGTCGTGGAAGTGCTGAAAGGAAAGGGGATTGACGTGCCGAGGCGGTGCGGGGTGACCGGGTTTGACGATACGAATGATCAAATGCCGATTTATGCCACGGTGAGAGTGGATAAGGAACTGTTGGGGATGCGGGCGGTAGACCAATTATTATGGCGCATCATGAACCCAAACTCACCTGTGGAAAAAAAATTGCTACACGCTGATTTACTCGTACGGGAAGTTCACGCGCCACGGCTCAGCAAGGAAAATGATGATCGTGATCGTTCCTTTAGCACAATCAAATATAGTTGATGTCCGGATATGTGGGATGAATTCGATCCACAGTGAAGACGAGGGAAGTCGCTTTTAGCCAGTTTAGGGGTAGAGGGCGACTTTTATTTTGTGTTTTACCGATTGTTCCAAAAAAACAATTGACTGATTTGTTAGCTTAATGTTATTTTTGTTATGTTAATGAGTGATCCAGATGTTCCCAATCATCCTTATAGGGAGGCTTGCGACGATGATTAATGTGATAGGGTTGGATGGCTGGAGGTTTAGGGAAGCACATAGTGATGAGTGGCTCAGTGCGAAAGTACCGGGTTGTGTGCATACCGATCTTTTGCGACATGGCAAAATTCTTGATCCTTTTATCGGTATGAACGAGATGGAGGTACAGTGGATTGATAAGCAGGATTGGATATACGAAGCCTATTTTGAGATAGATGCAAATCAGCTTCAATGTCAATGTGTAGAGCTGGTGCTGGAAGGTCTGGACACATATGCAGATGTGAAAGTGAATGGTCAAGCTGTCTTATCGGCTGATAATATGTTTCGGGTATGGAGACAGGATGTGAAGGCATTTGTTCAGCAAGGGAAAAATCGGCTTGAAATCCATTTTCGCTCTCCGATTGCGGAAGATGTGCCTAAGCGGGAAAGGTTGGGCTATGGACTCCCCGCACCGAATGATCAGTCCGAGATAGGTGGCTTGTCCGATAAAAAAGTAAGCGTTTTCGCTCGTAAGGCTCCCTATCACTATGGTTGGGATTGGGGACCGAGGCTGGTGACGAGCGGGATCTGGAGAGAGGTCCGAATTGAAGCTTGGTCTGGTTTGGTCGTAAGAGACTTGTTTATTCGACAGGACAAAGTGAGTACCGAGAGGGCTGAACTCACGGCAATGGTAGAGATTGAAAGTGCAGCTGAGATTAGAGATGCCGAGTTGTGTATTTCTGCTGATGGCAGGGTGTGGTCCAAGCCGGTTCGTCTTCTGAAGGGAAAGCAAACAGTAGAGCTGGAGCTGGATATGAAGGAGCCGAAGCTGTGGTGGTGTCGTGGGCTGGGGGAGCCGCATCAGTATACGTTTGTAGCCGAATTGAAGGAGCAAGCACAGGAAGCAGTAATTGCGGAAAAATCAGTGAAAACGGGACTTCGTTCGATCCGTCTTATACGTGAGCGGGATACGGCAGGGGAGAGCTTCTATTTTGAGCTGAATGGAATCCCCGTATTCGCAAAGGGAGCGAACCATATTCCGAATGACAGCTTTGCTGCCGAAGTTACGTTGGAACGATACCGGCATGAAATTGCCAGTGCGGCCGCCTCACATATGAATATGTTGCGGGTGTGGGGTGGCGGTATTTATGAAGAAGACGTATTTTATGACCTTTGTGATGAATACGGCTTGCTCGTGTGGCAAGATTTTATGTTCGCATGCAGCATGTATCCGGGGGATCAGGCTTTTTTGGACAATGTAGCGCAGGAAGCCGAAGATAACATCAAGCGTTTGCGCCATCATCCTTGCATTGCGTTATGGTGCGGCAATAATGAGATTGATTCCGCATGGGCGCATTATGAAGAGAATGCAGGCTGGGGCTGGAAAAAGGCCTACACGCCTGAGCAACGGGAGCGTCTATGGGAAGATTATGAAACGCTTTTCCACCGGATTTTACCGGAGGCGGTAAATGCCTGGACTCCGCAGACGGCATATTGGCCCTCCTCACCGCTAATTGACCTGACCGGAGATCGAAACCAGCATGCTCATCCGTCCTCCACAGCGGGAGACATCCATTATTGGGGAGTATGGCATGCGTCTGAGCCGTTTGAAAATTATCACGTACATGTGGGCCGTTTTATGAGTGAGTATGGTTTTCAGTCCTTTCCTGAATACAAGTCTGTTCGCGCTTATGCGGAAGAGAAGGATTTGGAACTGGAATCTGAGGTGATGCTGGCACATCAGAAGAACGGCTCGGGCAATCGCCTGATTCAAGAATACATGGGACGGTACATGCGGCAACCCAAGGATTTTCCATGTTTTCTGCTCATGAGCCAGGTTTTACAGGCAGAGGCGATGAAAATGGCCATTGAGGCCCATCGTCGTCACAAGCCTTATTGCATGGGGACATTATACTGGCAGATGAATGACTGCTGGCCCGTTGCTTCCTGGTCAAGTATGGACTATTTTGGTCGTTGGAAGGCGCTTCAATATACGGCTAAACGCAGTTTTGCCGATGTGCTGTTGAGTGCAGTAGATACGGAACAGGGGAGTAAAGAGCTGCATCTGGTTAACGATACGCTAGAGCCGATAGCGGGTACGCTGCGGCTGACACTTTTGCATATCCGTGGCAGTCAGGCTATTCGTGAAGAGAACATTAAGGTAGAACAGCAAGCAGGCGGCGCAGGGATCGTACATATACTGCCTACCGACAAATGGCTGAATGGCCTGGATCGTACGGAGCATATGCTGGTCGCACGTCTGATACAAAACGGTGAACAGGTGGCCGCCAGCGAAATTTATTTTGCAGGTACGAAAGAGATGGATTTACCGCAGGCGAAAATTGAAGTGACGGAGATACCGGGAAGTGGAGGCAGTAGGTTCACGCTTTGCTCGGATGTACTTGCCAGACATGTGTGGCTGACCGCAGAGCAGGAGGGGATTTTCAGTGACAACCATCTGGATCTGGCTCCCGGAGTTCCTAAAACCGTGGAATTTCTGGCCTTGCGTAACGGTGCCTCCGCATTTGAGGTAGCAGCGCCAGGTGCATTGACGGTGCAATCATTGGTCAATTGGATACAAGGTTAGAGGACAGTTAAAGCTCATCCGCCTTGAAGTAGATGATGGACAATGAAGGTCCTCTTCATCCGGCCGACTGAGAGCATGTAGAGAAATCCGTGAGTAGGGTTTGAGCAGGGGGAGCTGAATTACAGCATTACCCGGGAAATGCTGCCTAAGATTGAGCCTATTGGAGGGCTCCTTTTGATCAGAAGATCCGCATTCGTATATCGCTTTACCTGTAAAATGAAGTCTGAAATACAGTAAGCATCTGTCTCCCAGGGACATGAGGTCAACCCCGGGAGAATAGATGCTTTTTTATCTTCATTTTATGCAGAGTGGAGCGCTTCCATTGAGCTTGAAGCCATTGTGGTGTACACTGTCCAGAATAGGTGTAAATTGGAACGTCAAGAAGGATGGACGGTTACAAGGAGGGAAAGAAACATATGTATGACCGTTTAAGATCGTTAAATTATCCAGTTAAACTTTATATTTTTATTGCACTGGCCTTATGCTCCGTAATTAGTACATTGTGGATCATTAACGTGCGACTGCCCTCAGGGGGCCGCCCTTATCTTTTTATTTGGTGGAATATGATGCTGGCCTGGATTCCTATGCTGTTGACGCTTTTGCTAGATGTCATTCATTGCTCGTGGAGAAGGGGAACAAGGACATTTTTGCTCTGGGTCATAGGGGCTGGATGGCTTTTCTTTTATCCCAATACGCCTTATTTGATCACAGATTTGCTGCATGTATTTTCCAGGTATCCATTTCTCGGGGAGCAGCGTTTTTGGGGCAATCCGTACTTTTGGAATCATGCATTAGGGATGCTGCTGGTAGCTGTGCTTGGTCTCACCATGGGAGTTGTATCGCTTGAATCTGTACGACAATTGGTGCAACGTGCACGGGGCGGGCTTGTCAGCTGGTTGTTTATGCTGGCGGTACTCCTGCTAAGTAGCCTAGGTATTTATATTGGCCGTTTCTTTCGAGGAAACACATGGGATATTGTGTCTGCACCGTCCCAGTTGTACACACAAGTATCCTCCATATGGGCGGATTCCTTGCAACGCACTCATTTTGTGGAGTTTAGCGGGATGGTCTTCGTTATTTTGCTCGTTAGCTATATATCCATGATGTGTGTGGCCTGGATGGGGAATAGCCGCCGGGACGAATGGCATCGCTGGTGATTACGATGGGGCTGAGTGGCTAAATATCATCATAAGATAAAATGTAAAAGCAAAGGAGGAATAGCTACAATGAATGGACAGAACAGATCTGATATCCGCGCTGGTCTTCAGGTGGATATTGTGCTTAAAAAGGATCAGCCCACGGGTAAGCTAACGCGAGGAACGGTGAAGGATATATTGACCAATTCCCCACGTCATCCGCATGGAATTAAAGTGCGTTTGGTAGACGGACAGGTTGGACGTGTCAAACATATTGTAATGAATGAAGGATAAGAGCTTTGGGCTTAGGAGGAATAATGTATGAATCAGGCAACGGCATGGTCTAAAAATGATCGTTATCCGCTTATTTTACTTGTACTGCTGGTGCTTGCTCTCATTTGGTCCTTGGTTCGTCCGGCGGATTATTTTACATGGGTACTGGAAGTTCTCCCAGCTGTTTTAGGAGCTATACTGCTGGCGGCTCTTTACCGTCGATTTCGGTTTACCAATCTGGTATACACCCTAATCTGGCTACACGCACTCATCCTGATTGTCGGCGGGCACTATACCTATGCCGAAATGCCGCTGTTCAACTGGATTCGGGATACGTTTGGGCTGGAGCGCAATTATTATGATCGACTTGGGCATTTTGCGCAAGGTTTTGTGCCTGCACTCATTGTCAGGGAAGTGCTGCTGCGTAAGACGGCTTTGGGAAGCGGGAGCTGGCTCACTTTTCTAACGGTTAGTGTGTGTCTTGCGATCAGTGCTGTGTACGAACTGATTGAGTTTGCTGTAGCCAAGGCAACCGGTACGGCGGCAGAAGCCTTTTTGGGGACACAGGGAGATGTATGGGATACTCAATGGGATATGCTCCTTGCGTTCATCGGTGCCCTGACAGCGGTGATTTTGTTAAGCGGGGTACATAACAAGCTGCTCAAACAGCTAAAGGTATAGCAGGGGTTCTTTTTAAGCCGTTTTTTATTACCGTAGTTTTGAATTTTTTTTAGGGTTATATTCGCGTCACAGGGCGGCTGTCGAGATGCAGGGTCGCTGCATCCATGTAGCTGTCCAGTAGCCGCTCAAAAATACGGTCCCACGTCTGCTCCAGGCTGTATGCTCTACCGGTTTTGGACAGAAAGTCGCGAAGTGGGATATCCTCGTACAACAGGTGTACAGCTTTGGCAAAGGCAGCGGCATCTCCAGCTGGACACAGTAACCCCGTTTTCCCATGGATTACATTATCTTTGACCCCGCCTTCATTGGCGCCGATCACGGGTGTGCCGGAGGCCATAGCCTCCAAAACGACGTTACCGAAGGTTTCCGTAGTGGAGGGAAAGAGGAATACATCGGCTGCAGCGTACAGTTCAGCTAATTCCGGTTCTTTTACAAAACCAAGCCAGTGAACTACGTGCTCTGGCACTCCGATATCTGCTGCAGTTTTGAACTTAAACAATGGGCCATCTCCTGCAATGACCAGCACTGAGGCTGCGCGGACGTCGTCGGGTAACTGGAGATAGGAATCCAGTAACGTGTCTATCCCCTTTTCCGGTGCAAGTCTGCCCACATACAAAATCACAAATGCGTCTGCACGAACGCCCCATTTTTCCCATATCGCTTCGCGATTCACTGTGGGCTGGAAGCGGTCGGTATCAATTCCTCTACCCCAGATTTCGAGCTGTCCCATTCCTTTATTGCGTAACAATTCCATGGTTGACCGAGAGGGGACATATACCCTTTCACAATGTCTGTGAAACCAGAGCATGTATTTCCATAACGCAGGTTCAAGCCAGCGAAGCTTGTAATATTCGAGGTATTTATCAAAGTGGGTGTGATAGGAGGCGACAAGTGGAATATGGTGTTTGGCAGCGTAGCTTGTTCCATACAGGCCAAGATTAAACGGAGTAGCGACATGAATTAGATGCGGGGAAAAGGCTGACAGGCGCTCGTTGATTTGTTTGGCGTTAGGGATCGCTAGTCTACATTCCCGGTACAATAAAAAGGGAATACTTCGAAAACGCTCCACGCCCGGCCCCGAGGACAGATGATGGTCTGCCTCCGGTGCGAAGACAAGCGTAGATACCCCGTGTGTCTCCAAATAGCCAATCCATCGTTCCAGTGTCAGAGCAGCGCCATTGACATCAGGCGTATACGTGTCTGTAAATAATGCGACTCGAAGCATGCCTTCATTCCTCCTCCGCCATTCTCATTTATCCTATGACGTTCCAGGGGAGTCCGCTTGGAGGCTCCGGCTTTTATTGTGTCATGATTTTGTTTACGGGCTTGCCGGGTTTTGTAAAAGTTGCCCTGCGGACGGGCGCTCTTCTCAGATTTTACTAGTCCATGGCACGATGAGATCCTTCTGCGATGTTGATGCAGATAGGGAAATTCTGTTGATATGTATCCTAGCAGGAACTATACATTTCATAAATATTCCTGATCTCCAATGGTTTTGGGTAATAATAAAACATGGACTTTGTCTTGAAATTTCATTATAGTAATTCGGTATGAATAAATTTGAAGGGTAAGCAGGAGGGATGGCTTTGGCTTTTGGAGCACGGGTGTTAAAAACGGGAATCGCAGTGACGCTCGCCCTTTTTCTGAGCACGCTTTTGAACACCCATTCGCCTGTGGGGGCAGCGATAGCCGCTATTTTTGCCATGCAACCGTCGATATATAGGTCGTGGCGTTATTTTCTGGATCAACTCCAAACAAGCACATTAGGTGCAGTCATGGCGTTGCTGGGCGGAATGGTATTTTCGAATGAGCCGATTGCGGTCGGACTGGTATGTGTATTGGTACTTATGATATGTCTGAAAATAAACATGGCCGATACGGTTGGATTGACACTCGTGACCGTTGTTTCTGTCATGGAAGCTTCAGGGGACTGGAAATTTGCAGTAACCCGCTTTGCGCTGACTCTGATCGGGATTGTGTCTGCTTTTGTCATCAACATTACTGTTTTTCCTCCCAAACCGAAAAGGCAGTTTATCAATCAGATTCAAAATGTATTTAATAGCATGTCCTTGCTGCTGCGAACCGCCATTTCCGATGAGATTAAGGAGTCTGTCTTTAGAGAGGAAAAGGGAAATTTGCAGGGAGCTATTAAATCACTCTCGGACAAATATCATTTGTTCGAAGAGGAGCAGAAAAAGCTCAAGCGCACCAAGTTTAGTCAGACCAGACAAATGGTCGTATACAAACAAATGCTCGAAAGTTTGCACAAAGGATACGAGGTCTTGGATGCGGTTGAAAGGCACTACTTCCAGTCTTTACGTCCAAAGGGAACAGATGCATTTTTTGACGATCATCTGGAGCGGCTGATTCGTTTCCACGAGCACGCCCTGCTGAAATTTGAAAATAAACTGAAACCAAATGAGGATGAAAGTGAATTGTTTCAGCAGGCCAACGGCGATTTTATGAAGCATGCCATTACACGTTTTGACCATTGTGAGGAGGGAATGCTGCGGCTTTCCATCGTAGCTGCGACGATGTACGACTATGGTCATCAGCTGGAGCGATTAAGCAGACTGGCCGACCATATTCATCCTGTGGAAGAGAGTCGATAGGCAATTTCGAAAAAAAGAAAAGGCGACCGCATTCATCGGGACTGACCCCCGTTTGTGAGACAGGGATCAAAACACCTTCCAAGTTTAAGCAGCCAGTTGTCGGAAATGAACCGGCGACTGGTTGTTTAGTTTTGTTTGAATGCGAATTGAGTTATAGTAAAGGATGTACTCTCGAACGGTCTGCTCGACGATTGC